>JAEUOT010000006.1 GCA_016790705.1 Hydrogenophaga sp.
ACGGCGTGTTCCAGGCGGCCCAGCTCGCGTTCGAGCTGGTAGGCCTGCCACATGATGGAGTCGACCTGGTTCTTCGACGCTTCTTCCAGCATGCGGTACTGACGCCACTGGATCCAGACCAGCGGCGTCAGCGTGATGGCCAGCAGAAGGGTGATGACGATGGCCCATTGCCGACCTTGCCAGCGGGCGAGATTCGGCAATTGTTCGGTTTTCATTGGATGTCGAGTGCCTTGAGCTGCCAGATGGAGCGCTCATAGTAGGTGGAGGTTCGCAGTTCCGCGCTGCTGTCGAACGGATAGACCACGAACAGCGGACCCTTTTCACGCACGGGGATCGGCTTGTCGTCGATCAGCCGGGCGACGATGACCTTGTACTTGGTCGCATCGCCTGCGGGAATGGTGATCTTGTAGTCGTTGATGGCGACCGCGGAGACGCTGGTGCCGCTGGCCTTGACGGCAGCGAGCACGTCCGCGAGCAGCGGGCCGGTGAACTTCACCGGCTTGTCGAACCAGGGGGTGGTGGTGGTGAAGCTGTGCTGGGGCAGGGCCTCGATCATCTTCATGTCGAAGCGGGCGACATCGCCCGCGTTCTTTTCGGCGATCTTGCCGCTGACAGCCAGGATGGGGCGCTCCTTGGGGGCGTCCAGCGCCAGTGCGCTGCCGGAGACGGCAAGGGCACACAACAGGGCGCTGGCGGTGAAACGACGACGTGGGTTCATGGGACAGGACTCCGTGATGGTTGTGGGTCGCTTGCTTTTTTTTGAATAGCCTCAGATGCGGTGGCGCACCAGGGCCGGATTGCTGGCCAGGCGGGCAAGCACCGCCGGGGCAATCTGGGAGAGCGGAAGCACTTCGTGGGCGGCGCCGGCCTGGATGGCCATGCGGGGCATGCCGAAGACCACACAACTGGCTTCGTCCTGCACGTAGTTGTAGCTGCCGGCGTCCTTCATCTCGCGCATGGCCTGGGCGCCGTCGCCCCCCATGCCGGTGAGCATGATGCCCAGCGCGTTCGGACCGAGCACCCGCGCCGCCGAGCGAAAGAGCACTTCCACCGAGGGCTTGTGCCGGTTGACCGGCTCGGTGTCCTCGACCACGGCGACGTAGTTCGAGCCGCTGCGGTCGATCCGGAGGTGTCGCCCGCCGGGGGCGATGTAGGCGTGGCCGGGCAGGATGCGCTGCCCGTCGCGGGCTTCCTCGACGCGGATCTTGCACAGCGAGTTCAGTCGCGCCGCAAAGCTGGTGGTGAAGCCCGGCGGCATGTGCTGCGTGATGACGATGGCGGGTGAGTCGGCCGGCATCGGCACCAGCACCTCGCGAATCGCCTCGGTGCCGCCGGTGGAGGCGCCGATGCAGATGATCTTTTCCGTCGACAGCCGGGGCAGGGGGGCACGCGGCGGCTCGGCCGGCGGCGCGCCATGGGCCACCGGCTGTGCCGGGGCGGCGGGTGCGGCCGACAGGCGCTTGACGTGTGCGGCGGCGGCGATCCGGACCTTCTCGACGATGTCGCCGGCCAGCTCGTTGAGGCCGCTGGTGATGCCGATGCGGGGTTTGGCGACGTAGTCGATGGCGCCCATTTCCAGGGCGCGCAGGGTGATGTCGGCGCCTTGCTCGGTCAGCGTGGAGACCATCACGACCGGCATCGGTCGCAGGCGCATCAGGCGCGAGAGGAACTCCAGCCCGTCCATGCGCGGCATCTCCACGTCCAGCGTGATGACGTCGGGATTGAGTTCGCGGATCATCTCGCGCGCCACCAGCGGGTCGGCGGCCGCGCCGACGCACTGCATGTCCGGTTGCCGGTTGATGATTTCGGTCAGCAGGCTGCGCACCAGCGCCGAATCGTCCACCACCACCACGCGAATCTTGGCCATTTGTGTTCTCCCTCAGAAGAGGTCCACCGAGCCGCCTGCGGTGGCCTTGGCCACCACGACGGCGTTGCCGCGGACTTCCTGTGTTTCCAGTGTCTCGGGGTGCGAATGCGCCAGGCGCTTGACCATGGCCTTGCCGCTGGCCGGGAAGTAGCAGACCTTGCGCGGATGGATGTCCAGCACGTCCTTGGAGATGACGGCGATGCGTTCGGTCTGCAGGTAATCCAGCACGAAAGCGGTGTTGCGTTCGCCGACGTTCATGGTGGTGAAGCTGTGCATCACCTGGCCACCGCCGAACACCTTGGCCTGCATCGATTCGCGGCGCGCGCCCAGCTTGATCATCTCGTTGATCAGCAGTTCCATCGCGTAGGAACCGTAGCGGCCCGAGGTGTCACCCGCGCCTTCGGGCAGCATGAAGTGGTTCATGCCGCCGACCTTGACCCGAGGGTCCCAGATGCAGGCGGCGATGCACGACCCGAGCACCGTCATGATCATCATGTCGTCGCCCGTCACGTAGTACTCGCCGGGCAGCACCTTGACGGTGTCGACGTTGAAATGGTGGTCGCGGTAGAAGAACGAGGCCTCGCCGGGTCGGGACGGCCGGCCCTTGAGCGCATCAAGGTGGCTGTTGCGCCCCGACGCCACCGGGCGTGCGGAGACGGACGACGGCGGCGGCACGGCCGCGCGCGGCCGGCTGGCCGGGAGGGCGGACTCAAATGCGCTCATAGACGGTCTTTCCGCGCAGGACGAACAGGCTGCGCGCGTCGCTGAAGTTTTCGGCATGGCCGACGAACAGCGTGCCGCCGGGCTTCATCACCCGGTGGATGCGTTCGAGGACCTGGCGCTGGGTGGCCGCATCGAAATAGATCATGACGTTGCGGCAGAAGACGATGTCGAACTGTTCACGGAACGGCAGCTCGTGGATCAGGTTCACCGTCATGAATTCCATGTGCTTCTGCAGATCGGGCTTGACCCGCATCAGCCCTGCATTGGTGCCCTTGCCGCGCATGAAGTGACGCTGCAGGCGCTCATGGCTCAGACCCTTGACGCCGTCGGCCTTGTAGACGCCACGCGCCGCGGTGGCCAGCACCTTGGTGTCGATGTCGCTGTTGACGATCTGGAAACTGCCCGATGCGCCCAGTGTTTCCGCTGCGGTCATGGCGATCGAGTACGGCTCCTCGCCGGTCGACGCGGCGGCGCACCAGATGCGCCAGGCGTGCGAGCGCTGGGCACCGAGCAGTTCCTCCAGCACGCTGAAGTGGTGCTGCTCGCGGAAGAAGGACGTGAGGTTGGTGGTCAGGGCGTTGATGAACTCCTGCCACTCCGGTCCGTCGTGCTGTTCCAGCGAGTCCAGGTAGCTCTTGAAGCTGGTGTGGCCGGTCTCGCGCAGGCGGCGCGAGACGCGGCTGTAGACCATGGCGTGCTTGCCGTCGTGCAGGCTGATGCCGGCCTTCTTGTAGATCAGGGCCTTGATGCGCGAGAAGTCGGCGTCGGACCAGACGAACTCGCGCCCCTGTGTCAGCGGCCCGTCCTCGAAGGTGGGCAGCTCCGGCGTCGGCGCCGTCGGACGGCTGGAGGGGCGGGTCTGCTGCAGCATCTCGGTGTTCCTTGCGCCAGTCGCGTCGGCTTCAGTGGCGCGAACGGCGCACCAGGCCCGAGGTGTCGAGGATCAGCGCCACCTTGCCGTCGCCCAGGATGGTGGCGCCGGACACGTTAGACACCTTGCGGTAGTTGGATTCGAGGTTCTTGATCACGACCTGCTGCTGGCCGAGCAGTTCGTCGACCATCAGCGCGACCCGCGAACCGTCGGCTTCGACCACGACCATGATCGGGCTGCCGCCGTTGAACTCGAAGCGCGGCACGTCGAACACCTTTTCGAGTTCGATGACCGGCATGTATTCATCGCGCACCTTCACCAGTTGCGCACCCTGCGCCACGGTGTTGATGTCGCTGGGCTTGACCAGGAAGGACTCGATGACGGAGGACAGCGGCAGGATGTAGACCTCGTCGCTGACGCGCACGCTCATGCCGTCCATGATCGCCAGCGTCAGCGGCAGGCGCACCTTGACGCTCATGCCGTAGCCCTCGGCCGAGTCGATCTCGACCGTGCCGCCCAGCGAGGCGATGTTCTTCTTGACCACGTCCATGCCGACACCGCGGCCGGAGACGTCGGTCACCACCTCGGCGGTGGAGAAGCCCGGCGCCATGATCAGGTTCCAGACCTCGGCATCGGTCATCGAATCGGACGCTTCCATGCCCTTTTCGCGGGCCTTGCGCAGCAGCTTTTCGCGCGAGAGTCCCTTGCCGTCGTCGCGCACCTCGATCAGGATGCTGCCGCCCTGGTGGCTGGCCGAGAGCGTGATCGTGCCGTGTTCGGTCTTGCCCTTGGCCAGACGCTCCTCGGGCAGTTCCAGGCCATGGTCGCAGCTGTTGCGGATCAGGTGGGTCAGCGGGTCGGTGATCTTCTCGATCAGGCCCTTGTCCAGTTCGGTGGCTTCCCCGTGGGTGATCAGCTCGACCTTCTTGCCCAGCTTGGACGCCAGGTCGCGCAGCATGCGCGGGAAGCGGTTGAACACCACCGACATCGGGATCATGCGGATCGACATCACCGCTTCCTGCAGATCGCGGGTGTTGCGGTCCAGGTCCACCAGACCGGCCAGCAACTGCTGGTTGGCCGCGCTGTCGAGCTCGCGGCTCTTCTGCGCCAGCATGGCTTGGGTGATCACCAGTTCGCCGACCAGGTTGATCAGTTGATCGACCTTGCTGACGGAGACGCGCAAGGTGCTCGATTCGAGACCGCCCTGGGCCGGCGCGCGCGCGTCGGCTTTCGGCGCCGGGGCCTTGACCGGTGCGGCGGCCACGGGGGCGGGTGCCACGACGGGCTCCGGTGCGGGCGGTGCCACCTCGGCCACCGGTGCGGCGGCGACCGCCGGGTTGCCCGGGGCGTCGTCGAAGAAGCCGAAGTCCGTGCCTTCGCCGGCGATGCGGGCGGGCGCGGGCGCCGCTGCGGCGCTGGCCGCCGGGGCGGCATCGTCGGTGATGGTGATCTGTTCCTTGCTCACATGGAAGGTGAACAGATCGAGCAGTTCGGTGTCGCTGGAGCGGGTGAACACCGCGAAGCTGCGGAATTTGTCGTCGGCCTCGGGCATGGCCTCGATGCGGCCGAGGCCGGAGATGTCGCGGAACAGCTCGACGATGCCATCCGCCTGCGTGGCGTGGTCCATCGGGCCGATGCGGATCACCAACTGGCGTTCGCCGGCGGGCTTGGCGACCGGTGCCTGGACGGCGGCGGCGGGTGCCGCAGGCGCCTGTGCGACCGGCGCGCTCACCACCGGCGCGGCAGCGCCTTCGCCGTGGGCCAGCGCACTGATGCGGCCGACCAGGTCGGCGGTGGCCGGGGGCTCGACGCCCTGGCCCTGGTGGCGTGCCAGCAGCAGCTTGAGCGCGTCGGACGATTCGAGCAGCACGTCGACCATCGGCGGCGTGGGCTGCAGTTCATGGCGACGCAGCTTGTCCAGCAGCGACTCCATCTGGTGCGTCAGTTCCGCCACGTCGGCGAAACCGAATGTCGCGGCACCACCCTTGATCGAGTGGGCGCAACGGAAGATCGCGTTGAGCTCTTCGTCGTCGGCGTGTTCCAGGTCGAGCGCGAGCAGCATCTGCTCCATCTGCTCCAGGTTTTCGCCGGCTTCCTCAAAGAAGATCTGATAGAACTGGCTCAGGTCGATGTTGCCACCGGCTGTGCCGCTGTCGTGCGTGGTTTCACCCATGGGGAACTCCTTGGCGCCAGGCGCCAGCCGTGTGCTTCAGCGGATGACTTTCTGGATGACCTCGATCAGGCGGCCCGGATCGAAGGGCTTGACCAGCCAGCCGGTGGCGCCGGCGGCGCGGCCGGCCTGCTTCATCTGGTCGCTGGACTCGGTGGTCAGGATCAGGATCGGGGTGGTCTTGAACTTGGGGTGGTCGCGCAGCTTCTTGGTCAGCCCCAGGCCGTCGAGCCGGGGCATGTTCTGGTCGGTCAGCACCAGGTCGATGTGATGGGCCTGGGCCTTGTCGAAGGCGTCCTGACCGTCCACGGCCTCGACGACGTGGAACCCGGCGCCGGTGAGGGTGAATGACACCATTTTTCGCATGGAAGCCGAGTCATCGACGGCAAGAATGGATTGCATGAGGGTTCTCCGTGGTTCGAACCGATATCGGCAAACGGGTGGGCTGCTTTAGAAAAGGTCGATGGAACCGGCGTCCATCTCGTTCTGGGTGACCGGGCTGGGCCGGTCGGGCGTCGGGTCGACGCAGACCGGCAGTTCGCCTTCTTCAGGCTCCATGGATTCGTCGGCCAGTTTCCAGGCGCAGCCCTGCAGCACCTTGCCGGTGTGCACGATGAGCTGGGTCGCCATGTCGTGGAACTGCAGCTCGGTCACGGCCTGGTGCAGGCTGTGGCGGATGCTCAGCAGGTCGTCGGTGTCCTTGCTCGCGGCCAGGTTGCCCAGCGCGTGGTTGGCGGTGGAGAAGCGCTCCAGCAGGTTGCCGGTCGCGTGGTCCAGCAGCCCCTCCAGGCGCTTGAGGTCGGTCATGGCCATCAGCAGGGCGTCCTGGACGTCGGCCACGAGGTTCACGGGCAGGGAGACGGACGGCGGTGAGTGCGGCGTCATCGGTAAGTCCTTGGTACTCGGGGCATTCGGGTGGGGGAATCAGGTCCGCTCTGTGACTTCAGGGCAGTACAATTTTCCCGGTCTGTTTCAAGCTGTATCGGCAGATAACCGCCCGAATTCAGCGCCAATTCGGGACCGCAGGAACCCCTGGACACACGAAATCCCACCTGGCGAGCGGCATGCCCGAAAACCCCCTGAACCGTCCGGTGCGCATCCTTCATCTGGAGGATTCCCGCGTTGACCACGCCCTTGTGAAGTTCGCCCTGCAGCGCAGCGGCCTGCAGCACGACATCCTGCTGGTCGATACGCTGGACGATTTCGGACGCGAGGTGACCTCCGGGCGCTACGACATCGTGCTGGCCGATTACCACCTGCCGGGGTTTTCCGGCCTGGACGCCTGGGACCGCATGGTCGAGCTTCGGGTGGACCTGCCGTTCGTGATCCTCTCGGGCGCCATCGGCGAGGCGGCGGCGGTCGAGGCGATCCACCGCGGCGTCAGCGACTACGTGCTCAAGGACAACATCAGCCGCGTGGCCCACGTGATCGAGCGGGCCATCGAGGTCAGCGAAACCCGCCGTGCCAAGGCCCGGGCCGACGCCGACCTGGCCGAGTCCCGGCGCCGGCTGGCCGAACTCGCCGAACACCTGCAGACCAGCATCGAACAGGAGCGGGCCGACATCGCGCGCGAAATCCACGACGACATCGGTGGCTCGCTGGCCGCCGTCAAGCTCGATCTGGCCTGGATCGCGCGCCGGCCGGCACTGGACCCGGACGTGCGCCAGCACATGGACACCGCGCTGGAGATGCTGCAGCACGCGCTGGGTGCGAGCCAGCGCATCATGATGAACCTGCGCCCGCCCATCCTCGACCAGGGCCTGGTCGCGGCGGTCCAGTGGCTGGGCGGCGGGTTCGAGAAGCGCACCGGCGTGCGCGTCAGCGTGCGCCGCTCGGCCGATCAGATCGACGTGCCGCGCCCGGTGCAACTGGTGGCCTACCGCTGCGCCCAGGAGGCGCTGACCAATGTTTCCAAGCACGCGCCCCAGGCGACCCAGGTCGATATCGACCTGAGCGACCGCGAAGGGGTGCTCACGCTGGAGGTCAGCGACAACGGACAGGGACTGAGCGCCGAGGCCTTGCGCAAGGCCAAGTCCTTCGGCCTGCTGGGCCTGCAGGAGCGCGCGGCCAAGGTCGGCGGCTGGCTCGACATCAGCTCGTCGGCCCGGGGCACCTCGGTGATCCTGTCGGTGCCGCTGGACGGCGTGACCGCGACCGAACCCGAGACCGAAGGCGCGAACCACCACAACAACGACAGGACCAGGGATTCACAACAATGATCAAAGTCATCCTCTGCGACGACCACGCGGTCGTCAGGCGCGGCATCCGCGACACGATTTCCGAAGCGGTCGACATCCAGGTGGTCGGCGAGGCCGGCAGCTACCCCGAGCTGCGCGAGCAGATGCGCAAGACCGAGTGCGATGTGCTGGTGCTGGACCTGAACATGCCGGGCCGCGGCGGGCTGGAGGTGCTGGCCGCGCTGCGCGAGGAGGGGTCACCCGTCAAGACGCTGGTCGTCTCCATGTACCCGGAAGACCAGTACGCGATCCGCTGCCTGCGGGCCGGCGCGCGCGGCTACCTGAACAAGGCGGGCGAGCCGGCCGAGATGATCGCGGCGATCCGCACGGTGAACCAGGGCCGCAAGTACGTGACGCCCGACGTGGCGCAGATGCTGGTCGACAACCTGAACGCCCCCGAAACCGAGGAGCTGCACGCCAGCCTGTCGGAGCGGGAGCTGCAGACCCTGCAGAAGATCGCCTCGGGCAAGAAGCTCTCGGAAATCGCCGACGAACTCATGCTCAGTCCCAAGACCGTGAGCGTCTACCGCGCGCGGGTGCTGGAGAAGCTGCACCTGTCCAACAACGCGGAGTTGACGGTGTACGCGATCCGCAACAGCCTGGTCTGACCGCGGGGTCACCGTCGTCGGCGGGCGGTTTCAGCCGCCGATGAATATGCCGGTGGCTAGCTTGAGCAGCGCCACCACCGGGCCTTCGAGCATCGGCAGCGTCACCGCGATGCCCAGCAGACCGGTGGTCAGGGTGATCGGGAAGCCGATGGCAAAGGCGTTGATCTGGGGCGCGACGCGCGAGATCACGCCCAGCACGATGTTGACGAACAGCAGCATGCCGACCATCGGCAGCGCGATCCACAGGCCGTAGCGGAACACGACCGCGCCGAGCTCGTGCAGCCGCATCTTTGCGACCGCCTCGAAGGCGCCCGTGCCCAGCGGGAAGGTGTCGAAGCTGGCGACCACCGCCTGCAGCACGACCAGGTGTCCGCCCAGGATCACGAACAGCAGCATGGTCATGTTGCCGAAGAAGCGGCCGACCGCGCTGGTCGACTGGTTCGTCGACGGATCGAAGAATCCCGCGTAGTTCAGGCCCATCTGCAGGCCGATCACTTCGCCGGCCAGTTCGACGGCGGCGAACACGATGCGCACGGCCAGGCCGATGGCGACGCCGATCACCACCTGCTGCAGCACCAGGCCCATGGCGCGCGGATCGGTCAGCCCGATGACCGGCTGGCCGGACAACGCGGCCTGGGCCCCGATCGCGACCAGCATGGCCAGCGCGACCCGGGTCCGCATCGGCACCGAACGGGCCGAGAAGATCGGGGCGCTGGAGAAGACCGCGAGGATGCGCAGGAAGGGCCAGAACAGCGGCGAGACCAGCGCCATGATGTCGGCTTCACTGAACGTGAACATGGCGCGGGGCGAAGGCTCAGATGGCGTGGTTCGGCAGCGCGAGCAGGGTGCTGCGGATGAATTCGACCAGGGTGGTCATCATCCAGGGGCCGGCGATCGCGACCACGGCAATGGCGGCGATCAGTTTGGGCACGAAGGACAGGGTGGCCTCGTGAATCTGGGTGATGGCCTGGAAGAGGCTGACCAGCAGGCCCACGACCAGCACCGCGCCCAGCACGGGCGCGGCCACGATCAGGACCATGAAGAGGGCGTTCTGGCCCATCGTGAGGGCGGCTTGGGGGTCCATGGCTGGGTCCTGTCTAGGTCGCAAAGGAAGCGGCGAGCGAGCCCAGCAGCAGGTTCCAGCCATCGGCCAGCACGAACAGCATGAGCTTGAAGGGCAGGGCGACCAGCACCGGCGAGAGCATCATCATTCCCAGCGACATCAGCACGCTGGCGACCACCATGTCGATCACCAGGAAGGGGATGAAGATCATGAAGCCGATCTGGAACGCGGTCTTGAGTTCGCTGGTGACGAAGGCGGGCACGATGACGCGGAACGGCGCGGTCTCGGCCTTGACGTCGGGCGGCAGCTTCGCGAGCTTGGCGAACAGCTCGAAGTCGCCCTGGCGGGTCTGCTTGAGCATGAATTCGCGCATCGGTGCCTGTGCGCGGTCCAGCGCCTGGTCGAACGGAATCTTGTTGGTGGTGTAGGGCTCGTAGGCCTCGGTGTAGACCTTGTCCAGCGTCGGTCCCATCACGAACAGCGTGAGGAACAGCGACAGGCCGATGATGACCTGATTGGGCGGCGCGGACTGCGTGCCCAGGGCCTGGCGCAGCAGCGAGAGCACGATCACGATGCGGGTGAAGCCCGTCATCAGCAGCAGCACCGCCGGCAGGAAGCTCAGCGCGGTGAAGAACAGCAGGGTCTGGATCGGCACCGAGTAGCTGGTGCCGCCGGCGCCCTGTCCGACCACGATGGGCAGGCTGGCACCGGCCGCCTGTTGCGCGAGGGCGGGCGTGCTGGCCAGCAGTGCGAGCGTGGCCAGGGCCAGCAGGCGGGAGGGGTCAGGGCGTCGCATCACTGCCCTTCCGGAGTTGGGCCAGACGCGCGGCGAAACCGCCCGCTGGTGTCGGGCTGGCGCTCGCGGGCGCCTCGGGGGGCAGCGGCATCTGGTGCAGCGCGTTGACGCTGCCGGGCGCGACGCCCAGGACCAGGCAGACCGCCTGATCGCCCTGTCCGACCTGGACGGTGACGACGCGCTGCTGCGGACCGAGCGCGACCGCGCCGAGCACCTGCAGGGCGGGGCCGGTGCGGTGCGCGACCCCGGGCAGGTGGCGGCGGTAGCGTTGCAGCAGCCACGCGGCGCCCACCATGAGGAGCAGCAGCGCGATGGCCGGGGCGGCGTTGAGCAGCATGGGACGGCCTTCAGCTCTTGGAGACGCGGCGCATGCGCTCGGACGGGGTGACGATGTCGGTCAGGCGGATGCCGAACTTGTCGTTGACCACGACCACCTCGCCCTGGGCGATCAGGTAGCCGTTGACCAGCACGTCCATCGGTTCGCCGGCCAGCGCGTCGAGCTCGACCACCGAGCCCTGCGCGAGCTGCAGGATGTACTTGATCGGCACCTTGACGCGGCCGAGCTCGACCGAGAGCTGGACCGGGATGTCCAGCACCATCTGGATGTCCTGCATCGAGTTGGCGCCGCCACCGGCGCCGCCGCCGTTGGTCGCGGTGCTCGGGGCGTTGGGGGCGTCGAAGGCCGGTGCCGCGTCGGCGCTGCCGGAGGCGGCCTGCTCTTCCAGGGCCTGCGCCCAGTCGTCGGCGATGCTGTCCTGGTTCATGGTGTCGGTGGTGTCAGTGGGCATAGGAATCTCCAAGCCAGCTCATCTCTGCGCCGCGCAGCTTTCGGTCGATGCGCAGCGCGTACTTGCCTTTGTGTGTGCCGTACTGGCACTCGAACAGCGGAACGCCCTCGACCTTGGCCTGGATGGTGGGCGCGCGTTCGAGTTCGAGGAAGTCACCGATCTGCATCGCCAGCAACTGCTCGATGGTGGCGTCGGTGCGGGCCAGTTCGGCCACGAGTTGCAGCTCGGCGGCCTGGATCTCGTGCGAGAGCAGGCGCACCCAGCGGCGGTCCAGTTCCATGGCGTCGCCCTGCACCGTCGAGTACAGGACGTCGCGGATCGGCTCCAGGGTCGCGTAGGGAATGCACACGTGCAGCGAACCGGTGAGGTCGCCGATCTCCAGGGTGAAGCTGGTGGTGACGACGATCTCGCTGGCGGTCGCGATGGTGGCGAACTGGGGCTGCATCTCCGAGCGCTGGTAGACCAGCTCCAGCGGGTAGACGCCCGCCCACGCCTTCTTGTATTCCTCGGCCACGACCTCGACCAGGCGCGCGATCACGCGCTGTTCCGTCGGCGAGAAATCGCGGCCCTCGATGCGGGTCTTGAACTTGCCGTTGCCGCCGAACAGGCTGTCGATCACGCCGAACAGCAGCGTCGGTTCGCACACCACCAGGCCGTTGCCGCGCAGCGGGCGCACGGCCATGATGTTGAAGTTGGTCGGCACCACCAGCTCGCGCAGGAAGGCGCTGTACTTCTGCGCCTTGACCGGTCCGACCGTGATCTCCGGGCTCTTGCGGATGAAGTTGAACAGGCCCATGCGCAGGTTGCGGGAGAAGCGTTCGTTGACGATCTCCATCGTGGGCATGCGCCCACGCACGATGCGTTCCTGGTTCGAGAGGTTGTAGCCGCGCACACCCTCGGTGGCCGGTTCGTCCTTCTGGACGGTCTGGCTCTCGCCGGTCACGCCTTCGAGCAGCGCGTCGACTTCTTCCTGGGAGAGAAAGGCTTCGGACATGGTGCTTGCCGTCTGTGGGTTACTGCACGATGAAGCTGGAGAAGAGCACGCCCTCGATCGGGTTGTAGACCGCGCGCTTTTTCTTCTTCTTGGACTTGCCCTCGCCGC
The DNA here is from genome assembly GCA_016790705.1 of Hydrogenophaga sp. Classification (GTDB taxonomy): domain Bacteria; phylum Pseudomonadota; class Gammaproteobacteria; order Burkholderiales; family Burkholderiaceae_C; genus Hydrogenophaga. The sequence goes on from JAEUOT010000006.1 coordinate 12,226, forward strand.
CCTCGTCGGCGGCCTCGGGCGGTTCGTACTCGTAGCCCATCACGTTGGAGATCTCGGCGACGATGTCCTGGGTCAGCGCTTCCTTGCCGTCGGCGCGCAGCATCTGCTCGGCGGTGCGCTGCGAGATCAGGATCAGGATGCCGTTGCGGATGCTGGGCATGTAGGTCTTGATCTCATCGGCGGTGTGGGCATCGGGCAGTTGCAGCGTGATGCCCAGTTGGGCGAAGCGGTTGCCGCCGGGGTCGGCGAGGTTGACCACCATGCTGTCCAGCGGCAGGAAGGTCGGCGGGACCTTGGGGTCGCGCTTGGCCGGGGCCGCGTGGGCTTCGGCCTTGTGGGACGTGGTGGCTTCCTCGCCGTCACCGCCCTCTTCGTCGGCGTGCTTTTTCTTCATGAGGAAGAAGGCGGCGCCGCCGCCCACGAGGGCGAGCACCACCACGCCGATGATGATGAACAGCAGTTTCTTGCTCTTGGGTTTGGCCGGTGCGTCGGCATCGGCGGTGGCAGCGGCAGCAGCAGCAGACATGGAAATCCTCCGGAAAGGCGCCCCGGGTGGGGCGATGCACACCGTCCGAAACGGTGGCCTGTGGAGGAATTATTGGAGTCCGCCCCTTGGGGCGTAGCCCTGAATAGCGCGGTAAAAGCCGGCTATTCGCGGACGTCGTGACGCCGGTCCGGCGTTCTCAGACGAACAGGTCCAGCGGGCGATTGCCGTCGCGCCTCGGCGGCCGGGGCGTCGTCGGCGCGGCGGGTGCGGCGACATCGCCACCCCGGGCGGCGCTGCCGGCGCGGGCCACGGCCGGCAGTTCACGGCCCGGCTGGCGGGCGGGGCTGTCGTCGCCGCGTTCGCCGTTTTGCGCGCTGACGTTGACGTCACCGAGCTGCAGGCCTCCGCGGCGCAACAGCTCCGGCAGATCGCTGTCGGCGTGTTGCGCCAGCGCCGCACGCACATCGGCGTTGTCGGTGCGGAAACCCAGATCCAGTTCCTGACCGGTCAGCGACAACTGGATGTCGATGGCATCTTTCTCGGATTCGCCCACGCGCAGGCTGGCGTGGCGCAGGCTGGCCGGCGAGGCAAAGGCCTCCATGCGCTCGTCGGCGGCGGACTGCAGGTCGTCGGCCCAGCGCGCGCCGTCGTCCGGCGATGCGTCGGGGCCGTGGCTGTCGGCAGCCGGTTCATGGCCGCCCGCCGAGGGCTCACCGCCCTGACCGGGCTGGCCGCCGGGGCCCGCGCCGCCACCCTGGGCGGCCGGCAGCAGGACGGCGAGGGCGTCAGCGCGCGCGCCGTCGACGCTGCGCGGGCCGGTGTCCGAGAAGCGCTCGTCCAGCGTCACCGTGCTGCGCAAGGCGATGGCCGGGCCGACCTCGACACGGGTCGCCGAGCGGTCCTGGAGGGCCTGGGTCTGCGAGACCTGGGTCTGTGCGGAGGGCTGCTGGGCATGGTGGGCCTGCTGCAGCGCCTGGGTTCCGGCGGGGGCGGCGTGGCCCCTGACGGCGCCGTTGCCGGCAGCGCGCAGCGCGTTCGCGGGCGCCGGTGTCGCGGACGGGGTGTCGGCGGCGGCCAGGACGTCCGGTCCCGCGCCCTCGGGAGCGGGCGTGGTCGTTGTCGGTTCCAGGGCCGCGCCCTCGGCGGGCGTGGCGAGTGTGGCAAGGGTCTGGGCGTCGAGCGCCTCGGGCCGGTCCAGCCGCTTCATGCCTTGCAGCAGCGGGTTGGCCGCATCGGCGGCGCTCGCCGTGCCGACGCCCTGGGCGTTCGACGCGGCGGCAGCGGCCAGACGGTCTTCGCCCCCTTTGCCGGGTGCCCGGTTCGCCGGGTCGGTCTGGGGACGGCCGGCCCATTGCAGCATGGCCGCCAGCGTGGCGCTGCCGCCCTCGGTGACGGCGGGCGTGGCCCCATCGGTCGATGCGGTGGCGGCCAGTGTCGCGGTGCTGTCGCTGCCGTCGGTGGCCGCCCCGAGCGCCAGGCCGGGGACATCGGTGCCCGCGCTCAGCAGCAGCATCAGGCTGGAGAACATGTCGGTCCCGGTCTCGGCGTGGCCGGGCTTGCGGTGCCCTTGGGCACCCGCGCGTGCGCTGGCCTGCGTGCCGTGGCCGGCACCGGTGGCGTGGGACGACGGCTGGGAGGATGCGGGCGTGGTGCTCATGAGCGCAGTCCGTGGGCGTGGTTGAGGCTCTGGCGCAGGTGCACGTTGAGCGCCATCTCGTCGGTCGCCTTCTGCTCCAGGCGCATCGCGCGGTGCTCGATCTGCTGCTGTTGCCGCTCGGCGTACTTGCGCAGGCCGGCCACGTCGCGTTCGGCGGCGTAGACCTGGGCCTGGGCCTTGTCGACCAGTTCCTCGCGGCTGCGCTGGACGGTCTTCTGGAACTCGATCGCGTGGGTGATCTTTTCCATGAACTGGCGATGGTGGTGCAGCAGGTTGGCGTCGACACCGCCGCTGGTGCTGCGGGAGGCCCAGCGCTGCAGCGCCTCTTCCGCATAGCTGCGCAACTGGTTCATCTGGTCCTGGGCGGACTGCAGTTCGCGCTGGGCCTGGCCGAGCGCGGTCAGCGCGTCGTCACGCCGACGGGTCGCCAGGTCCACCACCTTGTTCAGGGTCTGCATCTTGCTCATGCGCGGGTTCCTTCATACGGGTTCTGGTGCTGGCGCGCGCCGCGCTGGGCGTTCAGGCCCTCGCGTCCGGCGGGCTTGTCTTCCTGCAGCGCGATGGCCAGTTGCTGCAGGCTGTCCTTGAGCGTCGCGGCCTCGCGCATGTCCTGCATCAGGAAGCGCTGCAGGGCCGGGTAGAGCACGATCGCGCGGTCGGTCTCCGGGTCGCTGCCGGCGGCATAGGCGCCCAACTGGATCAGGTCGCGGCTCTTCATGTAGCGCGAGTAGTAGTTGCGGAACTTGCGCGCCAGTTCGATGTGCTGCGGCGAGGCGACGTTGTGCATGACCCGCGAGGCCGAGGCCTCGACGTCGATGGCCGGGTAGTGGCCCGACTCGGCCAGCGCGCGCGAGAGCACGATGTGGCCGTCCAGGATGGCGCGCGCCGCGTCGGCGATCGGGTCCTGCTGGTCATCGCCCTCGGAGAGCACGGTGTAGAACGCCGTGATCGAGCCGCGGCCGTTGAGGCCGTTGCCGCTGCGCTCGACCAGCATCGGCAGCTTGGCGAAGCAGGACGGCGGGTAGCCCTTGGTGGCCGGCGGCTCGCCGATCGCCAGCGCGATCTCGCGCTGCGCCATCGCGTAGCGGGTGAGCGAGTCCATCAGCAGCAGCACGTGCAGGCCGTCGTCGCGGAAGCGCTCGGCAATCGCGGTCGCATACGCCGCGCCCTGCATGCGCACCAGCGGCGGCGCGTCGGCCGGCGCGGCGACCACGACCGAGCGCTTGCGCCCTTCCTCGCCGAGGATGTCCTCGATGAATTCCTTGACTTCCCGGCCGCGTTCGCCGATCAGGCCGACCACGATCACGTCGGCCTTGGTGTAGCGGGCCATCATGCCCAGCAGCACCGACTTGCCGACGCCGGAGCCGGCGAACAGGCCCAGCCGCTGGCCGCGGCCGACGGTGAGCAGCGCATTGATGGCGCGCACGCCGGTGTCCAGCGATTCGCGCACCGGGTCGCGGTCCATCGCGTTCAGCGGCGCCTGGCTCATGGGTTCGATGTCCACATGGGCGATCGGGCCCATGTGGTCCAGCGGGTGGCCGTGCGAATCGACGACACGCCCCAGCAGCCCGGGACCCAGCGGCAGCCGCAGCAGTCCCCGGTCACCCGGCGAGGGCACCTTGTTGGGCAGGCCGATGCGGGGCACCGGCCGGAACGGGGCCAGTGGTGTCACGCTGGCACCACTGGCCAGGCCGCGGGTGTCGCCGGCCGGCATCAGGAAGGCGCGGTCGCCGGCAAAGCCCACCACCTCGGCCAGCACCGGCTCGCGCCGGCCGTTGGCGATCAGGCACTGCGAGCCCACGGGCACGCGCAGGCCCACCGCTTCGAGCACCAGGCCGGCCAGGCGCGTGAGCGTGCCGCGCACCTCCAGCGGTGTCTGCACATTGGCGACCGCCCGCAGGTCGGCCATGTAGCGATCCCAGGAAGGCGTGGGCTCAGACATCGATGTCCTCCGAATGCCAGGGTTCGTCCAGGCCCAGGTTGCCCACCGCACGCGACCAGCGCTTTTCGATGGTCGCGTCGACCATCGAACTCGGCGTCTGGACCAGGCAGCCGCCCGGGGCGATGGTCACATCGGCCACGAACTCCGGCGCGTTCTCGCCCAGCGTGCTGACCAGCGCGTCCTTCATCAGCGCCAGATCGTCCGGGTGCATGCGCACCGTGGCCGGCAGGCCGTCCTCGACGATCAGTTCGAGCGCCTCGCCGATGACCGCGCGCAGGTGGCCGGTGTTGGACTGCAGCTCCTGGCGGATCACCTGGCGCGCGATGTCGCAGGCCAGGTCCAGGATCTGGCGTGCGATCTTCTGCTCGCAGCCGATGAGCTGGTCGTTCATGTTGTGCATGAGCTGGCCCAGCCGCGTGCCCGCCTCTTCGGCGCTGCGGCGCATGGCCGCCTCCAGGGCGTCGCGCACTTCCTTGCCGCCGGCGTCATGGCCGTGCGCAAAGCCGTCGGCGTAGGCCTGCTGGCGCGCTTCGGCGACCGCGTGTTCGAGCAGCAGATTGGGTTCTGGCTCGGCCTCGGCCTCCTCCTGTGGCGGCGGCTGATCGCTGCCGTCCACCGACGAAAAGTGCCAGGCCGAGACCGCGTCGATCTCCTCGCGCGGGATGAAGCGCGAGAACGGGCTGCTCTTGGCGCTCGGCTTAGACGAAGCCGTCATCGCCACCTCCGCCAATCACGACCGAGCCCTCGTCGGACAGCCGGCGCACGATCTTGAGAATCTCCTTCTGCTGACCCTCGACCTCGGACAGGCGGACCGGGCCGCGCGATTCGAGGTCGTCGCGCAGGCCTTCGGCCGCACGGCTGGACATGTTGCCCAGGATGAGTTCCTTGAGCTCGGTGCTGGCGCCCTTGAGCGCGATGACCAGCATGTCGGTCGACACTTCCTTGAGCACCATCTGGATCGACTTGTTGTCCAGCTTCTGCAGGTCCTCGAAGGTGAACATCTTGTCGGTGATCTTCTGCGCCAGGTCGGCGTCCTGCTCGCGGATCGATTCGATCACCGTGCCCTCGATGGCGGTGCCCAGCATGTTGAGGATGTCGGCCGCCGTCTGCACCCCGCCCAGTGAGGTCTTGCGCACCTTGTCGCCGCCGGCCAGCACCTTGTAGAGCACCTCGTTGAGGTCGTTCAGCGCGGTCGGCTGGATGCCTTCGAGCGTGGCGATGCGCAGCATCACCTCGTTGCGCATGCGGTCGCTCAGGTGCTTGAGCACGCCCGCGATCAGGTCGCTCTCCAGGTGCACCAGGATGGCCGCCATGATCTGCGGGTGTTCGTTGCGCAGCAGTTCGGCGATCGACTGCGGGTCCATCCACTTCAGGCTTTCGATGCCCGAGACGTCGCTGCCCTGCATGATCCGGTCGATCAGCAGCGAGGCCTTGTCGTCACCGAGCGCGCGCTTGAGCACCGACTTGACGTAGTGGTTGGTGTCCGAGACGAGCAGGCTCTGCGAGGCCGCCTCGTCGGTGAATTTGCTCATCACCTGCTCGACGCGGTCGCGCGAGACGGTGCGCATGGCGGCGATGGTCTCGCCCAGCTTCTGCACCTCCTTGGGGGAGAGGTGCTTGAACACTTCGGCGGCCTCTTCCTCGCCGATGGACATGAGGAAGATGGCGGCGTCCTGGATTCCTTGGTCTTCCATGGAAGGGCCTCTGTCGCTTGTGTTGTCCGGGGCTCAGGCGGGCTGTTCGCCGCTGACCCAGCCCTTGACGATGTTGGCCACGGCAACCGGGTTTTCCAGCGCCAGGCGCTTGGCGTCCGCCAGCCGAAGCTGTTCGACCGTGGGTTCGTTGCTGGTCTCGGGCTGTGGCAGACCGGGGCGCTCGGGCGTCTCGTCGAGCACGGCGTCGAGCTGGGCCAGCGCCGGTTTGGCCGGCTTGGCGGGGGTCTTCAGGGCCTTGATGCTGGGGCGCACCAGACCCATCAGGATCAGCAGCGCCACGCCCAGACCGCCGACCGGCCAGGCCAGGCTGCGCAGCAGCTCCATGTTCTCGGCTTGCTTCCACCAGGCCACCGGCACTTCCTCGGCCGGCTTGGCGAGGTTGAAGACGGCGTTGACCACGTTGACCGAATCGCCGCGCTCCTTGTTGAAGCCGATGGTCTCGCGCACCAGCGCGGTCATCTGTTCGATCTGTTCGGCCGGGATCGCCTGGGTGATCGACTTGCCGCTCTTGGGATCGGTGATCGAGCGGTGGTTGACGACCACGGCGGCGGTCAGGCGCTTGACCGTACCCGAGGATTCGCGCACCGTGCGCACGGTCTTGTCGACCTCGTAGTTGGTGACCGATTCCTTGCGCATCGTGCCGGCCTTGTCGCCGTTGCTGGCGACGCCCAGCGGAGCGGCCTGGCCGTTGACCGGGGCGGTGCCGGTGGCCGGCGGCTGGTTGGTGGTGGCGCCGGGCACGCCGGCCGGCTTGGCCTGCGGCGGGGTGCCGTCCTCGACGGTCTGCTGGCTGCGCACGACGGCGTTGTCGGCGCCCTGGTTGGGGCGGTGCTGTTCGGAGGTCGATTCGGCCAGCGAGAAGTCGACGTCGGCGCTGACCTGGGCCTTGACGTTGCCCACGCCGACCAGGGGTTCGATCATGTCCAGGATGCGGCGGGTGTAGAGCTGCTCGATCTGCTGGGTGTACTGCAGCTTCTGCAGGTCGGCGCCCTGGGCCTGGCCGTCGGGGTTGACCGAGAGCAGGGTGCCGGCGTCGTCGACTACGCTGACGGCCTTGGGGTTCATCTCGGGCACGCTGGAGGCGACCAGGTGCACGATGCCGGCGATCTGCGCCTTGTCCAGCGTGCGGCCGGGGTGCAGGGTCAGCAGCACCGAGGCGCTGGGCTTCTGCTGTTCGCGGAAGAAGCCGTTCTGGTTCGGCAGCGCCAGGTGCACGCGCGCGGCCTGCACCGAGGAGAGCGACTGGATGGAGCGGGTGAGTTCGCCTTCTAGGCCGCGCTGGAAGGTCAGGCGCTCCTGGAACTGGGTCATGCCGAAGCGGTTGGTCTCCATCAGCTCGAAGCCGTTGACAGAACCCTTGGGCAGGCCCTGCGAGGCCAGGCGCAGACGGGTGTCGTGCACCTTGTCGGACGGCACCATGATCGCGCCGCCGCCCTCGGTGTACTTGTAGGGCACGTTCATCGTCGTGAGCTGCGCGATGATGGCCCCGCCGTCCTTGTCGTTGAGGTTGCTGTAGAGGACCTTCCAGTCGGGTTGCTGGCCCATGAAGAAGAGGGCGATGGCGATGGCCAGCAGGCCGAAGGCGCCCAGACCCAGCTTGATCTTCTGGGACTTGTCCAGGCGCGCCAGACCGGCGCTGAGCGCGTTGCGGTTCTCGGTGGACGGGTCCAGTTCGGCGACGGCGGTGCTCATGGCGGGTGGGACTTCAGGTGGGTCGTCAGGAGGGGCGAATGGCCCCGTTGCGACCGATTATTCGGTCCCGCTCACCCCGTCATAGCCATGAATAGGGCCGGCTTTGACCCGCTATTCCCCGCCCGTCGTGCCAGGGCCCTCACTAGCATCAAGGTCCAGCTCCCCGCGCGAGAAAGGACCCTGCCATGGATTTGCGAATCAATGCCCTGAACAGCCAGGCCGCCAACGGCATCGGCCGCAGTGTGGCGCCTCGCGCCGGTGGTTCGTCTGCCGGTGTGGGCGGCGTCGGCGGCGGCTTTGCCGACAACTTCAAGTCGGCCCTGCAGTCGGTCAGCAAGGCCCAGAACGACGCCGGTCGGCTGCAGATGGAGGTCCAGAAGGGCAATCCGAACGTCAGCCTTGAAGAAACCATGCTGGCCATGCAGAAGGCCCAGATCGGGTTCCAGGCCACCCTGAACGTCCGCAACCGGATGGTTCAGGCCTACACCGACATCATGAATATGAGTGTGTAACCCCCCGCGCCGCCTGCGGCGTCACCCCCCAGGGGGCGGCACTGGCGGCCCGGCGGAGCCGGTTCCGCGGTGCCCTGGAACCAACTCCCCTTCCGGCTTTTCAATGGACCTGCTTGGCGTCCATCAGTTGTTCGAGGTCGCTGAGCCAGGGCTCGGCCAGCACGCGGATCTCGGCGTCGGTGCGCAGGATGCGCTGCATGATGCGGGCCTTTTCCTGGCGTTCCTCGGGGGCGAGCTGCAGGTTGCGTGATTTGTGGCGCAACTGGGCGATCAGTACGGCACAGGTGCCTTCCAGGTGGACGATCTGGTCCCAGTCTTCACTGCGCGCGGCCTCAAGCATGCGTTGGCTCGCGTTCTCAATCGCTTTGTAGTAGTCCAGCAAGCTGTGCTCCATGATCAGGCTCCACGGCCCCCAACGGGCTGCAGGTAGGCAGGGCCGGGGCCCCGGATGAGTTTCCACGACTGGGCCAGCGGCTCGATGAGCTTGACCACTTCTTCCAGCGCCTTGACATCGTTGTGCAGATTGGCCTGGGTCAGGCGCATCGCGCTGTAGGTGTAGAGCTGGTGCAGGTTGGCCGCGAGGTCACCGCCGTCACGCAGGTTCAGTCCGGCCTTGAGGCCTTCGTCGAGGATGCGCACGGCCTTGCCCAGTGCCGCACCCTTGGCGCTCACGTCCTTGCGTCCCATGGCACCCCGGGCCTCGGCGATTGATCGCAGCAGCGCGTCGTACAGCAGGCCGACCAGCGCATGCGGGTCTGCGCCCTGCACGCTGGTTTCCACAGCGACGCGCTTGTAGGCTGATGCGGCACGAAGACTGGCAGAGGTGAACATGGTGTCGATTCCTTGTGGCTGATGCTTTTCTATATCGGCACCGCCTGCGGCGACTGAAGGTTTCAACAGGTCCATTTATATGTGTCAGCTCTTGTTCCAGAGGGAGATCTGCTGGCTCACGAAGGTGTTGAGCGAATTGAGTTTGGCGACCGCGCTGTCCATGGCGTTGTACTGGGCGAGCAATCTCGTTTCAACACGGCTGGCGCGATCAGTGACCTTCTCTTGCTCAATTCCGTTTCGCTTGATTGCGGACTGGATGGCGGCAGTCCGGTTGCTGACAAGGCCGTCAGAGGCCATCAGGCCATCGGCAAAGGCAGATACCTTCAGTCCGAATCCTTGCGAGGTGGCGCCGCCGCCGGCGGTCATGAACAGGTCCTTGACGCCTTCGAAGTTGTCGCTGATGGCCGTGCTCAGCTTGGTGCTGTTGATTTCCAGCTTTCCGGCGCTCTTGAGTTCCAGGCCGATCTCGGAGAGTCGGCTGAAAGGGGTGCTGGAGGTGACCGAGCGCATCATGCTGCGCAAGGCATTGGTCAGACCGGTGGCTGTGGCATCGCCTTGCAGCGCGCCTGCCGCCTTGGTCGAGGCGTCGTAGCGCGTGACGCTGACCAGATTGTTGTTGAGCGTGTTGTAGGCGTCGACGAATGCCTGAATGCTGGCCTTGATCGTGCTGTCGTCGCGCTCTACGCTGATTTCCACAGGGGCCGTCGTGACCTGGTTGAGTTGCAGCGTCAGGCCGTCGATGGTGTTGGTGAGCTTGTTGCTTGTCGACGAGATCGGAATGTTGTTGATGGTTGCCAGCGCGTTCAGGCCAGCTTGGGCAAGCGTCTGCCCATTGGAGTTCCCTGCGGCGTAGGCCAGTCTGGACAGGCCCGCAGCATCGGTATCGTTGCCGTCATCATCGGTCGCTGTCACGCGAAAGCCGAAGGCCTCGCCGGTCGATTTTGATCGCAACATCAACCGTTCTCCGGAGGCGTCACGCAATACCGTCGCGCTGACATCCGCGCCTGAATCGTTGATCTTCGCAGCGATATCACCGAGCTTGTCTTTTCCTGCCTCGATGTCGATGGTGACTGCCGGTGTGCTGCCTGCGGAAAAGCTGTTGCCGCTCCATGTGCCGATGTCGATGGTCAACGATCCGGTCCCCATCGAGGTGTCTGCCGGGACGGCAGATGACACGGAGGACTGCGCCTGCGCCAAACGCTGAACCGACATGCTGATGGATGTCTGAACCGCGCCGGCACTGGCGACGACACCGATGGCCGTGCTGTTGGAGGAACTGGCCGTCACGGGGTTCCAGCCGCTGACCTTGGAGAGCTTGTCGGCTGCGTCTCCCAGTGCTGAGACCTGGGACTTGATGGTGCTCCACGTGGACAAGGTGGTCTGATAGGACGTCGCTTCAGACTTCAGCTTGGTCAGCGGCGCCTTCTCGAGCGCGACCAACTGCGTGACGATGCTCTGGATGTCCAGGCCGGAACCGATGCCGGGGGAGGAAATGGTGGCCATGGTGAGGCTCCTGGTTCAGGATGGGCACACCACACGCTGCGGGCATATGGTCTGCGCATCCCCTCATAGGGAATGCGGCGGTGACCCTTCGGCCACCGCCGCCGGACCGTCGCACGCCTCGGTGCGACGGGTCCGGTGCGTCCATCAGCGCAGGAGGGACAGCACGCCCTGGGGCAGCTGGTTGGCCTGGGCGATCATCGCCGTGCCCGCTTGTTGCAGGATCTGGCCGCGAGACAGGTTCGCTGTTTCCTGTGCGAAATCGGCGTCCATGATCCGGCCTCGCGAAGAAGCGGTGTTTTCGGCTGCGACCTGCAGGTTCGAGATGACCGATTCGAAGCGGTTCTGTGCGGCGCCGAAACCAGCGCGGGCCGTGGTGATTTCGTCGATGGCGTCGTCGAGGTCATCCATTGCAGCCAGCGCATTGGTGTCGGAGGTGACATCGCCACCCACCACGGCGGTGATGCCAGCACCGGCGGTGAGGTCGCCAGTTGCAACGTCGATCTGATCGGTCGACACGTTGTTGGCACCGACCTGGAAGGTCAGCGTTGCAGCGGTCGACAGCAGATCGGTGCCGTTGAACGTGGTGCCCGTCAGAACGCGGGTCACTTCCTTGGCCAGTTCCTGATATTCGGCATCGAGGTTGGCGCGGTCGGACGTCGAGTTGGATGCGTTGGCGGACTGCACGGCCAGCTCACGCATGCGCTGCAGCGAGTCACCGACCTTGCCCAGCGCGCCTTCAGCGGTCTGCGACAGAGAGATGGCGTCGTTGGCGTTGCGGATGGCCACGTTCATGCCCTTGACCTGGGCGTTCATGCGTTCCGCGATGGCCAGGCCCGCCGAGTCGTCCTTGGCGCTGTTGACGCGCAGACCCGAAGACAGGCGTTGCATCGAGGTGGAGAGGGAAGCGCTGGAGGACGCCAGGTTGCGTTGGGCGTTCAGCGATTGCACGTTGGTGTTGATGGTGCTGCTCATGTCTAACTCCTAAAAAATTGACAAAGGTAATCCGGCATCGCTGCCGATCTCAACGCCCGCCTTTCGGCGGGCCGCCATGACCGGTGCCCGTTGCTGCAAGCCGGTTGGCCCTGGGCCGCTGACCGTCTCGCCGCTTCGCTTGCCGGACGACGAACCTTTTTAGAAGTTCGTTGAGATGCTTTTCGGTGGCCCTGCCATATTCTTTAGCCCGCCCCTACACCGAATCATTGAAATAAGCAAGGGATGTCTGTGCCTGTTCCGGCCTTAGCCCCTGCGCCCGCGCTGGCAGACGCACGCACAGACCCACGCCCAGGTGGTTGCACAGGCGGGTCGGAAATGAGCACCAAAGATGTAGGAAGAAATCCGACACGGCGTCGGACGGAGGCCGACAGCGCGAACAGCCATTTCCCGATTCAAGATTCTTTTACGGTCGACACAATTACTCACATCAAGTCAGCAGATGTAAGCGCCTCGCCCGCATCGCCGACGACCTGAAGGAGTAAGACATGGACAGCGAACAACTCTTGGCCGAAATCCGCGAAGCCAACCTGACCTACCTGATGCTGGCGCAGAACCTGATCCGCAAGGACCGCGCCGAAGCGCTGTACCGCCTCGGTCTGACCGAAGAGGCTGCCGACCTGCTGGGCATGCTCTCCACCGCCCAGTTGCTCAAGATCGCGTCGACCAACATGCTGCTGTGCCGCTTCCGTGTCGACGACGACCTGGTGTGGAACCTGCTGACCAGCCACAACGTCAAGAAGGTCGACAACGCCACCACGACGCAACTGCACGCCAGCATCCTGATGGCCGGCCGCTTTGCCGAGTCGATGGCCAATACGACGCATTGACCCCCCCGCGCCGCCTGCGGCGTCACCCCCCAGGGGGCGGCGCTGGAGGCCCGGCAAAGCCGGTTCCTCGGCGCCCTCGATCTGGCATCTCTTCTCTCGAACGGAGTTCCTCATGGCCACCGCAAAAAGCATCCTCAACGAGTCCCGCGACATCGAGCGCGCCGTGGCCCTGATCCAGTTGGGCGCGCGTCTGCAGGTGCTGGAGTACGAGACCAGCCTGTCGTATGAGCGCCTGCTGCGCCTGTACAAGGAAGTGGCCGGCAAGTCGCCGTCCAAGGGCCAGCTGCCCTTCTCGACGGACTGGTTCCTGACCTGGCAACCCAACATCCATGCCTCGCTGTTCCTGAACATCCACGAGTACCTCTCCAAGACCAGCGACCTGGAAGAGATCGATACCGTGATCAAGGCCTTCCGCCTGTACAGCGAGCAGATGAGCGCCAGTGCGATCGAGCCGCTGCTGTCCGTCACCCGTGCCTGGCGCCTGGTGAAGTTCGTGGACAACGGCATGCTGACCCTGACCAAGTGCTCCTGCTGCGGCGGCCACTTCGTGAGCGAGCCCTACGAGAACGCCCGCAACTTCGTCTGCGGCCTTTGCGAACCGCCGGCCCGCGCGGGCAAGGGCAGCGCCTCGGGTGGATTGCGCCTGCACTGAAAAGCGCCTCAGCCCAAACGTTGAAAAGGACCCGTCTGCGGGTCCTTTTTGCGTTCATGGGGCTCTTCAATCGACCCTAGAGTAGGCCGATAGAAAAGACAGTCATGGGTCGGCGCACCGGATGCGAGGGCCCTTTCATTCGCACAGGGCAAAACCATGTTCGTGATCATCGGCTTCCTGGTCTCGATGGCCTGCATCTTCGGGGTGTACATCGCACACGGCGGCAACATCGGCGTGATCCTGCACGCCCTGCCGTTCGAGATCATCACCATTCTCGGCGCGGCGATGGGCGCGTTCGTGATGAACAACCAGATGAAGGTGGTGAAGGCCTCGTTCGCGGGTCTGGCCGGCTGCTTCAAGGGCAGCAAGTACACCAAGGCCCGCTACATGGAGCTGCTGGCGCTGCAGTTCGACATCCTGCAGAAGGCCCGCAAGGAAGGCCTGATGGCGATCGAGCAGGACGTCGAGAACCCCGACCAGTCGCCGCTGTTCAAGAAGTACCCCGTGATCTCGGCCGACCACCACGTCACCGAGTTCATCACCGACTACCTGCGCATGATGGTCTCGGGCAACCTCAACGCCCATGAGATCGAGTCCCTGATGGACGCCGAGATCGAGACCCACCACCAGGAAGCCCACGCGCCGGTGGCGGCCATCGCGCGTCTGGCCGGCGGCCTGCCGGCGTTCGGTATCGTGGCGGCCGTGCTGGGCGTGGTGAACACCATGGGCTCGGTGGGGCAGCCCCCGGCGGTGCTGGGCGGCATGATCGGCTCGGCGCTGGTCGGTACCTTCCTCGGGATCCTGATGGCCTACGGCATCGTGGAACCCCTGGGCGGCCTGATGGAGCAGAAGACCGAAGAGGCGTCCAAGGAATTTACCTGCATCAAGACCACGCTGCTGGCGTCGATGCAGGGCTACGCGCCGTCGACCGCGATCGAGTTCGGCCGCAAGGTGCTGTTCTCCGATGTGCGACCCAGCTTCTCGGAGCTGGAAGGCCACGTGAAGGGCAAGAAGTAACGCGCGCCGCGCGGGAGCAGCTTCATGGCCGACGGAAAAAAGCTACAGCCGATCATCGTCAAGCGCGTCAAGAAGGGCGGGCATGCGGCGCATGGTGGCGCCTGGAAGATCGCCTACGCCGACTTCGTGACGGCCATGATGGCGTTCTTCCTGCTGATGTGGCTGCTGGGGTCGACCGCCAAGGGCGACCTGCAAGGCATCTCCGACTATTTCAATGCGCCGTTCAAGGTCGCGCTCATGGGCGGCGACGGCACCGGCAACAGCGACAGCATCCTCCCCGGCGGCGGGCGCGACCTGTCCAAGTCGGCAGGACAGGTCGATGGCGGCGACTCCGAACGCGAGAAGAAGGAAAAGGGCGCGCAGATGGCCCGCGCCGAGCTGGCGCGCCAGGATGCGATGCGCATCGACGCCCTGCAGGCCAAGATCAACGAAATGATCGCCAGCAACCAGGCGCTCTCCGAATTCGGCTCGCAGATCCGCATGGAGCAGACGCCCGACGGCTTGCAGATCCAGATCGTCGACGACCAGGCGCGCCCGATGTTCGATTCGGGCAGCGCGATCGTCAAACCCTATATGCGCGAGATCCTGCGCGAGATCGGCTCAGCGCTGGGCGACATCGAGAACCGGCTCACGCTCTCGGGCCACACCGACGCCGCGCCGTATGGCAGCGGCGACCGCGGCTACAGCAACTGGGAACTCTCGGCCGACCGCGCCAACGCCTCGCGGCGGGAACTGGTGGCCGGTGGCCTGCCCGACGACAAGGTGGCACGCATCGAAGGGCTCGCGTCCAGCCGGCTGCTGGAGCCGACACAACCGAACGCGCCGATCAACCGGCGCATCAGCATCCTGGTGATGACCCGCGAGGCCGAGGAGCGACTGGCGCCCAAGGGCGATGGCAGCACGCCCACCCTGGCACCGGCCGCCCCGGCGCCGCTGGCGGCCGTGCCGGCCACACCGCCGCCGGCCGTGGCGGCGAACGCACCCGTCGGTGCACCGGTCAGTGCGCCGGTCGCCCCGGCGGCCCCGCCGCCCAGCCCGCCCGTGGGCCAGACACCGGCCGCCCCGCCCGCGGCCGCGCCGGAAGGTGCCACCGCGCCAGCGAGAAAACTGCCGCTGGGCCTGCCCGATCTTCAGAAACTGGCCGAAGTGCCGAAACCCCGTGAAGAGGCGGGGCCCGTCAAACCCCGCTGAACCGCCACTGTTTCCTGAACGGAGACCTCACCATGTCCACCCCGATGAAATTCCTGATCGTTGACGACTTCTCCACCATGCGCCGCATCGTGCGCAACCTGCTCAAGGAGATCGGTCACACCGACGCCGACGAGGCCGAAGACGGCGTGGTTGCGCTTAACAAGCTGCGCGGCGGCAACTTCAATTTCGTGGTGAGCGACATCAACATGCCCAACATGAACGGATTCCAGTTGCTGGCCGAGATCAAGAAGGACGAGGCGCTCAAGCACCTGCCGGTCCTGATGGTGACGGCCGAGGCGCGCAAGGAGGACATCGTGATGGCGGCGCAGGGCGGGGCGGCGGGCTACATCGTCAAGCCCTTCACCAAGGCCACGCTGGAAGACAAGCTCGCCAACATCTTCAAGAAACTGGGCCTTTGAGCCCTTGCCGGGAGATCCCCCATGTCACCGAGCCCCCACAGCCCGGGTAACCCGGAAATGTTCCAGCAACTGGGCGTGATCACCCGCCAGTTGCACGACGCCCTCAAGGAGCTGGGCTACACCGACCGCCTCAAGGGCACGGTCGACCAGTTGCCCGACGCGCAGAGCCGGCTGTCCTACATCGCCCGCCTGACCGGCGAGGCGGCGGAGAAGGTGCTCAACCATGTCGAGGGCGCCAAGTCCGAGCAGGAACTGATCGCGGGCCGGGGACGCCAGCTTGCCGCAACCATCGCCTCGGTGCCCGGCCTGTCCAAGGCCATGCCCGAGCTGCTGCAGTGGTCGCAGGAGGTGATCGACAACGCCGAGAAGAGCGACTCGCGGCTGACCGAAATCATGATGGCGCAGGACTTCCACGACCTGACCGGCCAGGTGATCGCCCGCGTGGTCCAGCTCGCCGGCACCATCGAAGAGCAGTTGCTGGGGCTGCTGCTGCAATCGGCCCCGTCCGGCACACCCGGCCAGGACAAGGCCTACGACATCAACAAGCTCGAAGGCCCGGTGGTGAGCACCGAAGGCCGCACCGATGTCGTGGCCGATCAGCAGGGCGTCGACGACCTGCTCGCCAGTCTCGGTTTCTGATCGGCATCTCCGCGCCTCGGCGCTGACGCCCTGCTGGGGGAAAAGCGGGTGTCGGCGGGACCTTTTCCCGCTTTAGTTTTCCGACCCGACTTCCACAATCTGGCTCAAACCCCCTGAGCCAGAACGATGTCGTCCGCCCAAGACAAGAACCTGCCCGCCACCGCGCACCGCCTGAAGAAGGCGCGCGAGGAAGGCCAGATCCCGCGTTCCCGCGAACTGGGCAACCTGGCGGTCCTGGGCAGCGGGGCGGTGATGATCATGTTCCTGCTGCCGACGGGCTTTTCGCGGCTGCAGGACGCGCTCCAGTCGCAACTGCGCTTCGACCATCAGGCGCTGCTGGACCCCCGCCTGATGCTGGAGCGTCTCTCGGGAAGCCTGGGCATGGGCCTGAGCCTGTTCCTGCCGCTGGGGCTGGCCTCGCTGGCCATCGCGGTGTTTGTCGCGTTCGCCTCCGGGAGCTGGACCCTGAGCGCCAAGCCGCTGCAGCCCGACCTCACCCGCCTCAATCCCCTGTCCGGCCTGGGGCGCCTGTTCTCGAAACAGCAGCTCTTCGAGACAGCCAAGCTGCTGTTCCTGACGATCGTGGTCGGCCTGATCGGCTGGCAGTTCCTGTCCTCACACATGCTGTCCTTCGCCAGCCTGGTGATGCAGCCGCTGGAGAGCGGGATGGGGCAGCTCGGTCTGTGGATGCGCAGCGGCGTGACTATCCTGCTGGGGGTCGTGACCGTGTTTGCGCTGATCGACTTCCCGATGCAGAAATTCCTCTATGCGCAGCACATGCGCATGTCCCAGGAAGAGGTCAAGCGCGAGCACCGCGAACACGAGGGTGACCCGCACGTCAAGGGCCAGCGCCGTCGCCGCCAGCGCGAACTGGCAAACCGCCTGAGCATCGGCGCGGTGCCGCGCGCCGACCTGGTGGTCATGAACCCGACCCACTACGCGGTCGCGATCCAGTACGACGACACCACCATGGCGGCGCCACGGGTGATCGCCAAGGGCGCGGACCTGATCGCGCTGCGCATCCGCGACGTCGCCAAGGAACACAAGATCCCGGTGCTGCAGTCGCCGATGCTGGCGCGTGCCCTGTACGCGCACACCGAACTCGACCAGGAAGTGCCGGCCGCGCTCTACACCGCCGTGGCCCAGGTGCTGGCCTACGTGTACCAGCTCAAGGCCGCGCTGGCCGGGCGGGGCGCCATGCCCGGCGAGCCGCCGACACCGGACGTGCCGCAAGAACTTGATCCGCACTGGAAACCCGCGAAGACCACGGGAGCCGCTGAATGAACGAGCAACTGAAATTCCTGCAGCAATGGCTGGGCCGCCATGCGACCGTGGCCCAGGGCCTGGCAGCGCCGCTGCTGATCATCGTCGTGCTGGCGATGATGGTGCTGCCGCTGGCGCCCTGGGTGCTGGACACCTTCTTCACGCTGAACATCGCGACCGCGCTGATCGTGATGATGGTGGCGGCCTACATGCGCAAGCCGCTGGACTTCTCGGTGTTCCCGACGGTGCTGCTGCTGACCACCTTGCTGCGGCTGTCGCTGAACGTCGCGTCCACCCGCGTGGTGCTGATGGAAGGTCACACGGGACCGGGCGCTGCCGGTCGCGTGATCGAGGCCTTCGGCCATTTCCTGATCGGCGGCAACTTCGCGGTCGGCCTGATCGTGTTCGCGATCCTGGTGGTGATCAACTTTGTCGTGATCACCAAGGGCTCGGAGCGGATCGCCGAGGTGTCGGCCCGCTTCACCCTGGACGCCATGCCCGGCAAGCAGATGGCCATCGACGCCGACCTGGGCGCCGGCCTGATCAACGAGGAACAGGCCAAGAAGCGGCGCGCCGAAGTCGGCGAGGAGGCGGAGTTCTTCGGTTCGATGGATGGCGCCTCGAAGTTCGTTCGCGGCGACGCCATCGCCGGCATCCTGATCCTGTTCATCAACGTGATCGGCGGCCTGATCATCGGCATGGTGCAGCACGGCCTGTCGGCCGGCGATGCCGCCGACAGCTACATCCTGATGGCGGTCGGCGATGCGCTGGTCGCCCAGATCCCGGGTCTGCTGATCTCGGTCGCGGCCGCCATGGTGGTCTCGCGCGTCGGCAAGGATCAGGACCTGGGGCATCAGCTGATAAGCCAGATGTTCCTCTCCTCGCGCGTGCTGGGGGTGGCGGCCGCCGTGCTGTTCCTGCTGGGCATCGTGCCGGGCATGCCGCACGTGGTGTTCCTGGCCTTTGCGCTGCTGCTCGGCGGTGGCGCCTGGTGGCGGCTGCAGGAGGAAAACCGGCCGCAGGCGCCCGAGCAGCCGGCCACGCCGCCCAGCGACGGCGAAGCGACCTGGGACGACCTGCAGCCGGTCGACCTGCTGGGCCTGGAGCTGGGCTACCGCCTGATCGCCATGGTCGACAAGAACCGCCAGGGCGATCTGCTCACCCGCATCAAGGGCGTGCGCAAGAAGTTCGCCCAGGAGGTCGGTTTCCTGCCGCCGGCGGTGCACGTGCGCGACAACCTGGAGCTGCGTCCCAGCGGCTACCGCATCACCTTGCGCGGCGTGGTGGTCGGCGAGGGCGAGGTCTTCCCCGGCATGTTCCTGGCCATCGACCCGGGCGGCATCGGCATTCCGCTGATCGGCACCCCGACCAAGGACCCGGCGTTCGGCCTGCCGGCGCACTGGATCGACGAGAAGCAACGTGAAAACGCGCAAATGGCGGGTTTCACGGTGGTTGATTCCGAGACTGTGCTGGCGACCCATCTTTCACACTTGATGCAAGTCCAGGCCGCCAAGTTGCTGAGCCGGACGGAGACCCAGGAACTGGTCGAACACGTGACCCGCCTGGCCCCGAAACTGATCGAAGAAGTCGTGCCGAAAATGGTTTCCATTGCCACCTTCCAGAAAGTGCTGCAGCTGCTGCTGGAAGAGTCGGTGCACGTGCGCGACATCCGGACCATCATCGAATCCCTGGCCGAACACGCCGGTGCCTCCACCGACCCGGTCGAGCTGGCCCGCCGGGTGCGCACCGCGCTGTCGCCGGCCATCGTTCAACAGATTTACGGCGGTTCCGTCAAGGAACTTGAGGTCATTGCGATCGAGCCGGGCCTGGAGCGCCTGCTGATGCAGGCCCTGACGGGCAACGGCGCCGGCGCGCTCGACCCGGGTGTGGCCGAGACGCTGAGCAAATCGGCCGCCGATATTGCCAACCGACAGGAAGAAAAGGGCGTGCCCGCCTGCCTGCTGGTGCCCGACGCCATCCGCACCGCGATGGCCCGCCTGCTGCGCCGCGCCGCGCCGCGCCTGCAGGTGCTCGCCCACAGCGAGATTCCTGAAACCCACCTCATCCGTATCGGCCCGATTCTTGGGGAGCTTGCAGCATGAACATCCAGCGATTCACCGCACCGACCTCCCGCGAGGCCATGGCCAAGGCACGCGCTGCCTTCGGCGACTCGGCCGTGATCCTGTCCAGCCGGGCCACCGACGACGGCTTCGAGGTGATGGCCGCCGCCGAGGAAAGCCTCGCGCCGGTTCAGCCCAACCCGCTCGCCGCCCGCCCCACGGAGCGCATCCCGATGATCCGCACCCGCAACGCGGCCGAGCCGTCCTTTGCCGACTCCGTGCAGGACGACACCGAGCAGATGGCGATGAGCACCCTGTCCTTCCAGGAGTACGTGCGCGAGCGCATGCTGCGCAAGCGCCGCGCCGAGATGGGCATGGAGGCCGAGGCGGAGGCGCCCGCACCCGCTGCGGCCCCGCGCGCGGCCGTCCGTGCGCCTGCTGCACCGGCACCCTCGCTGAGCATGGCGCCTTCGCGCCCGGCGCCTCGCATGCCGATGGCAGACCCGGAGCCGGCACCGATCCGCACCCGCGCCGCAGCGCCGGCCAAGCCGGCCTGGGCCGACTCGGCGCCCGCCGCCGCGCCCCGCATGGGCGAGGGCGGTGACAGCCGCATGGCGGTCGAACTGTCCGCGCTCAAGGACATGATCGAAGAGCGCTTCAACACCCTGGCCTGGCTCGGTTCGTCAAAGCAGAACCCGATCCAGTCCAACCTGATGCTCAAGCTGATCCGCGCCGGCTATTCGCCCGCGATCGCCCGCGCGGTGCTCGAACGCATTCCCGCCGACACCGGCGCCCAGCAGGCGGTGCGCTGGGTGATGGACACGCTGACCCGCAACCTGAAGACGCCCCAGCCCGGCGCCAGCCTGTGCGAAGAGGGCGGGGTGATCTCCCTGATCGGCTCCACCGGCGTCGGCAAGACCACCACTGCCGCCAAGCTCGCCGCACAGTGCGTGCGCCAGTTCGGCGCCGCCAGCGTCGGCCTGATCACGCTGGACACCTACCGCGTCTCCGGCTACGAACAGTTGCGCGCCTACGGCCGCATGCTCGGCGTCGTGGCCCACCTGGCCCATGACCGCGCGGCGCTCAAGGACCTGCTGAACCTGCTCTCGGGCAAGCGCATGGTGATCATCGACACCGCCGGCCTGGGCCAGCGCGACCAGCGCATCCAGGAAATGCTGGACGTGCTGGACATGCCTTCGGTCAAGAAGGTGCTGGTGCTCAACGCCGGCGCCCATGGGGACACGATGGACGATGTGCTGACCTCGTTCAAGGCCAGCACCCTGCACGGCGTGGTTCTCTCCAAGGTCGACGAGGCCGTCAAGCTCGGCCCGGCCATCGACGCCCTGATCCGTCACCAGGTCGTGCTGCGCGGCGTGGCCAACGGCCAGCGCGTGCCCGAGGACTGGCAGAACCCGGACGCCGCCGCCATCGTGCGCATGTCGCTGGGCACCGAGGGCAAGTCGGCCTACGACCCGCTGGCCACCGAGATGGGCTTCTACTTCTCGCAGGGCACCACCCGTGGTGTCCAGCTGGGAGCCTCTCATGTTTGAGAACGGCTCCGATCAGGCGGCCGGCCTGCGGGCCGCGTCGCAGCGCCACGAGGCGGTGATGATGGCCGTCGCGAGCCCGGCCCAGCCGGCCCGCGCCTATGAAATGCTCTGCCATCTCGCGATGGGCCTCAAGCAACTGGGCCGTCTGCCGGTGATCATCGACGGCACCGCCGCCGAAGCCGGCGAGCGTCGCGAGAACGACGGCAGCCACCTGGGCCTGCAGCACGCGCTGACCGACGCCTCGATTTCGGGTCTCGGCCACGCCGGCGACGGCCACGAGTGGCTGGTGATGCCCGGCGCGACCGGCCTGCGCACCCTGCAGCAGACCGCGCTGGCGGCCGGCGGCGCGGTGGCGCTGTCGAGGCTGCTCTCGCCCTTTGCGGCCGGTACCGTGCTGCTGGTGTTCGCGCCGGCGCACGAGGTCTCGCCGCTGACCAGCGGCCTGAACGCGCGCGTGCTGGTGCCGGTGCTGCCCTGGCCGCAGGCCGCCATCGACGCCTACGGCGCCGTCAAGCTGCTGCACATGGCCGGCGCGATCCCCGTGCTGGCCCCGATGAATACCGACCCCGCCGAGATGCCGCTTGAACAGGTGATCGCGGGCGTGAACGAGTGCGCCAGGCGCCACCTGGGCATCGAGCCCGAACGCTGGAATCCGCCCGTGTGGGCGACCGCCGTCCAGGAATGCGCCCTCGCCCGACCGCAGCGCAAGGACACCCTGCACGGCTGGCGCGAACCGCGCTACGCCGGCATGGGTTCGCCCTTCGGCGACGCGGCAACCTCCTTCTGGAGCTGACAGACATGTACACCGCCAAAGGCACCCTCAACCGCGACGATCAGCTGCGCAAGTACAGCCCGCTGGTGCGACGGCTGGCCCATCACATGATTGCCAAGCTGCCGCCCAGTGTCGAAGTCGACGACCTGATCCAGGTCGGCATGATCGGGCTGACCGAGGCCATCGCGCGCTTCGAACCCTCGCAGGGCGTGCAGTTCGAGACCTTCGCCAGCCAGCGCATCCGCGGCGCGATGCTCGACGAACTGCGCGACGGCGACTGGATGAGCCGCGGCTCGCGCAAGAGCCAGAAGGACATCGAAGGCGCCGTGCACCGGCTGCAGCAGAAGCTGCACCGCGCGCCCATGGAGTCCGAGATCGCCAAGGAGCTGGGCATGACCCTGCCCGACTACCAGCAGATGCTGGCCAAGGTGCGCGGCACGCAACTGGTCTACCTGGAGGACATCAGCTGCCGTGACGACGACGAGGAAGGTTTTCTCGATCGCCACATGGGCGACAGCGAGTCCGACCCGTCCTCGCTGCTGCAGGACCAGCGCATGCGCATGGCCCTGGTCGAGGCGATCAAGAACCTGCCCGAACGCGAACAGCAGATCATGTCCATGTACTACGAACACGACATGAACCTCAAGGAGATCGCGGCCGTGCTCGGCGTGACCGAGTCGCGCATCTGCCAACTGCACAGCCAGTCCATTGCCCGCCTGCGCACCAAGCTGCGCGAGCACTGAGCCCCCACGCTCCGCCGCTGCGCGGGTCGCTGCCCCCCGGGGAGGCTGGGCCTGCCTTGGGGCGGCCCGGCGGCTGGCCCCTTTGCCCCCACGCCCAATCCGGTGAACAGGCGGGTCCGGTGCCCGGTGATCGGCCCTTTGCCTGCGGCGTGGCTCCCTACAGTGGCCACATTGCCCCAGAGACGGACTGTTCACCATGACCGAGATCACCGCCGACCGACTGAGCACACTGCTCGACGCGATGCCCAAGGGCGTTCGGGTGCTGTCGCTGGACTGCTTCGACACCATCGTCTGGCGCAAGGTTGCGAAACCCACCGACGTCTTCTTTGCGCTGCAGGATTCGGCGCTCTGGCAGGCGCACGGCATCACGGCGCCGCTGCGTGCCAAGGCCGAGGACGCCGCTCGGCGCCGCAAACGCCTGCTGGTGCGCTCCAGCGAGGTCACGATCGAAGAGATCTACAGGGAACTGCTGCCCTCGCTGAGCGAGCCGGAACGCGCTGAATGGGTGTCCCTGGAGCTGGAGGCCGAGAAACGCCACGGCTTCGTCTTCGAGCCGACCCTGGCGCTGATCCGTGCGGCCCATCGCCGCGGCCTGCGCGTGATCGTGGTCAGCGATACCTATTTTTCCCACGTGCAACTGCGTGAGCTGCTGGCCGCGCTGATGGGCGATGAACACCGGCTGATTGCTCAGGTGCACTGCTCCAGCGAGTGCGGCGGCTCCAAGGTCAACGGCATGTTCAAGGTGGTGCTGCAGCGCGAGAAGCTCAAGCCGGCACAGGTCTGGCATCTGGGCGACAACCCCAAGGCCGATCTGTGGGCGCCGCAACAGCTCGGCATGGCCGGTGTGCATCTGCGCCACCACATGCCGGCAGTGACCGCGCAACTGGAACAGCGCGAGCGCGCGGCCCTGCAACTGATGCCCGAGATCCACCGCAGCGCCCCGATGCCCAGCAGCTTCCACGCCCAGTTGGCCACGCGCCACGGCTTCATGGCCGGCGATGTGCGCGACCGCATCGGCTACGGCACGCTCGGTCCGGTCATGCACGCTTTCACGACCTGGGTGCGGGATCGGGTGGCGGCGCTCGCCGCCGACGGCACGCCGGTGAAGGCCGCGTTCCTGCTGCGCGATGGCCATCTGCCGGCCCGCGCCATGCAGGCGCTCACTGGCGAGGCCTGGCCGCTGCTGCGGATTTCGCGCTTCACCGCCAACGCTGCCTGCCTGCGCGCACGCGACGACGTGGTCAACCTGCTGGCGGGAATGCTGTCTGAAAAGAGCATGCCCGCGCTGGTGCGCCAACTGCTGCTGCCGCCAGCCTTGGCCGAGTCCATCCTGGCCGAGTGCCAGACCGCGAGCCGCCCCGACGAGGCCTTTGCGCGCCGGGTGCTGCGCGAAGACACGTTGCGCACCATCTTCGAAGCTTCGGCTGCGTTCCGCGCCCGGCTGTGGACGCACGTGCAGCGCGCCACCGGGGTGCAGCGCGGCGACACCCTGGTGTTCGTCGACCTCGGCTACAGCGGCACGGTGCAGACCCGGCTGCGCGAGATCTTCCAGGACGAATATGGCGTGCGCCTGCACGGCCTGTACCTGATCGCCAGCCGCGCGCTGCCGGACCAGGTCGACCGCAACGGCCTGATCGGTCCGGACTGGGCCGACGAGCGTCTCGTTGTTGCGATGACCGCCTACATCGGCCTGTTCGAGATGATGTGCACCATGGCCGAGCCGTCGACGGTGGACTACACCGACGACGGCGCGCCGGTGTATGGCGCGTCCGGCGCCAAGGCCACGCAGTCTGCTGCGGTCGAGCGCATGCAGGACGCTTGTCTGCGGTTCGTGCACGACGTGGCGGCGGTGCCGGCGCGCTGCAAGCCCGCGACCGATCGCCTCGAACTGGCGCGCCAGGTGGTGGCCGATCTCGGCCGCCTGATCTACCTGCCCGATGCGCAGGAAACCGAGTGCCTCTCGGCCTTCGAGTTCGACTTCAACCTTGGCACCGACCTGATGCTGGCCACCGCCGACCTGGAGACCGGGCTGGAAGAATTCCGCCGCGAAGGGTTTGCGCTGATGAACCGCGACTTCACCCAGTTGCGCATCAGCTACCCGATGGAGTTGCGGCACATGGACATCTCGCTGGCGATCACGCTGATGTCGCTGCAGCGTTACGGCTACGGCGTGTCGACCAGCGACGCCAGCCTGCGCCGCGAGACGGTGCCGGCGCTGGTCGCCAACGCCACCGACCATTCGCTGGGCGTGGTCGAGGCCCACGCGACCCACGACGGCTTCTTCAGCGCCTCGCTGCCGATGAGTTCATCGTTCGACATGAGCCTGCTGCTCGGCCACCGTTACCAGTGGCTGCAGATCGAGTCGGTGAGCAAGGTGTCGATGGCCGAGTCGCGCGAAACCTTCCCGCTGGAGATCGGCAAGGACGTGCTGTTCGACGGCGTCGATGCGCAGCCGGGCGGCCTGCTGCAGTGCAGCCCGTCGGCCATGCTGTTCCTGCCCGCCTGCGCGCCCAAGGACCACGGCCGCTTCCTGGTGCGCGTGGTGTACCGGCCGCTGGTGCGTGTCGACGCCACCGCCGACCATCCGCCCGCCGAAGACGCCGCGACCCGCGCCGAACCGTTGGCTGCCTGACCGGCGCCCCTCCCACAAGGACACTCCCATGGACATGGAACACCGCAGACCAGAAGCCTTGCTGCAACGTGTGGTGACGGCGATCGAAGGCAGCGTCGGGCTGCACGCCAGATCCACCGACCGGCACGATGCAGGGCTGTCGACACTGCCCCGCCTGTGGAGCCACCACAAACCCGACACCACGGGTCTGCCCGACTTCGCGGCGGGCGCCGAGGGCACCTGCGTCTGGGTGGTGCGCGGCAACGCTTTCGACGGCGACCGCTGGCGCCTGGCCCTGTCCCGCTTCATGGCCGCGCCGGCCGAACGCCTGGTGCTGGTGCTGCTGGGCTCGCCGTCGCAGGGGGCCGTGCTGCGCAAGGCGCTGGAACGCCTGGCGTTCGCCGCCGGTCTGCGAAAGCACCCGGCCTACTACCTGATGCTCGATTACGAGGCCTTGCAGCAGGACGCGGGGCCGCTGGTGCTGCCGCTGGAAAAGCCGGCGGAGGCCGCGCGCCTGGCCTATCCGCTGGCCGCGCTGGAAGAGGAACGCGACCTGCACATGGACATGCTGCGCGAGGCTGGTGAACGCTCCGACGCGCACGTGATCCGCTACCACCTGGCGGCCGATCTGGTGCGCGCCGGTGACCGGGTGCTCGACGCCGCCTGCGGCCTCGGGTACGGCAGCTATGTGCTGTCGCAGCTGACCCGTTGTCACAGCGTGACCGGGGTCGACGGCAGCGATTACGCCATCGACTACGCCCGCGCCAACTACGCCGCGGCAGAGGCCCGCCTGGAGTACGTGCAGGGCTGGCTGCCCGACCACCTCGCGGCCTGGCCCGACCACAGCTTCGATGTGGTGGTCTCGTTCGAGACCCTGGAGCATGTGCAGGACCCGCAGGGCCTGCTGGCCGAGTTTTCCCGCCTGCTGCGACCGGGTGGCCGCATCATCGCCAGCGTGCCCAACGACTGGTCCGACGAGACCGGCGAAGACCCGAACCCGCACCACCTGCACGTCTACACCCTCGACACGCTGCGCCAGCAGTTCGCCCGCCACTTCGTGCGCGAACGCCTGCACCAGCAGATCGCCAGCGGCTGCAAGCGCCGCAGCCAGGGAAACCAGTGGGCCCCGCTGGCGCGCACGCTGCGCGAAGTGCCGGTGGACACCGATCTGCCGCCCGACAGCGAGTGGTGGGTGATGACGGGCAGCAAGCCGGCCCGCGAGATTTCCATCGATTACCAGGCGCCGGCCTACGCCGCCCTGCAGCCGCCCTGGTCGGCCACCGCCGGGGCCGAGCACCTGGCCGGCGGGCTGGTGCTGGCCATGCACTGCGTGCCGGCCGAAGTCGACCCCCGGGTCGAAGCCTTCTGGTCGGCGCTGGCCCAGGCACTGGCGCAGCGCGGGCATGCGCTGATGCTGCTGAGCACCACGCCGGTGAACGACCCGGCGCTGCACGTGATCGACATGCCGTTCGAGCTGACCGGCTTCGTGCGGCATTTCGCCGCGCTGCCCTCGGCCGGCGAAGCGGTCAGCGAGCAGGACATCCACGACGCGGTCGGCTGGTACGGCTGCGACCACGACACGGCCCGCGACAACCTGCGCCTGGCCCAGGCCTTCCTGCGCGACCTGCTGGACACCCTGCGCCCGGCCGCGGTGCTGGGCTGGCAGGCGCTCAACCCGCTGACGCGCGTGCTGCGCGCCAGCGCGCGGGCGGCCGAAGTGCCGTACTGGTCGGGCGAACGCGGCTGGGTGCGCAACACCCTGATGTTCGACCTTGGCGGCAGCCATCTGCTGGGCGAGCTGTCGACCAGCCTGGCCAGTGCCCGCCAGCGCGAACGCTACCTTCCGCACCCGCTGTTGCTGCAGTCGCTGCGCCAGCGCGCCACGCAGGCCGCGAGCCTGGGGCGCTACGCCGGCGCCGAACGGCTGGGGCGGGAGGCCCTGCGCGAGCGGCTGGGCATCGCTGCCGAAGACCGGGTGGCCGTGCTGTTCACGCACGGCGAACCCGGCATGAACACCATGGCGACCGCCAGCGTGCGCGAGCTGCACGACCTCTCCGGTCCCTTGCTGCAGCAGCGCCTGGACGCGCTGGCGCAGGCGCTGTCGGCCCGCGGCTTCTGGCTGCTGGTGCAGGAGCATCCTTTCAACGCGGCCGCCGGTCGCTGCCTGCGCCTGCCGGAGGGGGTGCGCGTGGTCGGCGTGCGCGAAGACGTCAGCAGCCTGCTGGAAGCGGCCGATGTCTGCTTCTTCACGCTGGCCACGTTGCAGTTCGACGCCGTCTTCCTCGACAAGCCCTTCGGCCTGCTGGGCCGCAGTGCGCTCTGCCGCGACGGCCTGCCGCCGGTCATGGGCGATCACGCCTCGGCCGACGGCTTCCTCGACACGGTACTCGACGCGGCGGCCTGGCCGGCGCGCTTCGAGCGGCTGCGGGCCGACGTGGCCTTCCAGTTCGAGAACCTGCTGATCGACACCGAGCCCGACGCGGTGGCGCAGGGGGCCGCCGAGTGGGCGGCCCACCTGGCGCGCCTGCAGCGGCCGGTGGATGCCGCCTTCCCGGCGCGCATCGAACACTTCCTGCAACAGTGGGCCACCACGGCGGGTGAGTCCGACCCGCCGGTCGCGGACGAGGGACCGGCGCTGCCACCCCCGACCGACGCCGCGCTGGCGGCGGTGGCGAACTGTCTGGCGGCACTGGACCTGACCGAGCCGCTGGAACTGCGGCCGCAGGCGGGCGCCCTGGTGCACCGCTCGGACACGCTGTGCGTGATCGCCGGGCACGACCGGTCGCGGGCCGACCTGCGCCAAGGCTTTGAGGCGCTGTGCAACATCGATGTCGACGGCCAGCACCTCTGGGTGGGTGTGCCGTCGGTGATGCCGGTGCTGCAGCGGCATGCGTCCCCCGTGGTCGTGAGCTTCTACACCAAGGACACACCGTACGAAGAACAGGCGCGTGGGCTGGTCGCCTCGATCGAGGCGCTGGGCGACGATGTGCCCTACTGCGTGGTCGGCATCGACAGTGCCGGCTCGTGGGAGGCCAACTGCAGCCTCAAGCCCGGCTTCATCCTGCAATGCCTGCGCGAACTGCAGCGGCCGGTGTTGTGGGTGGACGCCGACGCGCGGCTCAACGCCCGGCCCTCGGTGCCGCCGACGTTCGACTTCGCGGTGCACAAGTACGACGGCTGGGAGTTCGCCAGCGGCACCGCCTACTTCGCCCACAGCGACGCGGCGATCCGCCTGCTCGAACGCTGGATCGAGCTGTCCCGCCAGCGCCCGCTGATCTGGGACCAGATGTTGCTGGACCAGGCCTGGGCCGAATGCACGGGCGACGGCACCCTGGTGACCGGCTGGCTGCCCGAGCCCTACACCCATATCTTCGACAACCCAGCCGCCGAGGCCCAGCGCGCCGCGCCGGTGGTCACGCACTACCAGGCCTCGCGCGCGGTGGTGAACAAGCGGCCCAAGCCGGTGGTGCCCGAGGCGTTGGTGCACAGTCGGCGCGAGGACCGCGCCTGGCACCACGAATACGACGTGCCGGTGCGCCGCACGACCCTGGCCAGCGGTCGCCGTGTCGACGCCTGGCCCGGCGTCAACACCGACCTCGGTCGTCTGATGGACTACCTGCACGCCCTGCGCAGCGAGGCGGGCGAACGTGTGTTCTTCCTGCAGGTCGGCGCCATGGACGGGGTGAAGTTCGATCCGCTGCACAAGCGCATTCGCCAGCAGGGCTGGCGCGGCGTGCTGTTCGAGCCGCTGCCCGACATGCACGAGAACCTGAAACGCAACTACGCGGGCTGCGAGGGACTGACCCTGGTGCAGGCGGCCATCGACACGCAGGAAGGTTCGCGCGAGATGTACCGCATCCCGCAATCGGTGGTGAACCAGGGACAGTTGCCCGACTGGGCGCTGGGCATCTCTTCCTTCTACAACGACCGCAACGCGCTGGGCGGCAAGAAGATCGACGCCGCCACGCGCGCGCTGGTCGAGGCCAACACGGTGCGCGAAGCGGTGCCCTGCACGACCTTCGAGCGGGTGCTGGCGGAGCACCACATTGCGGAGATCGATCTGCTGCAGATTGACACCGAGGGGCACGACTGGGCGATCCTGCAGAGCTTCCCGATCGCGCGCCTGCAACCCAAAGTGATCAACTTCGAGTACTACAACCTGCAGGAGTCCGAGGTGCAGGAAGCACTGGAGTGGCTGCGTGCCCACGGCTACGCCTACAGCATGGACCACAAGGATGTCACCGCGACCCGGTTGAGACTGCCCTGAACAGTCTCTCTGCGACGTCCACGAAAAAACCGGCCAAGGCCGGTTTTTTCATGGAGAGCGGAAACGGAGAGTCGGGGGTCAGGCCGACAGATACGCCCGTCCGGCGCCGCCGGTCGAGGGGTTCTGGCCGGCCAGGCGGCCGTAGGTCTCGGGCGCCTGTTGCGGCAGCAGGCTGCGCACGGCGCGCTGGCTCTGGGCCTGCGCGCGCAGGACGGCCTGGCGCAGTTGGGTGAATCGCTGGGCGGCGGCGAGCATGTCTTCCCGCAGGGTGCTGCCGGGGACGGCGAACTCGGCCGTCTTGGGCGCCCGCTGAAGGACCGCCTGCACATGGGCGCTGGCGCGCTCGACCGCCGGGGCATCGCCCTGGAGCAGCGCCTTCTCCAGTCCGTCCAGGCCGACCCGCAGGGCGGCGATCCAGGGATGGGGGGAAGGGCGTTGGCTCATGGCGGTTGTCCGGGGTGTCAGGTGCGGGAGCCGCCGGCGCTGGCGCTGAGCATTTCCGCAGCGTTCGACAGCATCTTGTCGGCGATTGCCTCGGCGTTGACCTTGAAGCTGCCATCGGCGATGGCGGCCTTCATGGCCTCGACCTTGTCGGCGTTGAAGACGTCGTTGTTGCCCGAGCCCGAGAGGGCCTGGGTGGCGGACGAGGACAGGGTGACCGTGACACCGGCCTGGGGCGCATGGGCGGCCGCTGCGGCACCGCTGGCGGCAGCCGCTTCGGCGCCGGCGCTCGGGCGCTCGGCGGCTTTCTGCGGACCCCCGGCGACGGAGCCGATATAGGAATCCGGTGAAGAAGATTCGACTTTCATTTCACTCTCCAGACCCCGAATCCGGGGCGTTGTGGAATGACTATCGGCTCAAAAGCGGCGGGACTTGAGCCCTTTTTCGTGGAGTACATCACAAAATCCTCGCCGAATTTGCATAAGAAAGGTTTCACAAACGCACGTCGACCGTCTGGCCGTCGCGCACCGTGCCGGTCACGATCCGGCCGCTGACCAGCCGCACCCGCACGCTTTGGCCCGGGACGCCGGCGGTCAGGGCCTCCCCGCCGACGATCACCGTGAAGCCGGAGCCGACGCTGGCGACGCGGACCTGGGCGCCGGGGCCGAACGCGGCCGGTGCGCGCACCAGGTTCTGGCGCAGCGCCTGGCCGGGCTGCAGTGCATAGGCGGCCTGCTGTCCGACCCAGCGGTCCGGGTTGGCCAGCACGGCGTACGGCTGTTCGGCCCAGTCCAGTTCGGCCAGTTCGGCGTCATCTTGAGTCAGCACGGTGCCCGAGGCGACCGGGCGCTTGATCACCCAGCCGGGGCCCCAGGCCTTGACCGTGACCGGAAGGAAGACGTTCCAGCGCACCGGACCTTCCAGGCAGCGCAGGCCGACGCGGCTTCGCCCCCAGAGCCGGGTGCCCGGCGGCAGATACGGTTCGATCCGGCCGCACGGGGCAAGCTGAAGGCGGTTGTCCAGCGTGCCCATCAGGATCTCGGGGCGCAACTGGCCGCCGCCGTCCGGGCCCATGGCCGCGGTCAGCGCCGGTTGTACCCAGTCGCGCGCCATCTGTTCGAGCTGCGCATTGCCGTCGCCCGCCTGCGCGTGCGCGAAGCCGGTGAACAGGAGCAGCAGCGACAGCAGTCCGGCGCGAGCCGCAGAGCCGGGCCGCTGGCCTGAGCCCCCGGACTGGGGGCGGCGCCGAAGCCGGCGCAGAGGGTGGAGGCAGTTTCGCATGTGGTCAATGTAGGACGGACCACGGAAGCCCAAAGAACCGAAATGCAGGCCAAACACGCGCTTTCTTTCGGCCTTGCGCACCCTCAAGTTTTCGCACACTTGTCCGCAACCCGGTGCGCCTGCCATTGACGCGCCGATCTGTCAACCCCTTCTGGAGAACGCGATGCTCGAACAGATGACCGCCCGGCTTGACGCCTATGGCCAGTCGCTGATGCTGCGTTCGCACCGTCAGCAGATCCTCGCCAGCAACATCGCCAACGCCGACACCCCGGGCTACATCGCGCGGGACTTCGACTTCGGCGCCGCGCTCAAGGACGCCACCGAAGGCACGAACCGCCAGAGCCTGGCCCAGACGGCCGAGGGCCACATGCGCCTGTCCGGTGCCCAGCCCGGCGACCCGAAGCTGGCCTACACCGTCCAGACCCAGCCCAGCCAGGACGGCAACTCGGTCGACCTCGACCGCGAACGCGCCAACTTCGTCGACAACAGCATCCGCTACGAGTCCACGCTGCGCTTCATCAACTCCAACGTGAAGACCATGCTGTCCGCGATCACCGGACAGTGAAGGAGTTCGTCATGTCCATGTTCTCGATCTTCGGCGTCTCCGGCAGTGCGATCAGCTCGCAGGCCCAGCGCCTCAACGTTGTCGCCAGCAACCTGGCCAACGCCGACGCCGTCGCCGGCCCGGACGGCAAGGCCTACAAGGCCCGCCAGGTGGTGTTCCAGACCGTGCCCATGGGCGACGCCGGCAGCGCCGGGGTCAAGGTGCAGGACATCACCGAGAGCGAGCTGCCCGGCAAGCGGGTCTACGACCCCAAGCACCCCAGCGCCGACAAGGAGGGCTACGTGACCCATTCCAACGTCAATCCGGTCGAGGAGATGGTCAACATGATCTCCGCCTCGCGCGCCTACCAGAACAACGTCGAGGTCATGAACACGGCCAAGTCGCTGATGCTCAAGACCCTGCAGATGGGCCAGTGAAAAGGAACTGAACCATGACCATGATGACCTCGCTGGACCTGAGCAATCTGGGCACGACCGTGGGCAGCACCACGGGCACCGGCGGCAACGCCACCACCGATCCGCAGCAGATGCAGGACCGGTTCCTCAAGCTGCTGGTCGCGCAGATCAACAACCAGGATCCGCTCAACCCGATGGACAACGCGCAGATGACCACGCAGATGGCGCAGATCAACACGGTCAGCGGCATCCAGCAGCTCAACGACACGCTCAAGGGCATGGCCGACAAGATGGCGGTGTCCCAGGCCATGCAGGGAACCACGCTGATCGGCAAGGACGCGCTGGTCGAAGGCGACACGCTGGCCTTCGACGGCAGCACCGGCAAAGGCGCCTTCACGCTCGACGGCGACGCCGCCAGCGTCAAGGTCGACATCATCGGCAAGAGCGGCGAAACCCTGGACACCATCGACATGGGCAAGCTGTCCTCGGGGCAGCACGGCTTCGAATGGGACGCGGGCACCGTCAGTCCCTCGCAGGTCGCCAAGTTCGCCGTCCGTGCCACCAGCGGCAGCAGCACCGTCAAGGACACGGAGCTGCAGCGCGTGCGCATCGCCTCCGTGGGCCTGAGCAACGGCGCCATGAACATCCAGCTCCAGAACGGCCGCACCCTGGCATACGACCAGGTGCGCGGCTTCATGTAACCCCTTTTCACCATCTCCACCCCCGAAGGACACCACCATGGCATTCCAGCAAGGACTCTCCGGCCTGAACGCCTCCAGCCGCAACCTGGACGTGATCGGCCACAACATCGCCAACGCCAACACCGTCGGCATGAAGGCCTCGCGCGCCGAGTTCGGCGAGATCTACGCCAGCTCGATCAACTCGGCCGGCGGCATCAACTCCGGCATCGGTGTGCAGGTCTCGACCGTCTCGCAGCTCTTCACCCAGGGCAACATCACGGTGACCGGCAACGACCTGGATGTGGCCATCAACGGCAACGGCTTCTTCGAGCTGACCATGCCCGACGGCTCGATGTCCTACTCGCGCAACGGCATGTTCAAGCTCAACCGCGAGGGCGAGATCGTGACCAACCTCGGCGGCCAGCTCATGGGCTACAAGACCGATGTGGCCGGCGTGCGCCAGGGCTTCGAGTCGGTGCCGCTGACCCTGCCCACGGGCGGGCCGATCCCGGCCAAGCAGACCACCAAGGCCTCGGTCGAGTTCAACGTCGACGCGCGCGCGCCCATTGCGGCTGCCGCCGTGCCGCCGACGCCGCTGGGCACCTACGCGACCTCGTTCAACGCCTACGACCCGCAGGGCATCGAGATTCCGGTCGGTCTGGTGTTCCAGAAGGCCGCCAACAACACCTGGGATGTCTATACCAGCGTCAACGGTGCCGACCCGGCGCTGTCGGTGCCGTTCCAGATCAGCTTCCTGGCCGACGGCACGCTCGACCCCGCGACCGTGCTGCCACAGATCCAGCTGGCCTCACCCAACGATCCGACCCAGACCTTCAACATCGACCTGGACTTCGGCGATGCGACACAGTTCGGCGCCGATTTCGCGATCAACAACCTGACGCAGGACGGCTACCGCCCCGGCGAGCTCACCAGCCTGGGCATCAGCGAAGCGGGCGTGATCACCGCCAAGTACTCCAACGGCCAGTCGCAGGCGGCCGGCCAGATCGCGCTGGTGAACTTCCGCAACGTGCAGGGCCTGCAGCCCTCCAGCGGCGGCAACTGGTCGCAGACCTTTGCATCGGGCGAGCCGGTGCGGGGCGCGCCCGGCGAGGGCAAGCTGGGCTACCTGCGTCCCGGCGCGGTCGAGGACTCCAACGTCGACCTCACGGCCGAGCTGGTCAACATGATGACCGCACAGCGGGCCTACCAGGCCAACGCCCAGACGATCAAGACGCAGGACCAGATCCTGTCGACCTTGCTGAACATGCGCTGATCCCCTGACGCGACACACCTAGGAGCCTCGCATGGACCGCATGATCTACACCGCCATGACCGGCGCCAACGCCACTGCCTACCGGCAGCAGCTGCTGGCCAACAACCTGGCCAATGCGTCCACGCCCGGGTTCCGTGCCGAGCTGGCCACCTTCCGCGCCGTCCCGGTGCGCGGCGACGGCAGCAGCTCGCGCGTGTTCGCGCTGGAGGCGACGGCGGGTCACTCCGACATCGCCGGGCCGGTCAACACGACCGGCCGCAGCCTGGACGTGGCCGCGCGCGGCAACGCCTGGTTCGCGGTGCAGGGGCTGGACGGCACCGAGGCCTACACGCGCGGCGGCGCCTTTGAAGTCAGCGCCGACGGCGCGCTGGTGACCTCGCACGGCCTGCCCGTGCTCGACGACGGCGGATCACCGATCAATGTGCCCGCCAATGCCCAGCTCGAATTCGGCGCCGACGGCACCCTGACCGCCCGTGTCGGCGAGCAGGCCCCGACCCGCGTCGGCAAGCTCAAGCTGGTCACGCCCGACGCCGAGAAGCGCATCGAGCGCAGCCCCGACGGGCTGTTCCGCCCGCTCCAGGGCGAGGCCCTGGACGCCGACCCGAATGCGCGGGTGCAGGGCGGCGCGCTGGAAGGCAGCAACGTCAACCCCATCGAGGCCATGGTCGGAATGATCGCGGCCTCGCGCCAGTTCGAGATGCAGATGCGGATGATGCAGAACGGCGAAACCAACGACAAGACCGCATCGCAACTGCTCAGCATGAACGGCTGATAGGAGAGCACCATGATCAATTCGCTCTGGATTTCCAAGACCGGGATGCAGGCCCAGCAGACCCAGCTGGACGTGATCTCGAACAACATGGCCAACGTGTCCACGAACGGCTTCAAGCGGGCCAATGCCGTGTTCGAGGACCTGATGTACCAGAACCTGCGCCAGGTCGGCGCCGCCGACACCGAGCAGAACAACCTGCCGACCGGGCTGCAGATCGGCCTGGGCGTGCGCACCGTCGCGACCTCGCGCCAGTTCAGCCAGGGCAGCCTGCAGCAGTCCGGCAACCAGCTCGACCTGGCCATCAACGGCCAGGGCTTCCTGCAGGTCGCGCTGCCCGACGGCACCACCGGCTACACCCGCGACGGCAGCCTGCAGGTCGATTCGCAGGGCCGGCTGGTGACCTCCAGCGGCCTGTCGATCGTCGGCGACATCACCGTGCCCGCCGAGGCGCAGAGCGTGACCATCGGCAAGGACGGCGTGGTGACGGCCACCGTGCCGGGCAACCCGACGCCCCAGCAACTGGGCACCATCGAGCTGGCCAACTTCATCAATCCCGCCGGCCTGGAGCCGCGCGGCCAGAACCTCTACACCGAGACCGTTGCCTCGGGCAATCCGAGCACCGGCGCACCCGGCACGGCTGGCATGGGCACCCTGATGCAGGGCTATGTCGAGACCTCCAACGTCAATGTCGTGCAGGAGCTGGTGACCATGATCCAGACCCAGCGCGCCTATGAAATGAATTCCAAGGCGATCCAGACATCCGACCAGATGCTGCAGCGCCTGGGGCAACTCTGAGCAAGACCATGAAACACCTTCTGCTGCTCGCCGCGGTCGCGCTCACCGGTTGCATGACCAAGCCGGTCGAGGTCGTGCCGGTGCGCCCGATCCAGTACACGCAGGCGCCGTCGCCGGCCCAGACCGGCGGCAGCCTGTTCGCCGCCGCGCGCTACCGCCCGGCCTTCGAGGACCCGCGCGCGCGCCTGCCGGGCGACACCCTGACCATCACGATCACCGAGAAGGTCACGGCCAGCCAGTCCTCCTCGGCCAACATCGACCGCAGCGGCAGCGCCACCGGCTCGGTGACCGCCATCCCCGGCATCGTCGCCAAGGAACTGGGCCGCGACCGCAACTTCGACCTCGGCGGCTCCTCCGGCAACAAGTTCGCCGGCAAGGGCGACAACGCCAACCAGAATGAGTTCTCCGGCAGCATCACCGTCACGGTGCAGGAAGTCCTGCCCAACGGCCATCTGCTGGTCGCCGGCGAGAAGCAGATCGGCATCAACAGCAACGTCGACGTGCTCAAGTTCTCCGGCACCGTCGATCCGCGCACCATCCTGCCCGGCAATGTCGTCGCCTCGACCCAGGTCGCCAACGCCCGGATCGAGTCGCGAGGACGAGGCGCGGTGGATGAAGCGCTCTCAATAGGCTGGTTGGGGCGGTTCTTTTTGAACGTTTTCCCGTTCTGAGGCTGCCTAGCATCCTTCTCATGAACCCGCTGCACAGCCCCATCCCGCTCGAAACCGGTTTCCGCCGCACGCTGTTCGCCAGCCGGGCGCGCCGCAGTGTGTGGCTGCGCCGCATGCTGGGCTGGAGCGCACTGGCGGTGGGCCTGCTGATCTGGCTGGGCTGGCCGATGGATGCGCACGCGATGCGGATCAAGGAAGTCGCGGCGGTGCAGGGGGTGCGCAGCAACCAGTTGACCGGCTTCGGCCTGGTCGTGGGCCTGGACGGCACCGGCGACCAGACGGCGCAGATGCCCTACACCTCGCAGGGCATGACCAACTACCTGCAGCAACTGGGCATGACGCTGCCGGCCGACGCCAAGATGCAGATGAAGAACGTGGCGGCGGTGCTGGTGACGGCGCAACTGCCCGCGTTCGCCCGCCCGGGCCAGATGATCGACGTGACCGTCTCGTCCATGGGCAATGCCAAGTCGCTGCGCGGCGGCACGCTCATCACCACCCCGCTCAAGGGCGCCGACGGCGAGATCTACGCGCTCGCCCAGGGCAACCTGCTGGTCGGCGGCGCCGGCGCCTCGGGCGGCGGCTCCAAGGTGCAGATCAACCACCTTTCCGCCGGTCGCATTCCCGCCGGTGCGCAGGTCGAGCGCAGCGTGCCGACCCCGTTCGCGCTGGGCGACAGCATCGAGCTGGGCCTGAATTCGGCCGACTTCCAGACCGCGCGCCGCGTCGCGCAGGCGATCAACGACCGCATGGGGGCCGGTGTGGCCAGCGCGGTCGACGGCCGCGTCGTGCGCCTGCGCGCGCCGGCCAACCCGGACGAGCGCGTGAACTTCCTGGCCGAGATCGAGGAGATTCCGCTCGAAGCCACCGTGCCGGTGGCCAAGGTGGTCATCAACACCCGCACCGGCTCCATCGTCATGAACCAGGCCGTGACCCTCGGCCCCTGCGCCGTCGCGCACGGCAACCTCTCGGTCAGCATCAGCTCGACCCCGGTGGTCAGCCAGCCCAACCCCCTCTCGCAGGGCCAGACGGTGACCGCCGAGAAGACCGACATCAAGATCACGCAGGACACCGGCGCCCTCATCAAGATGGATGCCGCGCCGCAACTGGCCGACCTGGTGCGCATGCTCAACGGGCTCGGTGCGACCCCCCAGGACCTGCTCGCGATCCTGCAGGCGATCAAGGCCGCCGGCGCGATGAACGCCGAGCTTGAGGTGATCTGAGGCGGTCATGAGCACCTTGCCGACCACCACCCAGGGCCTGGCCGCCGATCCCGGCGCGCTCAATGCCTTGCGCTATGGCGCAGGGCGGGACGGGCAGGGCGGCAAGACCGCGCTCAAGGAAGCGGCCAAGCAGTTCGAGTCCCTCTTCATGCGCGAGCTGATCAAGAGCATGCGCGACGCCACCCAGAAATCGGGCCTGCTCGAAGGCCAGGGCAGCGACCTGGGCACCGACCTGCTCGACCAGCAACTGGCGGTCCAGCTCTCGGGCCTGCCCGGGGGCCTGAGCAGCGCGATCGAGCGCCAGCTCGGCCGCCAGATGAAGGCCAATGGCGGCGACGGCGCCGCCGTCGATGGCGCACAGGACGCGGCCGAGGGCCAGTCCTTCAAGCCGCTGGACCGTTCGTCGCTCAAGGCCCTGATGCGCTACGCGCCCTCGGCCACACCGTCCGCCACTGCGGGTGCTGCGGCCACCTCGCCGAGCCAGCGCCAGGCCGGCTTCGTCTCGCGCCACAGCGACGCCGCGGAGGCCGTGGCGCGCGAGTCGGGCATTCCCGCCAGCTACATGATCGGCCAGGCCGGCCACGAGACCGGCTGGGGCAAGAGCGAGATCCGCAATGCCGACGGCAGCCCCTCGTACAACCTGTTCGGCATCAAGGCCACACCCGCCTGGAAAGGCAAGGTCGCCGAAGTCACCACCACCGAATACGTCAACGGCGTGCCGCGCAAGACCACGGCGCGCTTCCGGGCCTACGACTCCTACGCCGACTCCTTCCGCGACTACGCGCGCCTGATCACGCGCAGCCCGCGCTACGACAAGGCGATGGACCAGATCGGCTCGGTGCACGGCTTCGCCACCAGCCTGCAGCGCGCTGGCTACGCGACCGATCCCCAATATGCGGCCAAGCTCAGCCGCGCGATCAACACCACGCTGAACCTGCAGCGGGCACAGAGCTGAGGCCTGAAAGCGCACCATGTCCTCCGCCCTGAACATCGGCACCCTCGCGCTCAACGCCAACCTGTCCGCGTTGCAGGTCATCGGCAACAACATTGCCAATGCCAACACCGAGGGCTATTCGCGCCAGAACGTGTCGATGGTCACCGCGGGCTACCAGAAGCTCGGCGGGCTCTACTACGGCAAGGGCGTCGAGATCGAATCGGTCACCCGCTCGCACGACGCCTACCTCACCCGTGAGGCACAGATCGCGACCTCGGTGTCGTCGCTGGACGCCGCCCGGCTGACGCGGTTGAACCAGCTCGAAAACCTGTTCCCCACCGGCGAACAGGGCCTGGGCTCCGCGCTCAACGGCATGCTCAACGCCTGGTCGGACGTCGCTTCGTCGCCGACCAATCTGGCGGCCCGCTCGGCCGTGATCAGCAAGGGCGAGGAATTCGCCTCCCGCCTGCGCGACACCGCGGGCCAGGTGGACATCCTGGCCAACAGCGCCAGGCAGCAGATCGGCGACACGGTCAAGACCATCAACCGCCTGGCCCAGGACATCGCCAAGATCAACCAGAAGATCGTCGACAGCCAGGGCGACAAAGGTGAGCCCAACGACCTGCTCGACCAGCGCGACCTGCTGATCACCCAGCTCAGCCAGTACGCCCAGGTGTCGACCATCGGTGCCGACGACGGCAGCATGAACGTCTTCATCGCCGGCAGCCAGCCCCTGGTGCTGGGCCGCAACGCCGGGACACTGTCTGTGGTGCCCGACAGCACCGATCCCTCGCGCCCGACCATCGTGTTCCAGTCCGCCAGCTCCACCATGACGCTGCCCGACAGCGCGGTCGGGGGCGAGCTGGGCGGGGTGCTGCAGTTCCTCAACGAGGACATCCGGGACGCGCGCAACCTGATGGGCCGGATGGCGCTGGCGGCGAACACCCTGGTCAACACCCAGCATCAGCTCGGCGTCGACCTGCGCGGCACCACCGGGACCAACTTCTTCGTGCCCCTGGCCGACACCGCCGGCCTGCCCTTTGAGACCAACACCGGCAATGCCGCCGTCCAGGCCGGCGTGAGCGACCCCACCGCGCTCAAGCCCTCGGACTACGAGGTCCGCTTCACCGCCAGCGGCGTCGACATCGTGCGCCTCCAGGACGGCGAAAGCGCCAGCTTCGCCGGATTGCCCGTCGACTACGACGGCCTGAATTTCCAGATCAGTGCCGGCGCCGCCGCCACCGGCGACAGCTTCCTGGTCAAGCCCTTCTCGGACGTCGCGCGCAACATGCAGATGGGCGTCGCCGCCGCCGACCGGCTGGCGGTCGCGAGCCCGGTCGTGGTCAGCCCGTCGAGCAGCAACATCGGCGGCGTCAGCGTCGAGGGCCTGTACCCGGTCTCGCCCTCGGCCAACCTGAGCGACCCGGTCACCCTGACCTTCCTCTCGGACGGCAGCTTCACCGCCACCGGCCTGGGCCCCGGCAACCCCGCGCCCGACAACCCCGGCCCGCCACCGAACTACAACTACACGCCGGGCAAGCCCATCGAATTCAACGGCTGGAGCCTGACGCTGCGCGGCTCGCCCGCCGCCGGCGACAGCTTTGCCATCACCCCTTCGCCCTCGGCCGACCAGCGCCAGAACGCCGGCAACGCCACCGGCATGCTGGCGCTGCGCGACCTGGCGACCTTTGACGGCGAGACCCTGGCCAATGGCTACAGCGCGCTGCTCACCGACATGGGGACGCGGGTGCAGGGCGCGAAGTTTTCCGCCGACTATTCGTCCAGCATCGCCGCCAGCGCCGAGTCCGCCCGCGCCTCGGTGTCGGGCGTGAACCTGGACGAGGAGGCGGCGCGCCTGCTGCAGTTCCAGCAGGCCTACCAGGCCGCTGCCAAGTACATGCAGATCGCCCAGGGCCTGTTCGACACCATGCTGCAGACCGTGCGCTGACGGACCGGAGAAACCCCATGCGCGTCACCACCGCCCACTCCTACGACACCACCATCGCCCAGCTCAACAAGCGCCAGGCCGAGCTGGTCGACCAGCAGGAACACATTTCCACCGGCAAGCGTCTGGTGCGCGCCAGCGACGACCCGGTCGGTGCGGCGCTGGCCGAAACCGTGCGCAACCGGCTCTCGCGCGTGCAGACCGACCAGCGCGCCATCGATGCCTCGCGCACGAGCATGGAGCAGGCCGAAGCGGCACTCGGCGAAGGCAGTGATCTGATCCAGCGAGCGCGCGACCTGATCCTCTCGGGGGGCAACGCCACCTACGGCGACACCCAGCGCAAGGACCTCGCGAACCAGCTCGAAGGCCTGCGCGACGAGCTGTTCTCGGTCGCCAACCGCCAGGACAGCGCCGGGCGCAGCCTGTTCGGCGGTCTCGGCGGTTCGAGCACGCCCTTTGTTGAGGCGTTCGGCGGCGGCGGTGGCCAGGTCCGTTTCGACGGCCAGCCCGGTCAGCAGGCGGCGACCGACGTGCGCCTGCCGCAGGCCATCGACGGCTTCCAGACCTTCATGCGCGTGCCCCAGGGCAACGGCACCTTCGTGCTCCAGCAGGGAGCGTCCAACGCCGGTTCGATGCGCAGCGACATCGGCCAGGTGACCAACCTCTCCGCGCTCACCGGCCACGACTACCGCGTCGATTTCGCCGACGTGGGCGGCGTGATGCAGTACAGCGTGACCGACACGACCACCTCGACCCCCGTGGCCGGCCAGACCGGCATCACCTACCAGGCGGGCATGGAGGTCGCCTTCGACGGCCTGTCGTTCCAGCTCAACGGCGCACCCAAGGCGGGCGACACGCTGGACATCACACCGGCCGACACACCGACCGATCTGTTCAAGGTCATGCAGGATGCGATCGATGCGCTGCGCACACCGTCCGACGACAGCGGCGACGCCGCGCGACGGACGCAGAACCTGGGGCGCGCCCTGACCGAGCTGGACGCCGGCCACGACCGGGTGCTGCTGGCGCGCGGTCAGGCCGGCGAATGGCTCAACCGGGCCGACACCATCGAGAACCTGCTGGGCGACCGCGAGGTCGACCACACGGCCGAACAATCCAAGCTGGAAGACATGGACCTGGTCAAGGGCATCTCCGATTTCCAGTCCAAGCAGGTCGGTCTGGAGGCGGCGATGAAGTCCTACGCCTCGATCCAGAAGCTGTCGCTGTTCCAGTACGTGAGCTGACGCCCTCGCCATGAGCCACACCGTCCTTGACAGCGTCGCGATGAGCTACCAGCCGGTCTGGAACCGGCGGCGGCTGCTGGCGGCGGTGCGTCTGTCGGTGTTGCCGACCGATCCGGCCTCGGTCGACGCGGCGCACCTGATGAAGGTGCTGGGCGAGCACTGGCCGGTGAATGCGCCGGTGCTGATGCTGGCGCTGGACTCGCCGTCGCTGCTGTCCCAGGCGCTCAAGTGTGCGCCGGTGCCCAACACCTGGCTCGAAGTGCCGGCCATGCTGTTCGACCATCAGGAGAGCCTGGCGATGCTGTCGCTGGCCTCGCGCCGTGGTCACCAGCTTGTCCGCAAGGCCGATCTGGCGGCGGTGCGTCATGAGTACATCTCGCCGCTGGACACGCGCAGCCTGCTCTGCCTGAGTGCGGAAGAGGCGCTGGAGGCCCTGCAGTCGCGGCCGGTCGAGGGGGTGAAGGCTCCCGCCCGTCCGTCGCCGATCGTGCCGGGACAGATCTACCGCAATGTCTGCAGCGCCACGCTGGCCGACCATTGCCTGGACGAGGCCGGCGCCTGGGGCATCCTGGGCTGGCCCGACGACGACGTGCTGCACGAGGCCCGTCACGCGACGCCCGGCTGCGACCCCATCGTCATCACCCTGATTCGCCAGGGCATTGCCAAGGACGCGTCCATCGAACGCCTGGAGCGGTATGTGCGCCAGGACCCGGTGCTGGTCTACCGGCTGCTCGCGACGGTCAACGCGGGCGGGCGCCACGAGGTCGACTCGCTGCGCCACGCCATCATGATGATGGGCTTCTCCGCGCTGGATCGCTGGCTGGTGGGCCAGTCGGAGGGTGCGGACAACGACCTGGCGATGCATCCTGTGCGCTACGGACAGGTCATGCGCGCGCGGCTGGCGCAGCACCTGCTTGATGCTGGATCGGATGAGGAGCTGCGGGCCGAGGTGTACACCACCGCGATCTTTGCGCAGCTCGACCGGCTGCTGCACGAACCGCTGGACCTGCTGCTGGAGCGCCTGCCGATGTCGGCGCGCGTGGCCGATGCGCTGATCAACCACGAAGGTCCGTATTTCCCGTTGATCGACCTCTCGCGGGCGCAGGGCGATTCCGCTGCATTGCCGCGCCTGCCCGAGATCTGCGCCGAGCACGAGATCACGCTGGAACACGCCAACCGCGCCCTGCTGCGCATGCTCTCGACCAGCCGCGACCACGGCCTGGCGCCGGAACCGCAGGCGCCGTTGCGAGGGGTCTAGAGGCGCCCACACGCCGCCGCTACCATCGGCGGATGAACGCCCCGACCCGCACCGCCCACCACACCAGCGCCCTCGTCCTGTTCTCCGGCGGACAGGACTCGACCACCTGCCTGGCCCACGCGCTGGCGCGTTATCCGCGCGTCGAGACGCTCGGCTTCGACTACGGCCAACGCCACAGCGTCGAACTCCAGGCGCGCAGCGTGGTGCTGCAGAAGATGCGCGAGCAGTTCCCCGCCTGGGGCGAGCGCCTGGGTGACGACCACCTGCTGGACCTTGCCGTGCTGGGCAAGGTCAGCGAAACCTCGCTCACCCGCGACATGGCGTTCAGGATGGAGGCCAGCGGCCTGCCCAACACCTTCGTGCCCGGCCGCAACCTGCTGTTCCTCACGCTCGCCGCCGCGCTGGCCTACCGGCGCGACATCCAGGTCATCGTCACCGGCGTCTGCGAGACCGACTTCAGCGGCTACCCCGACTGCCGCGACGACACCATGAAGGCCCTGCAGGTCGCGCTCAGCCTGGGCATGGACCACCGCTTCCTGATCGACACGCCGCTGATGTGGATCGACAAGGCCGAGACCTGGCGCATGGCCGAGCAACTCGGCGAGGACTCGGGCGTGGCCGGCGGCGGCGCTGCGCTGGTGGACCTGATCGTCGAACACACCCACACCTGCTACCTCGGCGACCGGGAGCACCGCCAGGACTGGGGCTACGGCTGCGGCGCCTGCCCGGCGTGCGAGCTGCGGGCTCGGGGGTGGGAGCGGTATCGCCTCGCCGTTGCGTGAAGACGGGGTTTCTGAACAGGAGTTTTCCATGGCCACCATCCGCCCCGGTACCCAATCCGCGCTGCTCGTCGTCGATGTCCAGGTCGGTGTCGTCGCCGAGGCGGGCGACGTGTCCCGCCAGATCGAGCAGATCGCGCTCGCGGTGCGCAAGGCGCGCGACGCCGGCGTGCCGGTGATCTGGGTCCAGCACGACGATGAGGAACTGCCCAAGGGCAGCGCCGAATGGCAGTGGGTGCCGGCGCTGGTGCCCCAGCTCGGCGACGCGCGCGTCTACAAGCAGTTCAATTCGGCGTTCGAGAAGACCACGCTGGAGGCCGAGCTGGCGGCGCGCGGTGTCTCGCACGTCGTGCTGTGCGGCGCGGTGACGAGCTGGTGCATCCGAGCGACCGCCTATGGCGCGCTGGAGCACGGCTACGACCTGACCCTGGTCGGCGATGCCCACATCGCCAAGACCATGCCGATGGGGAACGGCGAAGCGGTCGAGGCCAGGGACATCGTGCGCGAGATGAATGTGGTGTTGCAGTGGGTGGCCTATCCGGGTCGCAGGAACCGGGTGGTGACGGCGGAGGATCTGGCGTTTTGAGCATCCTCGGTGTGGGCGAAGCAACGCAACGCAAGGCGTCGACCGATTGGTTCCGTGGTCTGGCCCGCCTCGACCGCAGCGAGCTGGCGCGGTGCTGTTCACCGGAGGCCGTGGAGCGGTTGCGGCACCACGTGGCGCTTTGCCGGATCGGCCAGCCGGTGCCCGGCGGTCTGACGCCGGAGCAGTTCGTCGAGGTGGTGCTCGACCTGCGTGCCAATGAGCTGGAATGGGAGCGCGCGTGGCTGTCGGCTGCGGTGAAGGCA
Organism: Hydrogenophaga sp.; assembly: GCA_016790705.1. GTDB lineage: Bacteria > Pseudomonadota > Gammaproteobacteria > Burkholderiales > Burkholderiaceae_C > Hydrogenophaga. The sequence goes on from JAEUOT010000006.1 coordinate 56,671, forward strand.
GACGACCTCGTGCTGGCAGGCCAGATGGAAGAGGCGGCGCATACACTGAATGCGTTTGCGCAGGACTGTCCCTGGTACGCGCTGCGCGAAGCGGCACTCAGGGAAGCCAGCGTGTTGCCGAGGGATTGACCACACCATGCTCTCCACCTTTCTCACCATCGCCGTCCTGCACTGGGTCGTGCTCGCCACGCCCGGCGTCAATTTCGTGCTGATCGCGCAGCTCGCGGCGGGCAGCGCCCGCAGCGTGTCGCTGGCCGCGGTGGCGGGCATCACGACGGTCACGTTCCTCTGGGCGTCGCTGGCGATCCTCGGCATGGGTGCGGTGTTCTCGGCCCACCCGGCGCTGCGCCAGGGGTTCCAGATCGCCGGCGGCGTCTATCTCTGTTACGTGGCCTGGAAACTCTGGCGCTCGCCGGCCGCAGTGGCGCAGGAAGTCACGGCGGTGACGACCAGCCGTGCGGCGGCGTTCCGCATGGGGTTCATCACCAATGTGTTCAATCCCAAGACCGCGCTGTTTTTCGGCAGCGTGTTCGCGACCGCGTTGCCGCCATCGCCCGGCGTGGGTGTGCTGGCCGGCGCGGTGCTGCTGGTCTGGTGCAACGCGGTGGTCTGGCATGTGTTTCTCGCGCTGGCGTTTTCGCATGGCCGCATCCAGTCCGGCTACCAGCGCTGGCGAGCGGCGTTCAACCGTGGGGCGGGTGCGCTGGTCGGCGCCTTCGGGCTGCGCCTGCTGGGCGCGACACTGCAGGAACTGCGCGCCAGGGCGATGCTGTCATGAACCCGAACGCCGACACCGCCTCGCTGCTGCTGTCGGTGTTCTTCGGCGCGCTGGGCGCCGGGTACGCGCTGTATGGGCGCAAGCAGCGCGCGATCTCGCCGCTGCTCAGCGGCGTGGCGCTGATGGTGTTTCCCTACTTCGTCAGCGGTACGCTGACCACCCTGCTGGTGGGCGCCGCGATCGCGTCGGTGCCGTATTTCTGGCGACCCTGAACGGAGCGGCGCATGTTTTCCCACATCTTCATCGGCGTGTCCGACTTTCCCCGCGCGCTGGCGTTCTACCGTGCGCTGATGCCGGTGCTGGGGGTGCAGGAACGCTTCTGTGAGCCGGACCGCCCGTGGGCCGGCTGGCAGTCCTCGCCGGGTCCGCGGCCCCTGTTGCTGATCGGGACGCCCTTCGACGGCCAGCCGCATGCACCGGGCAACGGGCAGATGACCGCCTTCCTCGCCGAGAGCCGGGCCGTGGTCGATCGGGCCCATGCGACAGCGCTGGCCCATGGCGGACGCTGCGAAGGCCCGCCGGGCCTGCGACCCGAGTACCACGCCCACTACTACGGCGCCTACTTCCGCGACACCGAGGGCAACAAGCTCTGCGTCGCCTGCCACACGGTCAACGCGGGCTGAACCCGGACGCCATGAAGACGCCGCCCATCCAGGTGGCGTGCACCTCGAAGCCTTCCAGCCGCTCGGCCAGCGCGCACCAGGGCTGCGCCAGGCCATCGAACGAGGTCACCGAATAGCTGGCGGCGCCGAGCACGAAGAGGTTGACCGGCCATGCCCAGGGCGGTGCCCACTGGAGACCGGTGGCGACCACGCGGGCGCCCGGGCGCAGATGGGCCAGCGTGTTGTCGAGCGCGGCGGGCTGGCGCAGGATGTCGTGCGTGAAGTGAAACAGGGCCGCGTCGGCCCGTCCGCGCCACCGGGCCTCTTCGGCGGGCGCCTGCAGCAGCGTCACCCGGCGCCAGCCGCTTGCGTGCACGCGGTCGCGGGCCAGGGCCATCATCTCGGGGCACTGCTCGATGCCCACGATGTGTCCCTGTGGGCCCAGTCGTTCCTGCAGCGGTGCGAAGCTCAGTCCGGTGCCGCAGCCGACATCGAGCACGGTCTCCCCCGGGCGCAGTTCCAGCCGCGCCACCGCCTCCTGGCGCAGCGGTTCGAAGGGCAGCAGTTCGGCGTCGTAGCGGGCGGCTCGCGCCCTGTACTGCTGAAGGGACTTGTCTCTGTCCGGCGGTGCATGTGACGCCGCCAACCGGGATCGGGTGCCCATGGCCAGTCTCCATGGAAGGGGGCGACCAGCCTAGGGCAGCGACCCGGTGCGCGCAAGCGTCTGCGGCCCGCAGTTGTTACCAGTCGTCGCTCAGACGGTGTCGGGCACCAGCACGCGCGCCTGGCCGGGACCTGCGTCCTGCAAGGACCAGCGCTGCTGGTGGAAGGCCGCGACGCCGGGACGGTGTGCAATCGAGACCAGGGCGCCCTGCTGGGCACCCACCAGCGCTTTCAGCCGTTCGTAGACGGTGCGCTCCGCCACTTCGTCCAGCGCGCTCGTCGCCTCGTCGACGAACAGCCAGCGCGGCTGCTTGAGCAGCGCGCGCGCGACCGCGAGCCGCTGCTGCTCACCGCCCGAGAGCTTCAGGCCCCAGGTGTCTTCCTCGTCCAGCCGGGCCTCCAGTTGCGGCAGCATCGCGTCGTGCAGCGCCTGCCGGAGCTGGGCATCGCTGTAGTGGTCGGCGGGCTCCGGATAGGCCAGCGCCTGGCGCAGACTGCCGACCGGGAAGTAGGGGCGCTGGGGCAGGAACATCACACGGCGCTCGAAATCCGCCGGGCGCTGCCAGCGTCCGCGGGCCCAGGGCCAGATGCCGGCCAGCGCACGGAACAGCGTCGACTTGCCGCTGCCCGACGGGCCCTTGATGAGCACGCTGTCGCCGGCCTTGAGCGTGAGGCCCTGGGCAGAGAGCAGGGCAGCTCCCCCCGGCAGTGACAAGCCGATCTCGTCGATCGACAGCGTGTCCGCGGCGGTCGCCGGTTCGGTGCTGAGCGGTGAGGACTGGAGGGCGCGAAAGCTTTCCTCGAAACTGGTCAGGCGGTCGGTCGTCGCGCGCCAGGAGGCCAGGCTGTCGTAGTTGTCGACGAACCAGGACAGCGAATCCTGCACCCGCCCGAAGGCCGACGAAATCTGCATCAGTTCGCCGAGCTGGATCGCGCCGCTGAAGAAGCGGGGTGCCGCAACGATGAACGGAAACACCACGGCCGCCTGACCGAAGCCGGTGGTGAACCAGATCAGCCGCTTCTGGGCCTTGATCAGCGACCAGTAGTTGTCCAGCACGGCGCCGAACCGGCCGCCCAGGAACTGGCGCTCCACCGGTTCGCCACGGTCCAGTGCGATGGACTCGCTGTACTCGCGCACCCGCACCAGGTGGTTGCGGAAGTCGGCCTCGACGCGCTGCTGCCGGAAGTTCAGCGGAATCAGCGGCCGGCCGATGTAGTGCGCCAGCACACTGCCGACCGTGCAGTACAGGACCGCCATCCAGACCATGAAGCCGGGAATGGTGTACGCGCTGCCGTTGGCGCTGAACGAGAAGCTGCCCGAGAGGGTCCAGAGAATGCCGACGAAGCTGACCAGGGTGACCAGCGCATTGAGCAGCCCCATCGAGAGGCCGAGCGTCGAGCTGGTGAAACTGCTGATGTCTTCGGCGATGCGCTGGTCGGGGTTGTCCGGTGGCGCGTCGGTGCCCTTGGCGAACCGGCTCAGCTCCAACTGGTAGAAGGCCTTGTTGGCCAGCCAGCGGTCCAGGTAGTGCGTCGTCATCCAGTTTCGCCAGCGCATCTGCAGCATCTGGCCGAGGTAGAAGCGATAGACCGCGATGATGATGTAGCCGAAGGCCAGGTAGGTGAAGCGGCCGAGTTCGCGCCAGAAGGTCGCCTGGTCCTTGTTCTGCAGCGCGTCGTAGAACACCCGGTTCCAGTCGTTGATCAGCACCAGCATGTAGACCGTGCCCAGGTTGAGCGCGACGATGGCCGCCAGCAGGCCGCGCGCCCGCCACTTTTCGTCGGACTGGAAGTAGGGCAGGGTGAGTGCCAGGGCCTTGCGGATGAAGGCGCGGAACTGGGCCCATTTGCCGGGTTCGGACATGCGGTTCTCCTGAAGAGGAAAGGGCTGGAATCTTGTCAGAGGCTAATCGGTGCCTGCGTCGGTCGCGGAGGTGCGCAGGCCGCAGAGCGTGAAGGTGGACCCTTGGCCGGGAGCGGAGTTCACGGCGATCTCGCAGCCCAGACAGGCGCTTTGCGCTTTGGCGATGGCCAGGCCGAGGCCGTGGCTCTCGCTGGCGGCGCGGTCATCGAAACTCCGGTAGGCCTCGAACAGCAGCGGCAGTTGTTCGGGCGGAATCCCGGCGCCGTTGTCGCGCACCTCGACGCACAGTTGCTGTCCCTCGGGCAGGCCGGTGCGAAGCCGTGTGCCGATGTAGACCCGGCCGCCGTCGGCGTGCTTGATGGCGTTGCTGAGGAAGTTCAGGAGGATGGACTCCAGCATGCGGCGGTCGGTCCGGACCTGGCGCTGACGACCCAGGGCGAAGCGCATCTGCACGCCGCGCGCCTGCGCCTCGCCGGCCATGAGCTCGCGCAACTGGGCAAACAGGTCACCCAGATCCAGCAGCTCCAGTTGCAGGGGCATGGCGCCGGATTCGAGGCGCGAGAGTTCCAGCAGCCGGCCGATCTGGCCGTGGATGGCGCTGACGGCGGTCTGGATCTTCTCGGCCGTCTGTGTCACCTCGTAGGCCGCGAGGCGGTGCGGTGCGCGATGGCGCAGGAAGCCCGCATACATGCCGATGGCCCGGATGGGCTGCTTCAGGTCGTGGCTCACGCCGGCCAGGAACAGGCTCTTGTTGCGCGAGGCGCTCTCCACCTCGGCGTTGCGCTGCTTGAGGTCACCGATCAGCCGCTGGTTCTCGAAGCGCAGGCGGATGGTCTCGCGATGCATGCGGTGCGCGTCGTGGGCGTAACGGGCGAGCACGCTCAGGTACACGCCCATCACGCCCGCCAGCGTCAGGTGCTCGGGCCCGCCCGCGCGCAGCGTCAGCCACAGGTTGGCCGCAAAGATCGGCAGCATGAAGGCGTAGAACGCCGGCAGCAGCATGGACAGCGAAGTGACGGCCAGACCGATCAGCCCCGCGGCGATCATGCCGGCCAGAAGCTGGGTGGTGGGTTCACCGAGGTCGGTGTAGAGCAGGGCAAACGCCCCCCAGGTCAGTCCCGACGCCAGGGAGAACCAGGGATAGGTCCTGAGCACGGTGGTGCGAAGCTGCGGCTCGCTGTCCAGGCGTGCGCGCATGCGGCGGATGAAGGTCTCCCGCGCCAGGTTGGTCGTCACGCCAAACGCCAGCCATGCGGCGATCCAGATGTCAGGGACCCTCCCGTGCATCAGCCAGACGCACACCGCCATCAGCAGGGCGATGTTCCACAGCGGCGTCTGCAGATCAAAGACGACATAGCGGGCGAAAGCCTGTCGCTCGTAGGCGGCCAGGTCCGGTGCAGACGACGGCGGGGCGGGTCGACCGAGAAGGGGCGCGGCGGGCATGGTGCGTTCTTTGATAATCGCCACTATGCCACCCATCGAGGTCCTGATCGCCGAAGACCACGCCCTGCTGGTCGATGCCCTGCAGATGTTGCTGGGCACGCAGGCGGACATGCGTTGTGTCGGCGCGGCCCGCGACGGCGCACAGGCGCTGCGCATGGCGCGCGAGCTGCAACCCGACGTGCTGCTGCTGGACCTGGGCTTGCCAACGCTCGATGGCCTGGCGGTGGTCGAGGCCTTGCAACGGTCGGGCTCGCCGGTGAAGGTGCTGGTGGTCACGGCCCGGCTGGACCCGCAGTCCATCCGCACCGCGCTCAGCCTGGGCGCAGCCGGGTACCTGCCCAAGGACGAAGACAGCGACGAACTGCTGCTGGCCATCCGGCGGGTGGCCGAAGGCCGGCGCTACATCAGCGCCGACATCGCCCAGCTCTTCGTGACCGAGTCGCCGGCCGCGTCTGCGGTGGGCAAGCTCACGGCGAGTGAGACCACCGTGCTGCAACTGGTGGGGGAGGGGCTGACCAGCAAGGAAATCAGCCTGCGGCTGGACATCAGCGAGGCCACCGCGCGCAAGCACCGCGAGAACATCCGTCGCAAGCTCGGCATCCGCAACAGCGCCGAAATGGCGGCCTACGCCATCCGCTCGCAGGGCCGCCCGGCCGGCTGACCGGGCCCTTCGGTTGGGCGGCATACGCCCAACTGCGTACACGGTATGTGCATCGCTACGTCCACGGGCGAATGGTGCTAAAGGTTGCAAATTTCTAAGCTCTCCACATTCATTTCTGGAGATGTCAATGAAAAAGACTCTGTTGGCGACCCTCATTGCTTCGCTCGGCGCATCGGTCGGACCGTCGGTCCACGCAGAACCCGGGCTGATGATCGGCATCAGCCACAACTTCGGAGGCACCACCGGCATCACGCTGAAGTTGCTGTCCACCCGCGACAAGAACAAGCCGGCGTTGGCCGCAGGCGTCACGTATTTCCCCTGGTCGTTGGGCAGTCCCTGGGGGGCGGATGTCGGACTGGGGTACACGTTTGACAACGGGGCTGTGACACTGGGCTACGACTGGCTCAACGAACAGATCCAGTTGTCGCTCGGTGCCGCGAACACCCGGGGCAATCCGCCCACCCCGTCGCCGCCCCCGCCGCCACCTCCTCCTCCCCCGCCGCCGCCCCCACCGGCTCCGGCACCCTCGCCGTCTCCAGCGCCTTCGCCTTCGCCTTCTCCGGCGCCCGCGCCCGTGGCAACACCGGCACCCGCACCGGTGGCCACGCCTGCCCCACCACCGCCGCCTCCGCCCCCGCCGCCACCCCCTCCGGCACCCGCTCCGAGCGGCCCGGTGCTCTAGTAGGGCGCGCTTGGATCGTCGAACGCGGTCGCCCCGGGTCCTCCTGGCCAATGACTTCGGTGGGGGGCGCGGTCACATGGTCAGGCTCGCCCGCCTGGGCCAGGCCCTGGGGCCCCGCTTCGGGTTCGATGCGGCGGTGGTGTCGCGTGCCTATGAGGGCGAGTTGCGGGCGTTGGACCCCTGGGTGTGTTCCGCGCCCGGGCTTCACTATGTGCCCGAGCACCTCGCGCGTCGTCAGGGTCCGGGGCGTGTGCTGACCGCGACCTGGGGTGAGTACCTGGGCGATCTGGGCTTTGATCGCGTGGAGCGCATTCGCGACGTGGTGGGCTGGTGGCGGCGCACGCTGCTGGAGCGGGGCACGGCCTTGCTGGTGGCCGACTACGCGCCCCTGGCGCAACTGGCGGCGCGGTCACTGGGCATTGCGTGCGTGGTCACGAGCCAGGGCTACGGATTGCCACCCGCCCATCTGCCGACCTTTCCCGCCGTGCATCCGGAGGCCTCGGCCCGCCTGCACGACGAGGCGCGGCTGCTGGACAACGTGAACCAGGTGGCGCGCGACATCGGACTGCCGCCCCTGGCCGGGCTGCCCGAAGTGCATCGGGCCGATCTGAGTCTGGTGCACACCTTCGGTTTCCTCGACCCATACCGGAGCTGGCGGCACGAACGCTGTCTGCCGCCGGTGAACGATTACTCGTCGGTGCTGGCTTCGGATGGCGACGAGGTCTTCGTGTATTTCTCCACGGAGGAGCTGGACCGGCCCGGTGTGCTGGAGGCCCTGGAGCGACTGCGCCTGCCCCGGAGGGGCGTTCTCTTGCGGGCCACGCCCGAGATGCGGGCGCGGCTGGCGGCCAGCGGCATGGTGGTGGAGACTGCGCCTGTGCCGGTGGATCTGATCGCGCGCCGCTCCCGGCTGCTGCTGCATGCGGGCCAGCACGGCATGTTGTCGGTGGGTCTGTTGGCCGGGCTGCCGCAGGTGGCCCTGCCCCAGAACCTGGAGCAGCTCTTTCATGCGCAGCGCGCCGAGGCGGCCGGTGTGGCCCGCGTGGTCATCGCCAAGGAAGACGTCGAACAACGCCTGGCTGACGCGGTATCGGCCATGTATGGCGATGCCTCTGCGCGAGAAAGCGCAGGCCGCATGGCCGCGTCCTTGCGGGCGGACCTTGATGCGACCCCGCGCGAACTGCTGGCCCGCGCGGTGTTGCCGCTTGCCGAGCAGGTGCTGTCCGGCAGCCGCTGAAGATCGCGTCAGGCGTTGGACACACCCGAGGCCACATGCCCGGCCGGCACATGGCGCGCGGCGGCCTCGATGTGGCCCGTCTGGTCGTCGAAGAAGAAGTCGGGTTCGAACTCGCGCAGGAATTCGCCTTTGGGCAGGCCGCCGAGAAACATGGCCTCGTCGACCTGGATGTCCCAGTCCATCAGGGTGCGGATGGCGCGTTCGTGGGCGGGAGCCGAGCGCGCCGTGACCAGCGCCGTGCGCACGCACATGCTGCTGGTGCCCTCGGCCTGCAGGCGATGCAAGGCTTCGAGCAGTGGCTTGAACGGGCCTCCCGCCAGCGGCTGGGCGGCCTTGGCCTGCTCGTGTTGCTGGAAGGCGTTGAGCCCCTGCGACTGATAGATGCGTTCGGCCTCGTCCGAAAACAGCACCGCGTCGCCGTCGAACGCAATGCGCACCTCGTGCGGATGGGCGTCGCTGGCGTGCACCGACTGCGGGTACACCTGCGCGGCGGGCACACCCGCGTCCAGCGCGGCGCGCACATCGGCCAGATGGGTCGAGAGGAACAGGTTGGCGCGCAGCGGCCGCAGGTAGCGCCAGGGCGGCTGCCCGCGCGTGAAGCTGCCGCGCTGGATCGGGAGCCCGTAATGCTGCGCCGAGCGGAACACGCGCATGCCGGAAACCGGATCGTTGCGCGAGAGGATCACCACCTCGACCCGTTGCGCCTGCGGATCGTTGAACGCCAGCAGCTTCTTCACCAGCGAGAACGCCACGCCCGGCGGCGCGGGCTGTTCCAGCCGGTCGAGCTGCAGCTTCATGTAGGCGCGATCGTCGCCAGTCTCGAAGACACGGTTCTCTTCCTCGAAGTCGAACAGCGCCCGCGAAGAGATGGCGACCACCAGTTGTCCGTCGAGCGTCACAGGCATATGTCAGGGTCTCGGTAGAGAGAAATCAGCAGGAGCGAAGGGTATCTCAGGCCAGAACGCGGCGGAACCGGCTTTGCCGGGCCGCTTGCGTTGCCCCCTGGGGGGTGACGCCGAAGGCGGCGCGGGGGGGGCTACTTCACGAGTTGGTTGAGCTGCATGATCGGCATCAGCACCGCCAGCACGATCAGCATGACCACCACCCCCATCGCCACGATCAGCAGGGGCTCCAGGATGGTCGCCAGATGCATGGCGCGGCGCTGCACCTCGGCGCCGAGCTGGGTGGCCGCACGCTGCAGCATGACCGGCAACTGGCCGGTCTGTTCGCCCAGGCGCGCAAACATCGCGACCAGCGGAGGAAAGCGCTTCTTGCTGGCCATGGCCGAGGCCAGCGGCGCACCTTCGCGCACCAGCACCAGCGCGTCCAGGGCGTCTTCACGCATCGCGCGGTTGGACAGGGTCTCGGCCGCCGTCTGCAAGGCCCTCAGGATCGGTACCCCCGCCGCCGCCAGCATCGCCAGCGTGCCGGCGAAGCGGGCCGCGTTGTAGCCACGCGCCAGCCGCCCGACCAGCGGCAGGCGCAGCCAGGCCGCGTCCATGCGCAGGCGCAGCGCGTCGTTGCGGCGCGCCAGGGCCAGCGCCACCGCGCCGGCGACCACCAGGCCCAGCATCAGCCAGCCGTAGCTGCGCACAAAACTGCTGATCGCCAGCATGACCACCGTGAGGAAGGGCAGGGCACGCTTGCTGCCCGCGAACACCCCCGCCACCTGAGGCACCACGTAGCTCACCAGGAACACCACGATCACGATGGCGACGATGGTCACGATCGCGGGATAGAGCGAGGCGCCGATCAATTTGTTCTTGAGCGCTTCGCGGGTTTCGAGATCGTCGGCCAGCCGTTCGAGCACCGTGCCCAACTGCCCGCTTTGTTCGCCTGCGGCGATGACGCCGGTGTAGATCGGCGAGAACTCCCGGGGGTGCTGGTTCAGCGCGGTGGCGAACGAGGCGCCGGCATTGACCTCGGCGCGCAGGCTGGCAACCAAGCGGCGCTGTTCGTCTTTTTCGGCCTCTTCGGCCAGCGCCGACAGCGCACGCTCCAGCGGCAGTCCCGACGACACCAGCCCCGCGAGCTGGCGGGTCCAGACCGTGAGCCCGGTGGCGCCGAAGGTGCGTCCGGCGAACAGGGTGATGTTCAGCCCCTCGTTGCGCAGCGTGCCGGTCGCCACGGCGGGCTCGACCGCCAGCGGCACCAGCCCACGTCCGCGCAGCAGGCTGCGCGCAGCCTTGGCGGTGTCGGCGTCAATCAGACCCTTTTGCGTCGCACCCTGCGCGTCCAGCGCTTCGAAGGAATAGGCGGGCATGGGTCAGCGGCCGCAGCGCAGGGCCGCCCCAGGCAAGGCCAGCCCCCTCGGGGGGCAGCGAAGTGCACGGAGTGACAGGCGTGGGGGCATGTTCAGTCCCTTGTGACGCTCAGCACTTCGGCTTCCGAGGTGACGCCCTGGTCGATCAGGCGCTGACCGTCGGCGCGCATCGAGCGCAGGCCGGCCGCGTTCGCGGTGGCGAGGATCTCGGATTCGGCGGCGCGGTTGTGGATCAGGGCCCGGATCGGGTCGTCGCAGACCAGCAGCTCGTAGATGCCGGTGCGGCCCTTGTAGCCGGTCTGGTTGCAGTGCGGGCAGCCCACGGCCTGCCAGCGACCCTGGGGGTCCTGCCGTTTGCACTCAGGACAGAGCCTGCGCACCAGGCGCTGCGCCAGCACGCCCAGCAGCGAGCTGGACAGCAGGAAAGGTTCCACCCCCATGTCGGTCAGGCGTGTGACGGCACTGACCGAGTCGTTGGTGTGCAGCGTGGCCAGCACTAGGTGGCCGGTCAGCGAGGCCTGGATCGCGATCTGAGCGGTCTCGAAGTCGCGGATCTCGCCGATCATGACCACGTCCGGGTCCTGGCGCAGGATGGCGCGCAGGGCGCGTGCGAAGTCCAGTTCAATCTTGGCGTTGACCTGGGTCTGGCCGATGCCGGGCAGCTCGTACTCGATCGGGTCCTCGACCGTCATGATGTTCTGCTGGGTCGCGTCCAGCCGCTGCAGCGAGGCGTACAGCGTGGTGGTCTTGCCCGAACCGGTCGGACCGGTCACCAGGATGATGCCGTGCGGCTGGTGGATCAGCTTCTCGAAGCGCGCCAGCACATCGCCCTGCATGCCCACGGCTTCGAGGTTGAGTCGGCTCTCGCTCTTGTCCAGCAGGCGCAGCACCGCGCGCTCGCCGTGCGCGCTGGGCAGCGTCGAGACCCGGACATCGACCGCGCGGGTGCCGATGCGCAGCGAGATGCGGCCGTCCTGCGGCAGTCGCTTCTCGGAGATGTCCAGCTCGGCCATGATCTTCAGGCGCGAGATCAGCGCGGCGTGCAGCGCGCGGTTGGGCTGCACCACCTCGCGCAGCGTGCCGTCGACACGGAAGCGCACGCTCGAATGGCGCTCGAAGGGTTCGATGTGGATGTCGCTGGCGCCGTCGCGCGCGGCCTGGGTCAGCAGCGCGTTGAGCATGCGGATGATGGGCGCGTCGTCGGCGGTTTCCAGCAGATCCTCGATCGCCGGCAGCTCCTGCATCATGCGGCTGAGGTCGGCGTCGCTCTGCACCTCGCTGACCACCGCCGCCGCACTGGACTCGCCCTGTGCGTAGGCGGCGCTGATGCGCTGCGCCAGCAGCTCGCCCGGCTCCCACTGGACGGCGCTCACATCGTGCACCCGCAGGATTTCCGAGAGCGCCGACAACCGGCGTGTCTCGGCCGTCGCATCGGCCGGCGGCGTGCTGCTGCCGTGCAGCGTCAGCGTCGCACCATCGTCCTCCAGCAGCCAGAGGTGTTCGCGTGCGAAGGCGTAGGGCAGCGGATGCTTCATCGTCGGCAACGGGTCACTGGGCGGGGCCCGACGGTGCCGGGGCGGCGGCCGGTGTGGCAGGTGCGGCCGGCGCCCGCTGCGGGGGCATCACCGGGGCGTCGTTCACGCGCAGGGCGGCGTTGGGGTCGGGCTGCGCGTCCTTCTGGACCGCACGCATCAGCTCGTAGCGGTCCAGCGAGAAGCTGTTGGTGGCTCGGGCATCGCGCAGCACGACCGGGCGCAGGAACACCATCAGGTTGGTCTTCTTGCGCCCTCGGGACTCGCTCTTGAACAGGTTGCCGAACAGCGGAATGTCGCCCAGGCCCGGCACCTTGTCCTGGTTGCCCGAGTACTCGTCCTGCAACAGTCCGCCGAGGACCACGATGCCTCCGTCGTCGACCAGCACGGTCGATTCGATGGTGCGCTTGTTGGTGATCAGGCCGCTGGGCGAATTGAGCGAGGAGGCCTGGACGCTGCTGACCTCCTGGTAGATGGTCATCTTGATGGTGCCGTTTTCGCTGATCTGCGGCTTCACCCGCAGGGTCAGCCCCACATCCTTGCGCTCGATGGTCTGGAACGGGTTGACCGTGCCGGTGTTCGTGTTGTTGTTGTTCGAGTTGGTGTACTGGCCGGTCACGAACGGCACGTTCTGGCCGATCACGATCTTGGCTTCTTCGTTGTCCAGCGTCAGCAGGTTCGGGGTCGAGAGGATGTTGCCGTCGCCCGTGGTCTGCAGGAAGCGGGCCAGGAAACCGAGGATGTACACGCCGTTGCGGCGCGCCGCCACGCCCAGGTTCAGGCCGGTGCCCGGCGCCTGGATGTTGGCCGTGTCGCCCTGGGCGATCGGCAGCAGGTTGGTGAGGATGTTGTTGCCAGCGGTGCCGAAGTTGGTGCCCAGCAGGCCGACCGTGTTGTCGCCCAGGTTGCCCAGCGGGCCCTGCCACTGGATGCCGAATTCGGCGGCCTTGTCGGCGTTGACTTCGGCGATGAGGCTCTCGACATAGACCTGGGCCCGGCGCGAGTCGAGCTGGTCGATCACGGCGCGCAGTTGCCGGTACTGGGGTTCGGGCGCGGTGATGATGAGGGCGTTGGTGGCCGGGTCGGCCTGGATCTGCCCGCCGGTGGAGGGGGCGGCCTGGGCGCTGACGGGCGCCGTCGCCGGGCTCGCCCCGGTCTGTGCGCTGGCGGTCGTGCTGGCGCCGCCTGCGGCCGTGCGCACGGTCGTCGCGCCCGCCGGGGCTGACGCGCTGCCACTGCTGCTCTCGCCAGCCATGGCGGCGCGCAGCGTGGCGGCCAGCGAAACCGCGTCGGCGTTCTTGAGATAGACCACGTGGATGTTGCCGGCGGCGTTGTTGCCGCTGGGGCGATCAAGCTGGGTCACCAGCGAACGCACCAGCGCCAGCCGCGCGGGGTTGGCCGCGCGCAGCAGCAGGCTGTTGCTGCGGGCTTCGGCAATCAGCGTGGTCTTGTAGGAGGCGTCACCCGCCTGTCCCGGCGCTGCGCCGGCGACTCCGCCGGATTCGATCAGCTTCTGGATGGTCGGCGCGATGTCGACCGCGACGGCGTGCTGCAGCGGGATGATTTCCAGGTCGGTGGCGCCCGAGATGTCGAGGGCGGCCACGATGCGGCCGATGCGCTGCAGGTTGTCGGAATAGTCGGTGATGACGAGCGAGTTGTTGCCCGGGTTGACGTTGATGGTGTTGTTCGGGCCGATCAGCGGCCGCAGCACCGGCACCAGATTGTTGGCGTTCTCGTGATTGAGCCGGAAGATCTGGGTGACCACCTGGTTGCTGGCCGGCAACTGACTCACCGGTCCGGCGCTGACGGTGTTGCTCTGCAGCTTGGCGTCGGCCTCCGGCACGATCTTGTACAGCCCTTCGGTCTCGACCAGCGCGAAGCCTTGCAGGCGCAGTGCGGCGGCGAACTGGTTGAGCGCCACCGAGGGCAGGACCGGCTTGTCGGTCGAGAGGTTGAGGGTGCCCTTGACGCGCGGGTCGACGACCACGTTGCGGCCGGTGATGGTGGCCATCGTGCGGGCCACCGCTTCGATTTCGGCACCGACAAAGCTCAGGGTCACGGGTTCGGGCTTGTGCCGGGTCTGCGCCATCGCGGCCGGGGCGCCCAGTGCGCCGAACGCCAGGCCGATGGCCAGGGCGAGCGCCGCGGGGGAAGGGGTCGGTTTCATGGGTTGATCCTATCGCGAAGTCTGGGCGAACCCTTATCCGAAAGTAAGCAGCGAGCGCTTGCCTTCACGCCGTCCGATGATGCTCAGCAGATTGGCCAGGGCCGTCTCGTTTCCTGGCGCCGCCTGGGCGTCGCCCCGGAAGCGCAAGCGGCCACCGACCCATTGGCCGTTGCCTTGCAGCAGCAGCCCGCCGCTGAGTGTGCTCAGCGCCAGGCTGGCTTCGTCGCCTTCGGCCCTGGCCTGGATGTCGACCCGGTAGCTGCCGAGCGGGCGCAGCGTGGCCACGCGCGTCGCCAGGTCACGCGCCTCGATCAGGAGCTGGCCCTGCAGCCGCAGGCGCCCACGGTTCCAGGCGACGGCGAAGCCGGGGGACTGCAGCACCATCTGCCCGTCCAGCCGCAGGGTGTTCCACGGCGTGCCCAGCCCGACCAGCATGGCGGCAGGCCAGCGGCTGCTGAACGCGTCAAAGCGCATGTCCACGCTGCCCAGGCCGGGGCGCACGCGGGCAACGATGGCCTGGTCGGTGCAGCAGGGCGAGTGCAGGTTCAGCTTGAGTGCCGGACCGGCGGACCAGCCCGGTCCCAGGGTCCAGACAATGCCCTGCGGCAGTGCCGTCAGGCTGCGGCTGCCTTCGCCACCGCCCAGCAGCAGGTCGCCCTGGCCGTTCCATACCGTGCCGCGGGTGTTCACCAGTTGCAGCCGGTCGCCGGTGGCCGAGGCCAGCAGGCTGCCCAGCCAGCGCGCGGGTGCGAAGCAGAGCAGCGCCAGCAGCAGGCCGGCGACGGCTCCCAGGCGTGCCCAGCGGCGCGCGCGGGGCGCGCCCATCAGTTGCCGGCTCCCAGGCCGGGACCGGCCAGCACGATCTGGCCCGACCAGCCTTCGGGTCCGCGTTGTATCTGCACCTGTACAGGCAGCACGCGGGCATTGATGCGCAGCTGTTGCAGCCACTGGGCCAGCGCGCCGGGCGCGACGGCGCGCAGCGTGACGGTGACGCGATCACCCTGCAGCGCCATCTGCGCACCGGGGCCCAGCGCCCGGGTGCTTTCGTCGATCACGCGCACGGCCAGTTCGCGGGCCGGCGCGGGCGTGGCGTTCTGGCTGCGCAGGACCTCGGCGCTGGCGGCCATGGCCTGCATCCGGGACAGCGTCTGGTCCAGCGCGGCATGGCGTCCGGCGGCCATGCGCAGGGTGGCGATGGCGGGCGCCAGCGCCACCCACCAGAGCAGGCCCAGGCCCACGACCCAGGCGGCCAGCCGCACCGCGCGCTGCTCGCGCGGGGACAGGCCCGACAGGGCGTTCGCCAACTGACCTGTGAGGCCCTGGGTGGCGGCGGATGTTGCGGGGAGCTGGCGTGCCATCACGGGGCTTTCGGTTGGATGCGCAGGCTGCCCGCGTCCAGGCTGGCTTGCCAGCCCTGCGTGTTCAACTGCCGGACCAGTTCCTGCAGGCGGCTCTCGGGCACCGACCAGGCGCCCAGGCGGATGTCGCCGGGCGAAAACTCGATGCTGCCGGGAACGGCCTCCGGCGCTGCCACGGCCAAGGTGCCCAGCGCCGCTTCGAGATCCTCGGGCGAGAGCGTGCCGCTGGCCTGCTGGAGTTGTTGCAGCGCACGGCGCATCTGCGCTGGCGCATCGATGACGACGGTCACGTCGGGAAAGGTCTTCTGCAGCACCTGGGCCTGCGCCTTCTGCTTGGCCTGCAGGCTGTTGCGCTCGGTCCAGGCCAGGGCGTTGATCCCCACCAGCAGCGACGCCGCCAACGCGGCCAGTCCCCAGCGCGCCGGTCGCCATTCGGGGGCGCTGGCGAACAGGCGCAGCGCCTGACGCACGCGCTGGCTGCGGCGGGCACTGCCGCCCAGCCGGAGATCGAACTGGGCGAGGTTCCAGGGGCCTTGCGCACAGCGCAGCAACCAGTCCGGCAAAGGCACCAGCGTCAGCCTGCGGTCCAGTGCGCGCTCGGCCTGCGCGGCCACCGCCGGCTCCGCGAACCAGAGCGCGTCGTCGCCGTCTGGGGGTGGGTGTGCCGATCCTTCGGCGGACAAGGGCAGGATCGAGACGCCCTGGCGGCTGGCGCTGCACAGCCAGCCACGGCCGGCCTGCATGTGGGCCCAGTGCACGGCAGCGGCGCCGTCGTCGGCCGGCAGGGGGGCCGCAGCGACCGTGATGCGGGAAACCGGCCGACCCGCAGCCTCCAGGGTCTGCAGCCAGCCCTGCAGCCAGGGTTTGTGGCAGGCGGCGACCCATTGGGCCTGCCCCGGCCGCCCTTCAGGCGCGAGCGCGAAGTGCAGCTCGGCCGTGTCGGCCAGCAGGCGGTCTTCGAGCAGACCGTCGAGCGCCGCCCGCAGCCGGCCGGCGGCCACCTTGGGCAAGACCACCGAATGCCAGGACACCGCACGCGGCGGCAGCACCAGCACCACATCGTCGTCGTGCGGCAGCAGCGAGATCGCGCTGCTGCCGTGTTCGCCGATCTGCTGGCCATGGGTCGTGCGCGCCCAGTCCAGCACCGAGGTGGGCGTGGCGGCTGCGAGGGAAAAATCGGTCGGGGTGAGGATCAGCACGGTCGGAAGGGCGCGCAGCCTTGGTGCGGCCACTGGATGCCCCGCATTCTAGAGAGACATGGGAGGCCGGCGTTCATGGGCTCGCCGCCGGCACGCGTTCGCGCCAGCGCACTTGCGTGGACAGGCCGTTGCGCTGGATCAGCGAGCGTTCCTCGATCAGGGTGTCGTCCAGCCGCAGGCGCGCGCGCACCTCGAAAAAACGGCTGCGCACGTCGTGGGTCTGGCTGGTCACCGTGCGCTCGGAAGCCCCCGGGATGCGCGCAATCGCGCCTTTGAGGTCGTTGAACGGCGTGATGGCGCGGGCGCCGACCACCTGTTGCGCCAGCGCCAGATCCAGTCCTGCGATGCTGGCGCTCAGTGCCTCGGCCGAGGCGGTGTTCAGGTTCAGCGTCGTGCGCTCCGGAAGCACGGTCACATGGGCTTTCAGCGCGGCCAGCGTCCGCTCGCTCAGGCCAAGCCAGCGCAACTGCGCGTAGCGCTGCGGCAGCAGTGGCGAATCCGAGGGCTTGGGGTCGTTCATGGCCTGTTCGGTGGATTTCAGCAGATTGGACGCTGCGGCATTCAGTTCCGCCTGCGGCAGGTTCAGCATCGCAAACAGGCGCGTGAAGCTGGCCATGTCGGGCGCCGAGATTTCGGCTTTGGCCTGGGTGCCGTTGCCGCTCATCTTGACCAGGTTGTAGACGTTCAACCGGGATTGCAGATCGGTCATGTCGCCCGAGAGGAAGGCCGGCATCAGCTCTTCCGCGCTGTTGTTCTTGTCGGCGGCCAGGAAGCTGGACAGACGGGCTTCTTCGAGCGGCGTCGCCCAAGGTTCGCCCAGGTGGTCGGCGGCGCCGCTGTTCTGGTTGCTGCGTGCGTCCTCGCGCAGAATCAACCGGGCCCAGTCCAGCGCGCCGACCAGAATCCAGCTCGCCTGCAGGCGTTGCCGCTCGGCCGCCTCGACCTCGGCGGCGCGCCACTGCTGCCACAGCGCCGCTGCCGCGATGGTGGCCACCAGCGCGACCGTGAGCATCGCCAGCAGCAGGGCGGCACCGCGCTGCTGTTTCATGACGCGGTGCGCCCCATCACAAGCGTGGGCCGCACCCAGTCGCTGGTCACCGTCCCCGCCAGTCCCAGGCCGGGCGAGAGGGTGAGCACCAGGCGAACCGCGTTGGGCATGTCGTCCTCGCCGACACGGCCCGGACTCTCCGTTCCGACCGACGACAGCGGGTTGCCCCAGGTCTCGCCACGGTGATAGAACAGTTGCCACTGGTCGATCGCCCC
This sequence comes from Hydrogenophaga sp., assembly GCA_016790705.1. Classification (GTDB taxonomy): domain Bacteria; phylum Pseudomonadota; class Gammaproteobacteria; order Burkholderiales; family Burkholderiaceae_C; genus Hydrogenophaga. The sequence goes on from JAEUOT010000006.1 coordinate 74,383, forward strand.
CAGCGCGACCGCGCTGTCTCGCGTATCCCTGGCCTGCACGGTGGTACCGGATTCAGCCCATTCCGCGGCGCGTTGCCAGGCCTGGGCCAACTGGTCCCGCCGCGTGACCGGGCCGGATTGCCAGCGCACCCATTGGGGCGAGGGGAAGTCACCGCGCTGCATGCGGGCCCAGGCGACCACCCGGACGCCATCGCTGCGCACGCCGCCCTCGGCCATGTCGCGCCGGGTCAGGCGCAGCAGCCGGCCGTCAAAGACCAATGGACGCAACTCCCTCGTGTCGACCACGGCGTCCAGGTCGGCATTCCATTGACCCAGCGCCGTCTGCAGGCGCAGCAACTCGTCGGCCCGCTGCTGCGTCAGCGTCTGCGTGCGGTTCATCGCGTCGATCGAGCGCCAGCTCAGGATCGCCAGCATCGCCATCACGGTCAGCGCGACCAGCAGTTCAATCAGGGTGAAGCCCCGGGCGGTTCTGCGCGCCACGTCAGTACCGTCCCATGATGGTCGAGAGGGTCAGCAGACGAACCTCCGCGCCCTCGACCGTGGACGCGACGGTGGCATCGATGCGGCGGAAGTTCGGATTGGGCGTCGGCAGCACCGAGACCTGCAATCGCATGCTGCGTCCGGCCTGGGTGCATTCGCGGGTGCTGTCTCCGGTGCCGGGCAACTGTCGCTGCAGCCGCAGCCGGATCAGCTCGTTTTCCGCACACAACTGGGCCAGCCACTGGTCGCTCTGGCGGGCGGCGGTCCGGGTCAGCGCCGAGGTCGCCTGGGAACCTGCCGCCAGGGCCACCGCCACGATCGCCAGCGCGACCAGCACCTCGATCAGGGTGAAGCCCTGCGGCCGACGATTCATGGCCCCGCTGTCTCCGTCACCACGGCAAAGGGTGCCAGGCCGTCGGTGCCGACGATCAGGCGCCGCTCGCCTTGCACCAGTTCAATCCGTTGGGCCGCGATCAGGGGTTCGGGACCGAGCAGCAGTTCGCGTGTGCCGGGTGGTTGCACCACACGGGCCTGGGTGTCCTCGCTCAGCCAGTGACGCTGGCTGGCCAGGGCATCACCCGCGCCATCCCGTGTCGGCAGTCCCTGGAATTCGAAGCCCTGCGCGGTGGGAAGCCAGCGCACGGGTGCGCCGCTGGCGCGCGACTGTGCGCGAGCCGAGTCCAGCAGTGCCGTCAGCCGCAGGGCTTCATGTTCCAGCGCGGTGGCACGGGTGTCGCGAAGGGAGAGACTCACGCCGGCCGTGGCCAGGGCCACGATGGAGACCACGATCAGCAGTTCCAGCAGGGTGAAGCCGCGCGCCCTTGGATTCACTGCCAACTGCCGATGTCCGCGTCCTTGCCTTCGCCACCCGCCTGACCGTCTGCGCCAAAGGACAGCACATCGACCTCGGCGTGGACGCCGGGGTTCATGTACTGATAGGCGTTGTTCCAGGGATCGGCCGGCAGCTTGTCGAGGTAGGGGCGCCAGTTGGGTGGCACGGGGGCGGCAGTGGGCTTGGCCACCAGCGCGCTCAGACCCTGTGCGCTGGTGGGGTAGCGCTGGTTGTCCAGCCGGTACAGCTTGAGTGCCTGCATCAGGTTGTTGACGTCGGTCTTCGCTGCCGTGACCCGGGCATCGTCGGCGCGGTCCAGCACGTTGGGCACGATCAGGGCGGCCAGCACGCCAATGATGACCAGCACCACCATCAGTTCGATCAGCGTGAAGCCGCGTTGCAGGCGTTGGCGGATGGGGTGTGCTGCGGACGGCGTCACAGCGGCTTGGGATCGGTTCAAAAGGGGCTCCCGGAGGCTCATGGGCGGGCCGTGGTCGGACGGCCGGGGAGCAGCGAACGGTCCGTTGGCCGGGGGCGTTCGCTGCGGTGGCTGGATCATAATGCGCCCATGGCGAAAGTCCCCCTGTCTGTCCGTGTTTCCCAAGGGCCTGACCGCGTCCGCGGACCGCTGGCGCCGGCGCTGTTGGCGGGTGTTCTGTGGGTGCTGGCCGGACTGGCGCTCGGGTACTTTTTGTTGCAGATCTGGGGCATGGGTCCGCTGAAGCCGGTGACTGCCATCGCGGGCAATCCCTTGCAGGTCGATCAGGTGATGTTGGCGCGTGCCCTCGGAGCACAGCCGGATGCGCCGGCCGAGGCACCCGCTGCGCCGACGCTGTCGTCGCGCTTCCAACTGCTCGGCGTGATCGGGCAACCGGGTCAGCGCGGCGCCGCGCTGATCGCCATGGACGGACAGCCGCCGCGTCCGGTGACCGTGGGCGACGTGATCGAGGATCGTGTGAGGCTGCTGGCGGTGGACAAGCGCCTTGCCCGGTTGGGGACTCAGGCGGGTGATCCGGCAGGCTTCGAACTGCGGCTGCCCGAGACCAAGGACTGATCCGGGCGCACCGCGCGCCCCTGGGGCTCAGCGATCAAGCAGCCGCTGGGCGGACAGCAGCAATGGCCAGGCGAGCAGGGCGCCGACGCCTTGCCCGGTGCGCAGTTCCATGTCCAGAAGGGGCGCCGCTTGCAGGTGGATGAGCAGCAGGCGATGCCCGGGCTCGGCAGAGCGGTGGGCAAACACCAGGTAGTCCGCGACGGCGGGCACCAGCGCGCGTGCCACCAGGGCGGCTGCACTGGCCACGAAACCATCGACCAGCACCACGCGGTGTTCGCTGGCCGCCTGGATCATGGCGCCGCAGATCATCGCGATCTCGAACCCGCCCATGCAGGCCAGCACGTCCAGTGCCGCCGTGGCCTTGCGGTGCCGGCTGGCGGCGGCGAACAGTCGTTCGAGCTTTCGCTGCGCGCGCACTTCGTCCTGTGCCTGGTGTCTGCCGCAGGCGTCCGCCAGGGGCACACCACACAGGCGGGACAGCAGCTGGGCGGCAGAGGAGTTGCCGCCGACGCTGATGTTGCTCAACGCGATGACATTGCCAGGCAGATGCTTCACGACATCCATGCCCGCGTCGATGGCGGCGCGCATCTGGGCCACCGACATCGCCTGCGCCAGCACCATGTTGCGGGTGCCGTAGCCGATTTTTCGCAGCAACAGGGGAACCGCAGGTGCCGCGTCGGGTGGCAGCGCGATGTGCGTGGCCACGCCCGCATCCACAAGCGTCACGGCAAAGCCCTGGGTGCTTGCCAGGGCGCAGACCGGACTCTTTCCCGTCAGCAGTTCCAGGGCCCGCTGCAGGGTGGCATCCTGGGGAAAAGCGGACACGCCTTCGACCGCGATGCCGTGATCAGCGGCGAATACCACCAGTTGCGGCGATTCGAAGCGCAGGCCCTCCATCCCCTGACCATCCAGATGCTGGATGCCGGCGAGCTGGATCGCCAGCGTTTCCATTCGCCCGAAGGCGTGCTCTGATTCATGGCTGCCGCTGAGCTGATGCTGCACCATCAGCTCCAGTGCAGGATTGGCGATAGGCCGAACCTCGGGCCACGGGGGCGCCGCCGTCGCCTCGGTGTCGCTGGACGGTTCGGAAAGCGGCGAAGGCTGGGTGTTCATGGAGGGAACTCAGCTTTTGAGGAACAGGCGGTAGACAGGGTTGTGTGTTTCCTCGACCCACGGGTAGCCCAGGGTGCCCAGAAACTTCACAAACGCCTTGTCGTCCTTGGGCGGGACCTGGATGCCGACCAGGATGCGACCGTAGTCTGCGCCCTGATTGCGGTAATGGAACAGGCTGATGTTCCAGCCAGGGCGCATCAGGCTGAGGAACTTCAGCAGTGCCCCTGGGCGCTCGGGGAAGACGAAGCGAAGCAGCCGTTCGTCCTGCGCCAGCGGCGAATGGCCGCCGACCATGTGACGGACGTGTTCCTTGGCGAGATCGTCGTGTGTAAGGTCCAGCGCCTCGAAGCCCCGCTTGCGGAAATGCGCGGCGATCTTGGTCGACTCGCCCGGCCCTTGTGTGGTGATACCGACAAAGACATGGGCCGTCTTCGAGTCGCTGATCCGGTAATTGAACTCGGTGATGTTGCGGGGGCCACCGGGCAGACCGTCGAACGATTCGAGGAAGCGCTTGAAGCTGCCTCGCTCCTCCGGAATGGTGACCGCAAACAGGGCTTCACGTTCTTCACCGACTTCGGCGCGTTCGGCCACGAAGCGCAGCCGGTCGAAGTTCATGTTGGCGCCGCACAGGATCGCTGCGTAGGTTTCCCCCTTGGTCTTGTGTTTCGCGACGTACTGCTTCATCGCGGCGACAGCCATCGCCCCGGAAGGTTCGACGATGCTGCGCGTGTCCACGAAGATGTCTTTGATGGCGGCACACACAGCGTCGGTGTCGACCACCACGAACTCGTCCACCAACCCGCTGGCGATCCGGAAAGTCTCCTCGCCCACAAGCTTGACTGCCGTGCCGTCGGCGAAGAGACCGACATCACCCAGTGTGATCCGCTCCCCCGCCTGTACCGATCGCAGCATGGCGTCCGAATCAACGGTCTGGACGCCGATCACCTTGATCTCGGGGCGCACCGCCTTGATGTAGTTGGCCACACCGGAGATCAGGCCACCGCCGCCGATGGCGACGAAAACCGCGTCGAGCTTGTCAGAGCCGATGCTCTGCAGCTGGCGCAGGATTTCCATCGCGATCGTTCCCTGACCGGCGATCACATCGGGGTCGTCGAAGGGATGAACAAATGTCAGCCCCTGCTTCTTCTGCAAGTGCACGGCGTGGGCATAGGCGTCAGAGTAGCTGTCGCCATGCAGCACCACCTCGCCGCCCAGCCCCCGCACCGCGTCAACCTTGACCTGAGGGGTGGTCGTGGGCATCACGATGACGGCGCGGGTTCCCAGGCGGTGTGCGCCCAGCGCCACACCCTGCGCATGATTGCCCGCTGAAGCGCAGATCACACCCTTTTTCAACTGATCCGGTGTGAGGTGGGCCATCTTGTTGTAGGCGCCACGCAGCTTGAAGCTGAACACCGGCTGCTGGTCCTCGCGCTTGAGCAGCACCTTGTTGTGCAGGCGCCGGCTGAGATTGCGCGCCGGCTCCAGTGCCGATTCCACGGCAACGTCATAAACGCGGGCCGTCAGGATCTTCTTGAGATAGTCCGAAGGACCAAGCGGCGCGGGTGTCGAGCGGCTCGACCGGGACGGTTTTGGGCGTGGAGTCATGGCTATTCCTATGCCGTTGATCATAGCGAGCGGCTTCGGGGCGAAAAAAAACCCGGACTGGCTGAGCCGGTCCGGGTTTGAATCCACCCGTGGAGGGCAGAGGAGACAACCTTCAATACAATGGCGCAAGTATATCGGGGGATTGCTGCGACGCAACATGGCTGCAGCATTTTTGCTACTTATTAGTGAGCTACCTCCAGTCCCGTCAACTTGTTCACGCCCGGATTCGAAGATGGAATGCACTGTGACTTGGACCGGAGGGTCCGGAACGCGATCCCACATGGGCTTCGTTGCCGAAACCGGCAGCGGCCATGTGTTGACCATGGATGGGGCGCCAGATGCCGCTCGGCCTGAAAACGGCGGTGCCAACCTGGCGCCGCGGCCGATGGAGACTGTGTTGGCTGGCACAGGAGGTTGCACCGCCTACGACGTGGTGCTGATCCTCAAACGTGGGCGCCACGATGTGCGAGGTTGCAGTGTCAAGCTGTCCTCTGAACGGGCGGAAACCGATCCCAAGGTGTTCACCCGCATCCATATGCATTTCACTGTGACGGGCAAGGGAATTCCGGCCTCGGCGGTGGAGCGCGCGATAGCGATGAGCCACGAAAAATACTGTTCGGCCAGCATCATGCTGGGCAAAACTGCCGAGATCACCACAGGGTTTGAGCTGTTGGAGGCTTGACCGGGGGTCCCTGTGCGCCAGCTCAGATCCGGTGCGCCACGGTCGTCATCACGCGGGCTGCCGCCTTCATGAGGCCCTTTGCCACCAGAGGGAGTTCTGTCGCTCCGGCATGCTGGGCCTGTCGAGCGTGTCGGGCCTCGTCGGCCTTCATCTGGGACACGATCGCGCGTGATATCTGATCGCCGGGCGGCAACCGGTCCATATGACTTGCCAGATGGGCTTCGACCTGGCGTTCTGTCTCCACCACGAAACCCAAACTCACTCGGGATCCCAGCCGGCCGGCCAGCAACCCAATGCCGAATGCTCCGGCATACCAAAGCGGATTGAGCAGGGAAGGGCGGGCACCCAAGGCATCCAGCCTCTCGCGGGTCCAGGCGAGATGATCGGTTTCTTCCCGGCCAGCAGCTTCAAGTTGCGCGACGAGCGCGGTTCGACTGTTGTCCTGCCCCACACGTGCCGCGAGCGCCTGCGCCGTGTAAAGGGCTTGTGCGCAGACTTCCCCGACGTGGTTGACTCGCATCAGGGCGCCAGACAACTGCTTTTCCGCTTCGGACAGCGGTGGCGGACTTGTGGTTTCCGAAGTCGAAGCCGGTGCGCGCGTGCTGCGTGGCCGGGCAAAGAGCGTGCGCAGGGCCGAATCGGCGGCGATCAAAAAGGAGTCCATGCTCGGGTTTGGTGCCAGATTGATGAGAGATATATGAATTGTCCTGCATGGCGGTGTGTACCTTTGATTACAAATTCCATGAGCGGACACCCGTAAGGACTAGGGTTTTTACCTATCTCTATCTCGGCTCTGTTGTGAGTGAGCGACAGGGGAACGGGAATGCTTTGCGCAGCATGAGCCCTTCTGGTGCAATCAGGGCACTCCCGTAACGGAGATTGGCTTGGGAGCGTGAGCTTTACGGCCTGTTCAACAACCTTGGAGATTCTTCAATGAAAAAGACCCTGATTGCCCTGGCCGCCGTGGCTGCCACCGGTGCTGCTTTTGCCCAGTCTTCCGTGACCATCTACGGCGTGGCTGACGTGTCCGCTGGCAAGGTGTCGGACGCTGTCGTCAAGACCCCCGCCGTCGCCGCCACTGCAACCGCCGCTGCCAAGCCGGCCACGTACGCCCTGGGCATGTCGTCCGACAAGTTCCAAGCCATCGCCAACAACACCCTGAACAACGGCAACAGCCGTCTGGGCTTCAAGGGTGTTGAAGACCTCGGTGGCGGCCTGAAGGCTGGCTTCAACTTCGAACAAGGCATCAACGCTGCCAACGGCGCTACCGATGCCAACACCTACCAGCGCGCCGCTTGGGTGAACGTCGCCGGTGGTTTCGGCGAAGTGCGCCTGGGCCGTAGCCTGTCGACGTCGTTCTACAGCGTCGCCAAGTGGGAACTGACCGGCACCGCCAACTACTCTGCGGTGGCCAACCAGTTCTCGTTCAACGGCGCCGGCCCGCGTAACGACGCCGCCATCATGTACTTCTCGCCCGACTTCAGCGGCTTCTCCTTCGGCGCTTCGACCGTGCTGAAGGGCAATTCCGCCAACGGCAACGCCAAGTACGACCTGTCGGCTTCCTACGCCGCTGGCCCGGTGGTGGCTTCTCTGGCTTACAACACCCAGAAGGGTGCCACCAAGTCGCTGACCCTGGGCGGCAAGTACACCATCGGCAACTTCGCCGTGGCTGCTTCCTACACGGACGCCAAGATGGAAGCCACCGGCGTGAAGGTTGCCAAGGGCTTCACCCTGGGCGGTTCCACGACCATGGGCCCGGTCACCCTGACTCTGGACGTCGCACGTGACACCGAGTTCAAGGACACCGACTTCGTGTTCGAAACCAAGTACGCTCTGAGCAAGCGCACGTTCGTGTACGGCGTTGCCATGCGCGACGGCAAGGGCAAGGTTCTCAAGCAGAACGCTACCGGCTACGCCCTCGGCATCCGTCACAACTTCTGATCGCACGCTGGCCTGACCAGCTGATCACGTGACCTAAGCCCCCTCTGCCAATTTGGTAGAGGGGGTTTTTGTTTTGTCGATGTTGTGCTGCTGAAGTCAGGCGTTGCCCCTGTATCAAAAAACCGACACTGACGATGTCCTTGCGTGTAGTTCCGGGGGAAAACCCGCAGAGCCTTTTGTCGCAGGGGTAAGATCACTCGGTGAGTTCAATCACCGCTCGCTCCGATATTCGCGACGGGCGACTTCAAAAAGGAAATTGCCTCATGAAAAAGTCTCTGATCGCTCTGTCCGTTCTGGCCGTTTCTGGCGCCGCAATGGCCCAGTCCAGCGTGACCGTCTACGGTGTTGCTGACGTTTACGTCGCCAAGGTCAAGGGCCAGTCCGCTGCTGCTGGCAGCGGTGGTCTCGCCACCAGCCGCCTGGGCTTCAAAGGTTCCGAAGATCTGGGTGGCGGTCTGGCCGCAACCTTCAACTTCGAACAGAAGCTGAACCTGGGCAATGGTGCCACCAACGCCAAGACCTTCGACCGTCAAGCCAACGTTGGCCTGAAGGGTGGTTTCGGTACCCTGAAGATCGGTCGTAACTGGGATGCCATGGACGACATCTTCGGCGCGTCCAACAGCGGTTTTGACTCTGCCCTGTCTGCCAACGCGATCTGGCTGAACAGCTATGTCGGCGCTGCTGACGCCCAGCTGTACTACGCTACCCCTGATTTCGGTGGCTTCACCGCTGCTGTGAGCACCCAGCTGTCTGGCAATGCCCCCACCGGCAAGCTGACCGCCTTCAACGTGGCATATGCCAAGGGTCCGGTTGCCGTGAACCTGGGCTACGAAAAGGTCAACGGCGGCCAAAAGGGCACCATGCTGAACGGTTCCTATGACCTGGGCGCCGCCAAGCTGCTGGCCAGCTACTACACGACCAAGGATACCGATGGCAAAGTTGGTGCCAAGGTGAACTCCTACCAGCTGGGCGTGGACGTGCCGCTGGGTAGCGCTGTGGTGCTGTCCGCCGGTTACGCCAGCTCCAAGCCGAACGGTGGCGATGCTGACTCCGGCTTTGGCGTGGCTGTTGGCTACAACCTGTCCAAGCGTACGACCGTGTACGGTGGTGTGCGCGCCGAGAGCCGCAAGGCATCTAACGGCCAGAAGGACGGCGACATCTACGCTGTTGGTCTGAAGCACTCCTTCTGATGTTCGCGGCGCAAGCCGCTTGAATCAGAAAATGCAAAAGCCACTTGGTGCAAGCCAAGTGGCTTTTCTTATGGGGTTCTTGATTACTGCTTGGGTGGCGTGGTGCCTGCAGGTTTTGTCGGCTTGGCCGCTGCCACCGGCTTGAAGCCCTCGCCGTTGACTGTCAGGCCCTCGGCCGACAGTTTGGCGGCGCGCTTTTCGCCGATCCCGGGCATGCGATCAATCAGATCCGCCCAGTCTTTGAATTTGCCGTTTTTGCGGGCCTCCAGGATTTTGGATGAAGTGCCAGGGCCGATGCCTTTGACACTGTCGAGGTCCGCCGAGCCGGCGGTATTGACATCAACGGCCGCAAAAGCGGTGGCCGCGCACAAGGCCAGAAAAAGAGACGAGAGACGTTTGAGCATGATTCCTCCTGAATGGGGTTTGAAGATGGCTGCCATTTTTCTGCAGCCGTGGCGTCCGGGTTCGCGCCACGTGAGGAATGTATTGAATTGGCCGGTCGCAGGCTTCCCCACAAAGATGGATGTCTTGACATTGACGGTAGACTTTGACCAATTGCGAGCAAATGAAACGAATGTGTCCAGATCGCGTTGGGCTGGATGCGTTGAAGAGCTTTGCTGAGAGCGAGGTTAAATACGTGTTCAGAACATGGGGATGCTTGGTGATCTGTGCTGCTCTCTGGGGCTGCGCCGACCTTGGGCAGAGGGGCGTCGAACACGACCGCGCCGATGGCCGAGTCGTCCCTTTGGAGCCCGCTAGCGACGCCTGGAACCGGGTTGTCGGCAATCTGCTGCAGACGCCGGAAGAAAATGATCCGTGGCAACCATTCCCGTTGCCTGGCAAGCGATTTGCGGCGTTCGAGTTGGTCGAATCACCGAGTGGGCCTGTGCTTTCCGTTCAGGCGGATCGGTCGGTGAGCATTCTTCGCCAGCGCATTTCTGGTACGGGTGTGGGCCCGACGACAAATCTCATTGATTTTTCCTGGAAGGTCGACGGGCTGCCGGAAGGTGCGAAGCTCTCAGAATCTGATCGGGAGGATTCGCCCGTGAGGGTGCTGTTGTCTTTTGATGGGGATCGCGGAAACTGGTCTGCGCGCAACCATCGGCTGTCGGAGATGAGTCGGTTGCTGACGGGTGAAGAACTTCCCTATGCGACGTTGATGTACGTCTGGAGCAATCACGATGCACCGGAAACGGTGGTGGTAAACCCGCGCACCGACCGCATTCGCAAGGTCGTGGTTGAAAGTGGTGCGGCTCAGGTGGGGCACTGGCGAAAGTATCGTCGAGACATTCGTGCCGACTTCGTGAGGGCCTTCGGGGAAGAGCCAGGACCGCTGCGTGCAGTGGCGCTGATGACCGACACAGACAACACGCGTACACGGCTGCGCGCCTGGTACGGGCCGCTGGTGCTGGGTGCACGGTGATAGGGTAAGCACGGCTTATGGTCAGTCGCTGCCTGCTGCACATTGGCGTCTCTTTCATGACTCTCGGCAAGGCGGACATGCGCATCACGGGTGCCTTGTCCTTTCAGAACCCCTGACGCTGCGGTCACCACATGCTTGCGTTCATCCTTCGTCGCCTGGCTCAGGCCGTGCTGGTCATGGCCAGTGTGGCGCTGATTGCGTTCATGCTGTTCCAGTACGTGGGCGATCCCGTGGTGTTCCTGCTTGGGCAGGACGCCACACCTGAGCAGATCCGCACCCTGCGATCGGATCTGGGTCTGGACCGGTCGTTTGTGGTGCAGTTCGGCCATTTCCTGCTCAACGCCGCTCAGGGTGAGTTCGGCCTCAGCCTGCGTCAGGGCGCCAAGGTGTCGCGACTGATTGCGGAGCGCCTGCCAGCGACGGTGGAACTGGCCTTTGTAGCGGCGGGGCTCTCTCTACTGCTGGGCATTCCCATGGGGGTCTATGCGGCGCTCAGGCGGGGTTCGGTGGCGAGCCAGTTGCTCATGACGGTGTCCCTTCTAGGGGTGTCCCTGCCGACCTTCCTGATCGGCATCCTGCTGATTCTGGTGTTTGCCGTGTATCTGGGCTGGTTTCCGAGCTTTGGACGGGGCGACGTCGTCCAGTTGGGCTGGTGGAGTTCGGGGCTGCTGACGGCGCAAGGGTGGCACCACATCGTGCTGCCTGCTGTCACCCTGGCCGTGTTTCAGCTGACACTGATCATGCGGCTGGTGCGGGCCGAAATGCTTGAGGTCCTGCGCACCGACTACATCAAGTTTGCCCGCGCGCGCGGGCTGTCTGATCGTGCGGTGCATTTCGGTCATGCCCTTCGGAACACCCTGGTGCCGGTGATGACCATCACCGGCCTGCAACTGGGTGGCCTGATTGCCTTTGCGATCATTACGGAAACAGTTTTCCAGTGGCCGGGCATGGGCCTGCTGTTCATTCAGGCAGTGACCTTTGCGGACATTCCCGTGATGGCGGCCTACCTGTGCCTGATTGCCCTCATCTTCGTCGTGATCAACCTGGTGGTTGATTTGCTGTATTTCGTGGTCGATCCCCGATTGCGGGTGGAGCGATCCGGAGCCCACTGATGCCACATACCGCCCGTATCCGTGCCCATGGTCGCGCCTTTGAACAGATCGCGTCATTTCACCCGGAACTGACAGCCCTGCGTCGCGAGTTGCATGCCCATCCGGAGATCGGGTTCGAAGAGCATTACACCGCCCGGCGGGTGGTCGAATCGCTCAAGGTCTGCGGTGTCGACGAGGTCCACACGGGGATCGGCAAGACGGGTGTGGTGGCGGTGATTCACGGACGACAGCGCACCTCCGGACGCATGATCGGCCTGCGTGCCGACATGGACGCGCTGCCGATGGTCGAGCACAACGACTTCGCCTGGAAGTCGACGCGACCGGGGATGATGCATGGCTGCGGCCATGACGGGCACACCGCGATGCTGATCGGTGCCGCCCGCTACCTGGCCGAGACCCGGCGCTTTGACGGGACCGCCGTGCTGATTTTCCAGCCCGGCGAGGAGGGCTTTGCGGGCGCCAAGGCCATGATCGAAGACGGGCTGTTCGATCGTTTCCCGGTGCAGGCGGTGTACGGCATGCACAACTGGCCGCAGATGCGCCCCGGCACGGTGGGCGTCAACCCCGGGCCCATGATGGCGGCGGCGGACCGCGTGACCATCGAGGTCAGCGGCAAGGGCGGCCACGGTGCCCACCCTTACCTCACCGTGGACCCGGTGCTGGTGTCGGCGCACATCATCACCGCGGTCCAGAGCATCGTCTCACGCAATGTTCGGGCGGTCGACAGCGCGGTGATCAGCCTGTGCGCGATGAAGGCCGGCGACATGGGGGCGTTCAGTGTTGTTCCGGGCGAGGCGTCCCTGGTGGGGACCGTACGCACCTTTCATCCCGACATTCAGTCCCTGGTCGAACGGCGCCTCAACGAGGTGTGCTCGGGGGTGGCGCTCGGGCTGGGCGCCGCTGCGCACGTGAAGTACGAGCGCATCTATCCCGCGACCATCAACAGCCCCGAGGAGGCGCGGTTCGCCGCATCCGTGGCCACTGCGCTGGTGGGCAGGGAGCACGTCGATACCGAGATGGACCCGAGCATGGGCGCGGAGGATTTCTCGTTCATGTTGCAGGTCAAGCCCGGCGCCTATCTGCGCCTGGGGCAGGGCGGCGAAGGCAGTTGTTTCCTGCACAACAGCCGCTACGATTTCAATGACGAGGTGCTGCCGCTGGGTGCGGCGCTGCACGCGGGCCTGATCGAGCAGGGCATGCCCCTGCCGCAGGCATGATGGCTTATTTCAACCAGAGCAGGAGCGAACGATGAGTTTCAAGCATTCCCTGATTTCGACGGTGGCGCTGACGGCGCTGCTTGGCACTGCCCAGGCGCAGACGGTGCGCATCGGCAACCAGGGAGACGCCCTCTCCATGGACCCGCATTCGCTCAATGAAACCACCCAGCTGAGCGTGGTGGGCAATGTGTACGAGCCGTTGGTGGGGCGTGACCAGAACCTCAAGCTGACGCCGCGCCTGGCCACCAGTTGGAAACAGGTTTCGCCGACGGTGTGGCGTTTCGAGCTGCGCAAGGGCGTGAAATTCCATGATGGCAAGCCGTTCACTGCGGACGATGTGGTGTTCAGCATCGCGCGTGGTGCCGGCGAGGGTTCGGACATGCGCAGCTACACGAACGACATCAAGGAGGTGCGCAAGGTGGGCGACCACACGGTCGACATCGAGACCAAACTGCCGTTCCCCATCCTGCCTGACGTGTTCACGTTCTTCTACATCATGAGCAAGCAGTGGTGCGAGGAGAACCAGGCGACCAAGCCGGTGGACCGTCGCAAGGGCATCGAGAATGCGGCTTCCTTCCGGGCCAATGGCACGGGCCCGTACCGGCTGCGCGAGCGGCAACCCAACGTCCGGACGACCTTTGTCCGCAACGGCGCCTACTGGGGCAAGATCGAAGGCAATGTTGTCGACGTCGAGTACACGCCCATCGGCAATGACGCCACCCGCGTGGCCGCCTTGCTGTCGGGGCAGGTGGACGTGATCGAACCGGTGCCGGTGCAGGACGTCGCGCGCATCAATGCCAGCGGCAAGACCAAGGTGCTTCAGGGGCCGGAACTGCGCACGATCTTCCTGGGCATGGACCAGAAGCGCGATGAATTGCTGTACTCGAGCGTCAAGGGGAAGAATCCCTTCAAGGACAAGCGTGTGCGCCAGGCCTTCTACCAGTCGATCGACATCAGCGGGATCCAGAAGAGCGTGATGCGTGGTGCGTCGCGTCCGTCGGCCCTGATGGTCGGCCCGGGCATCAACGGCTATCTGGCCGACATGGACAAGCGCCTGCCATACGACCCCGAAGCCGCCAAGAAACTGCTGGCCGATGCCGGCTATCCCAACGGCTTCGAAGTGGGCATGAACTGCCCGAACGACCGCTATGTGAACGATGGCGAGATCTGCCAGGCGGTCAGTGCCGGACTGGCCAAGATCGGTATCAAGGTCAAGCTGCAGGTGGAAACCAAGGGGACTTACTTTCCGAAGATTCTTCGCCGCGACACGAGCTTCTACCTGCTGGGCTGGACGCCCAGTACCTACGACGCCCACAACGTGCTCAACTCGATCATCCGTTGTGTGGATGACAAGGGGGCGGGGCAGTTCAACCTGGGCTCCTACTGCAATCCGAAGGTGGACGAGCTGACCAACAAGATCCAGTCGGAAACCGATGTCGCCAAACGCAATGCCATGATCAAGGAAGCGTTCCAGATTCACACGGACGATGTGGGACACATCCCGCTGCACCAGCAGGCGCTGGCCTGGGGTGTCGCCAACAACGTCAGTCTGGTGCAGATGGCGGACAACGTGATGCCGTTCCGCTTCATGTCGGTCAAGTGATCGGCTGAGCCTTGTTCGCAGCCTTGCGACGCTGGCTCGACAGCGATGTCGGCCACAGCTTCCGTACTTCGCCGACCGCCATGGTGGCGGCGGCGATCGCGTTGCTGTGTGTGTCGTGCGCGGTGTTTGCGCCGTGGCTGGCACCGCACAACCCGTTCGACCTGGCGACGCTTGAGCTGAGCAACGCGCGGTTGCCGCCCTCCTGGATGGAGGGCGGCAACCCGGCCTTCCTGCTGGGCACCGAGGATCAGGGTCGCGACATTCTCTCGGCCGTCATGTATGGCGCGCGCATCTCGCTGGCGGTGGGGCTGACGTCGGTCCTTCTTTCGGTCGTGGTCGGGGTGGCGCTCGGGCTGCTCGCCGGATTTCTGGGCGGCTGGATCGATGCCTTCCTGATGCGGCTGTGTGATGTGATGCTCTCGTTCCCGGCGATCCTGATCGCGCTGCTGATTGCGGGGGTGGGCCGTGCGCTGTTCCCCGACGCCCAGGATTCGCTGGCCTTTGGGGTGCTGGTGCTGTCGATCACGTTGACCGGCTGGGTGCAGTACGCGCGCACCGTGCGTGGGTCTACCCTGATCGAGCGCAACAAGGAATACGTGCAGGCCGCCCGTGTGACGGGTGTGCCGCCGCTGCGCATCATGCGTCGCCATGTGCTGCCCAATGTGCTGGGGCCGGTGCTGGTGCTGGCCACGATCCAGGTCGCCAGCGCGATCATCATCGAGGCCACCTTGTCTTTTCTTGGGGTCGGCGCGCCGGTGACCGCGCCATCCTTGGGCACGCTGATCCGCATCGGCAATGACTACCTGTTCTCGGGCGAGTGGTGGATCACCGTCTTCCCCGGGGCCATGCTGGTGTTGATCTCCTTGTCGGTGAACCTGCTGGGCGACTGGCTGCGCGATGCGCTGAATCCGAGGTTGCGATGAGTCTGCTGCAAGTGCGCAACCTGGTGGTCGAGTTTCCCGGTCGGCGCGGCACGCTGCGTGCGCTGGACGACGTGTCCTTCGAGATCGCACCCGGCGAGATCCTCGGCGTGGTGGGGGAATCGGGTGCGGGCAAGTCCTTGACCGGTGCCTCGATCATCGGGCTGCTGGAGCCGCCGGGGCGCATCGCAGGGGGGCAGATCCTGCTGGAGGGGCGTCGCATCGACAACCTGGCGCCGGTGGAGATGCGCAAGGTGCGCGGACGGCAGATCGGAGCGATCTTCCAGGACCCGCTGACCTCGCTGAATCCGCTGTACACCGTCGGTCGCCAACTGATCGAGACGATCATGACGCACTTGCCGGTCAATCCGGCCGAGGCGCGCCGGCGGGCGATCCAACTGCTCGGCGACACCGGTATTCCGGCCGCCGCGCAGCGCATCGACCACTACCCGCACCAGTTCTCGGGCGGCATGCGCCAGCGGGTCGTGATCGCCCTGGCCCTGGCCGCAGAGCCGCGACTGATCGTGGCCGACGAACCGACGACGGCGCTGGACGTGTCGATTCAGGCGCAGATCATTGCGCTGCTCAAGGCCATCTGCAAGGACCGGGGGGCTGCGGTGATGCTGATCACTCACGACATGGGCGTGATCGCCGAAACCTGTGACCGCGTCGCGGTGATGTATGCGGGGCGCATCGCCGAAATCGGTCCGGTGCACGACGTGATCCATCGGCCAGCCCATCCCTACACCGCAGGCCTGATGGACTGCATTCCGGACATGGCGCAGGACCGCGAGCGTTTGAACCAGATCGATGGTGCGATGCCTCGCCTCGACGCGATTCCTGCGGGCTGTGCGTTTCACCCCCGTTGCGAACGCGCCTTCGAGCCCTGCCTTCGACAGCGCCCCGAGCTGTCGGGTGCGGGCGCGACGCGATCGGCTTGCTGGCTGCACATGGCCCAGACAGGAGGTGGTGCATGAGCGCGCCTACCACCGATGCACCGCTGGTGCGGGCCACGGATCTGGCCAAGACCTTCGATGTCTCGGCGCCGTGGCTCAACCGGGTGCTGGAGCGGCGACCGCGACAACTGCTGCACGCGGTGGACGGCGTTGGCTTCGAGATCCGGCGCGGGCAGACGCTGGCGCTGGTGGGCGAGTCGGGCTGCGGCAAGAGCACGGTCGCGCGCCTGCTGGTGGGCTTGTACGAGCCATCGCGGGGCGACTTCCGGTTCGACGGTCAGGACACACATGCGGCCTTCAGGACCCCGCAGGGACGCCAGTTGCGACGCCGCATCCAGATGATCTTCCAGGACCCGTATGCCAGTCTGAATCCCCGCTGGCGGGTGCAGGACATCGTGGCTGAGCCCTTGATCGAGCACGGCCTGGTATCGGGCGCGGCAGTGTTGCGTGAGCGGGTCGGCGAGCTGCTGCAGTCGGTGGGCCTGTCGCCACAGGATGCCGTGCGTTATCCGCACCAGTTCTCGGGCGGCCAGCGCCAGCGCATTTCCATCGCCCGGGCCCTGGCAACGCACCCTGAGTTCCTGGTCTGCGATGAGCCGACCTCGGCGCTGGACGTCAGTGTGCAGGCCCAGGTGCTCAATCTGATGAAGGACCTGCAGCGACAGCAGGGGCTGACCTATCTGTTCATCAGCCACAACCTGGCCGTGGTGCGGCATGTGAGCGACCAGGTGGGGGTGATGTACCTCGGGCGGCTGGTGGAGCTGGCGGACAAGCACACGCTGTTCGATGCACCGCGTCACCCGTACACGCGCATGCTGCTGGACGCGATTCCGAAGATCCACGACACCGGCAAGGCGCGCACGCCGGTGCAGGGGGAGGTTCCCAATCCCCTGGAACCCCCGACGGGTTGTGCGTTCAATCCGCGTTGCCCGCATGCGAGCGAGCGGTGCCGGGTCGAGCGACCGGTGCTGCAGGCTGTCGGCGGCGTGCGCGTCGCATGTCACGCGGTCGAAGAAGGCCGGATCTGACCTTCGGAAGAGCAACGCCCGCTCAGGCGTAGCGTTTGCTTCTCAGGTTGTTCTTCATTTCCTTGAGCAGCGGCTGCAGCTTGTTGCCGCCGATGCGCAGGGCCAGGCAGGTGGCGACCACATCGATGATCATCAGGTGCAACAGCCGTGAAGTCATGGGGCTGTAGCGGTCATAGCCCTCGGGGTGGTCGGCCGACAGATGGATGTGCCCGGCGG
The DNA here is from genome assembly GCA_016790705.1 of Hydrogenophaga sp. Taxonomy (GTDB): domain Bacteria; phylum Pseudomonadota; class Gammaproteobacteria; order Burkholderiales; family Burkholderiaceae_C; genus Hydrogenophaga. The sequence goes on from JAEUOT010000006.1 coordinate 91,755, forward strand.
TGGCCAGCGGAGAGCCGCTGGCGGTGATGGTGATGACGGTGGCGCCGTGCTTGCGGGCGATGTCGGCGGCGTCCATGAGGTCGCGTGTGCGTCCGGAATTGGAGACGATCACCAGACAGTCGCCAGGGCCGAGCAGCGAGGCGCTCATCACCTGCATGTGGCCGTCGCTGTAGGCGATGGCGTTGATGCCCAGCCGGAAGAATTTGTGCTGTGCATCCTGCGCGACGATGCCCGAGTTGCCGGCGCCAAAAAACTCGATGCGGCCACGGTTCTTGTAGGTCGCCAGCAGGGCTTCGACCGCTTTCTCGATCGAATGCGTCGACGCGTCGTTGCGGTATTTGAGGAAGGCGGCCACCGTGTTGTCGATCACCTTGACCAGAACGTCACCGACCTTGTCGTCCACGTCCACGCTGCGGTGGATGAAAGGAACGCCTTCGCTGACCGTGCCGGCCAGCTTGAGCTTGAAGTCCGACAGTCCGTCATAGCCCATGCTGCGGCAGAAGCGGACCACGGTGGGTTTGCTCACGTGCGCGCGGTCGGCCAGCTCGGACACCGGCAGGCTGGCAAAGCTGCGCGGGTCCAGCAGCACGAGTTTGGCCACACGCTGCTCGGCAGGCGCCAGCGAGGGCATGGAGGCTTTGATTCGGTCAAGCATGCGAAAATGGTAACCCAGTTACATCTTTCTGTGAAACCTCGTCAACCCTGAGAGATTCCGATGAACCAGCTCGATGCCCTCAAACAGCTCACCACCGTGGTCGCCGACACCGGCGATTTCAACCAGATTGCCGCGTTTTCGCCGCGTGACGCCACCACCAATCCTTCCCTGATCCTCAAGGCGGTGCAGAAACCGGAATACGCGCCGCTGCTGAAGGAAACGCTCGCGGCTTACGGCCAGCACGGTGTCGAGGAGGTGATGAACCGGCTGCTGGTGCGCTTTGGCATCGAGATCCTCAAGCACGTGCCCGGCCGGGTGTCGACAGAGGTGGACGCACGTCTGAGCTTCGACACAGAGGCCACTGTCACGCGCGCTCGCCGCATCGTCGACCTCTACCAGGGCGAGGGCGTGCACGTGGATCGCATCCTGATCAAGATCGCATCGACCTGGGAGGGTATCCAGGCCGCCGCGCGGCTGGAGCGCGACGGCATCCACACCAACCTGACCTTGCTGTTCTCGTTCTGTCAGGCGGTGGCTTGCGGTCAGTCCAAGGTGCAGTTGATCTCACCGTTTGTCGGACGCATCTACGACTGGTACAAGAAGCAGGCCGGTGCGGGCTGGGACGAGGCCGCGATGGCGGGTGCGAATGACCCGGGAGTGAAGTCGGTGCGCGCGATCTACAACTTCTACAAGAAGTACGGTATCGCGACCGAGGTGATGGGGGCGAGCTTCCGCAACGTCGGCCAGATCACCGCGCTGGCCGGCTGCGACCTGCTGACCATCAGCCCCGACCTGCTGGCCCAGCTCGCTGGCAATGAGGCTCCGCTGACCAAGGCCCTGGACGCCGCTGCGGCGCAGGCCATGGACATTCCATTTGTTCAGTTCGATGAGGCGGGCTTCCGTTTTGCGCTGAATGAAGATGCCATGGCGACCGAAAAGCTGGCCGAGGGCATCCGTGCTTTCGTGGCGGACACAGTGAAGCTCGAAGCAATGATGCGGTGACATCTCTTGCGCTCCCGCAAACAAAAAGCCCCACAAGTTGCCTTGCGGGGCTTTTTGTTCGGGTAAGGGCCGAAGCCCTCAGGCCGGGGGAGGCAATTACATGCCCATGCCGCCCATGCCGCCCATGTCACCCATGCCGCCGCCGGGCATGGCCGGCGCGTCGTCCTTGGGGGACTCGGCGACCATGCACTCGGTCGTCAGCATCAGCGACGCCACGGAGGCGGCGTTCTGCAGGGCGGTGCGGGTCACCTTGGTCGGGTCCAGGATGCCCATTTCGATCATGTCGCCGTAGGTGTCGTTGGCGGCGTTGAAACCGAAGTTGCCCTTGCCTTCCAGCACCTTGTTGATCACGACGGAGGGTTCGCCACCGGCGTTGGCCACGATCTCGCGCAGCGGGGCTTCGATGGCCTTGAGCACCAGCTTGATGCCGGCGTCCTGGTCGGCGTTGTCACCCTTGATGGCGCCAGCGGATTGCTTGGCGCGCAGCAGGGCGACGCCACCACCGGCGACGATGCCTTCTTCCACCGCAGCGCGGGTGGCGTGCAGGGCGTCTTCCACGCGGGCCTTCTTTTCCTTCATCTCGACTTCGGTGGCGGCACCGACCTTGATGACGGCCACGCCGCCGGCCAGCTTGGCCACGCGCTCTTGCAGCTTCTCGCGGTCGTAGTCGCTGGTGGCTTCTTCGATCTGGATGCGGATCTGCTTGACGCGGGCTTCGATGTCAGCGGCAGCGCCGGCGCCGTCGATGATGGTGGTGTTTTCCTTGCCCACTTCGATGCGCTTGGCCTGGCCCAGGTCGGCCAGGGTCACCTTTTCCAGGGTCAGGCCGACTTCTTCGGCGATGACCTTGCCGCCCGTCAGGATGGCGATGTCTTCCAGCATGGCCTTGCGGCGGTCGCCGAAGCCAGGAGCCTTCACAGCCACAACCTTCAGGATGCCGCGGATGGTGTTGACCACCAGGGTCGCCAGGGCTTCGCCTTCGACGTCTTCGGCAATGATCAGCAGCGGACGGCCGGCCTTGGCCACGGCTTCCAGCGTGGGCAGCAGGTCACGGATGTTGCTGATCTTCTTGTCGAACAGCAGGACAAACGGGTTGTCCAGCAGGGCGGCCTGCTTCTCGGGGTTGTTGATGAAGTAGGGCGACAGGTAGCCGCGGTCGAACTGCATGCCCTCGACCACGTCGAGTTCGTTCTGCAGGGACTTGCCGTCTTCCACGGTGATTACGCCTTCCTTGCCGACCTTGTCCATCGCGTTGGCGATGATTTCGCCGATGGAGGAGTCGCTGTTGGCGGAGATGGAGCCGACCTGGGCGATTTCCTTGGAGGTGGTGGTGGGCTTGGAGGCCTTCTTCAGCTCGGCGATCAGGGACTCGACAGCACGGTCGATGCCGCGCTTGAGGTCCATCGGGTTCATGCCGGCGGCCACGTACTTCATGCCTTCGCGCACGATGGCCTGGGCCAGCACGGTGGCGGTGGTGGTGCCGTCACCGGCGTTGTCCGAGGTCTTGGAAGCGACTTCCTTGACCATCTGGGCGCCCATGTTCTGCAGCTTGTCCTTGAGTTCGATTTCCTTGGCCACGGACACGCCGTCCTTGGTCACGGTGGGGGCGCCGAAGGAGCGCTCGAGCACCACGTTGCGGCCCTTGGGGCCCAGGGTGGTCTTGACCGCGTTGGCCAGGACGTTCACGCCTTCAACCATGCGGGCGCGGGCTTCGCCGCCGAAAATGACGTCTTTTGCTGCCATGTTGATTTCTCCGGATTCAGTAAATGGGGATGGATGAGGGAAGGGTTACTTCACGACGACCGCAAACAGGTCGTCTTCCTTCATGACCAGCAGTTCGTTGCCGTCGACCTTGACGGTCTGGCCGCTGTACTTGCCGAACAGAACGCGGTCACCGACCTTGACGTTCATGGCGGACAGTTCGCCCTTGTCGTTTTTCTTGCCGGGACCGACGGCCAGGACTTCGCCCTGGTCGGGCTTCTCGGCGGCGGCGTCGGGGATGACGATGCCGGAGGCGGTCTTGGTTTCGCTGTCAATGCGCTTGACGATCACGCGATCGGCGAGAGGACGAAGGTTCATTGCATCTCCTGAAATGGATCAAGTGTTGGGGGTCGGATGGGCGGGCCACCGGCCATGGGGCCAGGCCCCGCGGATCGACTGGGAGTCGGGTGTTAGCACTCAACTCCAGCGAGTGCTAATCATAAGGGTGCCGACGGCCCATTTCAAGGGTGGTCGGGAAATTCCTGTTCAGCCGGGTGGCGTCGGGTTCGGCCGACGCGTGAGCTGCTTGAGCCACGACCAGGCGGCCAGACCAAGTCCGCCAAGCACCAGCAGGCCGGCGCCAAGCCAGCCGCCGCCACCAAACAGGACGAACGGCGACAGCAGCAATGCCCCGCCCGCCATGCGGTGCGCAGGCAGCCGGTCAGCGGGCAGTCGCAAGAGCAGCAGACCCGTCGAGATTGCCCAGACCAGCATCGCCAGCATCATGGCTGCGCCTGACAGGCCCTCCACCTCGCGACCCGTGTCCAGCAGCATCATGGCGACCATGGGCAAAGAGGCCAGACCGCTGAGCACGGACAGGATCAGGAGCAGATAGTGCATGGGGTTTGTGCCGGGGAAGGTGGTGGGAGGCGCGAGGGTGGCCGGAAATCATAGCGATGCATGACGGGCCCGAGCGCCGTGACACCGCTGCCATTGACTGCCATATCTGGCAGTCAATTTGGCATCCTGAAGTGACCGAAAGGTCGTCACGCGGTGTAACAAGCTGAATTTGAACGGTTTTTCGGCTTGGCATGGTTCTTGGACGTCTGGCGTGCAAGCCCCATTTCCGAAGCCGACACCATGTCATCTGCCACCGAACTCACCCAGACTCCACAGACCGACCAAGAGCCCGACGACATCGAGGTATCGCTGTACGAGGCGCGCAAGAAGATCCAGCCTCGCTCCGTGACCGGCACCTTCGTCAAATGGCGCTGGGCGCTGGTGTGGGTGACACAAATCCTGTTCTACGGTGTGCCGTGGTTCAACTGGAACGGGCGTCAGGCGGTGCTGTTCGACCTGCTGTCGCGGCGCTTCTACCTGGGCGGCCTGGTCTTGTACCCGCAGGACTTTGTCTACCTCACCGGTCTGCTGGTGATGTCGGCGCTGTCGCTGTTCCTGTTCACTGCGGTGGCGGGGCGCCTGTGGTGCGGGTATGCCTGTCCGCAGACGGTGTACACCGAGATCTTCATGTGGTTCGAGAAGTACTTCGAGGGTGACCGGGCGGCGCGGATCCGTCTGGACGACGCGCCGCTGTCGGGTGCCAAGTTCGCCCGTCGCGGCGCCAAGCACCTGGCCTGGGTGGTGTTTGCGCTGTGGACCGGCTTCACCTTCGTGGGCTACTTCACCCCGATCCGCAACCAGTTCAGCGAGGTGCTCAGCGGCTCCCTGGGCGCCTGGCAGACCTTCTGGATCTTCTTCTACAGCTTTGCCACCTACGGCAACGCCGGCTTCATGCGCGAGCAGGTCTGCAAGTACATGTGCCCCTATGCCCGCTTCCAGAGTGCCATGTTCGACAAGGACACGCTGATCGTCACCTACGACACGGCGCGGGGCGAGCCACGCGGTTCGCGCGGCAAGAAGGTGGACTACAAGGAAAAGGGCCTGGGCGCCTGCGTGGACTGCACGCTGTGTGTGCAGGTCTGTCCGACCGGTATCGACATCCGCAAGGGCCTGCAGTACGAGTGCATCGGTTGCGGCGCCTGTGCGGACGTGTGTGACGAGGTGATGGACAAGTTCGGCTACGAACGTGGCCTGGTCAAGTATTCGACCCAGAACGCCATGACCAACGGCTGGAACCGGTCGCAGATCGTGCAGCGGGCGATGCGCCCGCGCGTGCTGATCTACTCGACCATCCTGGCGGCCATCGCCGTGGCGGTCGGTGTGAGCCTGTACATGCGCGTGCCGATGAAGGTCGACGTGATCCGCGACCGCGGTGCGCTGGCGCGCATGGTGGAGCAAGGACGCATCGAGAACGTCTATCGCCTGCAGATCATGAACGCGACCGAACAGAAGCAGGACGTCACGATCGCGGTGGAGGGCATGCCGGGCATTGTTCTGGCCTCGGAGCCGACGGTCGAGGTGCTGCCGACCGAGGTGCGAACGCTGGCGGTGCGGGTGCAGATTCCCCCGAGCAACGATTCGGGCGCCCATCCCATCGTGTTCAAGCTGCAGTCGCAGAACGATCCGGCGATCCATCTGGACGAAAAGACGACGTTCCTGGTGCCGCGCTGACGCGCTGAAGCCTGGCGGCCTCCGGGCGGGGCTGCCCCCGTCCAGGGAGGCCGATCCCCGCCGGGACTGGGGGGCTGGCGCGGCGTCGGCGCGACACCGAAGGGGTGGGTGGTGCAGATCCGAGTGATAAAAGTCACGTCGGGCCCTTACGATCTCCCCATGCCTGCGTCACGGCCCCACCTCACCAAGCCCTGCGCCCGCCGCCGCCTCCTGGCCCAATGGCCGTGCTGGCTGCTGGCCTGCTGGCTTTTCCTGGTGCCATGGCCGTCCTGGGCCGCAGCCGTGCCCGGCGAGGGCGATATCACGCTGCAGACGCAGTTCTGGATCGACAGCTCGGGCCAGAGCAGTGCCGACGAGGTCGAACGCCAGGCCGATCGGTTCGAGGACATGGCGCGCGACCGGTCGTTCCAGCTCGACCCGGCGGCCGCGCTCTGGATCCGCATCTCGATGCAGCGGCTGGATCAGGACAAACGCTGGTACCTGCTGCTCACGGCATCGGCGTTCAACAACGAGGTCAGCCTGCATGTGCGCAGCGCGACAGGGGGCTGGCTGGTGCAGCGCTCGGGCGATCATCTGCCGGTGGCCCAGTGGGATCACCCCGACCAGACGCCGGTGTTTGCGGTGGATCCGGCCAGTGTGGGTCCGCTGTGGCTGCGCATCGTCAACTCGCCGACGCCCACCAGCCCGCGGTTGCAGTTACTGACCGAAGAGCATCTCCAGACCAAGCGCTACACGACCCTGCTGTTCATCGGGGGATACCTGGGCTTCGGGCTGCTGGCGCTGTTTCTGGGCGTGGTGCACGCCCGGCTCTATGCGGACCGGGCGTTTCTCGCCTATTGCGTCTATGTGGCCTGCATGCTGGGCTTCCAGTCTTCATATACGGGCATCGCGGGGCTGTTTTTCTGGCCGCATTGGGCCGCCTGGAACGACCAGGCCCCCGCGTTCTTCATGCTCTGGCTGACCGGCGCCGGCATCTGGTTTGTGCGGGAGGCTTGCGCGGTATCGCGCTACCACCGTGGGCTCGACCGCCTGGTGGTGGTCTGGTCGGTGATCGGCCTGCTCTACCCATTCCTGTACGCCCACTGGCTCAGCCCGGTGGCGTTCCAGTTGCTCAACCTCTACGGTCTGCTGTCGGTGCTGCTGAGCATCTCCGTGTGCCTGTGGGCCTGGCGCAAGGGCGAAACCTACGCCGGCTGGCTGGCGCTGGGCTTTCTGCCCGTGCACCTGGGCTATCCCTTTCCCGCGTTGCGCAGCGCCGGCTGGCTGCCCGACAGTTGGGCGACGCAGTACGCGGTCCTGATCGGCTCGGCGGTTGAAATTCCGCTCCTGCTGTACATCCTTCACCGCAGAGCGAAGGACTTCAGCGAGACGCGTGCGCGGCTGCGCGCGGTGGAAAGCACCGATCCGCTGACGGGCCTGACCATCGTGCCGGTGCTGCGCCTTCGCCTGCGCGACGCCTTCAGGCGGGCGCGGCGTGGCCATCACCAGTGCGGCGTGCTGCTGGCAGAACTGTCGAATCACGCCGAGATCGTGACCCGCGAGGGGCGGGAGGCGGGGGATCGTGCGCTGGTGGTGGGGGCCGCTCGCCTGGCCAGTGTGGTGCGCGACGTGGACACGGTCTGCCGTGTGTCCGACACCCGTTTCGCCCTGCTGATCGAAGGTCCCGTGAAGCCGGATCTGCTCAGGCTGACCGCCCAGCACGTGGTGGCCAAGGGGCTTGAGAGAGTGCCGGCGCTGCCCAGTGAGCTCTCACTGCGCTTTCGGGTGGTGTCTGCGGCCACGCCGGAGGCCGATGCCGAAGAGGGGGAGGCGCCCGATGAGCGGCTGCTGGAGCGTCTGCATCGGGCACTGGACCGGATGGGCAGCGACCCGCGCAAGGTCGTGCTGCACCTGTCCGGACGTCAGCAGGCCCCCGTCTGACCCAAGCCCGTCCGGGTCTCAGATCGTCAGGTCGGCCATCGACGACTTGGGGAAGTCCATCTCGGGCTCCACGCCATCGAACGGCAGCGTGAAGTAGAAGGTGCAGCCCTCGCCGGGTGCGGTCTCGGCCCAGATGCGTCCGCCGTGGCGTTCGATGATGCGTTGGGTCAGCGCCAGGCCGGTGCCGGTGCCCTCGAAGTCCATCGAGTGGTGCTGGCGCTGGAACATGACGAAGAGGTTGTGGGCCTTTTCGAGGTCGAAGCCCACGCCGTTGTCGTGCACGTAGAAGGTGCGGCCACCGACCGGGTTGACCCTCCAGCCGACCTCGATGCGCGCCTTGTCGCGCGGGCGGGTGTACTTGACCGAGTTGTTCAACAGGTTGCCGAACGCCTGCGCCAGCAGCATCGCGTCGCCTCGCACCACAGGCAGATCGTCGTCGATCACCCACTCAATGTTGCGGCCCTGGCTCTCCTGCTTGAGATGCGACACCAGTCCTTCGAGCAGCGGGGCCATCGGCACCGGCTGGGTCTCGATCGCCACGCGGCCCAGGCGCGCATATTCCAGCAGACCTTCAATCATCAGGCTCATGCGCTTGCTGGCCTTGATGACCGAGTTGATGTACTGCTGGGCCACCGGGTCCTCGGAGCGTTCGCCCAGGTGTTCCTGCAGCAGCGTGACAAAGCTGTTGATGTGTCGCAGCGGGGCGCGCAGGTCGTGCGAGACCATGTGCGAGAACACGTCCAGGTCCTTGTTGGCCGCCACCAGTTGTTGCGTGCGTTCGGCCACGCGCTTTTCCAGTTCCTTGTTGAGGTCGTTCATCACGTCCTCCAGGCTCTTGGCGGCGGTCATGTCGCGCGTGATGCAGGACAGGCCCTGCAGCTCGCCGCTCTCGTTGCGCAACGCGGTCAGCACCGTGTGGGCCCAGAAGCGCGACCCGTCGTCACGCAGTCGCCAGCCACGGGTTTCCCACTGGCCGTGGGCCTTGGCCAGACGCAGCACCTGGGCGGGGTCGACCTCGTCTTCCCCGGCGTTGTCGACCGCCAGCAGCCGCAGATACGGCTTGCCCAGCATCTGGGCGCGGGTGAACCCGTGCAGACGTTGCGCGCTCTCGGTCCATTCGGTCACGGCGCCGGCTTCGTCGACGAAGTAGATGCAGTGGTCCTGGACGGCGTCGACCATCAGGCGATAGCGCTGCTCGCTCTGGAACAGCTCGGCCGTGCGTTCCCGCACCCGCTCCTCCAGGTCGCGGTTGGCTTCGAGCACGAACTCCTCGGTGCGGCGGCGATCGGTGATGTCGTGCAGCTCGATGAAGATGCCCTCGACCGAACCGTGCTGGAAATCGGGGATGTAGTGGATCTCGTAGAAGCAGCGTGAGCCATCGGCCTCGGTGCGCTCGGCCTCGAAGGTCTGGGACTGGCCGCTGAGCGCGTCGGCGACGTGGGGCAGGATGTCGGGCAGTTGCTCCGGATTGACCAGTTGGCTCAGGTGGGTGCCGGCCATTTCGCTGGGCAGCTTGCCGTAGCGCGTCGCGTGCGCGGTGTTGGCAAACCGGCAGATCAGGTCCTTGTCGTAATAGGCCAGGTGCGAGGGGATGCGGTCGGTGATGCTGCGCAGGAAGGCGTCATGGGCGGCCAGCCGCTGTTCGGCCGCCTTGCGCTCGCTGATGTCGACGACGGTCGTGTTGCTGTAGAGGAACCGGCCCTGGGCATCGAGCACCGGGGTCGAGGAGCACAGGGCGTGGAAGCGCGAACCGTTCTTGCGCTGGAATTCCAGCTCCAGCGGGTCGGTGCGCCCGCTCTGGATCAGGGTCTGCATCCGGCTGCGCATCAGGGCGACCCATTCGGCTTCGAGCACCGCCGACAGGTCGCGCTGATCCACCAGTTCCGCCGCTTCATGGCCGAGCCAGTCGAGCAGCGTGCGATTGATGTTGACGAATTTCAGGTCGGCGTCCAGCGACAGATAGCCGCACGGTGCCTGGTCGTAGAGCGCCTGGGCGCGCTCAAGGGCCACTTTGAGCTCCTGCGTGCGCAGGGCCACAAGGCGTTCGAGTTCGGGGCTGGCGGTGTCGGTTCGTTCCGGGCAGACAGAGGTTTCCATGGGGCCGGGCTCCTGGTCGTGGCGTTTCTCGGGGCATGCATTCCTGTTCACCCCGTATCGGCGGCTGGACGGAAAACTTCAGGCGATTGTGGGTCTGTGCGTTTTTTCACAGACAAAGAAAAAGCCCCGCAGGGCGGGGCTTTTTCGGGCTTGAGGCGAAGCCGTTACAGGCCGGCGGCAGCGCGCAGCGCTTCGACCTTGTCGGTGCGCTCCCAGCTGAACTCCGGCTCCTCGCGGCCGAAGTGGCCGTAGGCGGCGGTCTTCTCGTAGATCGGGCGCAGCAGGTCCAGCATCTGGATGATGCCCTTGGGACGCAGATCGAACACTTCGGCCACGATGGCAGAGAGCTTCTCGTCGCTGATCTTGCCGGTGCCTTCGGTGTAGACCGTGATGTTCATCGGCTTGGCCACGCCGATGGCGTAGGCGACCTGCACCTGGCACTGGCGCGCCAGGCCGGCGGCCACTACGTTCTTGGCCACGTAGCGGGCGGCGTAGGCGGCCGAGCGGTCGACCTTGGACGGGTCCTTGCCGGAGAATGCGCCACCACCGTGCGGGCAGGCGCCGCCGTAGGTGTCGACGATGATCTTGCGACCCGTGAGGCCGCAGTCGCCCTGCGGGCCACCGACCACGAAACGGCCGGTCGGGTTGATCAGGTAGCGGGTGTTCTGCAGCCATTCCTTGGGCAGCACCGGCTTGATGATCTCTTCGATGATGGCCTCGTTGAACTCGGGCTTCATCTTCTCGCCCAGGCTCCATTCGGGCGCGTGCTGGCTGGACAGCACCACGGTGTCGATGCTGTGCGGCTTGCCGTCGACATAGCGCATCGTGACCTGGCTCTTGGCGTCCGGGCGCAGGAAAGGCAGGCGGCCGTCCTTGCGCAACTGCGCCTGGCGCTCCACCAGGCGGTGCGCGTAGTAGATCGGCGCGGGCATCAGCTCGGGCGTCTCGTCGCAGGCGTAGCCGAACATCAGGCCCTGGTCGCCGGCGCCGGTGTTCAGGTGGTCATCGGAGGCGTGGTCCACGCCCTGGGCGATATCGTTGCTTTGCTTGTCGTAGGCCACCAGCACCGCGCAGCCCTTGTAGTCGATGCCGTACTCGGTGTTGTCGTAGCCGATGCGCTTGATGGTGTCGCGCGCGACCTGGATGTAGTCGACGTGCGCGTTGGTCGTGATCTCGCCGGCCAGAACCACGAGGCCGGTGTTGCACAGCGTTTCCGCTGCAACACGGCTCTTGGGGTCTTGCTTGAAGATGGCGTCCAGGATTGCGTCAGAGATCTGATCCGCCACCTTGTCCGGGTGGCCTTCAGAAACTGATTCGGACGTGAAGAGAAAGTCGTTCGCCATATAAACTCCAGAGTGTTTGAACCGGCGTTGCCGGCCTGTCTGGGTTCGGCGAACGCTTTAGCGGCATTTGTGAATCGCCCCGCAATCAGTTCGTCAAATCGGCGATGTGCGGATTTTAGGGCATGGCGCGGCGAGGGGTGTTGGCGGCGGGGTGTCACGATCCGCCGAATTGCGGCAACCGATGCCGCTTTTTTTGTGTTTTGACGGTTTTGTACCCATTCCTTTTCAAGAGTCTCTCGCGCCTGCCGCTCCCGGTGCTGCACGCCCTGGGCTGGCTGCTGGGCTGGCTCGGCTTTCTGCTGTCGAGCCGCTACCGGCGCAAGCTGTATGTGCACGCCGAACAGGCGGGATTCGGGCGCACGGTCGCGCGGGCGTCGGTGGCCGAGGCCGGCAAGATGGTCACGGAGATGCCGCGCCTGTGGCTGGGCGATCCCGTTCATCTGGAATGGGACGGACGCGAACTGATCGAACAGGCCATTGCCGAGGGCAACGGGGTGCTGTTCCTGACGCCCCACCTGGGGTGTTTCGAGGTGACTGCACAGCTTGTGGCGCAGGAGTTTGGTGACCGGATGCCTGTGACCGTGCTGTACCGGCCGGCCCGACAGCCCTGGTTGCGCGACATCATGGAACGGGCCCGCAATCGGCCGGGACTGGCGACCGCACCGACCACGCTTGCCGGCGTCAAGCAGTTGATCAAGGCGCTCAAGCTGCGCCAGGGCGTGGGCCTGTTGCCCGATCAGGTGCCGCCCGAGGGGCAGGGGGTCTGGGCGCCTTTTTTTGGCCGGGACGCCTACACGATGACCTTGTCCGCCCGGTTGGCACTGACGGGCGGTGCCCGGGTGTTGCTGATCTGGGGCGAGCGGCTTTCATGGGGGCGCGGCTATTGCGTGCATTTGCGTCCGTTTCGCCCCTCGACCGCCGGGCAACTGTCGGCGGATCCGGTGGCGGCCGCGGGCGAGATCAACGAGGCCATGGAGTCGCTGGTGCGGGAGTGCCCGGCACAGTATCTGTGGTCCTATGACCGCTACAAGGCGCCGGCCGGACTCAGTCATTCCGCCAGACTTGAGGCCGAGCGCGCCCAGGGAGCCTGAGGCCGTACGGACATGTCCCAGTCGCCTTCGCCCCGTGGCCCTTTCATCAAGACAGCGCTGAGTCTCGCTGTGCTGGGCTTGCTGCGGGTCACGCGCCATCTGCCGCTGCCGTGGTTGCGCGGGATCGGGGCCGGACTGGGGTGGTTGCTGTACCTGCTTGTCGGTCGCCGTCGCCGCATCGCAGAGGTGAATATCGCGCTGTGTTTCCCCGGGATGGATGAAGACGCCCGTCGTCGGCTGGTGCGCCAGCACTTTGTCCTTTTTGTACAGGCTTGGCTGGACCGGGGCTGGTTGTGGGAGGGGGACGAGGCGCTGGTGCGCCAGAGGCTGCGCCTGAAAGGCGCCGTTCACGAGCTGGACAGCCCGCAGCCGACGCTGCTGTTTGCCCCGCACTTCGTGGGGATGGATGCGGGCTGGATCGGACTGACCGTGCAGGTGCAGCGGCGCTTCTGCGGTCTGTATGCACGGCAGCGCAACCCAGTGATGGACCAGTGGATGGCCGCTGGACGGCGCCGTTTCGGTGAACCGCACATCGTGGCCAAGAACGCGGGACTCAAGGCGCTGGTCAGCGCACTCCGGGCCGGCGAGCCGCTCTACCTGTTGCCCGACATGGACTACGGCCCGCGCGATTCGGTGTTTGTACCGTTTTACGGGATCACTGCCGCCACCATTCCGTCGCTCTCGCGGTTTGCCCGCATGGGTGGCGCACGGGTGCTGCCCATCCTCAGCCGGTTGACGCCTGAGGGCTACGAGGTCACGGTCATGCCGCCCTGGGAGCATTTCCCGACCGAGGATGTGCTGGCCGACACGGCGCGCATGAACCAGTGCCTGCAGCAATGGATCGATGAGGTGCCCGAGCAGTACTACTGGGTGCACAAACGGTTCAAGACCCGCCCGGCGGGCGAGGCGTCGTTCTATCGCTGACCGGGCTCGGTCGGTCGTTCAGGACGGCTGCGGCTCGACCGGGGATGCCTCTGGCGCCCGGGGCTCGTGAGCCCAGTCCCAGAGCAACTGGGCCACGTCGTCCAGTCCCTGTTTCTTCAGTGCCGAAAACAGTCGGACTTCGCCACCGCCGGTCTGCAGCTTTGCGATCGACAAGGCTTTGTTGGCTTCCGCCCGCGAGAGTTTGTCGGCCTTGGTCAGCAGAACCAGGAACTTCAGCCCTTGTTCGACCCGCGGACGGATCACCTCCAGCAGCGCCTCGTCCAGTTCGGTCAGGCCCAGGCGTGGGTCGCACAACAGCACCACCGCGCGCAGATTTTCGCGCGTGACCAGGTAATTCGCCATGACGCGCTGCCAGCGCAGCTTGGCTTCCTGAGGGACGGCGGCATAGCCGTAGCCCGGAAGGTCGGCAAGCACGGCGTCCGTCACGCCCTGTTTGCCAAGCGAGAACAGGTTGATGCTCTGGGTCCGCCCTGGTGTCTTGGACGCGAAGGCCAGGCGCTTTTGCTGGGTCAGGGTGTTGATTGACGTGGATTTGCCGGCGTTCGAGCGGCCCACGAAGGCGATTTCGGGCAGTTCCAGTGCCGGAAGGTGCTCCAGTTGCGGAGCGGTGGTGAGGAAACGCGCGGTGTGCAGCCAGCCGTGGGCGATCCGAGGATCGGGGCGGCCCATGGTGGGGGCAATGGGGGTGGTTTGGGTCATGTTGGGGGTTTTCCCTGTGCGACATTGTAAAATCCGTCGGTTGTCCTTGGACGACAAGTAAATCCTTCAACCTGACGCCGTCTTCGAAGACGACCGCCCCAGACATGAAATTGCCCGCATCACTCCTTTGTGCCGCCGCTGCGGTCGCCCTGTCGTTCAGTGCGCATGCCCAGAGCGCCAAACCCGATCTTGCCAAGGGTGCCGCCGTGTTCGGCCAGGTTTGCGTCGCCTGTCATGCCGCGGACGGCAATTCGACCACGCCTGCCAACCCGAAGCTGGCCCACCAGCACCCCGAGTACCTGATCAAGCAACTGCACGAGTTCAAATCCGGCAAGCGCGACAATGCCGTGATGAAGGGGATGGTTGCCGCCCTGTCCGAGGATGACATGCGCAACATTGCCTTCTGGCTGGCCGATCAGAAGCCGACCACGGGCGCCGCAACCGACAAGGACCTGGTCCGTACGGGTGAGCGCATCTATCGCGGTGGCATCCCTGACCGCCAGATCGCCGCCTGCGCCGGTTGCCACGGTCCCCGCGGCTCGGGTATCCCGGCCCAGTACCCGCGTCTGTCGGGCCAGCACGCCGAATACACCAGCACGCAGCTGAACGCCTTCCGCGCCGGTACCCGTGGCAACAACGCCCAGATGTTGGGCGTGGCGGCCAAGATGAACGACATGGAAATCAAGGCTGTGTCCGACTACATTGCGGGTCTGCGCTGACGCAACGTCCCCGGGAAATGCGGGGATATAAGCCATCAATAATATTCGGGCGGACAATCGGGGTCGGCAAGCATGCCGGTTGAACCTCCCGCCCTAGGATCACTCAGAGCAGGGTGCGTTCTGGTCAAGCCGGAGCCGCCCTGTTTTTGTTTCTGACGTTTTCATGACCGCTTCCACCCAAGGTGTCCGTTTGCACTCCGGCTCCCGTCTGCTCGGGAATCTGGTGGAGTTGCTTTCCTCGATGCGTTTTGCCATCTCGCTGTTGACGGTGATCTGCATCGCGTCGGTGATCGGTACCGTGGTCAAGCAGCATGAACCCCTGAACAACTACGTCAACCAGTTCGGACCGTTCTGGTCCGAGGTGTTCGGAAGGGCTGGCATCTACTCGGTGTACAGCGTCTGGTGGTTTTTGTTGATTCTGGCGTTCCTGGTCACCAGCACCAGCCTCTGCATCGCTCGCAATACGCCGAAGATTTTTGCGGATTTCAAGGCCTTCAAGGAGGGGATTCGCGAGCAAAGCCTCAAGTCGTTCCCCCACCGCGCCCAGGCCCTTTTGCCAGACCAGCCTGAGGTGGCTGCACACCGGATTGGCCAGGACCTGCTGGAAGCCGGCTGGCGGGTCAAGCTGCAGTCGCGCGACTCCAGGGAGGGTCAGGGCTGGATGGTGGCCGCCAAGAACGGTGCTGCCAACAAGGTCGGGTACCTCGCGGCCCACAGCGCGATCGTGCTGGTGTGTCTGGGGGGGCTTCTCGATGGTGATCTCATCGTGCGCGCGCAGACCTGGTTCAACGGCAAGACGCCTTACACGGGTGGAGGAATGGTGGCGGATGTGCCGGCCCAGCATCGGCTGTCACCGTCGAATCCGACCTTCCGCGGCAACCTCTTTGTGACCGAAGGGACGACATCGAGCACAGCGCTGCTGAACCAGTCCGATGGTGTCTTGCTCCAGGAACTGCCGTTCTCGGTGGAGCTCAAGAAGTTCGTGGTCGAGTACTACGACACCGGTATGCCGCGTCTCTTTGCCAGCAACATCGTGATCCATGATCACGAGACCGGCGAGAAGAAAGAAGCACGCGTCGAGGTCAACCATCCCGCCAGCTACCGCGGGGTCAACATCTACCAGTCCAGCTTTGACGACGGCGGATCGAAGGTGAAGTTGCAGGCCTATCCGATGGGTGCATCGGTGGCTCCGTTCGAGGTGGCCGGTGTGATCGGTGGCTCGACGGGGCTGAGCAATGGCGACAGCCGGATGACACTCGAATACACCGGGCTGCGGGTGATCAACGTCGAGAATTTCGGCAAGGACGGCGGCTCGGACACCGATGTGCGCAAGGTGGACCTGCGTGCGTCCATCGAGAGCCAGCTCGGCTCCGGCCACAAGACTTCGTCCGAGAAGAAGCTGCGCAACGTCGGCCCGAGCATCACCTACAAGCTGCGCGATGCGGCCGGCCAGGCCATGGAGTTCCACAACTACATGGTGCCGATGGAGCTCGACGGCGCGCGGGTCTATCTGATGGGTGCCCGCGAATCCCTGGCTGAGCCGATGCGCTATCTGCGCGTGCCGGTGGACGAGAAGGACGGCATCGACGGTTTCATGCGTCTGCGCTCTGCCCTGGCCGACCCGGCGATGCGCGAGCAGGCGGTCCGGCGTTATGCGAAAGTTGCCGTCGAGCCCGGTCGTCCCGAACTGACCGAGGCGCTGGTGGCATCGGCGCAGCGCGCGATCGGGTTGTTCTCCGGCGTGGACAAGGCGCCACCGTCCAAGGGTTCTTCGACCCCGGACGCCCAGCTCAAGGGTGGATTGCCTGCGGTGTCGGCCTTTCTGGAAGCCAATGTTCCAGCAGCGGACCGCGAACGGGCCAGCGAGGTGCTGGTGCGAATCCTCAACGGTGTTCTGTTCGAACTGGCGCAACTCAGCCGCGAGAAGGCGGGTCTGGCGCCCTTGCCGCGCGACGATGCGACCGAGCAATTCATGTCGAGAGCGGTGCTCAGTCTCAGCGACAGTCTTTACTATCCCGCGCCGATGACCTTCCAGCTCAAGGAGTTCGAGCAGGTGCAGGCGAGTGTCTTCCAGGTCACCCGTGCGCCCGGACAGACTGTCGTCTACATCGGGTGCGTGCTGCTGATCCTGGGCGTGTTTGCCATGCTGTACGTGCGTGAGCGCCGCGTCTGGGTGTGGCTGGCGCCGCGGGCGGAGGGCGGTTGCGAGGCATCGATGGCCTTGTCTTCGAACCGCAAGACGCTGGACGCGGACAAGGAGTTCGAGCAGTTGAAGACCACATTGTTGAAGGTGAATCCATGAACACCGCTACGCAGACATTCGAGCTGAAACGCAACCGCCAGGAAGCGGCTGCGGGGAACGGTTTTTTCTCAGGGCGAGGCGTGTGGGACTGGGTCTTTGCGGCGCTGGTTGCCGGTGGGGCCGTCTGGGCATTTGTGCACTACGCTGCGGCGATGGATGGCTACGAGAAGGCCATCCTGGTGGGTGCCGTGCCGGTCCTGATCTGGCTGGGCTGGTTCTGGCGGCCGATGAGCCGTCTGATGGTGGTGGTGGCTGCGCTGGCGTTGCTGTCGATATGGCTCTATATGGGCCCCGAAGGTGCCGACCTGGCGCGGGCCGACAAGAGCTTCCTGCTCAAGTACTTCCTGTCGAGCCAGTCCGCGATTCTGTGGATGAGCGTGCTGTTCTTTATGAGCACCGTTTTTTACTGGATCGGACTGCTGTCGCGCAGTGCTGCCTTTGAGGCCATCGGCTCGCGTCTGGCCTGGGTGGCGGTGACGCTGGCGCTGGTGGGGACCATGGTGCGCTGGTTTGAAAGCCATCAGATCGGCGCTGGCATTGGCCATATTCCGGTCAGCAACCTGTACGAGGTGTTCGTCCTGTTCTGCTGGATGACGGCCGCTTTCTACCTGTACTACGAGGACCAGTACAAAACGCGTTCGATGGGCGCGTTCGTGATGCTGGTGGTCAGTGCTGCGGTGGGTTTTCTGCTCTGGTACACCGTGGTTCGCGAGGCCAGCCAGATTCAGCCGCTGGTGCCGGCGCTGCAGAGCTGGTGGATGAAGTTGCATGTGCCTGCCAATTTCATTGGCTATGGCACTTTTGCGCTGGCGGCGATGGTGGCGATGGCGTACCTGCTCAAGGCGTCTTCGGTCCGCAGCCTCTGGATTGGCCTGGTGGCGGTGCCGGGCGGGCTGTTCGTGTTTCTGGCGGGCTGGTGGCTGTTTGGCGGTGATGCGACGGCGGCCAATACCGCGTTGCTCAAAGGCATCCGGATGGTCGGTGGAACGACCGTGTTCTTCGCGGTGATGGTGTTGTTGCGGTCGCAGATCAACCAGCGTTCACCGTCGCTGGAATTGATGGACGACGTGATGTACAAGGCCATCGCTGTCGGTTTCGCCTTCTTCACCATTGCGACCGTGCTCGGCGCGTTCTGGGCGGCTGAGGCCTGGGGTGGTTACTGGAGCTGGGACCCGAAAGAGACCTGGGCGCTGATCGTGTGGCTGAACTATGCGGCCTGGCTGCACATGCGACTGATGAAGGGCTTGCGGGGCGTGACGGCGGCCTGGTGGTCGCTGATGGGGCTGGTGGTCACGACATTTGCGTTCCTGGGCGTGAACATGTTCCTGTCGGGGCTGCACAGTTACGGCGAACTCTGACCCTGCCGGCATTGGAAGGACACCCCGCTGCGGCGGGGTGTTTTCTTTTCAGCGCAGCATGCGGCGTGAACTTTGTAAGAAACTGGCGCGTCCCACGACGGATGTCCATATGCAGGAGCACGCCATGATCATTCGGTCGCACGACAACGGATTTACACACCCCCTTTCCAGCGAGGTCACGCCGCAGGAGCAGTACCTGGGACGCCGCGAGTGGTTGCACCGGATGGCGTTGGGCGCCGGTGGGGTGGCATTGTCGGCCTGGGCCGCGCGTGAGGCCTTTGCGCAACCCGCTCAGAAGCCTGGACGGCTTGCCGCCTTGCCCGCCGTGAAATCGACGCTTGCAGGGGCACAGGTGATCGAGAAGGTGACGGAGTACGAGCATGCCAGCGCCTATAACAACTTTTACGAGTTTGGAACCAGCAAGTCGGAGCCTGCGGAGCGTGCGGGGACGCTGAAGACGCGACCGTGGACGGTGGCGGTGGAGGGGCTGGTGGCGAAGCCGCGTGTGTACGGCATCGAAGACCTGATGAAGCTGGCGCCGATGGAGGAACGGGTCTACCGCCTGCGCTGTGTCGAGGGGTGGTCGATGGTGATCCCATGGGTCGGTTTTTCGCTGGCCGAACTGATCCGGCAGGTCGAACCCTTGGGCAGCGCCAAGTATGTGGAGTTCGTCAGCATGGCCGACCGGCAGATGATGCCCGGGCTGGCTTCCGGCGTGCTGCTCTGGCCCTATGTGGAAGGTCTGCGTCTGGATGAAGCTCGCCACCCGCTGACCTTGCTGTCGTTTGGCATGTACGGGGAGGTGCTGCCCAATCAGAATGGCGCGCCCGTCCGGCTGGTCGTGCCGTGGAAATACGGCTTCAAGAGCGCCAAGTCGCTGGTCAAGATTCGCTTTGTCGAGAAGGAGCCCAAGACCGCCTGGAACATCGCTGCGCCGCAGGAGTACGGGTTTTATTCCAACGTGAACCCGGATGTGCCTCATCCGCGCTGGAGCCAGGCGTCCGAGCGGCGGATCGGAGACGAGGGGGGGCTGTTCGCCAAGCGCCGCAAGACACAAGTGTTCAATGGCTACGAAGCCCAAGTCGGGCAACTGTACGCGGGCATGGATCTCCGGAGGTTCTACTGATGCGCTGGTTGGGGCATCCGGCGGTCAAGCCGGCGGTGTTTGTGCTGTGGCTGTTGCCGGCCATCTGGCTGCTGTGGGCTGCGGCGCAGGACCAACTGGGCGCCAATCCGGCCGAGGCTCTGATCCGGTCGCTGGGCGACTGGACCTTGCGGGCGCTGGTGCTGGTGCTGCTGGTCACGCCCTTGCGGGTGTGGTCCGGCGTGCCGTGGCTGGCTCGGTTGCGCCGCATGTTGGGCTTGTTCGTTTTCTTCTATGGCAGCCTGCACTGGCTGGCTTACGCCTGGTTCGACATGGGCTTTGTCTGGCAGGACATCGTGGGAGATGTCCGCAAGCGCCCCTTCATTCTGGTGGGGACGGTGGCCTGGGTGCTGCTGATGATGCTGGCGGCGACGTCATTCAATCGCGCGATCCGCTGGCTGGGTGCCGCGCGCTGGCAGCGTTTGCACCGTCTGGTGTATGCCGTCGCCGTGCTGGCGGTGCTGCACTTTTTCTGGATGCGGGCCGGCAAGCGCGATTTTGCCGAGGTGGCGGTGTATGCCGGTGTGCTGGCCGCTTTGCTCGGCTGGCGGCTCTGGCGGTGGATCGACCGCCAGCCAGACCGGTCCAGCCCACCAGTCAGCGCGACGGAGCGGTGACCGGCGCTGGTGCCTTGGACTTGTCGTCAGGGGCCACCGGCGCGGCCGGCTGAACCGCCGCCGCCGGGGCGGCGCTGGGGTAGGGTGGTCCCAGGTACAGGGGGCCCTTCTGGCCACAGCCGGTCATTGAGGCAGCAGCCGCCAGGGCCAAACCAGCCCACGCGCTGCAGCGCACCATGCGGCCACCTAAAATGAATCGATTCGACATAATGGTGGCATTGTAATGACGGACAACGAATACTTGGATCTGGCCGAGCAGCTGCTGCGCCGCGTGGAGGTCTGCTGCGACCGCATCAACGAACTGAGTGATGCTGATCTCGACAATCAGCGAGTGGGCGGCATGGTGACCCTGACGTTTGCCAATCGCAGCCAGATTGTCATCAACCTTCAAAAGCCACTGCACGAGGTCTGGATGGCGGCGCGCTCCGGTGGCTTCCACTACAAGTGGGACGGGGCCAGTTGGCAGGACACGAAAGGGAGTGGCGAATTTTTCGCCCACTTGTCCCGCTGCGCGACCGAGCAGGCGGGACAAGCGCTCGTGTTCAGTTCCTGAACAGGTCCAGAATGCTCCGGCGGTCCTCGTTGTCGGTCGAGGACCTCGGCGCCTGCCCGTCCTGAGTGCCTCCCTGGGTGGACTCGCCGGACGCGCCTGGCCAGGGGTCGTTCAATCCCAGCCCTCGCACGCCCCGTCCGGGGCCGTATTCCTCAAAATACCATTCGTTGCCGATGTGGATCACCCCGGGCGGGGGTTCGGTTTCTGTCACCGGTACGCCTTTGAGGGCTTCGGACATGAAGGAAATCCAGATCGGCAGACTCAGGCCGCCACCGGTTTCACGGCTGCCCAGATTGCGCGGGGTGTCATAGCCCACCCATGCCGCCGCGGCGATTGTCGGCTGGAACCCGACGAACCAGGCATCCATGGAGTCGTTGGTGGTGCCCGTCTTGCCGTACAGATCCGGTCGCTTGAGCGTCGCCTGGGCACGTGCGGCGGTGCCGGAGCGCGTGATCTCCTGCAGCAGGCTGCTCATGATGTAGGCGTTGCGTGGCTCGATGGCGCGCTGCGACTCGCTCAGTTGCACTGCTGGTGCCTCATAGAGCACATGGCCCTTGTGCTCGATCACACGTGATATCAGCGACGGCGTCACTCGGTAACCGCCATTGGCGAACACTGAGTAGGCCGTGGCCATCTGTAGTGGCGTGACGGTGCCGGCGCCCAGCGCCATGGTCAGGTAGGGGGGGTGTTTGTCAGCCTCGAATCCAAAGCGGGTCACCCACTCTTGGGCGCTCTGGGTGCCTACGAGTTGCAGCACACGGATCGAGACCATGTTCTTCGACTTGGCCAGGGCCCGCCTGATCGACATCGGTCCCTCGAACTGTCCGTCGTAGTTCTTGGGTTCCCAGGGCTTGCCGCCGGTCTCGCCGGCAGAGAAGAACAAGGGGGCGTCGTTCACGACCGTGGCGGGTGTGACGCCCTTTTCCAGAGCGGCCGAGTAGATGAAAGGCTTGAAGCTTGAGCCGGGCTGGCGCCAGGCCTGGGTCACGTGGTTGAACTTGTTTTTCTGGAAGTCGAATCCACCCACCAGTGCCCGGATCGATCCGTTGCGAGGGTCGAGCGCCACGAACGCCGACTCGACTTCCGGCAACTGCGTAATGCGCCAGCCATTCCCCGTCTGGAAAACCCGGATGACGGCACCGGGGCGGATGCGCAGGTTGGGGCCGGCTTTGTCGCTCAGGCCGGACTGTGCCGGGCGCAATCCATCGCCAGTGATCTCGAAGGGCTCTCCGTCCTGACGGACAGCGATCACCCTGCGCGGATTGGCATCCAGGACCACTGCGGACAAGAGGTCGTCGTTGTCCGGGTACTCGTTGAGTGCGTCGTCGATCGCCTCGTCCCGAGCCGCCTTGTCGGCAGGAAGGGCAATGAAATGCTCCGGGCCCCTGTATTGCTGCCGACGCTCGTAGTCCAGGATGCCTTGGCGCAGGGCGTGGTAGGCGGCTTCCTGTTCGTTGGATCGCAGGCTGGTGGTGACCACGAGTCCGCGTGTGTATGCGTCATCGCCATACTGCGCCACCATGGACTGGCGGACCATCTCGGCCACGTATTCGCCATGAACCTTGTTCTGGCTGTTGGCCGCACGCAGCTTCAAGGGTTCATTTTTCGCCTGCAGGGCCTGTTCTTCGGTGATGAACCCGTTTTCCAGCATGCGGTCGATGATGTAGAGCTGCCGGACCCGGGCGCGCTTGGGGTTGCTGATCGGGTTGTAGGCGGAGGGCGCCTTGGGCAGGCCGGCCAACATGGCGGCCTCGGCGATGGTGACATCCTTGAGTGGTTTGCCGAAGTAGGTCTGCGCGGCTGCCGAAAAGCCATAGGCGCGCTGGCCCAGGAAGATCTGGTTCATGTAGATCTCAAGAATCTGCTCCTTGCTCAACTGGTGTTCCAGCTTGAACGTGAGCAGAACCTCATAGATCTTGCGGGTGTAGCTTTTCTCGGCCGAGAGGTAGACATTGCGGGCGACCTGCATCGTGATGGTCGATGCGCCCTGACTTTTTGCCTGGCCAAGGTTGGCCAGCGCCGCACGAAGCATGCCGCGGTAGTCCACCCCGCTGTGCTCGAAGAACCGCGAATCCTCGATTGCCAGCACGGCGTTTTTCATGACGTCAGGAATTTCCTTGATCGTCAGGAGATTGCGTCGCTCCTCTCCAAACTCGCCGATGACCTGCCCATCGGCTGTCAGCACACGAAGTGGTAGTTTGGGGCGGTAGTCGGCCAGATCGGCTACATCGGGCAGGTTCGGAAAGGCCACCGCGAGCGCGAGGCCGACGCCCATCATCAACACCAGAACGCCCGCCACCGCCAGTCCGGCCGTCACCGCGAGGGCTTTGCCAATCCACCGAAGCGCTCCGGGCGCTTCGCCTGGGTTGGCTGGGGAGGTTGGGGGCGAAGACGCGTCGTTTTTGGCCATGCAACAGGTCCGGAGAGAAAGGTTTTCAGATGACGAGGCCATAGGGTGAGCCCCGGACCACAGCCCCGCTATTGTCAGGGGCGCGCGCATCGCTGCCCTTGGAGCCCCCTTTTTGCAGCTTTACATGCTGGAGTTTGCGTATGCTTTTGACAACGTTTCGGTTTGTGCCAAAGATGTAAATTCGTTGCTGCACAAAGGGCTTGCTGCTAGGATTCAAGTGATTTCTTAAGTACGGCGCCCTCTGGCGCCACCATTTTTGGGGGCCACCTTGATCTCATTGGGGTCGTTATTCAGCCGGGAGCCGGCGCCGCTTCTTGGCATCGACGTCAGTTCCTCAAGTGTCAAGTTGGTGGAGCTGGGGCGTAACCGCTCTGGCGATCTTGTGCTTGAGCGATGCGCCATAGAGCCGCTGGAGCGTGGTTGGATCACTGACGGCAACATCGAAAAGTTCGATGAGGTCGCAGAGGCGATTCGTCGTGTCGTCCGCAAGAGTGGCAGCAAGACCAAGAATGTCGCTATGGCACTGCCGGCCTCGGCGGTCATCACCAAGAAAATCGTGTTGCCTGGCGGCCTGTCTGAAAAAGAACTCGAGGCACAGGTCGAGTCGGAGGCCAACCAGTACATCCCCTTCTCGCTTGATGAGGTGAGCCTTGACTTCTGCGTGATCGGACCGAGTGCGAACTCGGCGGGGGATGCCGAGGTTCTGATTGCTGCCTCTCGCAAGGAAAAGGTGTCTGATCGGCAGGGTCTGGCGGAAGCCGCTGGCCTCAAGCCAGTGATCATGGACGTGGAGCCCTATGCTTCGCGAATGGCCGCCAGTCGTGTGATCGAGACGCTACCGAACCAGGGCGTCGATTCGCTGGTCGCATTGTTCGAAGTTGGCGCTCTGACCACCAGCATGCAGGTGATCCGCAACGACGATGTGCTGTACGAACGTGATCAAGCGTTCGGTGGTGCGCAACTCACCCAACTCATTGTGCGACAGTATGGTTTTTCGGCTGATGAAGCTGAAGCCAAAAAGCGCTCTGGGGATTTGCCTGACGATTACAAGAGTGCTGTGCTCGACCC
The DNA here is from genome assembly GCA_016790705.1 of Hydrogenophaga sp. Taxonomy (GTDB): domain Bacteria; phylum Pseudomonadota; class Gammaproteobacteria; order Burkholderiales; family Burkholderiaceae_C; genus Hydrogenophaga. The sequence goes on from JAEUOT010000006.1 coordinate 115,950, forward strand.
CTTTATTGAGAGCATGGCCCAGGAAATTGGCAGAGCCCTCCAGTTCTTCTTCACCAGCACGCCCTACAACAAGGTGGATCACATTCTGCTGGCCGGTGGAAGCGCTGCTTTGCCCGGTCTTACCGAGGCGGTGACCCATCAGACCTCGTTCGCCTGCATGGTCATTAATCCGTTCGACGGGATGGAAATGGCCTCCTCGGTGCAATCGCGCAAGATCGCCAGAGAGGCTCCTTCCTACCTTACCTCCACCGGCCTCGCCCTGAGGAGGTTTCACCAATGATCCTCATTAACCTGTTGCCTCACCGTGAGGCGACCCGCAAGCGGCAGAAAGATCAATTCTTCACCCAGTTGGGCTTGTCCGCCTTGCTGGGTGGCATTATTTGTGGTGCTGTATATACGTGGTATCAGGGTCGCATTTCAGACCAACAGGCCAGAAATGCTTATCTGGTGAAAGAGACGGCGCGTCTGGATGCTGAAATCAAGGATATCGCGACCTTGCAGGCTCAGATTGCTTCGTTGCGTGCCCGACAGACAGCAGTTGAGAATCTCCAGGCGGATCGGAACATGCCCGTCCATCTTCTGGAGGAGCTTGTGGCGGAGTTGCCTGACGGGATCTATCTGCGTAGCATGAAACAGGAAAACCAGAGTGTCCTGTTGACGGGGGTTGCTCAGTCCCAGGAACGGGTATCTGATCTTCTCCGTGCGCTTTCCACAAAGACAACTTGGCTGGTCAAGCCGGAATTGGTGGAAATTGTGGCTGCCAATGCATCTGTTTCTGCGCGGGAGCAGCGCCGAGTTTCCAATTTCACCATTCGGGCGACATTGAACCGTCCTGCTGGTGGGGCACCAGCTACCGCGAATCCGCCGCCTGCAGCGGGCGGTGTGCCGGCGGTTCCTGGGAAAGCCTGAGGTACCTATATGGCCAAGTCTCCGAAAATCGAGATCGACTTCAAGTCGCTGCAAGACAAGTTAAGGGCACAGTTCTCGGGGCTGGATCTCAATGACCCAGCCCAGTGGCCGGTTGTTCCTCGCAACCTGCTCTTTGTGTTGGTTTGTGGTGTTGTCATTGCTGTACTGTGGTTCACTTGGTTGAAATCAGTCGACGAAGAGTTGGTCACTGAACAGTCACGCGAGGAAACACTGCGAGTTGAGTATCGCAAGAAGCTCGTGCAGGCAGTCAACCTTGATGCGCTGAAGAAACAGCTTGAGCAGGTCCAGCAATATGTCAGCCAGTTGGAAAAGCAGCTTCCCAGTAAGGCGGAAATGGATGCGTTGCTTTCTGATATCAACCAGGCTGGACTTGGTCGAAGCCTGCAGTTCGAGTTGTTCAGGCCTGGACAGGTTTCGGTAAAGGAATACTATGCGGAGCTCCCGATTACCGTGAGGGTGACAGGGGGATATCATGATATTGGGTTGTTTGCCGCAGATATTGCCAACCTGTCACGTATCGTGACATTGAACAATTTGTCAGTTTCTCCCCTCAAAGACAGGGAGGGTATGTTGACGCTCGATTGTGTTGCGAAAACATTCCGCTATCTGGATCAAGAAGAAATTGCCATGCAGCAGAAGGCTGCTGCGGGAAAGAAGCCTGCCGGAGATGCGCAACCAGGGGCATCCAAATGACGCGACGTTGGTCTTTGATTCTCATCCCACTGGTGTCAGCAAGTCTGTCCGGCTGCATTGGAGAAGATCAGGAAGAACTGACTTCATGGATGCAGCATGAGCGCAATTCGATCAAGCCGGATGTGAAGCCGATTCCGGAGCCTACAAAGTTTGTTCCCTACTCATACGGAGGGGAGCGCTTTGTGGAGCCGTTCAGCAGTGAAAAGCTTGCCAGTATTCTCAAGAGCGGGCAGCAAGTGTCAGCGGAGAAATCCGCGTTGATCGGACCTGAGCTTAATCGTCGCAAGCAGCCTCTCGAGGCTTTTCCGCTTGACGCCATGATGATGGTTGGAAGCCTCAATCGTGGTGGCAAGCTGGTGGGGCTGGTGAAGGTTGATTCGTTGCTTTACCAAGTGACGCCCGGCAATTATCTCGGACAGAATTTCGGGAAAATCCTGAAAATCGAAGAAAACCAAATCGTCCTGCGGGAAATTGTGCAGGATGCTGCTGGTGAGTGGATTGAACGCCCTGCGGCATTGCAATTACAAGAGGAATCGAGCAAATGATCAAGAGGAATCATGTGGCGCCTACCGCCGTGCGAGCGAAAGCGGTCGCTACAGTGCTTGCATGTGCGGGCTCGGCTTTGGCCTGGTCAACTGCATTCGCTCAAAACGCCATCCAGTCCTTGACGGGTAGCATTCAGTCCGGGGCTGAGGTCATTCGTATCGAGACCTCCGAGCCGCTGACGGCTGTCCCCGCTGGTTTTTCCGTGCAGTCCCCCGCCCGTATCGCATTGGATTTTCCTGGTGTGGTCAATGGCATTGGTCGCAATGCGGTTGAAATCGGCCAGGGGAATCTGCGGTCGGCAAACGTGGTTCAGGCGGGTGACAGAACGCGCGTGGTGATCAATCTCAAGCAGCCTGTGGCGTACCAGGCCAAGCTGGAGGGGAAGACCTTGCTGCTCGTCATGGAGAGCACGCCATCTGCTGCACCAACCCCCGCGCCTGCCCCAGCCCCATCGGCTGCTTTCTCGCAGCCAGGCTTGGGGATGTCAGCATTGAAGGACATCGATTTTCGCCGCGGAACGGGCAACACAGGTCGTGTTGTCGTGGAACTGGCGAACAATCAGACAGGGGTAGATATTCGTCAGCAGGGGAAAGATCTTGTGGTCGATTTTCTGAAGACGACCTTGCCCGAAGGTCTGCGCAGGAAGTTGGATGTTTCGGACTTCGGGACGCCGGTTCAGTCTGTTGTGACGAGCCAAGTGGGTGACCGTGTCCGGATGCAGATCACGCCGACCGGCCTGTGGGAGCATTCCGCTTACCAGAGCGACAACCAGTTTGTTCTTGAAGTACGTGAACAAAAACTTGATCCCGGAAAGCTGACGCAGGGGCCGGGATACAACGGTGAAAAGCTCTCGCTGAACTTCCAGAACATCGAAGTTCGTTCTCTGCTTCAGGTGATTGCCGATTTCACCAATTTCAACGTGGTGACTTCCGACTCGGTCAGCGGGGCGGTGACATTGCGCCTTAAGGATGTGCCCTGGGACCAGGCGCTTGACATCATTCTGCAGGCGAAAGGCCTTGGGATGCGCAAGAGCGGCAATGTGCTCTGGATCGCACCGAAGGACGAGATTGCCGCTCGCGAGAAACAGGAGCTTGAGTCGAAAGCCTCGGTCGAGAGCCTGGAGACCCTGCGTACGCAAGGCTTCCAGATGAACTATGCCAAGGCGGCCGAAATCGCAGGGCAACTGACGGCGTCGGGCAGTGGCGGTGGTGGGCAGTCTGGAGGGGCCAGTGCGCGGATCCTCTCCATGCGAGGCAGCGTCATTGCCGAGCCTCGTACCAACCAGCTGTTTGTGACCGACATTCCCTCGAAGCTGGAGCAGGTTCAGCAGCTGATTTCGAAACTGGACATTCCTGTCCGGCAGGTGCTAATCGAAGCTCGAATTGTTGAAGCGGATGACCGCTTCGGGCGTTCCCTGGGTGTTCGACTGGGCGGTAGCGACCTGCGTGGCGTGCGGGGTGGCGAGGCCGGCTATCCGGTGACTGCCGGTAACCGCGTGGCGATCGGTGGCAGCTACAACGCCATCTCGAGCACGACGACAGAGTCCGAGAACACACTGGACACAACCAACACCAGCTTTGTCAATCTTCCCTCGGCGGGTGCTGGTGGTTTCTTGCCTGCTGCTTTCGCGGTATCGCTGTTCAGCAAGGCCGCCAATCGCTTCTTGAATCTTGAGTTGTCGGCGCTGGAAGCCGATGGCCGTGGCAAGATTGTTTCCAGCCCGCGCGTGGTGACTGCGGATCAGGTCAAGGCTCTGATTGAACAGGGTACCGAGTTTCCCTATCAGTCAGCCACTTCCAGCGGTGCGACTGCGGTGACTTTCCGGAAGGCAAACCTGAAACTGGAAGTGACCCCCCAGATTACGCCAGAGGGGAACATCATTCTTGATGTGGATATCAATAAAGACAGCCGCGGTGAAACAACGGCTGCAGGTATCGCCATCAACACGAAGCACGTGCAAACACAGGTGCTGGTTGAAAATGGTGGCACGGTGGTGATCGGCGGCATCTTTACCGACGAAGAGACCGAAGACGTCGCCAAGGTGCCGTTGCTGGGTGATATTCCCGTTGTGGGCAATTTGTTCAAGAACAAGGCCAGGTCTTCTAGAAAACAGGAACTGTTGATCTTCATTACGCCGCGTTCGATCACTGAGAACAGTGTGGCACGTCGTTGATAATTGATGTATTTAGGAGTTGTGAGAATGATTAAAGGTGCTGCATTGCGTCTGTTGCCCGTTGCTGCTTTGATGATGCTGGTGTCGTGTGGAGGAGGGGGTGATATTGCTGGAGACAGCACCACGTTTGCAGTCACACCGGACAAATCGACGCTGACAATCACCTCCGCTGTCGAAAACGATTGCTCTGGAGCTTACGGTGATCCGGGTACTGTTGTCACCATCATTGGCGGGCAGGCCCCGTTCAGAGTTGTGAATTCGGACTCCGCACGTGCTTCGGTGGACAAGACGGAAGTGACGGGTAAGGATCCCAAGTTCACGGTCAAACCGACGGGATACGCCTGCGGTGAAATTGTTGTGTCGGTGCTCGACTACCATTCGAAGATGGTCAGCTTTACCTACAAGATCGAAGCGAAGAAGCCGGCAGAGTAATTCAACTTGTTCTCTGCATGCGCTTTCTGCTTGTTTCTTGAACCCGTGTCGGTCGGCCGGTTTTGTCGCCATTTCCGATTGCATTGATTGGTCTTCCTGGCTCGGGAAAGTCCACCATTGGGCGCCAGTTGTCTCGGCGCCTTTCTTTTGTCTTCAATGACTCGGACCATCTGATCGAGCAGCGTCTGGGGTGCTCGATTCGTGAGTACTTCGAGCGCGAAGGCGAGGAGCGTTTCCGGGACCTGGAAGAGCAGGTGATCGACGAGTTGACGCAGCAGCCATCTTGTGTGTTGTCGACGGGCGGGGGCGCTGTGCTGAGGCCGTCCAACCGCAGACATCTGCATGACCGCTGTCGGGTGGTCTATCTCCGCTCCTCGCCCGAAGAGGTGTTCCGGCGCTTGCGACACGACCGGAACAGGCCGCTCTTGCAGGTGGCCGATCCTCTTCAGCGGCTCAAGGACCTGTTTGCTGCCCGAGACCCTCTGTACAGGGAAACGGCCCATTTCGTTATCGACACCGGGCGGCCGTCCGTTGCAACGCTGGTCAACATGATCGTGATGCAGCTTGAGCTCTCCGCCGAGGCAACTCCACCGGCCTCAAGCTAGTCACAGGGCGCTGCGGACGCAGGCCTTGAGGCTGTCGGACACTGCCCTACACTCGGGCACATGGTCACCCTTTCCTCTGACAAGTCCACCATCCAGCACGTCCATATCGACTTGGGCGAGCGCAGCTATACCATCGATATCGGCGCAGGCCTTCTTGACGATCCCGGCTCGTTTGCGCGTTTGCCCAAAGCCTCCAGCGCCATGATTGTGTCCAACACCACGGTTGCGCCGCTGTACCTGGAGCGACTGCGTCGTTCGATTCAAGCGCATTACGCGGTGGTGCAGGAGGTGCTGCTGCCGGACGGCGAGGCGTACAAGACCTGGGAGTCGCTCAACCTGATTTTTGATGCCTTGTTGTCGAGGGCCTGTGATCGCAAGACGGTGTTGTTTGCACTGGGTGGTGGCGTGGTGGGTGACATGACGGGGTTTGCCGCCGCCGCCTTCATGCGCGGTGTGCCCTTCGTGCAGGTGCCCACGACCCTGCTGGCCCAGGTGGACTCTTCCGTGGGGGGAAAAACTGCGATCAACCATCCGCTGGGCAAAAACATGATCGGGGCCTTCTACCAGCCCCAAAGGGTGATTTGCGATCTCGCTACGCTGGATACGCTGCCAGACCGGGAGCTCAGTGCAGGCCTGGCGGAAGTGATCAAGTACGGGCCGATCGCCGATCTGGGGTTCCTGGACTGGATCGAGGCCAATATGGAGGCGTTGCGCTCGCGCGAGCCGTCGGCGCTCGCCCACGCGGTGCGCCGCAGTTGCGAAATCAAGGCCGAGGTGGTGGGTCAGGACGAACGTGAGTCGGGGTTGCGCGCCATCCTGAATTTCGGCCATACCTTTGGCCACGCCATTGAAGCGGGCATGGGCTACGGTGCCTGGTTGCACGGGGAGGCGGTGGGGTGCGGCATGGTCATGGCCACACGCTTGTCGGCGCGCCTGGGTCTGGTGGATCAGGCCTTTCTGCTGCGGGTCCAGCGCTTGGTGGAGGCTGCAGGCCTGCCGGTCCGGGCGCCTGTGCTGGACGAGAAAGACAATTCGGGCCGCTATCTTTCGCTCATGCGACTGGACAAGAAGGCGGACGCAGGCGAGATCCGGTTTGTCCTGGTGGATGGCTCAGGCAGTGCCGTGCTGCGAGGAGCCCCCGACGCGCTGGTGGCCGAGGTGATCGAGGAAAGCTGCGGGACGTGACGGGTACCGTGATGCCAGCACCCGGCGGAGTCCCACTCGGACCCGTCAGGGAAGGGGCCGGTCTCGCAGCCTTTGGCATGCATCCCGCGCGCTCGCTCGGACGCCGGTTCAATGAGCCCGACGCGCCGACGCGCTCTGTGTTCCAGCGTGACCGTGACCGGATCATTCACTCGACGGCCTTCCGCCGGCTGGTCTACAAGACCCAGGTGTTCCTGAATCATGAGGGTGATCTGTTTCGCACCCGCCTGACACATTCGCTGGAGGTGGCGCAGTTGGGGCGCAGCATCGCCAGAACGCTGGGGCTCAACGAGGATCTCGTCGAGGCCATCGCCCTGTCGCACGACCTGGGTCACACGCCATTCGGGCATGCCGGCCAGGATGCGCTCAACGCGTCCATTCGCGCGGCGCAACCGGCCAAGGCAGGAAGCGATGAGGATTGGGGGTTCGAGCACAACCTGCAGAGCTTGCGGGTGGTCGACGAACTGGAAGAGCGTTATCCCGCATTCGATGGTCTCAACCTCACCTTCGAGACCCGCGAGGGCATCCTCAAACACTGCTCGCGCGCGAACGCTGAGCGCTTGATGCGGACCGATGCGACGGGGGTGGCGCGGCGGTTTGTCGAGGGCGGATCGCCGACGCTCGAGGCCCAGTTGTGCAACCTTGCGGACGAGATTGCCTACAACGCACACGACATCGACGATGGCGTGCGCTCGGGTTTGCTGACGCTGGATCAGATGAACGATGTGCCACTGTTCGATCGCTACCGACGACAGGCACTGGCGGCGCACCCGGCCCTCGGTGGTCGCCGGCTGCTGTTCGAGTCGATCAGGCTGATGCTCAGTGATCAGGTTTACGACGTGATCGCGACCACGCGTCACCGCGTTGCCGACGCCGGGGTGGACTCGGTCGAGGCGGTGCGTGCGCAGAAGGCACCACTGGTCGCCTTCTCGGACGAGATGGCCGCTCAGTCGCAGCAGCTCAAGCGCTTCCTGTTCCGCAACCTGTACCGCCACCCGCAGGTCATGGACACCACCGAGCGTGCCGCCCGGGTGGTGTCGGAGCTGTTCGTGCTGTACCTGGAGCGGCCGCATGAGTGTCCGGCGATTGGCGTCTCGTCGTCCATTTCCGCACCCCGGGCGGTGGCCGACTACATCGCAGGCATGACCGACAGGTTTGCGATCCGTGAACACCAGCGGCTCAGTGGATACACCCTGTTTTCCTGAGCGGACCGAATGACACGCACGCAACCGCAGTCGGATTCGAGCGATCCCGCAGACGAACGCCCCTTGGCGGTGGCCGCACTGGTCGTTGGTGTCGGGGTGAGCTGCGCGCTGCATGTGGGCAAGCTGCCGGTGGCGATTCCGCGTCTGCAGGCCGAGCTTGCGCTGAACCTGGTCCAGGCGGGTTTTCTGCTGTCCCTGGTCCAGATGGCGGGCATGTCGCTGGGGCTGGCGGTTGGCTTGCTGGCCGATCGCCAAGGGCCACGGCGGGTGATGTTGTGGGGCTTGTGTGTGTTGGCTGCGGGGAGTCTGCTCGGCGCCTGGGCCGCTGATGTTCCTGCGCTGCTGCTGTCGCGTGTGGTGGAGGGGGCCGGGTTCCTGATGGCCGTGCTGCCGGCGCCCGGGCTGTTGCGCATGCATGTGTCAAATCCTGCCGCCCTGTCCAGGGCCCTTGGCTGGTGGGGAACCTATATGCCGATGGGGACCGCGCTGGCGCTGCTGCTGGGGGCGCCCCTGATCGGGTGGGTGGGCTGGCGAGGTGCCTGGGCGCTCCTGGCAGGCATCAGCCTGTTGGCCGCCATGCTGCTGTGGTTGCGGGTGCCTGGCGGGCGTGCCAGCGGTGCGGCCTTGCCTTTGTGGCCTCGTCTGGCGCGCACTTTGCGCGCGCCGGGTCCCTGGCTGGTTGCGCTGGGGTTTCTGGTGTATTCCGGTCAATGGCTGGCTGTCGTCGGCTTTCTTCCGACGATTTATGGCGAGGCCGGTTTCAGCCCGGCGACGGTGGCGGTGCTCAGTGCGCTCGCTGCTGCGATCAACATGGGCGGCAACATCGCGGGAGGACGCTGGCTGGCCCGTGGTGCGCGCCCCGGTCTGGCGCTTGCCATCGGCTATTCAGCGATGGCGCTGGGCGCGCTGGTGGCCTTCGGGGTGCCTGGCCAGCCGGTGGCGCAGTACCTCGCGGTGCTCGTGTTCTCCGCGCTCGGCGGGCTGATTCCCGGAACCCTCTTCGGGGTCGCAGTGGCGCTTGCCCCAGGGCCGGATACGGTCTCGACCACCGTGGGCTGGATGCAGCAGTTCTCTGCGCTGGGACAGTTTCTCGGTCCGCCAGCGGTCGCCTGGTGGGTGACGCAGGTGGGGGGGTGGCAATGGACCTGGGTGATGACCGGTGCCTGTTCGGTGCTTGGGCTCGGGCTTGCCGTGGTGCTTCAGCGGGTCTGGCAGCGCCAGACGCCCGGGCCGGCACCGTGACGGGACGCGGCTACACTGCCCTCGCCGACAGGGGCCGCACAGACTGATTCACCACAGGACATCACCATGAGCTTCCTCCAGCAGCTCAAGCGACAGGCGCAGGCGCTGCAAACCCAGCAGGGTGTTCAGCAGCAAGGGGCTGAAGAGAACACCGTCGCGACGGAGGTTGCATGCCGCCATGTCTGGAACTACTTTGGCGAGCTGTCACGTCAACTCAATGTGATTCAACCGGCGGCCACGCAGCTGGGGCTGGACAAGCGCAGCATGTGGCCTGGCATGCACATGACGGGGTTCCGCTTCGATGCGCGCAAGAAGATGCTGCGCGACAAGGAGGTGTTCGACTACCTGGCCCTGGGCTGGCAGTTGCTGCCTCGCTCGGGCGACGTTCAGCGTGGGCGGGTGAGTGTCAACTTCCCGCCGGATCTGGAGCGGGTGGAAAAACGTCTTGCGGCGGGACATGTCGCGCATGAGCGGATCGAGCAGCGCCATCCCGAAAGCAATGCGCTGCTGGCCCTGGTGTTCGACTATGAAATGGCGGCGCGCGCCGGCGTGATCGTCACGGCCGACCACGATGCCGCGCAGTTGCACTTTCGCCTGGCCTGTGTCAGCGGCATGGAGATTGTCCAGGTGAGTCTCGCAGCGTCAGCGGTGACGGGCACCACCCTGGACGAACTGGCCCGTCTGATCGTCGGTGAGCCCAGCCGCTTCCTGGCGCCGGCCTGAGGCGGGGCGGAGACGCAACGATGGCCCGCCTGAGCCGCCTGACGTTGCCGGGGCAGGTGCATCTCGTTACCCATCGGGGCAACAACCGCCAGCCAGTGGTCCTCGACGACGAGGACCGGCAGACGCTGCTGGATCTGTTGTCCGAAGAGGCTCTGCGCCATCGTGTGGCCCTGCATGCCTATGTGCTGTTGCCGGCGGGGCTGTACCTGCTGCTGACGCCGTCGACGGCGGATGGTGTGCCGGCCATGATGCAGTCGGTGGGACGGGCGTACGTGCGCCGTTTCAACGCGCGCCACGGGCGCAGCGGCACGCTGTGGGAAGGGCGCTACCGCTCCACGCTGATCCAGCCTGAGCGCTATCTGCTGCCCTGCATGTGCCTGATGGACATGGAGCCGGTGAACGAAGGTCTGAGCAACGACCCGGCGGGCTATCCATGGTCGAGTCATCGCCACCATGCCGGACAGGGTCACGAACGCCGTCTGACACCCCACCCGCTGTACTGGGCGCTGGGCAACACGCCGTTCGCGCGGGAAGCGGCTTACGCCGAAATGGTGCACCGCGGTCTGACTGCGCAGCAGATGGGTGCTATCCGCGATGCGGTCTGGCACGGCTGGGCACTGGGCGATCCGGGTTTTATAGAGTCGTTGCAGCGAGACACCACGCGCCGTCTGACGCCGTCCCGACCTGGGCGACCCAAAAAGCAGGTTACCGAAGATTGAGTCAGAAAAAGATCAATCAAATCAATGGTGTGCGATTGAATATAATCTGTCCCCAATATAAAAGTTGATCGCCTTGTTTGTTTCTATTTGGAATCTGACCCCTAATTATTGGCTTGGCATCGATGTTGCAATGCACTAAGCTTCGTGTCCCACGCATTTAATGCCATGCCCTTGTCCAGAGAAGGAAGCGCCATGACCACGGCAGCCGAACAACAGCAGTTCCAGCAACAGGGTCTGTACGACCCGGCCAACGAGCACGATGCCTGCGGCGTCGGTTTCGTGGCCCACATCAAGGGCGAGAAGCGTCACGACATCGTGACCCAGGCGCTCAAGATCCTGGAAAACATCGACCACCGTGGCGCGGTGGGGGCCGATGCCCTGATGGGCGACGGCGCCGGCATCCTGATCCAGCTGCCCGATGCGCTGTACCGCGAAGAAATGGCCAAGCAGGGCGTGGCCCTGCCGCCGTCCGGTGAATACGGCGTCGGCATGATCTTCCTGCCCAAGGAGCACGCCAGCCGCCTGGCCTGCGAGCAGGAGATGGAGCGCGCCATCAAGGCCGAAGGCCAGGTGCTGCTGGGCTGGCGCGACGTGCCCGTCAACAAGGACATGCCCATGTCCCCGACGGTGCGCGAGAAAGAGCCGATCATGCGGCAGGTCTTCATCGGCCGCGGCAACGACGTGATCGTGCAGGACGCGCTGGAGCGCAAGCTGTACGTGATCCGCAAGACCGCCAGCGCCCACATCCAGGCGCTCAAGCTCAAGCACAGCAAAGAGTATTACGTGCCCAGCATGAGCAGCCGCACCGTGGTCTACAAGGGCCTGCTGCTGGCCGACCAGGTGGGCACCTATTTCCTGGATCTGCAGGACCCGCGCTGCGTGTCCGCCCTGGGTCTGGTGCACCAGCGCTTCTCCACCAACACCGTCCCCGAGTGGCCGCTGGCCCACCCGTACCGCTACGTGGCGCACAACGGTGAGATCAACACCGTCAAAGGCAACTACAACTGGATGAAGGCGCGCGAAGGCGTGATGTCCTCGCCGGTGCTGGGCGCCGACCTGCAGAAGCTCTACCCGATCAGCTTCGCCAGCCAGTCCGACACCGCCACGTTCGACAACTGCCTCGAACTGCTGACCATGGCCGGCTACCCGATCAGCCAGGCCGTGATGATGATGATTCCCGAGCCCTGGGAACAGCACACCATGATGGATCCGCGCCGCCGCGCGTTCTACGAGTACCACGCCGCAATGCTGGAGCCCTGGGACGGCCCGGCCTCCATCGTGTTCACCGACGGCCGCCAGATCGGCGCCACGCTGGACCGCAACGGCCTGCGTCCCTCGCGCTACTGCATCACCGACGACGATCTGGTGATCATGGGTTCCGAGTCGGGCGTGCTGCCGATCCCGGAAAACAAGATCGTGCGCAAGTGGCGCCTGCAGCCCGGCAAGATGTTCCTGATCGATCTGGAGCAGGGCCGCATGATCGACGACGAGGAGCTCAAGGCCAATCTCGCCAACAGCAAGCCCTACAAGCAGTGGATCGAGAACCTGCGCATCCGCCTGGACGACGTCGAGCAGCCCGTGGCCGGTGAAGATGCGGTCGAACTGCCGATCACCAAGACCGAGCCGCAGTCGCAAGGGACCGAGAACGTGTCCCCCGAGCTGCTGGACGCGCAGCAGGCCTTCGGTTTCACGCAGGAAGACATCAAGTTCCTGCTCAGCCCCATGGCCGCCAACGGCGAGGAAGGCATCGGCTCCATGGGCAACGACAGCCCGCTGGCCGTGCTCTCGGGCAAGAACAAGCCGCTGTACAACTACTTCAAGCAGTTGTTCGCGCAGGTGACCAACCCGCCGATCGACCCGATCCGAGAAGCGATCGTGATGTCGCTGGTGTCCTTCGTCGGCCCCAAGCCCAACCTGCTGGACATCAACCAGGTCAACCCGCCGATGCGGCTGGAAGTGAGCCAGCCGGTGCTGGACGCCGCCGACATGGCCAAGCTGCGCAACATCGAATCGGTGACGCAGGGCAAGTTCAAGAGCGCCACGCTGGACATCACTTACCCGGTCAGTTGGGGCAAGGAAGGCGTGGAAGCCAAGCTGGCCTCGCTGTGCGCCGAAGCGGTGGACGCGATCAAGGGTGGCAAGAACATCCTGATCATCAGCGACCGCGGCGTTAGCCGTACCCAGGTCGCCGTGCCGGCGCTGCTGGCCCTGTCCGCCGTGCACCAGCATCTGGTGCGCGAAGGTCTGCGCACGACCGCCGGTCTGGTGGTCGAGACCGGTACCGCGCGCGAAGTGCATCACTTCGCCGTGCTGGCCGGTTACGGCGCCGAAGCCGTGCATCCCTACCTGGCGATGGAAACCCTGCAGGCGATCCACAAGGAGCTGCCTGGCGACCTGTCGGCCGAAAAGGCGATCTACAACTACACCAAGGCGATCGGCAAGGGCCTGTCCAAGATCATGTCCAAGATGGGCGTGTCGACCTACATGTCCTATTGCGGCGCCCAGTTGTTCGAGGCCATCGGCCTGAACAGCGAGACCGTTGCGAAGTACTTCACCGGCACCGCCAGCCGCGTGGAAGGCATCGGCGTGTTCGAGATCGCCGAGGAAGCCATCCGCATGCACAAGGCCGCCTTCGGTGACGATCCGGTGCTGGCCAGCATGCTGGAAACCGGCGGCGAGTACGCCTGGCGCGCCCGTGGCGAAGAGCACATGTGGACGCCCGACGCGATCGCCAAGCTGCAGCACAGCACGCGCGCCAACAACTTCAGCACCTACAAGGAATACGCGCAGATCATCAACGACCAAAGCAAGCGCCACATGACGCTGCGCGGCCTGTTCGAGTTCAAGATCGATCCGTCCAAGGCGATCTCCATCGACGAGGTGGAACCGGCCAAGGAGATCGTCAAGCGCTTCGCCACCGGCGCCATGTCGCTGGGTTCCATCTCCACCGAGGCGCACGCCACGCTGGCCGTGGCCATGAACCGCATCGGCGGCAAGAGCAACACCGGTGAGGGCGGCGAGGACGCGCTGCGCTACCGCAACGAGCTCAAGGGCATCCCGATCAAGCAGGGCCAGACCATGTCCGACCTGCTGGGCAACATCTTCGAGGTCGACTATCCGCTCGAAGCCGGTGATTCGCTGCGCTCCAAGATCAAGCAGGTCGCCTCGGGCCGCTTCGGTGTCACGGCCGAATACCTGTCCAGCGCCGACCAGATCCAGATCAAGATGGCCCAGGGCGCCAAGCCCGGCGAAGGTGGCCAGCTGCCCGGCGGCAAGGTGTCGGAGTACATCGGCAAGCTGCGCCACAGCGTGCCGGGCGTGGGTCTCATCAGCCCCCCGCCGCACCACGACATCTACTCGATCGAAGATCTGGCCCAGCTGATCCACGACCTGAAGAACGTGGCGCCGCACAGCGACATCAGCGTCAAGCTGGTGTCCGAAGTCGGCGTGGGCACCATCGCCGCGGGCGTGGCCAAGTGCAAGGCCGACCATGTGGTGATCGCCGGTCACGACGGCGGCACGGGCGCTTCGCCCTGGTCGTCGATCAAGCACGCCGGTTCGCCCTGGGAAATCGGCCTGGCCGAAACCCAGCAGACCCTGGTGCTTAACCGTCTGCGCAGCCGCATTCGCGTGCAGGCCGACGGCCAGATGAAGACCGGCCGTGACGTCGTCATCGGCGCGCTGCTGGGCGCCGACGAGTTCGGCTTTGCCACCGCGCCGCTGGTGGTCGAGGGCTGCATCATGATGCGCAAGTGCCACCTCAACACCTGCCCGGTCGGCGTGGCCACGCAGGACCCGGCTTTGCGCAAGAAGTTCTCG
>JAEUOT010000012.1 GCA_016790705.1 Hydrogenophaga sp.
GCCGTTGCTTCCGTCGCCGACATCCGCAAGACCTTCCTGGACTTCTTCGCCTCCAAGGGCCACACCGTGGTGGCGTCCAGCCCGCTGGTGCCGGGCAACGACCCCACGCTGATGTTCACCAACTCGGGCATGGTCCAGTTCAAGGACGTGTTCCTGGGAACCGACAAGCGCCCTTACGTTCGCGCCGCGTCGGTGCAAGCCTGCCTGCGTGCCGGCGGCAAGCACAACGATCTGGAGAACGTGGGCTACACCGCCCGCCACCACACCTTCTTCGAGATGCTGGGCAACTGGTCCTTCGGTGACTACTTCAAGCGCGAGTCGCTGAAGTGGGCCTGGGAGCTGCTGACCCAAGTCTACAAGCTGCCGCCCGAGCGCCTGCTGGCGACGGTGTACGCCGAAGACGATGAGGCCTTCGACATCTGGACCAAGGAAATCGGCCTGCCGCCCGAGCGCGTGATCCGCATCGGCGACAACAAGGGCGGCCGCTACAAGAGCGACAACTTCTGGATGATGGCCGACACCGGCCCATGCGGTCCCTGCTCGGAAATCTTCTACGACCACGGTCCCGAGATCCCCGGCGGCCCTCCGGGCAGCCCCGACGAAGACGGCGACCGCTTCATCGAGATCTGGAACAACGTGTTCATGCAGTTCGACATGAAGGAAGACGGCTCGGTCACGCCGCTGCCGGCGCCCTGCGTGGACACCGGCATGGGTCTGGAACGACTGGCCGCCATCCTGCAGCACGTGCACAGCAACTACGAGATCGACATCTTCGACGTGCTGATCAAGGCCGCCGCCCGCGAAACGCACACGACCGACCTGGACAACCCCTCGCTGAAGGTGATCGCCGACCACATCCGCGCCACCTCGTTCCTGATCAGCGACGGCGTGATTCCGAGCAACGAAGGCCGCGGCTACGTGCAGCGCCGCATCATCCGCCGCGCCATCCGCCACGGTTACAAGCTGGGCCAGAAGACGCCGTTCTTCCACAAGCTGGTCCCCGATCTGGTGAAGATGATGGGCGAGGCCTATCCCAACATGGCCTCGCAGGCCCAGCGCATCACCGAGGTGCTCAAGGCCGAGGAAGAGCGCTTCTACGAGACACTGGCCAACGGCATGGAAATCTTGGACGCCGCCCTGGCGCCCACTGAAGTCAACGGTCAAGCCGTTGAGGGCGCCAAGGTGCTGCCGGGCGACGTGGCCTTCAAGCTGCACGACACCTACGGCTTCCCGCTCGACCTGTCGGGCGACGTCTGCCGCGAGCGCGGCCTGACGGTGGACGAGGCCGGTTTCCATGCCGCCATGGAGGCGCAGAAGGCCAAGGGCCGCGCGGCCGGCAAGTTCAAGATGGACCGTGCGCTGGAGTACACCGGCGCCGGCAACACCTTCGTCGGCTACGAGCAGCTCGAAGCACCGGCCAAGGTGGTGGCGCTGTACCTGGACGGCACGCCCGTGGCCGAACTCAAGGCCGGTCAGCAGGGCGTTGTGGTGCTGGACACCACGCCGTTCTACGCCGAGAGCGGCGGCCAGGTCGGTGACGAGGGCGTCATCACCACCGGTCTCGCGACGTTCGCCGTGGGCGACACCCAGAAGATCAAGTCCGACGTGTTCGGCCACCACGGCGTGGTCGAGATGGGCACGCTGGCGGTCGGCGATGCCGTCACCGCGGCGGTCGACCTCAACCTGCGCGCCGCCACCGTGCGCAACCACAGCGCGACCCACCTGATGCACAAGGCCCTGCGCGAGGTGCTGGGCACGCACGTGCAGCAGAAGGGCTCGCTGGTCAACGCCGAACGCACCCGTTTCGACTTCGCGCACAACGCGCCGGTCACCGATGCCGAAATCCGTGCCATCGAAGCCAAGGTGAATGCCGAGATCCTGGCCAATGCGGCGGCCAGCGCCCAGGTCATGGACATCGAGTCGGCCCAGAAGACCGGCGCGATGATGCTGTTCGGCGAGAAGTACGGCGAGACCGTGCGCGTGCTGAGCATCGGCTCCAGCAAGGAACTGTGCGGTGGCACCCACGTCAAGGCGACAGGCGACATCGGCCTGTTCAAGGTGGTGGCCGAAGGCGGCGTGGCCGCTGGCGTGCGCCGCATCGAGGCTGTCACGGGCGCCAACGCGCTGGCCTACCTGCAGTCGCTGGAAGACACGGTCAACCAGGCCGCAGGCGCGCTCAAGGCCCCGACCGCCGAGCTGACGGCCCGCATCGGCCAGACGCTGGAGCAGGTCAAGGCGCTGGAAAAGGAAGTCGCCGCGCTCAAGGGCAAGCTGGCCTCCAGCCAGGGCGACGAGCTGGTCTCGCAGGCGGTGGACGTCAAGGGCGTCAAAGTGCTGGCGGCCGTGCTGGCCGGTGCTGACGCCAAGACCTTGCGCGACACCTTGGACAAGCTCAAGGACAAGCTCAAAACTGCGGCCATCGTGCTGGCCGCAGTGGACGGCGGCAAGGTGCAACTGGCGGCCGGCGTCACCGCCGACAGCACGGCCAAGGTCAAGGCCGGCGAGCTGGTGAACTTCGTTGCTCAGCAGGTCGGTGGCAAGGGCGGCGGCAAGCCCGACATGGCGATGGCCGGCGGCACCGATGCGTCGGGTCTGCCCCAGGCGCTGGCGTCGGTGCAGGGCTGGGTGGCCGAGAGGGTGTAACCCCCCGCGCCGCCTGCGGCGTCACCCCCAGGGGGCGTGCCTGGCGGCCCGGCGAAGCCGGTTCCGCGGGCACCTGGCTGGTTTTGCGCTACCTGTCTGGCCAGGACAGGTGCTGTCGGCTTTCGAACAGCCTTTGATCGCCCGTCACCGGGTCGGTGAACGCGATGGCCCGCGCCAGCAGTCGCAGCGGGTCCGTAAAGTCTTCCGCTTCACCCGGCCCGCGCCGCACGCGCGGGTAGAACTGGTCGCCCGCCAGTGGCAGGCCCAGCGCGGCCATGTGCACGCGCAGCTGGTGCCGCTTGCCGGTCACGGGTCTGAGCCGGTAGCGGGCCCAGATGCCGTGCCGTTCGAGCGGTTCGATGGTGGTGTCGCTGTTGGGTTCGCCCGGCGTCTCGGTCATGCGGAAAAAGGCCTGCGGGTCTTCTTCAATGCGGCTGCGGCGGTGCTGCGGCCACGCCATGTGTTCGGCGGCCGGCGCGATGGCCTCGTAGACCTTGTCCACCGCGCGCTCTCGAAACAGCGCCTGGTAGGCGCCGCGGTCCTGCGGCTGCACGGCAAACACCACCAGCCCGGCCGTCTCGCGGTCGATCCGGTGGATCGGACTGAGGGTGTCGATACCGGTCATGCGCTTGAGCCGCACCAGCAAGGTCTGCTGCACGAATCGCCCGGTCGGCGTGACGGGCAGGAAATGCGGCTTGTCGGCCACCAGCAGCCGGTCGTCCCGGTGCAGCACCCGGACCTCGAACGGCACCTCCGGCTCGTCATCGAGGGTGCGCCAGTAGTAGAGCCGACCACCGCCGTGGAACGGGGTGTCGGCGGTCACCGGCTGACCCGCCTCGTCCAGCACTTCTGCGGACGACAGCCGGCGTTCCCAGTCCGCCCGCGTCACGGCCGGCAGCCGGTCGCTCAGGAAGTCCAGCAGCGTGCGCCAGCGGCCGTCATCCGCCGGCAGCAGCGGCATCGCCACGCAACTGGGTGACACCCCGTTGCGCGTCGGGATCAGGGGATTGCGGGGAGGGCGGGCCATGGAGGCTGTATTCTCTGCGGCTTCCCATCTGCCGACCCTGCCATGCCATTCCGACCGACCCTTTCCGCCCTCGCGACCGTCCGCTCATGGCGTCTGTGCGGGGTGATCCTGCTGAGCCTGCCTGCGCTGGGCGGGTGTGCCGTGGTGGCGGTGGCCGATGTGGCGGCGTCGGCGGTGGTCGGGGTGGCGGGACTGGCGGTCGATGCCGCCGTCGGGACCGCCCGCATCGGCGGCAAGATCATCGGGGCCGGTGCGGATGCCGTGCTCGGCAGCGACGAGAAGACGACCGACAAGTGAGCCGGCGCGCGTTCAGACCCGCCTGAACACCAGATCCCAGACCCCGTGGCCGAGCTTGAGGCCGCGGTTTTCGAACTTGGTCAGCGGCCGGTAGTCGGGCTTGGGGGCGTAGCCCTCGCCGCCGTCGGGCGCCGTGTTGGCCAGCAGCGGCTCGGCGCCCAGGACCTGGAGCATCTGCTCCGCGTAGGGCTGCCAGTCGGTGGCCAGATGCAGGTAGCCGCCTGGCTTGAGGTGGCGGGCCAGCCGGTTCACGAACGGGCTCTGGATCAGGCGGCGCTTGTGGTGGCGGCTCTTGTGCCAGGGATCGGGAAAGAAGATGTGAACGCCGTCCAGGCTCTGCTCGGGCAGCATGTGGTCGAGCACCTCGACCGCGTCGTGGCGGAAGATGCGGATGTTCTCGATGCCCTGCTCGCCACACAGCTTGAGCAGGGCGCCCACGCCGGGTTCGTGCACTTCGCAGCAGAGGAAGTTGTCGCCGGGGCGCGCCTGCGCGATCTGCGCGGTCGCTCCGCCCATGCCAAAACCGATCTCCATGATCAGCGGCGCGGTGCGGCCGAACACCGCCGTCGGGTCGAGCGCCCGGGTCGGGTCGTAGTTCAGCAGGAAACGCGGGCCGAACTGTTCGTAGGCGCGTTGCTGTCCGGGGCCGGTGCGGCCGGCGCGCAGCACATAGCTCTTGATCACGCGCATGTACGGCTTGGCGGGCGTGTCGGCCTCTGTGGGGGCCGCGGAGGGAGGTGGGGAGTCGATGGACATGGAAGACGGCGCGCAGGCGGCGGATCGCCCGGGGTGCGTGATTGTAGGGGGGAGGCTCAGGCCTGGCCGGGTCCGCGCACCGGCCAGGCGGCGGTCCAGGCCGCCAGCGCCTGCGGGACCTCGCCCGCAGCGGCCGGCAGCCCCAGCGTGGCGGCTGCACGCTGCAGCGCGGCCAGCGGATCGGACAGATCCAGGGCCTGGGCGCCGTTCTGTTTGCTCAGCTTCTCGCCGTTCGGGCCGAGCACCAGCGGCGTGTGCAGGTAGGCGGGCGTGGGCAGGTCCAGCGCCCGCTGCAGAAGGATCTGCCGGGGCGTGTTGTCCGCCAGATCCTCGCCGCGCACGACGTGGGTGATGCCTTGTGCGGCGTCGTCGACCACGACCGCCAACTGGTAGGCCCACAGCCCGTCCGAGCGCCGCAGCACGAAGTCGCCGACCTCGGTCGCGACGTCCTGCGCCTGTGGACCGAGGCGGCGGTCGGTCCACGGCTGAACGCCCGGCCCGACGCGCAGCCGCCAGGCGCGTGCCTCGCGCCCTTTCGCTCCGCCGTTCTCCGGCCGGCAGGTGCCGGGGTAGACGGCCGCATGCTGGCGCTCGCGGGACCGGCCACTGGCGGCTAGCGCCGTTTCGATGTCCTTGCGTGAACAGGCGCAGGGGTAGGCGTCGCCCTGGGCCACCAGCCGTTCGAGTGCAGTCCGGTAAAGGTCCCCTCGCGCCGACTGCCAGCACACCGGTTCGTCGGGGACCAGGCCGCAGCGGTCGAGCTGCTGCAGGATCAGGCGGTCGGCGCCGGGCACGCAGCGGGGCGTGTCCACATCCTCGATGCGCACCAGCCAGCGGCCACCGTGGGCGCGCGCATCCAGCCAACTGGCCAGCGCCGCGACCAGAGAACCGGCGTGCAGTGGTCCGGTCGGCGAAGGCGCAAAGCGGCCGCGGTAGCCCTCCACCACGGAATCAGATCACCGCCAGCGCCAGTTCCAGTCCGGAAACGAAAGCGTCCTCGACGCGATGACCCAGACACCAGTCGCCGCACAGGCCCAGTCCCGTGGCCTTGTCGTAGAGGTGGGAGCGGCCCAGCGGGACCTGTGTCTGCGCGAAACGCCAGCGGTGCACCACGGCGTGGGGCGGCGTGGCCCGGATGCCGGTGATCTCGGCAAAACCCTTGAGCAGCTTGGCCTTCACGCGCTCCGGATCGTCTTCCAGGTGCTTGTACGACCAGGCCGGGCTGGCCTGGATGGTCCAGCGTTCGATGCGTTCGCGGCCGGGCTTGCTGTTCTCGCGCGCCAGCCAACTGATGCGGTGGTGGGTGCTGCGCGCAGCGTTCCACTGGGGCCCCAGGGTCGACAGGCCGGGCTGCATCGCGTTCGGGTACGCCACCATCAGCGTCCAGCAGGGTGCGACCTGCACACCCGTGAGCAACTGGCGCATGTCGGGCGCCAGACCGGAGGCCTGCAGCAGGTCGTGCGCCTGCAGGTGGGGAATGGCCAGCAGCACCCGGTCAAAGCCGCCGAGCACCCGCTGGCCGCCATCGGACCCTTCGACGCGCAACTGCCACTGCTCGGGGTTGAGCGCGTCGCGTTCGATGTGGTGCACCCGGGTTTCGAGGTGGGTGTGCGCCGGCAGGTGGCCGTGTTCTTCGGGATGGGCGAGCGGCTGGGCCCAGTGGTGCACCAGGCCGCTCATGCCGGGAATCGCCACGAAATGCGGTTCGGTCGGCACGGGCGCGCTTTCCAGCACATGGCCGAACTCGTCGAGCACGCGCACCGTGCTCACGCTCCAGGGACGCACCATCGCCTGCGCGGTCAGCAAGGCCCGGGCGAAGCGGCTGTCCCTGACCGTGAAGTACTGGGCGCCGTGGTCGAAGCCGCCGAATTCGGTGCGCCGCGTCGTCATGCGGCCACCGAAACCACGGCTCTTCTCGAACACCGTGACGCGCATCCCCGCCTGGAGCAGGGTGCGGGCGCAGGCCACACCGGCCATGCCGGCGCCGATCACCGCCACGTGTGGCGTCCGGTCAGGCGATGGCTGCGCGGGGCGGGCAATGGCGGTTTGTGTGCGTTTGCGGGAGGCCTTCTGCTTGTCCATGGCGCGAGGGTGTGGGTGGGATCGGTCGACTGTAGCAGTCCGCAACCGTGCGCGGCGTTGCGCGGGCTCAAGAGACGTGGTGGTTTTCCAGTAGCGCGGCGCGCGTGGTCGGGTGCTGCAGCCGTTCGAGCCACCAGCGCATGGCCTGTCCGGAGTCGCCACCGCTGCGCGGGCGCCGCCAGGCATAGCCGACCCGGAACACGTGGTTGGGCCGCTGCACGTTCTTGACCACCAGCCGGCCGGTGGAGATGTAGGGCTGGGCCAGCGGCAGCGGCAGGAAGCCGCAGCCCAGACCGCGCAACTGGGCCTCCAGCTTGTGCTGCATGGTCGGCACGGTGAGCACGTCCTGCCCGGGCAGGATGTTGAAGGACTGTCCGGCGCCGCGCTGGGTGCTGTCGGCGACCGCCACCGCGCGGTGGTCGCGGATCTCCTCGTCGCACACCGCATGGTCGGCGGCCGCCAGCGGGTGGTGCGGCGCCACCGCAAAGACGAAGCGCAACTGTCCCAGCGGCGCAATCTGGATCTCGGGCAGCGAGACGTCGGCGGAGACACCGAGCGCGAGGTCCGCCAGTCCGCCTTGCAGCGCCTCCATCGTCCCCGAGAGCGTCTCGGCCCGGATCTTCAGCCGGGTCGGTGCGCCTGTCGCATAGAAGGCCTCGCACAGCTCGAACAGCGTGCCGCGGGCCATCACCGCGTCGGTCGCGATGGTCAGTTGCGGCTCCCATCCGGTGGCCACGCGCTTGACCCGCTGCGCCACCGCATCCAGCTCGTCCAGCAGGTACTGGCCCGAGCGCAACAGCTCGGCGCCTGCGGGCGTGAGCTGGGCGCGCCGGGCGCTGCGGTCGAACAGCAGCACGTCCAGCGCGTCCTCGATCTGGCGCACGCGGTAGGTGAGGGCGCTGGGGACCATGCCCAGCTCACGGGCGGCAGCGGCCATGCTGCCCAGCCGGGCGACCGATTCGAGCAGGCCGAGGTTTTCCGGCGACAAGGCGGAGCGGGGAGAGGGGGAGGCCATCGGGTCACCATTCGAAATGAGGGTTGGACGCTATTTTCATTCAATCAGATTGAATGAAGCCGTCAATTGGCTGCGACCTGCCGAAGGGGGGCGATCTCCACAATCACTTCCATTCCGGTCACGAGCCGGTGGTTCACAGGAGACCCCCACCATGCTGCAGATCCGACGCTCCCAGGACCGTGGTTATGCCGACCACGGCTGGCTCAAGAGCTTTCACTCCTTCTCCTTCGCGGGCTACTACGACCCGGCCTGGATGGGCTGGGGCAACCTGCGCGTGATCAACGAAGACCGCATCGCCCCCGGCACCGGCTTCGGCACCCACGGTCACCGCGACATGGAAATCATCAGCTATGTGCTCAAGGGCAATCTCGCCCACAAGGACAGCATGGGCAACGTCAAGGGCATTCCGCCGGGCGAGGTGCAGCGCATGAGCGCTGGCCGCGGCGTGATGCACAGCGAGTTCAACCACGCACCCGCCAGCGAGACCCACTTCCTGCAGATCTGGATCGAGCCCTCCGAGCAGGGCATCGAGCCCGGGTACGAGCAGAAGGGTTTCGACGTGGCGGAGAAGGACGGGCGGCTGCGCCTGGTGGCCTCGCCCGACGGCGCCCGGGGCTCCGTGACGATCCACGCCGACGCCTCGCTTTACGCCGGCCTGTTCCAGGGCGGGCAGCACACCGAGCTGGCGCTGGACCCGGTCCGCAAGGCCTACGTGCACCTGATCCGTGGCGCCCTGGACGTCAACGGCCAGCGCCTGCACGGCGGCGACGCCGCGCTGCTGGCCGGCGAGAGCCGGCTTGAACTGGCGCACGGCGAGGACGCCGAGGTGCTGGTGTTCGATCTGGCGGCCTGAGCCGCACCCGCATTCGTCTTTCACAACCGCGCACCCGCGCACTTTCACACAGGAGCTTCAAATGGCAAAAGTAGTCGTGGTCTATCACTCGGGTTACGGGCACACCCAGCGCATGGCGCAATCGGTGGCCCAGGGCGCCAACGCCGAGCTGGTGGCGATTGATGCCGACGGCAATCTGCCCGAGGGCGGCTGGGACACGCTGAACGCGGCCGACGCCATCATCTTCGGCTCGCCGACCTACATGGGCATGGCCAGTTGGCAGTTCAAGAAGTTCGCCGACGCCTCCAGCAAGCCCTGGTTCACCCAGCAGTGGAAAGACAAGGTGTTTGCCGGCTTCACCAACAGCGCCACCATGAACGGCGACAAGCTGTCGACGCTGCATTACATGTTCACGCTGGCGATGCAGCACAGCGGCATCTGGGTCGGCACCGGCATGATGCCCAGCAACACCAAGTCGGCGCAGCGCAACGACATCAACTACGTCGGCTCCTCCAGTGGTGCCATGGCGCAGACGCCCTCGGACGCCAGTGCCGCCGAGATGCTGCCCGGCGACCTGGAGACGGCCCGCCTGTTCGGCGAGCGCGTCGCGGCCGTGGCCGCGAAGTTCAAGGGTTGAGGCGGTTTTTCGTGGCCGCGTGATTAACATGCGGCCATGAAAATCTTCTCGATCCTTCCCTGGGCAGACTGGCTCGCGCTGGCCTGCTTTTTCTCGCTCTGGATCGGGTACGCCTGGTTCGCCAAGGTCTGGGGACGGCGGCGCTCCTCGCTGCTGGTCACCACCAACCGGTACCGCAGCTACTGGATGAAGCAGGCGGCGATGCGTGACCCGCGCATGCTCGACGGTCTGATCACCCAGACGCTGTCGAACACCCCGGCCTTCTTCTCCTCGACCTCGATCCTGGTGATCGGCGGCCTGTTCGCGCTGCTGGGCACCACCGACAAGGCCACCGAGCTGATGAGCGAGATCCCGTTTGCCCAGGCGACGCCACTGATCGTCTTCGAGTTCAAGATCCTGGTGCTGGTGGGCATCTTCGTCTACTCGTTCTTCCGCTTCTCCTGGTGCATGCGCCAGTACACCTTCGTGGCGCTGGTGATCGGTGCGATGCCGCCCCCGGAGGAGTTCCGCAGCGGCAAGTTCGATCCGCTGCAGTACGCGGACCGGGCCGCAGCGATGGTGGGAGCCGCGGCCGAGACCTTCAACGACGGGTTGCGCGCCTATTACTTTTCGTTCGCCGCATTGGCCTGGTTCATCTCGCCGCTGGCGATGGTGGCGGGCTCGCTGGTCGTGGTCGCCATCCTCTACAGCCGGGAGTTCCGCTCCGACGTGCTGCGGGTGCTGCGCGACTGAAGCGGCGTGACGGCGCTCTCAGTCGGTGCGCCGGATGTGCCGCAGGGATGCCGCCGCGAAGACCAGTCCGACCACCGCACCGCTGAACACGTCCAGCGCCACGTGCTGCAAGGTGGCCATGGTCGACCACGCGATCGCCACACACTGAAGCGCCGACAGCCACAAGCCCCAGACCGGGGTGCGCAACTGGCGCAGCACCCGGTGCATCCAGCAGGCGCTGAACACGGCCGATGCCACATGCAGCGAGGGGCAGGCGTTGCCGCCGGCATCGACCCCCTTGATCAGCGCCATGCCCGGGTGGAGCGACCAGTCGATGATGTGCGGCGGCGTCTGCGTGGGCCACCACCAGAAGATCCCCAGGCAGAACACGCACATCGCCCCGACCCAGACGCCGAACCACGCCAGGGCCCGGAAGTTGCCCATCAGTGCCGGTGGCAGCGACACATAGACCCAGAGCGAGAGGTAGACAGGGTAGGCCGACGGGCTGAAGGCGACCCAGCGGTCCAGCCAGATCTCGGGCATGACCAGGGGCGTCTGCCGGGGGTTCTGCAGCAGCGCGAAATAGCCGCGGAAAAAGAGGTACATGAAGACGCTGGTGCCCACCGCCTTGAGTACGGTGAGGTAGCTGATGCGCTGCCACACGCGCGCCCACCAGCTCGCGGGTTCGGCACGGTGCTCCGGCGGGGGAGGCTCGGCGCGTCTCTCCGGCAGTGGGTTCATGTCGGTCGGCGGGAGCAGGGGTCCCGGGGGGGCGGACTGTACAATCGAAAGCTTCCAGAATTGAACGTTCGGCGGCCTGCGCCGGGCTTCGCGCTGGTCCCGCAGCCCGCGCCGAGCACCCTCCGAGGGTGCCATTACCGGGCCGCTTGCCAGCCATCAAATGTATGTCATGCAATCGACCGAACTGATTCGCCAATTCCTTCAGGAGCGACTGGGGGTCGATCCGCAGCAGGTTGTCAACGACGCCAACCTCGCGGATCTCGGCGTCGACTCCCTCATGCTCGCCGAACTCATGTTCGAGGCCGAAGACCGGCTGGGCATTTCCATCGGCTCGGACGTGGTGGCACCCAAGACGGTCGGTGACATGGTCGGCCTGATCAACAGCCTGCAGGCGGCCAAAGCCGGCCGGTCATGACCCGTCGTCGAGTCGCGGTCACGGGCCTTGGTGTCGTCAGCCCGTACGGGGGCGGGGTGGATGCCTTTTTCGGTCATCTGCTCGCCGGCCGTTCGGCGGTTCGCTACCTCCAGACCGAAGACCGCCCGCGCCCGCTGTCCATGCCGTTCGTGACCTGCGACGCCTTTGACCCGGCTGAGGCGCTGGGCAAGCCGCTGGCCGGCATGATGGAGCGATTTGCCCACCTGGGCGTGGCGGCGGCTTTTGACGCCTGGCAGGACGCCGGGCTGGAGCGCCAGCCCGCCGAGCCCGCCCTGCGCGAGGACTGGGCCTGCGTCTGGGGCACGGCCCTGGGCGGCATTCTGGCGTTCGAGAAGGGCTATCGCGACATGTGGCAGAACGGGCGCGAGCGCCTCTCGCCGCTGTCCGTGATCATGGGCATGAACAACGCCGTCAACGCCCATCTGTCGATACAGCTCGGCCTGGGTGGCCTGAGCATGAGCCACACCGTGGCGTGTGCCTCGTCCACCGTGGCCATCGGCGAGGCCTTTCGCCGGGTGCGTGACGGCGATGCGACGGTGGCGATCACCGGCGGTTCGGACGCGACGCTCGCCTATGGCGTGGCCAAGGCATGGGAAGCCATGCGGCTGGTCGCGCCCGGCAACACCGAGACCGCTCACATGGCCTGCCGTCCGTTTGCCGCCGACCGTGCCGGGCTGGTGCTCGGTGAAGGTGGTGCGGCCCTGGTGCTGGAGGATTGGGACCATGCGGTCGCGCGTGGCGCCCGCATCCACGCCGAGATCGTCGGCTACGGCGCCAGTTGCGACCGCAGCCACCTCGTGCGGCCGGAGGCTGACGGCCAGTCGCGGGCCCTGCGCGCGGCGCTGGCCGATGGGGGGCTGTCCGCCGACGACATCGGCTATGTCAACGCCCACGGCACCGCTACGGTCGAGGGTGATCCGGTCGAGGTGTCCGCGCTGCGGCAGGTCTTTGGCGCGCACGCGGCGCGTCTGCCGGTGAGCGCCACCAAATCCATGCACGGCCACCTGCTCGGCGCGGCCGGCGCGATCGAGGCGCTGGCCACGGTGCTGTCCCTGCGTGAGCAGTCGATTCCGCCGACGGCCCATCTCCGGGGCCGCCTGGACCCCGCCTGCGAGGGCGTGGACCATGTCTTCGAAGGCCGCCAGGGTGTGCCGATCAAGGCCGCGCTGTCCAACTCCTTCGCCTTCGGGGGCAGCAACGCCGTGCTGGCGTTCCGCGCCGCACCCGCCCACTGATTTCACGAAAAAGAAACCGCAGAGAGACGACCATGTCACAAGCTCCCCAGACGCCCCTGAACGACCTGATGGCCGAGGTCGCGGCCCTGATCGTCGAGGCGCTCAACCTCGAAGTCAAAGCCGAGGACATTCAGCCCGACGACCCGCTGTACGGCGAAGGCCTGGGCCTGGATTCGATCGACATGCTGGAAATTTCCCTGGTCATTTCCAAACAGTACGGTTTCCAGCTCAAGTCCGACAACGAGAACAACGTCAAGATCTTCGCGTCGCTGCGCTCGCTCTCGGAGCACGTCGCCAGCCAGCGCACCAAGTGAAGCTGATCACCGGCCACGGACTGGATGATGTCCTGGCCTGGCGCCCGTCCGGGCCGGTGCGGGTGCGCGAATTCCTCGCCGACGCGCAGGCCCTGGCCGCCTGCCTGCCGGCGGGCCAAGGCGTTCTCAATCTCTGCGAGGACCGGTACCGTTTTGCGGTCCTGTTCGCCGCCTGCCTGATCGGTGGCAGGGTGAGCCTGCAGCCCTCTTCGCAGTCGGCGCCGACCCTGCAGCGGCTGGCGCTGGAACACCCCGGTTGTTTCGCCGTGGTGGACGCCGATGTCGACACGGCCGGCCTTCCCACGCTCAGGTTCCCCGATCTGGCCGCGTTGCCGCGTCCCGCTGTCGATGGCTTGCCGGAGATCGACGAGGCGCGGGTGGTGGCCATCCTGTTCACCTCCGGGTCGACCGGGCTGCCCCAGCCCCAGGCCAAGACCTGGGGGCGGCTGGTGCGCAACGGGCGGGCCGAGGCCGAAGCGCTCGGCCTGGACCGGTTACCGCATGTGCTGGTCGGCACCGTGCCGGTCCAGCACAGCTACGGTTTCGAATCGACTTTCCTGCTGGCGCTGCACGGCGGCTGCAGTTTCTGGAGCGGCAAGCCCTTTTATCCGCAGGACGTGATCGAGGCGCTGGAGGCGGTGCCGCGACCGCGCATGCTGGTGACCACGCCCTACCACCTCTCGGCGCTGTTGGCGTCGGAGCTGGCCTGGCCCGCGCTGGACATCTGCCTGTCCGCCACGGCGCCCCTGGGCGGCGAGCTGGCGGCGCGCATCGAAGCGCGCTGCGGCGCACCGGTGCACGAGATCTACGGCTCGACCGAGTCCGGCCAGTTGGCGACCCGGCGTACGACAGACGGCGCCCACTGGCGGCTGTTGCCGGGGGTGGTCCTGAGCCAGGAGAACGACACCACCCGCGCCAGCGGCGGGCATGTGGAAGGCCAGGTGGCGCTGTCGGACCGCATCGAACTGCTGCCGGACGGGCGCTTTCTCCTGCACGGCCGGCACGCGGACCTCGTCAACATCGCGGGCAAGCGCAGTTCGCTGGCCTACCTGAACCACCAGCTCTGTGCCATCGAGGGTGTGCGCGATGGTGCCTTCTTCCTTCCGGACGGCGCCGACGAGGGCGGTCAGGGCGTCACGCGGCTGGCGGCCTTCGTGGTTGCGCCCGGCAAGACGGCGCCAGCCTTGCAGGCGGCGCTGCGGGAGCGCATCGACAGCGTGTTCATGCCGCGTCCCCTGGTGCTGGTCGAGGCTCTGCCGCGCAACAGCACCGGCAAGCTCATGCGCGAAACCCTGCAGGCGCTCTACCGCCAGCATGTGGCGACCGGAGGCTCTGCATGACGCAGCAGGACCACCACTGGCAGGTGCCGGCGGACCACCCGGCCTTTGCCGGCCATTTCCCCGGGCATCCCATCGTCCCGGGCGTGGTGCTGCTCGACCAGGTCTTGCAGCGGGCACAGGCGCAGCGCGGCGGACCGGCCCAGGGCTGGCAGGTCTTGCAGGCCAAGTTCCTCAGCCCCTGCGGCCCGCAGGACGTGTTGTGCATCGCCTTGCGCGAGGGCCCGCGTGGGGCGCTGGCGTTCACCGTGCGCACGGGCGACCGCGATGTTGCCAGCGGCAGCCTGCTGCCTCCGACGCCATGAGCCCGTCAGATCGCGAGGAAGGCGGGCGTCCTGAGTGGATGCGCCGGCAGGAGCGCAGCAACCTGGCGATCCTGCGTCTGATGGTCTGGATCTCGCTGTCGTTCGGGCGGGGCGTGGGCCGTGTCGTGCTGCGGGGCATCGCGGCCTACTTTGTGCTGTTTGCGCCGGCGGCGCGCCGGGCCAGCCGCGACTACCTGCACCGGGTGCTGGGGCGCTGGGCGGGCTGGCGCGACGGTTATCGGCACGTGCTGAGTTTCGCCAGCACCATCCACGACCGCATCTACCTGCTCAACGACCGCTTCGACCTGTTCGACATCACGGTGCACGGCGGCGACGAGCTGATCGCGTCGGCGCAGCGCCAGCCGGGTGCGCTGCTGGTGGGCGCCCACCTAGGCAGCTTCGAGGTGCTGCGCGCCATGGGGCGCGGCCAGGCCGGGCTGAAGGTGGCGATGATGATGTACGAGCAGAACGCCCGAAAGATCAACGCCACCCTGGAAGCGATCAACCCGAAGGCGACGCAAGATATCATTTCCCTGGGGCAGATGGAGTCGATGCTGGAGGCGCGCGACCGGCTCGATCAGGGCTACCTCGTGGGGATGCTGGCCGATCGGTCGCTGGGGGATGACGCGACGCAGGAGGTTCTCTTTCTCGGAGAACCGGCATCGTTCCCGCTCGGCCCGTGGCGCATGGCCGCGATGCTGCGCCGGCCGGTGTTCCTGATGGCCGGCCTCTACCTCGGCGGCAACCGCTACGAGCTGCATTTCGTGCCGCTGGCCGACTTCTCTACGGTCGAGCGGGGTGCGCGGGAGGCCGCGATCCGCGACGCCGTGCAGCGCTACGCCGACACCCTGGCCGCCCTGTGCCGCCAGGCACCGTACAACTGGTTCAACTTCTTCGATTTCTGGCAAAAGAAATGATGCGACTGATGGCGATGGTTCTCGCAGGTCTGGGCTTCATGGGCGCCGCCCACGCGGCCTATGACATCGACCAGCTCATGAGTGATCTGGCAACGCAGAAGGGCGGCAAGGCGCGCTTTGTCGAAAAGCGCCATGTCGCGATGCTGGACAAGCCGGTGCAAGCCAGTGGCGAGATGCTGTTCACGCCGCCGGACCGGCTGGAAAAGCGCACGCTGCTGCCCAAGCCGGAGACCATGGTGCTGGACAAGGACACCCTGAGTCTGGAGCGCGACAAGCGCAAGTTCACCATCAGCCTGGCGAACCGGCCCGAGGCGCAGGCCTTTGTCGAAAGCATCCGCAGCACGCTCTCGGGCAACCGCAAGGCGCTGGAGCAGGACTATTCGCTCAAGCTCGAAGGTGAGGCGCAGCGCTGGGTGCTGACCCTGGTGCCCAGCGATCCGACGATCGCCGGCCTGCTCAAGCGCATCACCGTCAGCGGCTCCAGGAACCAGGTGCGCCACATCGAGTACCTCCAGGCCGACGGCGATCGTTCGGAAATCAGCATCGAGCCCGTCGAAACCCCATGAAGTGGCCGGCGGTGCGTGCGCTGGGGATCTGGCTGGCGCTGATGCTGGCCGGTGTGGCCGTGGTCTGGCACAGCCGGTTCACCGCCGACATGTCCTTCTTCCTGCCCTCGCACCCGAGTCCGCAGCAGCGCGCCCTGGTGAGTCAGTTGCAGGACGGCACGGTCTCGCGTCTGCTGATGGTGGGCATTTCGGGCGGGGTCGAGAAGCAGCGCGCCAAGGTGTCGCACCAGCTCCGTCAGCAACTGGCCGCCGACCCGGACTTCGTCTCGGTGCAGAACGGCGAAGCCGGGGGGCTGGAGGCCGAAAGGGACCGCTTGCTGGCGCACCGTTATGCGCTCAGTCCTGCGGTGTCGCCGGACCGGTTCTCCGAAGATGGCCTGCGCTCGGCGGTGACCGACACCATCGACCTGCTGTCATCGCCGGCGGGCGTGCTGCTCAAACCCTATCTGCTGAACGATCCGACCGGCGAGGTGCTGGCGATCCTGGGCCAGCTCAATCCGGGTGCACAGCCGCAACTGCGGGGCGGCGTCTGGTCTTCGCGCGACGGCAGCCGGGCGATGCTGCTGCTGCAGACCCGCGCCCTGGGCGCGGACACCGATGGTCAGGCCGTGGCCATCGGCAAGCTGCGTTCGGCGTTCGACGAGGCGCTCAGGCTGTCCGGTCAGAGCGGGCTGACGATGAAACTGTCGGGGCCCGGCCAGTTTGCGGTGCAGGCGCGCGAAACCATCAAGAGCGAGGCGCAGCGGCTCTCGCTGATCAGTTCGGTCTCGATCTGGCTGCTGCTGCTCTGGGTGTACCGCTCGTTCAGGCTGCTTGGCCTGGGGCTGATTCCGGTGCTCAGCGGCACGCTGGCCGGCATCGTGATGGTCAGTCTCGTGCACGGCACCGTCTTCGGGGTGACGGTCGGTTTTGGCTCGGCGCTGATCGGCGAGGCGGTCGACTACGCGATCTACTTCTTCGTGCAGGCGGGTCACCAGGGCGTCGACCAGTGGCGGCGGGTGTTCTGGCCGACCATCCGGCTGGGCGTGATGACCACGGTGATCGGCTTCGGTGCCCTGCTGTTCTCGGGGTTTCCCGGGCTGGCGCAACTGGGGCTGTACGCCCTGTCGGGCGTGCTGGCGGCGGCGCTGGTGACGCGTTTTGTCCTGCCGACGCTGACCGGTTCGACCCTGAAGGTGCCGGTGCACGGGGCCTGGGTCCGGCTGTGGATGCGCCTGCTGGGCGCGGCGCACCGGCTGCGCTGGGTCACGCTGGTGCTCGCGGTGTTGGCGTCGGCCTACCTATGGCTGAACCGGGACGGCCTGTGGGACAGCAATCTCTCGGCCTTGTCGTCGGTCACGCCGGCTGAGGCCGCCGCCGACTCGCGCATGCGTGCCGATCTGGCCGCGCCCGATGCGCGTTACCTGGTGTCGGTGAGCGCCGACGACCAGGAGCGCGCCTTGCAGGCGGCGGAGGCGGCGGGGGCGCGGCTGGACGCGCTGGTGGAGGAGGGCGTGATCGGGGGCTACGATTCGCCGGCCCGTTTCCTGCCCAGTCAGGCGCTGCAGCGCCAGCGTCTCGCCAGCCTGCCCGATGCGCAGGTGTTGCGCGAGCGGCTGCAGAAAGCCCTGGTCGATGCGCCGCTGTCGGCCAGCCGGCTGGAGCCGTTCATCGCTGACGCCGTGGCGGCACGGGCGGCGGGTCCGATGACCCGCGCGGACCTCGATGGCAGCGCGCTGGCGCTGGCGGTGGATTCGCTGCTGATCCATGGGCAGGATGGCCGCTGGACGGCGATGCTGCCGCTGCGACCGGCCCCGCAGGCGCCGGATGCGGCGATTCCCGCGGAGCGGCTGGCGCAGGCGCTGGCCGGCAGCGGCGCCCTGTTCGTCGACCTGAAGACGGAGTTCGAGACGCTCTACAGCACCTACATGACGGAGGCGACGCGCCTGGCGCTGGTGGGTGTGCTGGCGATCGCGGTGCTGCTGGGCGTGGCGCTGCGCTCGGTGAAGCGGCTGGGCCGCGTGATGGCCGCGCTGGCGCTGGCGGTCGGGGTGGTGATGGTGCTGTTGCACGCCTCGGGCGTGAAGCTGCACCTGCTGCATCTGGTGGGCCTGTTGCTGATCGTGGCCGTGGGCTCGAACTACGCGCTGTTCCTCGATCATCCCGACGATGGCGCGCCGATCGATCCGGGCACGCTGCAGTCCATGGGGGTGGCCGTGCTGACCACCGCAATCGGTTTCGGCACCCTGGCGTCGTCCAGTGTGCCGGTGCTCAAGGCCGTGGGCATCACGGTCGGCCCAGGGGCTCTGCTGGCGCTGCTGTTTGCGGCGGTGCTGGTCTATCCCAAACCGCGGCCGTGAACCCGACGGAAACCTGCCACCAGGGGGCCGACAGCCTGTTGCTGATGCTGCCCGGGGCCTTGATGACGCCGCAGCACATGGTGCAGGCCGGCCTGTTCGAGGCGCTGGCGCGCAGCGGCGTGGCGCTGGATCTGGTGGCGCCCGACCTGCACGCCGAGGGTGCCGACAACCGGATCGCCCTGCGGCGCCTGGCGGACGAATGGCTGGTGCCGGCGCGTGCGCGCTATCGCCGCGTCTGGCTGGGGGGCATCTCCCGTGGCGGGCAACTGGCGCTGAGCTGCTGGGCCGCGCAGGTGGCGGCGGTCGACGGGCTGTGCCTGCTCGCACCGTATGCCGGCGGGCGCCTGACGACCAATGCGATCCGGCGCGCCGGCGGCCTGGCGGCCTGGCGGCCGGAGGAGGCGCAGATGAGCGATCCCGACGTGCGGCTGTGGCACGGGCTGCAGGCGCCACCACCGGCGGTGCCGATGTTCATGGGGTATGGCGCGCGCGACCGCTTTGCCGACGGCATGGGCATGCTGGCGCAGCACCTGCCCCTGACGGGTGGATGCCGGGTGGTGCTGGGGGACCATGACTGGTCGGCCTGGCTGCCGCTGTGGCAGCAGTTTCTCGGGGCCGGACTGGTCGGCGCGGAGACACCATGAGCCGCCGCTGGACGCCATCGCCCTTTCTGCAGGCCTCGGCCGCGCTGCATGCCGGGGCCGCCCTGGGTGCGGTCGTCTCGCCGTCGCACTGGCCGTGGGCGCTGGGTGCACTGGTGGCCAACCACGCCGTGATCACCACGGCCGGCCTGCTGCCGCGCACCCGGCTGCTCGGACCCAACCTGGTGCGCCTGCCGCCGCAGGCGCAGGCACGCCGTGAGGTGGCCCTGACCATCGACGACGGACCGGACCCCGAGCTGACGCCGCGGGTGCTGGATCTGCTGGACGCCGCCGGCGCCAAGGCCAGCTTCTTCTGCATCGGCTGGCGCGCCCGTCAGCACCCCGCGCTGTGCCGCGACATCGTCGCGCGGGGCCACCGGGTGGAGAACCACGGCGACGCGCACTCGAATGCCTTTTCCCTGTTCGGGCCGCGCCGCATGCGTGACGACATCGCCGCCGCGCAGGCCACGCTGTCGGACCTCTGCGGCCAGGCCCCGGAGTTCTTCCGTCCGACGGCCGGCCTGCGCAACCCGTTTCTCGACCCGGTGCTCGCGGGACTAGACCTGCGTCTGGCCGCCTGGACCCGCCGGCCCTACGACACGCGCGATGGCCGGCCCGAGAAGGTGCTGCAGCGCCTCACGCGGGGACTCGCCGCCGGTGACATCCTGCTGATGCACGACGGCCATGCGGCCCTCACCCCCGAGGGGCAGCCGGTGATCCTGGCGACGCTGCCGGTGCTGCTCGAGACCCTGCGGGCGCAGTCGCTGCGGCCGGTCACGCTGCGGGACGCGCTGGCCTGATGCGGGCGGGGCCCAGGCCCTGGCGCATCTCCTACACTGCTGCCTAACGACGTTTTCATGCCGCATCCCGTGACCCCGCTCGCGCTGACCGCCTACACACTGACCACCTGTCTTGGCCGCGGGCGCGATGCCCATCGGCATGCCTTGCATGCCGGCACTTCGGCGCTGGCACCCTGCGCCTTCGAGACAGTGCGGCTCGACACCTGGGTCGGGGAGGTTGCCGATGTCGACGGCCAGCGCCTGCCCGAGGCGCTGGCGCGCTACGACTGCCGCAACAACCGCCTCACGCTCATGGGCCTTGAAACCGATGGCTTCGGCGAACGCGTGCGCGAGGCCGCCGCCCGTTACGGGGCGGATCGCGTCGGCGTGTTCCTGGGCACCAGCACCGCCGGCATCCTGCAGACCGAGCTGGCCTACCGCCACCGCGACCCGGGCACCGGCGCGCTGCCCGACGATTTCCACTACCGCACCACCCACAACGCCTTCTCGCTTGCCGAGTTCACGCGTGAGCATTTCGGGCTGGCCGGCATGGCGATGGCGATTTCCACCGCCTGTTCGTCCAGCGCCAAGGTGTTTGCCGCCGCCGCGCGCCAGCTTGCGCTGGGCACGATCGACGCGGCCATCGTCGGCGGCGTCGACACGCTGTGCCTGACCACGCTCTACGGCTTTGCCTCGCTGCAGCTCACGTCGAAGGCGCCCTGCCGGCCGTACGACGCGGCGCGCGACGGCATCTCGATCGGCGAGGGTGCGGCCTTCGCGCTGCTGGAGCGCGGCGGTTCGCCGGCGCCGGGCACGGTCATGCTGCTGGGTGTGGGCGAGTCGAGCGACGCGTACCACATGTCCTCGCCGCACCCCGAGGGCCTGGGCGCTCGCCTGGCGATGGAGGCCGCGCTGCGCTCGGCTGGCCTCACACCGCACGACATCGACTACATCAACCTACACGGCACTGCGACGCCGGCCAACGACGCCGCCGAGGGCAAGGCGGTGGCGGCGCTGTTCGGTGACCGCGTCCCGGGCAACTCGACCAAGGGCGCGACCGGCCACACGCTGGGCGCGGCCGGCGCCATCGAAGCCCTGATCTGTGCAATGGCCCTGACCGACGGCCGCTTGCCGGGCAGCCCGGGCACCGGTGCGCTCGACCCGTCGATACCGATCCGCTACCAGTTGCAGGGCGAGGACCGTGCGCTGCGCCATGCGCTGAGCAACTCGTTTGGTTTTGGTGGCAGCAACTGCTCGCTGATCCTGGGGGTGGCCGGATGAATGCCCCTTCCTTGAAAGCCTTCGTCACTGGCATCGGCCTGATCGCCCCCGGGCTGCCCGACTGGCCGAGCGCTGCCGCCGTGCTGCGCGGTGAGCAGCCCCATGCGTCTGCCCCGACGGTGCTGCCGGTGCCCGAGCTGCTGCCGGCGGCCGAGCGGCGCCGTGCCAGCCGCGTCATCAAGCTCTCGCTCGGCGCTGGCCTCGAAGCGGTGAAGCAGGCGGGCGCCGACGCGTCGACGCTGGCCACCGTGTTCTCCGCCTCCGGTGCCGACGGCCACAACTGCCACGCGCTGTGCGAGCAACTGGCGGGCGAGGATCGCCAGATCTCGCCCACGCGCTTCCACAACTCGGTGCACAACGCTGCCGCCGGCTACTGGGGCATCGCCACCCGCGCGATGGCGCCGTGCCAGGTGATCGGCGCCTACGACGCCAGCTTCGGCGCCGGCCTGCTGGACGCGCTGGCGCAGGTGGCGGTCGATGGCCAGCCGGTGCTGCTGATCGCCTACGACAGCGAGTACCCCGCGCCGCTGCACGCCAAGCGCGACACGCCCGACTGCGGCGCGGTGGCGCTGTTGCTGTCGCCGCGGGCCGAGGGCGCGTTGGGCGCGCTCACCGTGGTGCCGACAACCGAGCTCGCCGAGCCGATGCCGGACGCCTCGCTGGAAGTGCTGCGCACCTCGATTCCCGCGATGCGCGCGCTGCCGCTGCTGCGCCGCGTGGCGGCCGGGCAGGGCGGCGAGCTGGTGCTCGACTATCTGGCACCGATGCAATTGCGTGTGGACTGGCAGCCATGCTGAGCGCACCGCTGGACCACGGCTGGATCGCGGCCCACATCCCGCACCACGGCAGCATGTGCCTGCTGGACCGCGTGCTCGAATGGAGCGAGCAGCGCATCGTCTGCCAGGCCATCAGCCACACCGACCCGGCCAACCCGTTGCGTGACGCCGGTCGCCTCGGGGCCGCCAATGGCGTGGAATACGCCGCCCAGGCGATGGCGGTGCACGGCGCGCTGCTGGCGCCAAGCGGCGCGGCGCCGACCCAGGGCTACCTCACCAGCGTGCGTGGCCTGAGCCTGCACGCTGACCGGCTCGACGACGTCGGCGGCCCGCTCACCGTCACGGCCGAACGCCTCTCGGGCGACGCGCGCCTGATCCTCTACCAGTTCCTGGTCCATAGCGGCGAGCGCTGCCTGCTTGAAGGTCGCGCTTCCGTGGTGCTTGACGCCCAGTCCTTATGAACACTGCAATCCAGCGCCGTCGCGCACTCGTCACCGGTGGCAGCGGCGGCATCGGCGCCGCGATCTGCGAACGCCTCGCCGCCGACGGCCACCACGTCATCGTGCACGCCAACCGTGGCCTGGAAAAGGCCCAGGCCCTGGTGGAAAAGATCAACGCAGCCGGCGGCAGCGCCGAGGCCGTGGCCTTCGACATCACCGACCGCGCCGCGACCGCCGCGGCGCTCGAAGCGCTGGTCGATGTGGCCCCGATCCAGATCCTGGTCAACAACGCCGGCATCCACGACGACGCCGTGTTCCCCGGCATGACGGGCGAGCAGTGGGACCGGGTGCTCGACGTCTCACTCAACGGCTTCTTCAACGTCACCCAGCCGCTGACCATGCCGATGATGCGCACCCGCTGGGGCCGCATCGTCAGCGTGTCGTCGGTCGCCGCTGTCGCCGGCAACCGGGGGCAGGTCAACTACGCGGCCGCCAAGGGCGCGCTGCACGCGGCCAGCAAGTCGCTGGCGCTGGAGCTGGCCAGCCGTGGCGTGACGGTCAATGTGGTCGCGCCCGGGCTGATCGCCACCGGCATGATCGAGGGCAGTTTCGACGCCGATGCGGTCAAGCGCATGGTGCCGATGCAGCGGGTCGGCCAGCCCGCCGAGGTCGCCCATCTGGTGGCCTTCCTGGCGTCCGACCAGGCCGGCTACATCTCGGGACAGGTGATCTCGATCAATGGCGCCATGATCTGACCAGGAGGCGGACCTGATGAAACCTGTGCTTCGACTTGTGCGCGCTGTCGCCACCGGCATGACAGCCCTCGGTGCCCTGCTGGGCAGCGCGTCGGCGATGGCGGCCGACGAGGATGTCATGGCCGCCGCCCGCGCCTGCATGCGCGCCTGGGGACAACATCCCTTCACCGACACGCCGCCCCTGCGCACGCTCGCAGGCGCGGTGCGGGTGATGGGCCGGGGACCGTCGATTGCGGACCGCGAGGCCACCGACTTTCCGGTGCTGGTCGTGGTGCAGCCCGGCGTGAACGTGATGGGGGGCTCCGAACTGGAGCTGCTCAATCCCAACGGCTGGTACTGCCTGCGCGCTGCGGTGAATGTCATGGGCGGCATGGACATCAAGCTGCAGTGCAACGCCCAGCTCGCTTCGGCCACCACCGGCACCACCGTCATGAGCGGTGAAAACGCGGCCAGGGGCGTGACGGTGATGGGAGCGATCACGGTGCAGCGGGTGGGCTGCGCCAGGAACTGAATTCGCCGCGCCAGGGCGTCACGCGACCTTCGTCACAGGCAGCTCCTGGGCGGGTGCTGCGGCAGAGGGCATCGGGGCGTTTGGCACGGCTTCGCGCGCTGCCGTGGCCTGCGCGGCGTTTTGCCAGTGGGCTTGCTCCGACACACCCAGAGCCTGGGCCACCAGGATTTCGCGCAGCGGGGGATGTTCCTGCTGCATCGCGATGCTGCTGGCGTCCTTGCTGAGCCTGAACGCCGTGGCCGGGCCTTGCTCCGCATAACGCGCCTGTAGAGCGACCGACGCGGCAGCGAGCGTGTTCGTCTGTGTCTTGCTCATGCCAAGTTCCCGCAGGCGCGAACCCAACTGGTCCCTGAACAGCTCGGCGGTGGCGAGCGGATCGGCGTCGTGAGGGATGGTTGTCTTGGCGCCTTCCCGCACCCGCGTGGGTTCGGGGTAGGGCGGCGGCGTCAGTCGCTGGTCGAGCGAATGGCGCAAAGGCTCGCTGCTCCCGGGAGGGAGCTTGCGATGCAGCATGCGCCTGGTGTGCCCGTGTCCATCGTCCTGGAACAGGTGGAAATCGACCAGGCCCGGGGGTTGATTGCCCTCGCGCCGCTCGACCATGACCGCGCTCACCGGTTGTCCGCCGTGCCCGGGATAGGTCTTGCGCCAGACGGTGCCGCCCGCGCTGTGAAACACCTTCCAGCCATCGGACGCCCGTGTGGTTTCTTCCAGCGCTGTCGAGGCCAGTTGGCGCTTCGCATTCAGCCCCTGTCGGGGGTTGTGGGTGACCGGATAGTCTGCGGTTTGAGCCACGACGTCGGCCATCACCGAGCCCAGGGGCGACAACGCGCGGGCGACCGGGCTGCGGCCTGCCCGGGCGATGTCGTCTGTGTACGGGATGTCCCGTTCGTGGTGGATCGTGGCCCGACCGTCGTAGCGGCTCTGTGCGCGGACATCCGCGATCGGCAGGCCGCTTGTCCTGAACCATTCGGTCGACGCTTCGAGGACGCGAGCGGCGATACCGTGGTCAAGACCGCCGCCGATGTTGCAGTGGTTGCCCATGACTTCCACGGTCGTGGCGCCAGGGTGATGCGAGTGGTCCACGCCCTTGAACCAGGTCCGGTACTCATTTTGTGCCCGCACCACGGTGATGTTTTTGGAGGTCGGCGAGAAGGCCGAGTTGCCGTCGTAGCCGGTGGTCACAGGGTCGAAGACCATCGCGCCCGCCAGGCCGAGTTGGCCGGGTGGGATGAGGTTGTTTCCGGTCCTTGGGTCGCTGAGCCCTTTCTCATACAGCAACTGACTGAACACAGCAGCCGTACCGACACCGCGACTGAAGGCGGTGGCCATGACTTTCAGTGAATCCGCTGGCGTGGCTTCGGGGTGGGCGCGCAGCCAGTCTGAAGCTTCTCTCTCAAAATGCGCGTATGCCTGCCGCGCGGTGTCTTTGATCTCTGCTGTGGGCGCAAGCGCATCCGCAAACCCTCTGGCTCCGCGATCGGCGCCAACGCCCCGGTAGTAGTGCGTCTTGAAGTTGTGGTTGTCCTTCGCGCGCGGCTCCATTTGCGACCACAGTTCGGCCACATTGGTGGGCAGCGGGTTGCCCGAGAGTTTCAGGTTGTCCTTGTCGTTGTTGGTGCCGTCGAAATGGGCTACGAACACGAACTGCTTGCCGGATCTGGTGTCCACCTGCGGTGTTGGCGCGCGGGCCACTGCGTCGACTTGGGTGTCCAGGGCGGTGCGCTCTGCTGTATTGAGGTGCTTGATCACCTCGCTCACGGCTTGGCCCTCTGGGCAGCTTCACGTGCAGCACGGGCGCTGGGGTAGCCGCCGCGCACCTTCGGTGGCGCGTTATCGGGGTAGAGCGTCTTGACGTCCAGAAAAGAGACGCTGTCTGGCCCGTTGGCCGGTTTTCCCGGTGGCAGATAGTTGAGCTTGGTCTCTGTATCGTACGGAGGAACCAGATACACATACAGCTGGTTCTCATCGATCAGGAAATAGATGTCCGTGCCGTGCATCTCCTTGGCCGACGGCAGCCGCTTCTTGAGATCCACCCGGTCTTCGTAGACCTTCTGTGTCGCCTTGTCCCGCCACTTGACGTACAGGAAGTCACCGATGGGCATGTCGCCAGACATGTTCCCGCATTCGCCCCGCTTGGCCTGGCCCGTATCCACTTCGTGCTGAGTGTGTGCCCCAAGCCCATCGCCATAGGTGCAGTCGATGATGTCGACATCGGGCATGTCCACCGCCTGGTTGTAGGCCAGGCCG
Source organism: Hydrogenophaga sp. (assembly GCA_016790705.1). Lineage (GTDB taxonomy): Bacteria > Pseudomonadota > Gammaproteobacteria > Burkholderiales > Burkholderiaceae_C > Hydrogenophaga. Next base: position 25,621 of record JAEUOT010000012.1, read on the forward strand.
TGAAACGCAAACCGTCGTTGGTCACCGCACCCCGGTTGCGCACCCATGAGCAGTCCCGCGAAAAGCACCCAGAGCAAACGCCGCATCACCGTCTCGCCTTCCGGACACGGCGATGTCTGCACCGAATCAGATGTGGTGTGTGCGCTGCTTGTTGACGGATCGGGTTCATTGACGGCTCCCTTGCGCCGGTGGTGGACCACCGGTCGCTTGCACATCGGCGCGTCGCCGACAGGTGATCGATGCTAACGTCGAACGCCGCAAACAGCCCTTGTTGCGCGGGCCATCTGGTTACTTTTTGCGCGCCATCCGCGGCGCCACCATCGGCACCGTCAGCATCGTGCTGGCCACCGCCATCAGCAGCAGCGCGGTGAAGCTCTCGCTGGTGATGATGTGTTTGTCCAGCAGGATGTTGGCGAAGATGATCATGATCAGCGCCTTGGTCTGCAGCAGCCAGCCGATGATGCCGGCCTCGCCCGGCGCCCAGCCCAGCACGCGCCCGGCGATGCGCACTCCGATCAGCTTGCCCGCCACCGACACGGCCAGCAGCAGACCCGCCGCAGCAAACACCTCTACACCGCCCACGGCCCAGTTGGTGCGCAGGCCGGTCGAGAGAAAGAACACCGGCATCATCACCAGCAGCACGTGGTGGCGCAATTGGTCCAGCTTGTCCTGGTTGAACCAGTGGGCGTCCATGATGGCGCCGGCCAGGAAGGCGCCGACCATGAAGTGCAGACCGGACCAGTCCGCCCCGAAGCCACACAGGGCCAGCCAGATCAGCGACACGTACCAGCGGTCGCGCTCCTGCAGCCAGGCCATCAGCCGCCGGAAGCCCCAGCCCAGCACGATGAAGCCCACGAGGAAGGCCGCCTGTCTGCCGATGCGGTTCCAGTCCATCAGGATCAGCGCCAGCACGCCCCAGATCGCGATGTCGTCTAGGCTGGCGTAACGCAGGATGCGCTGGCCCAGCGGCTGGCGCAGGATGTCGAGCTTTTCCATCAGCAGGATCAGGATCGGCAGCGCCGTGACCGCGCAGGCCATGCCGATGCCGGTCACGAACTGCCACTGCTGAGCCTGCGCGCCGATCCAGCCCGGGAACTGCAGCAGCACCAGCGCCGCCCCGCATCCCAGCAGCAGCGGCGAACCCAGCGCCAGGCCGGCGGTGACGCCGCTTTCCCGGCGGTGTTTCCAGGCCTGTCCGAGGTCCAGCTCGACGCCGGCGATCATCACGAACAGCATGACCGCCCACCAGGCAATACCGTTGAGCGACTGCACCACGGTCGGCGCAAACACGAACTGGTAGTACTCGGGCGACCACTTGCCCAGCACCCCGGGCCCCAGCAGGATGCCCATGATGATCTGCACCACCACCAGCGGCGCAAAGTAGTCGGTGTTGAACACCCGCCACACCACCCAGGGCAGGCTGAAGATGATCAGCATCGCGATCAGGAAGACTTCGGTCGTGTTCATGCGGGCCTGATTCCGGTGTACTCGCGGAAGATGCCCAGTGAGACCGAACAGTCGACCTGCTTGAAACCCGCTCGGCGCAGGGCGTCGAGGATGGCATCGGGGTCCAGCGCCGCCTCGATGGTGTCACCGTAGTAGGCCCACAGCCGGCCGACGTCGGCGTGCCGTCCACTCACGCGCGCCAGCAAGGGGACCAGCACCGAGATGTGGAACCACAGGAGCCCCCGCAGCAGGCGGCCGCGGGGACGGCTGATTTCCATGAGGCAGACCTTGCCGCCCGGTTTGAGCACGCGCAGGTATTCGGAGAACGCCCGGTCGATGTCGCCCACATGGCGCAACGCGTATCCCATGGACAGGAAGTCGACCTGCGCATCGGGCAGGGGGATCGACTCCGCGTAACCCTCCAGCGTCTCGACCGAGACCTTCTTGCGCAGTTCGGCCAACATGCCCGGCGAAGGGTCGAGCGCGACCACCCGGCCCCCGGGGCCGACGAGCGCGACACCGGCCACCGTGACCAGGCCGGTGCCGGCCGCGACATCCAGCAGCGTCATGCCCTCGACCAGCCCGTTGCGGCGCAGGACCTCCCGCCGGTACCAGGCGCCGCTGCCCAGCGCTGTCAGCGCCTCCGCGCTGTCGTAGCCGCCGGCGGCCTCGTCGAACATGGCCTGTGTGACGCGGCGGCGTTCGTCCTCGCTGCGAAAGTAGGGGCGCAGGCGCGGATCGTCCTTGAGTGCGCCGTGGGGTGACTTGTCGTCCATGTCGGGTCAGTGGCTGCGCGGGAGCAGCCGGCGGGTGATCAGCAACGGCAGCCGCAGCACGAAGCCGATGAACAGCCGCGTGTGCATCCAGGTCAGCAAGGTGTTGTCGCGCAGGTATTTGAAGTGCGACACGCCACCTTCCTCGGCGCTGAGGTATCGCACCGGGGCGTCGATGTTGACCGGCCGCACGCCGGCCCAGCACAGGCGCACCACCGCCTCGGGGTCGAAGTCGAAGCGGCGCATGAAGCGGTTGCCGCGCATGATCGTCGCCAGCGGCGCGATGGGGTAGACGCGGAAGCCGTAGAGCGAATCGCCCACGCCCATCCACAGGGTCTCGAGGTTGGCCCAGCCGTTGGAGACCTTGCGGCCGTTGACACGCAGGGCGGGCGCCTCGGGGCCGAACACCGGTTTGCCCAGCACCATCGTGCCCGGGTCGCACTGCGAGGCGGCCATGAAGGCGGGAATCAGATCCGCCGGGTGCTGGCCGTCGGAGTCCATGGTCAGCGCATGCGTGAAGCCTTCGCGCGCGGCCCGTTCGATGCCTTCCAGCACGGCCGAGCCCTTGCCACTGTTCTGCGGCAGCACGATCACCCGCAGGCCCGGGTCCTGCGCCGCCTCCTGGCGCAGCAACGCGTCGGTGCCGTCGGTGCTGCCGTCCACCACGACCCAGACCGGGGTCCATTGCGCGCGCGCCTGCCGCACGGTCTCCAGGACGCGAGGGCCCGGGTTGTAACTCGGAATCAGGACCAGGTGGCTGGTCGAGGCTGGGGGGGATCGCTCAGTCATGATGGGTGGACAGGTCGGGCACGCGAACCTCGCGGCGGAAGCAGGCCTCCAGCTCGGCGGTGAAGGCGCTGTGGTCGGTCGGGGCGTCAAAGCGCGGGCCCAGGCGGGCCTGGACGACCAGCGGCAGGATAGGGGGGCGAAACAGCGGCCAGGTCTTGCCGAGGTAGGCGGTCGAGAAATCCAGCAGCACGGTCTGCACCGGCACGCCCGCGCGTCGCGCGACCATGCCCAGCGTGGGCGGGAACGGGTCGACCGGGAAGCTGACCGTGCGGCTGCCCTCGGGAAACAGCACCAGGTGACCGCCTTCCTGCAGCGCGTCGCAGCCGCGCGCGATGATCTGCAGGATGCCGTCGTTGCGCACATAGCGCGCCAGCCGCGCGGCCGAGCCGAACAGCGGGTTGTCCATCAGGCTGGCCTTCATCACGCAGACCGCGTTGGGCAGGCGCGAGACCAGGATCACCGCGTCCAGCAACGACGGATGGTTGGCCGCGATGATCATGGGCCCTTCGTGGCGCAGCTGTTCGATGGCGCTGAAGTCGAAGCGGCAGCCGCACACGGCCTGCAGCAGCCGCAGGTAGATGCGAAAACCGAAGCTGATCGCACGTCGTCCGAGCTGCCGGCCGAACGACCGGGGCAGCACCGGATAGAGCAGCATCGCGAACGGCAGCCAGAACAGGCAGAGCGCCGCCAGGCTGCCCAGACCGATGTGCATGGCGATGCGCTCGTACAGCCACCACAGCGGGCCGCGCGCGCGGGACGGATCACTCATCGACCCGCACGCGTTCGGCCGACTCCCCGAGGATCCAGGAGACCGCGACGCCGCCCGCGACGTAGTTGCGCGTGCGTACCAGCGGGCTGTCGGCGAAGGTCGCGCCGCGCAGGCTGTCATAGCGCAGGAAGGCGCCGACCCAGGTCTTGTCGTACCGCTTGGAGACACCCAGGATGTACTGCATGCCGGCAAAGCCACCCTTGGCCTGGTAGGCCGGGCGGGTCGCCGTCGCGTTGGCGGCGTCGACGCCGTAGAAGTACTGGTGCTGCTTGCGGTCGCCGAACAACGGACCGACCTGCATGCCGGCGTTCCAGTCGGTGAGACCGGGAAGGCCGCCGAAATCCACGTTCAGCTTGGGGTGGAACACCCAGCCGATGCTTTTGGGGTGGCGTTCGAGGGTGAACGCGGCGCGCAAGGGCACCAGCAGCTTCAGCTCCTGGCGCCGGTTCTCCGACTGCCACAGCGTGAGGTTCAGTTGCGGACCGACCTCGACGTTGGCGCGCAGGTCGGGCATGCCCTCGCGCACGTGGATGTCCCGGCTGTAGGCCGGCGGCGACAGGGCGCCGGAGACGGTCAGCTTCAAGCGGTCGGTCTCGAAGAGCTGTGCCCGCACGCCCTCCCTGTCCGCCTTGAGGAACTCGCCGCGGTACACGAAATAGGGCGTGGGCAGCACGAAGGCCTGTCGCTGGTCGGAGCCGCGATAGGCCGGGAAACTCACCGTGGCGACACCCACGCCGGCCTCCCACAGCGGCTTTTCCACGTCGGCCCATGCCGACCCGGCCAGGGTCGGGCCCAGGACCAGGGCGGCCAGCAAGGCCAGCGGCTTCGGAGCGGAATACGGTCGCTTCATGCGTTGTACACGGCGGGGTCGTCCACCTTGCGGATGTTGAAACGGCGGCGCTGCCAGGCCTGGAACGCCCGCCGGGGCTGCGTGATGTTGGCGAAGTAGTACAGGCCCTTGAAGAACAGGATCGAGCGCCAGATCGGGGTCTTGCCGAACACGTCGCCGGCCAGCACCGAAAGGATGGCCTCCTTGACGCGCAGCACATTGCGCGGACCCATGAGGAAGTCGCGCATGATGGGATTGGTGACGCGGTAGATGAACCAGGAGAACTCCTTGGGGCCGTGGCGCATCACGCGGTCGAAGCGCTTGAGGGCCGCGCCGGTCTGTGCCGGCTGGCGCAGGCAGGTGTCGATGGTGTCCGCGCCGACGACCGCGCTGTGCATCGCCAGCCAGACGCCCGATGAAAAGACAGGATCGATGAACGCATAGGCGTCGCCGAGCATGAGGTAGCTCTGGCCATGGTTGCGTTCGGAAACGTAAGAGAAGTTGCCGGTGGCTTCCACCGGGCTGACCTGCGTCGCCATCGACAGGCGCTCGGCCAGCGGCGGACAGGTCGCGATGTTGTCCGTCAGGAACTGCTGCAGGCTGCGCGATCCCTTGGTCTTCATGTGGTACGGCCAGGTGACCATGCCGATGCTGGTCGTGCCGTTGGTCAGCGGAATGAACCAGAACCAGCCGTGGGCGAACCAGAAGATGCGGATGTTGCCCTCGTCGTATCCTTCGCCCCGCGAGGTGCCGTCGAAATGGGCGTAGATCGCCGAGCTGTTGTGACGCGGGTTGCGGTGCTTGATGCGGAAGCGGTTGGCCAGAAAGGTGTCGCGGCCCGAGGCGTCCACCACGAAGCGGGCCCGCCATTGCAGCGACCGGCCCTCGTCGTCCACCGCGCGCACATCGGCGCCGCCTTCGGCCAGGAACTCGACGGCGGTGACCTTCACGCCCTCGAAGGCCTGCGCGCCCTTGTCACGGGCGTTGCGGAACAGGATCTGGTCGAAATCGGCGCGCCGCACCTGGTAGGCGTGCGGCATGGACTTGTCCCAGGCGTCGGCGAAATAGAAGGTCTGCGAGCGGCCGTGTTCCATCGAGACGAATTCGGCGCCCGGCTTGTACATGCCGATGGCCTTGATCTCGTCGGCAATGCCCATCTTCTCGAACAGGGGCAGGTTGGCCGGCAACAGCGATTCGCCGATGTGAAAACGCGGGTGGTGGGCCTTTTCGAGCAGCACCACCTGGTGCCCTTTTTCAGCGAGAAGACTGGCGACAGTGGCACCCGCCGGGCCACCGCCGATGACGAGAACATCGCAGGAAAGGCTGCCTGCTTCTGCCTGGGCCGGGGAGTTCATGATGGGTCTCGGACGTGCGGTGCAGAGGCCGCCGGGAGGGAGCCGACGGCTGCCCTCCATCATAGTGGCTCGGTGTCAGGCCACGGCGACAGGCAGCATGGGGGCGGCGCCCTCGGGACAGTGGTGCTCGGCCACCCGTTCTGCCAGCGATCCGGCATCCAGCGCCGGATGCTCGCTCAGCGCGCGAGCCAGGATTTCCGCGGCCAGCGCATGCAGCCTGTCGTGGGAGTCCCGGATGCGCTGGACGAAGGCGTCGCTGTCCAGGGTGTCGTTGAGGCTGCGATTGAGTTCGGCGAACCACGGCAGCGCCGCCTGGTCCAGCATCACAGGCGGGTTGCGCCGTGCGCTCACGCCCGACCAGGTGCGCAGGAACGCCTGCACCGCAGCGTTGAGCGCCTGGCAGCGCGCCAGTTGGGGCTGCAGCGCGGCCATCGAACCCAGGTCGGTCAGGCGGTCGTGGAATACGAACTGTGCCAGCACGCCCCAGTAGTAGCTGTAGTCCCAGATCACTTTGACCGGCAACACCTCGGGGTCGCCGAAGATGGCGTACTGATCCTGGTACAGGGTCAGGGTGCTGTCGTAGAACGAGTGCAGCAGTTGGTCGAACACCTGCGCCCGGGCGCCCAGGCGCCCACCCTGGCGGTCAGTCGCGATCAGTTCGGTGATGAAGGTGTTGCTGATGCCGATGAAGTCGCTGCCGGGCGAGTAGAACGGGTCCAGGAACAGGCCCGCCTCGCCGGTCAGGGCCCAGCGGTCGGCCGAGAAGAGCTGGCGGCAGCCGTAGGAGAAGCGCTTGAAGAAGGCGAAGTCCTGCAGCAGGTGGCGCTTGCCGTCGAGCTCGTCGAACAGCAGCGGCTGGTGGACGCGGAACCAGTCCATGGCCTTTTCGAAGGTGTCCATGGACGCCAGCGGGTGGTGGGCCGGGTCGGCCACGATGCCGACCGAGTGCGAGCCGGAGGACAGCGGGATCAGCCAGACCCAGTAGCCGGCACCGACGAGGTGGTTGGTGGACAGCCAGCGCGCCGGCGGGTCGCAGCGCTCGCGCCAGGCCATGTTGTCGGTCCAGCGGTCGATTTCGATGCGGTCCTTGATGCGGAACCACACCGCGTGTGCGGCATGGTCGTTGGGCTCGGCCAGTCCCAGTTTGCGCTTGATCAGGCCGGCGCGGCCGCAGGCGTCGACCACCCATCGGGCGGTGACGCTGTGCGATTCAGCGCCGAGGCTGAACGCGACGCGGTGCATCGCGGCGGGGTCCTGCTCGCTGCCGGCCAGGTCCAGGCTGCGCACCAGCGAGCCTTCGATCACCTCGATGCCGCGCCGACGGGCTTCGGCGACCAGGAAATTCTCGAAGATGCCCCGGTCGATCTGGTAGCTCGGGACCGACAGGTGGCGGCTGGCGCCGATTTCGGTCACCTGGTCCAGGTCGCGCCGGCCCTCGGAGAAGAAGAAGCGGAACCCGAACTTGCGCAGGTGCTTCTCGCGCAGGTGATCACCGAGGCCGATGACTTTGTCGAAGTAGTGGGCGCCGATTTCGACGGTCGATTCGCCCACCTTGTGCGCGGCCTCGGGCGCGGGCAGGCCGCGCCGTTCGAGCACCAGCACGTCAATGGTGGGGTCGCGCCGCTTGAGTTGCATCGCCAGCGTCAGGCCTGCCAGGCCGCCGCCCAGGATCACGACGTCGCGTGGGGAGGGTGGGTGTTCCATGGGCGCAGTATCGCCGCAATCCTGCCCCTTCACGGGCAGTAGCGCAGGGACAGCGACTGGTGGGTGCCGAGCGGCCAGGCGCCTTCTGCCGCCTCACGGCGGGCCAGCCACTCGAACATCGGCAGGGCGGCCGCCATGGCGTTTCGCTGCAGCGGCTGCACCTGTGCGCCCTGCGGTTCGGGGGGCGGGACCGGATGCGAGGTGACGGTGGCCGTGAGGCTGGCGTTCGGGTGGCCATCACCGTGTGGCGCCAGCACCAGCGCCACCGCGAGCGCGGATTCGCTGGCGGTGGTGTGGGTCAGAGCGCCGACGGCTGCGGTGTCGTAGGCCACATAGAGCACCGGCTGCTGCTCGGCTTCACACTGCACCAGCGCTTCCAGCAGGCCTTGGGCGAAGCTGCATGCGGCGCCGCTGACGGCGGTGTGGGCGTGGCCGTTGTGGTTGAGCTGGCTCCAGAAGCCGGCGGGCGCGTTGTGGATCGAATGGAGGAACCGGGTCGGCGAAACCAGCGTGGGGGTGTGCACCAGCGTCCGGCAGAGGTCGTCTATCACCGGCAGGTCGCCGTGGGTCGAGGCAAACACGGCCAGCAGGCTGCCCGGGTCGCGCCCGCTGGCCGCCACAGCCTCCTCGGCGGCGGCCAGCGCCAGCGCGACGGTCTGGGGCGCGCGTCGGCGCTCGGCCGGGGGCAGCCGCGCGGGTGGCGGAATGGGACAGGGGGGCTGCACGGGTGCCAGGCGGCCGCTGAGCACCTCGCCCGCCACCGCCCAGCCGGGCATGAAGGGCGCCCAGAGCGAGACGCCTTCGATGCTGGCGCGAAGGGGGGTCATGCGCCGGCTCCGCGCCCGAACAGCAGGACGGAATTGCTGCCGCCGAAGGCGAAGGCGTGACTGGCCGCGCAGCCGATGTCTTGCCGCACCGGACGGAGCAACAGGTGGTGGGCCATGGCGGGTTCCGGTGTCCGGGTCTGCACGGTGCCGGGCAGCAGGCCGTCGCGCAGCGCCAGCAGGGTGAACACGGCGCCGAGCGCGCCGGCTGCGCCCAGCGTGTGGCCGGTCATGCCCTTGGTCGAACTGGCGGGCGTGCCCGGCGCAAAGCGTTGCGCGATTAGCCGGGCCTCGACCTCGTCGTTCTTGGGCGTGGCGGTGCCGTGCAGGTGCAGGTAGCCGATGTCCGCGGTCGTCAGGCCGGCCCGCTTCAGCGCCATCTCCAGCGCTGCGGCCGCACCCACGCCCTCCGGGTCTGGCGCGGAGAGGTGGTGCGCGTCGCTGGACTCGCCGTGACCCAGCAGCAGCAGATCGCCGTCACCGCGCTCCAGCAGGGCGAACGCGGCCGCTTCGCCGATGCTGATGCCCTGACGGTTCACGTCGAACGGTCGGCAGGGCTCGGGCGACACCAGCTGAAGCGCGTGAAACCCGAACAGCACGCTGCCGCAGAGGCTGTCCACGCCGCCGACCACCGCCGCGTCCGCCAGGCCCAGGCGAATCAGGCGCTCGGCGGCGGCAAAGGCCTTGGCGCTGGAGGAACAGGCGGTCGAGATGCTCAGTTCGATGCCCTGCAGACCCAGGGCCTCTTTCACGAAACCGGTGAGTGAGTGCAGGGTGTGCAGGCTGCGGTTGTCCGGCTGGGGTGGAAAACGACCGGTGACCGCCAGCGCCGCGTAGCCGTCCTCGGTTTCCCCGATGCTGGCGGTGGACGAACCCAGGACGAGGGCGACGCGCCCGGCGCCGTGGCGAGCGACCGCCTGCGCGACGCTCTCTGCGAAGCCATCCGCCAGCAGACCCCGCCAGGCCAGGCGGTTGTTGCGGCAATCCCAGTGTGAAAACCGGCCGGGCAGCGCCTGCTCAAGCCCGTCCACGCGACCGACCCAGGTCTGCGGCGCCTCCACCAAGGGCCGCGCGCCGAAGTCGTGGAGTCCCAGCGGTTGCAGCCCACTGCGTCCCGACGCGACCGCAGCCTGCATCGCCTGGCAGCCGTCGCCCAGCGCGGAGACGGCGGTGAAGGCGCTGACACGAAGGGGAGGGATGGGCACGGCTGGCGAAGGGGTGACAGGATGGGCTGGCGCATTGTAGGGAGCGGATGCAGGCGCCCGTGCCCGCCCGGCTCGGTAAAATTTCGGGCTTTCCCCCGAGCTGTCCACCATGCGTTTGCCCAACACCTTCGATGCCGACCGTCCCGCTGCGGGACATGGGTGGAAAGCCGTCGCCGTGGTGCTGGTCGCCGTTGCCTGGGCCTGGGCGGCGCATGTCGCCAGTTCCCAGGGCGAGCCGGCGGCCTGGGGGGTCCTGCTGGCGATCCTGCCAGCGAGCACCGCCGTGGTGGTGGCGCTGTGGCGCACCACGCGGCGATGGATTGCGGTGGCGCTGGCGGCAGGACTGGCGATCGCGCTGGCGACGCTCTGGCCGTGGTTGCTGACGCAGGTGGCCCTGCTGTTCCTGGTCGAGCAACTGGGGGTCTATGCGCTGCTGGCCGCGCTGTTCGGCCGTTCCCTTCGCGGGCCGGGCGAATCGCTGGTGACCCAATTGGCCCGACGGGTCCATGGCGGCGTGCTGTCGGCCGCCCAGGAGCGCTACACGCGCAAGGTGACGGTGGCCTGGACGCTGTATTTCATCGGGATCGGGCTGCTGTCGGTGCTGCTGTTTGTCTTTGCGCCGCCCGCAGTCTGGTCCCTGTTCGCGAACGTGTTGGCCGGTCCGTTGATCGGACTGATGTTCGTGGCCGAATTCCTGTGCCGTCGCGTGGCGCTTGCAGGCGAAGACAACGCCGGTTTTGCCGACGCCATCCGGGCCTGGAAGGCCCACAACGCCCAGAAGGCACCCTGATTCCCCCCGATGTTCATCCACCTGCGCCTGCACACCGAGTTTTCCGTCGTCGACGGCACCAACCGCATCGATGACGTCGTGAGCGCCGCCGCGGCGGACGGTCAACCGGCCCTGGCCGTCACCGATCTGAACAACCTCTTCGGCGGGGTGAAGTTCTACAAGGCCGCGCGCGGCGCCGGCGTCAAACCGGTGCTGGGCGCCGAGGTGATGCTGGGGGGCTTCAACGACGAGACACCCGGTGCGATGCCGGGCAGCCACCAGCCTGCGCTGCCGCGTGTGATCCTGCTGGTGCAGGACAAGCAGGGCTACCTCAACCTGAGCGAGCTGCTGGCGCGCGCCTGGACCCGGACCGACGGCCGGCTCGGGGCGGTGATCCAGCGCGAGTGGCTGGAGGAGTTGCATGGTGGTCTGCTGATGCTCTCGGGCGCCCAGGCCGGGCCGGTCGGTCAGGCGCTGATGGCCGGTGACGCGCAAAAAGCGGCGGATGTCGCGCTGCAACTGGCCGGTCTGTTCACCCACCGCTTCTACATCGAGCTGCAACGCGCCGGTCGCGCCGATGACGAGCGCCACGTGGTCGCGGCGGTGCAGCTCGCGGCGCGCCTGCACCTGCCGGTGGTGGCGACACACCCCGTGCAGTTCTTGGCCGAAGACGATTACGAGGCCCATGAGGCGCGGGTCTGTATCGCCGAGGGCGAGATCCTGGCCAACAACCGGCGCGTGCGCCGCTTCACGCGCGAGCAGTACTTCAAGTCGGCCGCGCAGATGGAGGCGCTGTTCGCCGATATCCCGTCGGCGGTCGCCAACACGCTGGAAATCGCCAGGCGCTGCAACCTGACCCTGGTGCTGGGCAAGCCGCAGTTGCCGAACTTCCCGATTCCGCCGGTCAATGGCGTCGTGATGTCGGTCGAGGAGTATTTCCGCCACGTGTCGTACGAGGGGCTGGAGGGGCGGCTGAAGCACCTGTTCCCCAAGGAGGCCGAACGCGAAGCGCAGCGCCCGCGCTACGTCGAACGGCTGGAGTTCGAGCTCAACACCATCCTGAAGATGGGGTTCCCGGGCTACTTCCTGATCGTGTCGGACTTCATCAAGTGGGCCAAGGAAAATGGCTGCCCGGTGGGTCCTGGCCGGGGTTCCGGCGCCGGTTCGCTGGTGGCCTACGCGCTGCTGATCACCGACCTAGACCCGCTGCAGTACAACCTGCTGTTCGAGCGCTTCCTGAACCCGGAGCGGGTGTCGATGCCCGACTTCGACATCGACTTCTGCCAGTCCAACCGCGACCGGGTGATCGACTATGTGAAGGACCGCTACGGCAAGGACGCCGTGAGCCAGATCGCCACCTTCGGCACCATGGCCGCGCGCGCGGCGATCCGCGACGTGGGCCGCGTGCTCGACTTCTCCTACGGCTTCTGCGACGGCATCTCCAAGCTCATCCCCAACAAGCCGGGCATGAGCGTGACGCTGCAGTACCCGCCCGAGCCCAAGAAGGAGGGCGACAAGAACAACTACGCCATCGAGATGGAGCCCATCCTGGCGGAGCGCATCGAGAAGGAAGAAGACGTCAAGACCCTGATCGAGCTGGCGCAGAAGCTCGAAGGCATGACCCGCAACATCGGCATGCACGCCGGTGGTGTGCTGATCGCGCCGGGCAAGCTGACCGACTTCTGCCCGCTGTACATGCAGCCGGGCAGCGAATCGGCGGTGAGCCAGTACGACAAGGACGACGTCGAAGCCATCGGCCTGGTGAAGTTCGACTTTCTGGGCCTGGCGACGCTGACCATCCTGGAGATTGCGCGCGAGTTCATCATGAAGCGCCACAAGGGCCAGGAGAACTTCCGCTTCGAGGACATCCCGCTGGACGACAAGGCGGTCTACGCGCTGTTCTCCAAGGGCATGACCGAGGCCGTGTTCCAGTTTGAAAGCCGCGGCATGCAGGGCATGCTGCGCGACGCCAAACCGTCTCGCCTGGAAGACCTGATCGCGCTGAACGCGCTCTACCGTCCGGGCCCGATGGACCTGATTCCCAGCTTCGTGGCGCGCAAGCACGGGCGCGAGGTGGTCGAGTACCCGCACCCGCTGGTGGAGCCAGTGCTGGCCGAGACCTACGGGATCATGGTCTACCAGGAGCAGGTGATGCAGACCGCCCAGGTGCTGGGCGGCTACAGCCTCGGCGGCGCCGACATGCTGCGCCGGGCGATGGGCAAGAAGAAGGCCGAGGAGATGGCCGAGCACCGCGCGATCTTCCGCGCCGGCGCGGCCAAGAAAGGCATCAACGAAGAGAAGGCCGACGAGGTCTTCGACCTGATGGAGAAGTTCGCGGGCTACGGCTTCAACAAGTCGCACGCCGCTGCGTATTCACTGCTGGCGTACCACACGGCCTGGCTGAAAGTGCACTACACGGCCGAGTTCTTCTGCGCCAACATGACGGTGGAAATGGACGACACCGACAAGCTCAAGGTGTTGTGGGAAGACGCGCGCAAGATGGGCATGGCCTTTGAGCCGCCCGACGTGAACCGCGGCGGCTACCGCTTCGAGCCGGTGACCGACAACCTGATCCGCTACGGCCTGGGGGCTGTCAAGGGCACGGGCCAGCTCGCCATTGAGGCCATCGTCGCGGCGCGCGAGGGTCGCGGCGAAGGTCCCAACGGCGACGAAACCGGCCCGTTCACCAGTCTGTTCAATTTCTGCCTGCGCGTGGACCGCCAGCGCATCAACAAGCGCACGGTCGAGGCGCTCATCAAGGCCGGCGCGTTCGACGCGCTCAACCTCAACCGCGCCGAGCTGGTGGCTTCGCTGGACATGGCGTTCGAATACGCTGCGGCCACGCAGGCGAATGCCCACCAGGGCGGCCTGTTCGACATGCTGGGTGGTGACGACCACGGGTCCAGCACCCAGGAGCCGGCCTACGAAGCGACCCTGCCCTGGGGCATCAAGGAGCGCCTGACCCACGAGAAGACGGCGATCGGCTTCTACTTCTCGGGTCACCTGTTCGACGAGGTCGAGCGCGAGGTGCGACGTTTCGCCCGGACGCCGCTGGCCGACGTGAAGGAAAGCCGTGACCCGGTGATCCTGGCCGGTATCGTCTCCGACTTTCGCGTCATCAACGGGCAGCGGGGCAAGCTGGCCTTCTTCAAGCTGGACGACAAGAGTGCGGTGATGGAGGTCAGCGCCGACGAAAACCTGATCAACCAGTACCGCAACCTGCTCAAGGACGACGAACTCATCGTGGTGCAGGCGCTGGCGCAGCCCGACCGTTTCTCCGGCGGCCTGCGGCTGAAGATCCAGCAGATCTGGGACCTGGCGGCGGCGCGCTGCCGTTTCGGCAAGTTCCTGCGGGTGGCCGTCAACGGTCAGGCGCCGGCCATTGCCCAACTGGTGCGGGACTTTCCGCCGCGACGCGAAGAGACGGAGCAGGGCCAACTGGTGCGCGGCCTGGGGGTGCGGCTGGTGGTCGAGCGCGCGGGTGCCCGCTGCGAGCTTCAGCTGGATGACCGGGCGCTGTTTTTCCCGACCGACGCGGCACTGGCGAGCTGGATCGCGCAGGCGCACGAACGCCGCGCCGAGATCGTGTTCGACTGAGCGAACCGGTCGCCGGTCCTGACGGAAACCGGGGCATACGCCAAACCCGTCACGCAGAAATGGGTTTTCGGGTTCAAGTCTTGCATCTGCGAGGCCGATGATCTGGATAACCATGAAGCTGCAATACAAAGCCTGGGCACTGGTGCTGGTCGTGGTCGGTCTCTGCGCTGGCGCCGCGATGTTGGGCGCGCGCCAAATCATCACCGCCTCGTTTGCCGAGATAGAAACCGACAACGCCATCCAGGAAGGAGAGCGTGCACGGCGGCTGTTCGACCAGCAGTTGCAGGCGCTCGGCGCGACGGCGCGCGACTACGCCTACTGGGGCGACGCCGTGGACTACGTGCAGGGGCGCAAACCCCATTTCATGCAGGAGAACTTCGAGGTCGGGAATCTGGGCTACCTGCGCATTTCCGAGGCCATCGTGTTCGATGCGCGCTGCCGGTTGCTGGACAGCGCGAGCCTGGATGCCCAGTCGCAACGGGTTCCGGTGCCGCCTGATCGCATCGAGCACGTTCGCCGGCTGGTGGCCGAGGTGCTGGCTTCCCCCGACCCGAACGTGATGATCCGGACCTTGCGGGCGGATGCGGGTGAGTTGGACATGGTGGTGGTGGCGGCCATTCACCGCCCCGAGGCACAGACACAGGCGCCGGTCGGTGCCCTTGTGATCGTGCGCCGGTTTGACGCCAGGGAAGTGGCCCACCTTTCCGAAGTGCTCATGATGCCGGCCCGGCTGAACTTCGAGGACCCCGGACACGGCGGTGTCAATGTGCATGTGGTGCCGTTTGAGGGCGGTGGACAGGCGCTGCACGCAGTGCTCAAAGACCACAGGGAACGGCCGGTGAGCGAGCTGGTGCTGACGCTGGACCAGCGGTTGCGGGCGCAGGGCATCAACTTGGTCTGGCAGGGCATGGGGCTGGCGGCGGTGGCCGGCCTGGTGGCCAGCATCCTGCTGGTGTTTTTGCTGGACCGGCTGTTGTTGCGCCGCCTGCAGTCTCTGCATGGCGATCTTCAGCAGGTCACTGCCGAGGGGCCGGGCGCGGGCGGGCTGGTGCGCGTGGCCGGCAAGGATGAGCTCTCGCAACTGGGCGAAGGCATCAACCGTCTGCTGGTCCGTGTTCGCGCAGACGCCAGGGCGCAGCAGCAGGCCCACGAAAAGCAGGAAGCCCTGCAGCTCCAGTTGGCCCAGTCGCAGAAGACCGAGGCGCTGGGCCGTCTGACCGGCGGCATTGCCCACGATTTCAACAACTCGCTGGCCGCGATCACCGGCTGGATCCGGCTGGCGTCCGAGGATCTGGACAGCAGCCACCCGAGCCACGAGTCGCTGCAGCAGGCCCTCAAGTCGACCCGCTACGCCGACGGACTGATGCGCCAGTTGCTCGCGTTCGGTCGCCAGTCCGCGCCCCGTCTGCGGCGGCTGCACTGGTCGGCACTGATCGAGGAAACGCGCCAGATGGTGGCCTCCGGCCTGACCCGGGATTGCGACCTCGAGGTGCATTACGAGGTCGACGACGATGAGGTCGATGCCGACCCCACCCAGTTGCAACAGGTGCTGGTCAATCTGTTGATCAACGCGGCTGATGTGATGAAAGGCCGTGGGCGGATCGATCTGACGCTGAGTGCCGTCGTGCTGCCGACGGCCGATCCGCTGGACAGGCCGCCGGGCGCGGCGGGTCTGCCCGATGGCCGCTATCTGGTGCTGCAGGTGCGCGACCACGGGCCGGGCATCGCGCCGGAGCACCTCGACCGGGTGTTCGATCCGTTCTTCACCACCAAGGCCAAGGGCCGGGGCACGGGGCTGGGGTTGTCGGTCGCTCAGGGCATCATGGCGCGCCACCACGGCACGATCGGCCTGGTCAACAGCCCGGAAGGAGCATGCTTCCTGCTCTACCTGCCGGAGAGTCGCCGCGATGCGGCGGTGGCGCCGGTCACGTCACCGGGTGGCCCGGGACGGGGGCGCCAGCTCCTGTTCGTCGACGACGACCAGTCGGTGCGCCACGCCTGGAGCGCGCTGCTGGAGCGCAAGGGCTGGCAGGTCACACGCTCGCGCGACGGCGAGGAGGCCTGGGCCCAGTATTCGCAGACGGGCAAGCACTTTGATGTGGTGCTGACCGACCAGTCGATGCCACGGCTGGACGGTGTCGGGCTGGCGCAGCGCATCCGGGAAACGGCTTCACCGTCGCCGGTGGTGCTCATGAGCGGACACGTCGATGAGGTCGATGCCGATCTGCTCAAGACCTTGTTTGCTGCCGTGTTGCACAAGCCGGTGGACCCAGGTGAACTCGACAGCGTGCTGCAGGGGTTGCCGCTGGGTGAGGGCGTGGTGGTGACCCAGTACTGACGCCCGTACGGAACCGGTGCCCGGGGCGAAGCGGCTCAGTCGGTGGGTCGCACAACGATGATGATCGGCGAGGGCACGCGGCCATCGACATCGCGCGGCAGCGATCCGGTGCGGTCGATGGCCTTGAGCGCGGCTTCATCCCAGGCCGGGTTGCCGCTGCTGTCGACCACCCGGCGAGCGGTGATGGTGCCGTCGGGCAACGCCCGGACCTCGACCTCGGTGCGCAACGAACGGGGGAACTCCTCCGAGTAGCGGATGTTGGGGCGGATCTTGGCCGCCACCCGTGAGGCATAGCCGGCCGACGGGCCAGCGGACTGTGCCGCCGTGCCCTTGGATTCGGGGCCACCGCTGGCACCCACCTGGCCCATCATGCGGGCCAGTTGGTCTTTCCGGTTTTTCTCGATGGCGGCCGCCTCACGCTTTTCGGCGTCCTTGCGCTCCTGGTCCTGCTTCTTCTTCTCGGCGACCTTTTTCTGGTCCTCGGCCTTTTTCTTTTCGGCCAGTTCCTTGTCCTTCTTTTCGCGCTCGGCCTTCTCCTTAGCCGCCTTTTCCTTCTTGGCTTCTTCCTGTTCGCGCTTCTTCTCTTCTTCAAGCTTCTTCTGCTTGGCCTTTTCGGTGGCGATGTCGGGCTGCTTCACCGTCGGCTGAGGCGGCGGTGGTGCGGGCTTGGGCTCGGGTCTGGGTGCCGGCTGGGGCGCGGGTTCCGGTTCTGGCGGGGGCGGAGGCGGCGGTTCGACCGCACGCGGTGCAGCCTCGCGCGGCAGCGACGACCAGATCTCTGCCTCGAAAGCCACCGGCGGCTCTTCCTCTCGCCAGTGGATGCCCCAGGTGAGGGCGGCCATCAGCAACAGGTGCGCCATCAGCGCAAGCGCCAGCGGCGTTCCCCAGCGCCCGGGTTGCGGGGGCTTGAAGTCGATGGCGTCGGTGATGAGCTGCATGCGCGGGTGTCAGCGTCCTGAGGCCTGGACCGCCAGTCCCACACGCTCGACGCCGGCGCGCTTGAGCGTGTCCATGGTCCTGACCACGGTGTCGTACTTGATGTCCTTGTCCGCGCTGATGACGACCGGCACCTTGTCCGGTTCGGCGCCACCGGCCGACTCGGCCTGCAGGCGCTGAACTTCTGCCGCGAGCTGGGTCAGTTTGATGCTCTTGCCGCCCTTGCTGGCGGTGCCTTGGTGTACCTGGATGGTTTCGTCCTTGTCGATCACGACCTGCACGAACCCCTTGGGCTGCTGATCGGCCTGACCGACACTGGGCAGGCTGATCTGGCTGGGCGAAATCAGTGGGGCCGTGACCATGAAGATGATCAGGAGCACCAGCATGACGTCGATGAACGGGACCATGTTGATCTCGTTCTTGGTGCGGCGGGTGCGCCCCCGCGACGACAGGGCCGCCATGGTTCAGTGCCCCGACGCGGTGGAGTTGACGGACTGCACGCCGAGGTTGCGGTGCAGGATGTTGGAGAACTCTTCCATGAAGGTCTCCATGCGGTTGGCCACGCGGTCGATGTCGGTCGCGAAGCGGTTGTAGGCAACGACCGCAGGGATCGCGGCGAACAGGCCGATGGCGGTGGCGACCAGGGCTTCGGCGATGCCGGGCGCGACGGTGGCCAGCGTGACCTGCGCCAGTGCGGCGAGGCCGGTGAAGGCGTGCATGATGCCCCAGACGGTGCCGAACAGTCCGACGTAGGGCGCGACCGAGCCCACGGTGCCCAGGAAGGACAGGTTCATTTCCAGTGCGTCGATCTCGCGCTGGAAGCTGGCGCGCATGGCGCGGCGGGCGCCGTCAAGCAGGGCGCCGGGGTCGGTGATCCGGCGCTCGCGCAGCTTGTGGTACTCGCGCATGCCGCTGGCGAAGATGCGTTCCATCGGACCGCCGTGGCGTGCGCTCTGGGCGGCGGCAGAGTACAGGTCGTTCAGGTTGGTGCCCGACCAGAAGTCCTTCTCGAATTCCTCGTTGTGGCGGTTCACGCGCTTGAGCGTGAACACCTTTCGGAAGATGGCGGCCCAACTGATCACGGAGACCAGCACGAGCAAGGCAACCACGGCCTGGACAACCCATGACGCGTGGAGCAGCAACTGGACGATGGAGAGATCTTGGGGCATGGTCGGTGGAGGTTGAGGGGGCGAGGGTCGGAGATCGGAATGGGGTCAGGGGTTCCCGTGGGAGAGGGCCGACAGCACCTGGGCGGGAATCCGCTGCGGGCGCATGGTGGCGGCGTCGACCCAGCCGATACGGATGCTGCCTTCGCAGAGCACCGCGGGCGGCTGCCCATCAGGCAACTGCAGCAAGGCGCTCTGGTCGATTGTGAGCGAGGCCCGACCCGATTCGGTTACACGGGCCGTAACCAGAAGCAAATCGTCGAGTCGGGCGGGACGGTGGTAACGCAACTGTGTGCCGGTGACCACAAACATGCCGCCGACCTGCTCGCGCAGCTTCTGCTGCTCGACCCCCAGCTGGCGCAGCCATTCGGTGCGCGCGCGTTCGAAGAACTTGAGGTAGTTGGCGTAGAAGACGATGCCGCCGGCATCGGTGTCTTCCCAATACACGCGCACCGGCCAGCCGAACGGCGCCTCCACGCTTCCCGCTTGGCGAGGTTCGCGGCCCGGCGTCGGGGCGGTGTCTGGCGTCTCTTTCACAGCGCGGCCTCCAGGCGCAGCACGGCTTCCTGCAACTGCGGCATGGCGTTGGCGAAGGAGAAGCGCAGGTAACGGCCCGGATCGGCCTGGCCGAAGTCGCGGCCCGGGGTGGTGGCAAGCTGGCAGCGGCGCATCAGTTCGAAGGCCAGGGCCCAACTGCCGCCTTCGCCCGGTCTTTCACCGGCCATCGGGATGCCCCAGCGGTCGCACAGCCCGGACACGTCGGCCCAGGCATAGAAGGCCCCGTCGGGTTGAACGGGAACGTTCAGCCCCAGCCGGTCCAGCGCCGGAATGAAGACGTCGCGCCGGGCCTTGAACTCGGCGCGGCGGCGCTCGTACTCGGCCAGACTCTCGGGCGCAAAGCAGGCGAGGGCGGCATGCTGCGCAATGGTGCTGGCGCAGATGAACAGGTTCTGCGCCAGGCGCTCGACGGCCGGTACCAGCGCCGGCGGCAGCACCAGCCAGCCCAGGCGCCAGCCGGTCATGTTGAAGTACTTGCTGAAGCTGTTGATGCTGATGACCTCATCACCCAGGCCATCGGGCAGGCCCAGCGCGCTGTGGCCATAGGCCTCGTCGTAGGACAGGCCCAGGTAGATCTCGTCGACCAGCGTGATGCCGCCCTTGTCGCGCACGAAACGGGCGATGCGCTCCAGTTCGTCGCGGGCAATCGAGGTGCCGGTCGGGTTCGACGGCGAGGCCAGCAGCACGCCGCGGGTGGCCGGCGTCCAGGCCGACGCCACATGCTCGGCGCTGAGCTGGAAGCGGTCTTCGGGGCCGGAGGGGATGAGGACCGGCGTGCCCTCTGCGGCCTGCACGAACTGGCGGTTGCAGGGGTAGCTCGGGTCCGGCATCAGCACCTCGTCACCCGCTTCGATCAGCGCCAGGCAGGCCAGTTGCAATGCGGCCGACGCGCCGGCCGTCACGACGATGCGGGCCGGGTCGATGGAGAGACCGAAACGGCTGGCGTACCAGCCGCTGATCGCTTCGCGCAACGCGGGCAGGCCTGTGGCCTGGGTGTACTGGCTGCGGCCGTTACGGATCGCGCTCTCGGCGGCGGCCTGCACCAGCGGCGGTGCGGTGAAGTCGGGCTCGCCGATATTCAGGTAGATCATCGGGCGGCTGCCCGGCGCCGCCTGGCGTGCCATGTCGGCCGCCGCCTTGGCCAGTTCCATCACATAGAACGGCTCGACCCGCAGGGCGCGCTGGCTGATTCGCAATGGCGCTCCCATGCCGCTCAGTCGCCCTTGGCAGTCTTGCGTCCGCCGGCCTGGGCTGCAGAGGCCTCCAGCGGACGCAGTGTGGCCCCCAGCGGATGCAGCACGCCGTTGACGTACTTGTGGCCATCGGTGCCGCCAAAGGACTTGGCGAGTTCGACGCACTCGTTGATCACGACCCGCAAGGGCACGTCAGGGCAATGCTGGAACTCGTATGCGCCGATCCACAGGACAGCACGTTCGATCGGAGAGATCTCGGCCAGCGGGCGGTCCAGCAGCGGCGCGATCTGTGCATCCAGCGCCTCGGCCTGTTCGACGCAACCATGGAGCAGGGCGTCGTAGTGTGCGCTGTCGGCTTTGTGAAAGCCCGAGAGATCCCGGGTGAAGGCGTCGATGTCGCCCGCGTCGTTGCGTCCGACCAGGTGCTGGTAGAGCGCCTGCAGCGCGAACTCACGGGCGCGTGTGCGGGCCGACTTGTCGGAAGCTTTGCGGGGTTTGGCGGGACTGTTCTCGCTCATGCTCATCCGATCTGTTCCAGCACGTGAGCCATCTCGATGGCCACCCGGGCGGCGTCGCGCCCCTTCTCGGTCTGGCGCGCCACCGCCTGCTCCAGGTTCTCGGTGGTGAGGATGGCGTTGGCGATCGGGGTGTGCGTCTCCAGCGAGACGCGGGTCACGCCGGCGCCGGACTCGTTGGCCACCAGTTCGAAGTGATAGGTCTCGCCGCGAATGATGCAGCCCAGCGCGATCAGCGCGTCGTATTCGTCCTGCTCGGCCATGGCCTGCAGCGCAATCGGGATCTCCAGCGCGCCCGGGACGGTCACTCGGGTGATGTTCTTATCCTGCACGCCCAGCGCGATCAGCTCGGCATGGCAGGCATCGTGCAGGGCGTTGGTGATGCCTTCGTTGAAACGGGCCTGCACGATGCCGATGCAGAGTTTCTTGCCGTCGAGAAGGTTGGTGCTGCCTTTGTCTGCGCCAAACATGGGGGTCTTTCTTGTTGTCGGGTTTCAGAGAGGGGTGGCAGTGGCGAGCATGCGCTCGACGTAGCGGGCCACGGTGTCGATTTCCAGGTTCACGCCGCCGCCGGCGGCGAGGTCACCCAGGGTGGTGTTCTGGACCGTGTGGGGAATCAGGTTGATGCTGAACTCGCAGCCATCGGGCAGGTCCTGGACCCGGTTGACGGTCAGGCTCACGCCGTTGACGGCGATGGAGCCCTTGTAGGCCAGGTACTTGCCCAGCGCAGGCGGCGCCAGCACCCGCAGCTCCCAGCTTTCGCCCACGCGCTCGAAGCGGGTTACCCGCCCGACGCCGTCCACATGGCCCGAGACGATGTGACCGCCCAGCCGGTCGTGGGCGCGCAAGGCCTTTTCCAGGTTGACCCGACGGCCAGCCTGGTCCAGTCCCGTGGTCCTTGCCAGTGATTCCGCGGAAATGTCGATCGTGAAACGGGAGGAGGGCGCGTCCAGCGAGGTGACGGTCATGCAGGCCCCGTTGTGGGCGATGCTGTCGCCCAGGGCGACGTCGTCGAGGTAACCCGGCGGCGCCTCGATGGTGAGTCGCTTGCCGTGGTCCAAAGAGCTGCCCAGCGGGTGGAGGTCGGCGATGCGCCCCACGCCGGTGATGATGCCGGTAAACATCCGCGTATTTTCGCAGGGTTTGGCGGCATTCGCCGCCAGCGCCTTGCCCGGCAACCGTTCAGGCGGCAATAAAGGCGTCCCGTTGCGACACGCGCGCCAGGATGCGCAGATCGTCGCCCACGGGCGTCACAGGGCCGAAACGCAGCGCCAGCCGCTGTTCCAGCGACTGCAGCGGGCCCCAGGACGCCAGTCCGGCGCCTCCGCTGCCCAGAAGCTGTGGCGCAAGATACAGCAGCAACTCGTCGACCAGGCCCTCCCGGATGAACGACCCGTTGAGCTTGTGACCGGCTTCGAGGTGCAGTTCATTGACTTCGCGACGCGCCAGGTCCCTGAGCATCGCGGCCAGATCGACCTTGTCGCCCGGTCCGGGCATCTCGATCACCGTCGCCCCTCGCGCTTCGAGCGCCGCCCTGCGTTGCGCGTCGCCTGTGGCGCAGTAGATGAACAACCGGCGGGGCAGGCTACCTGCCGTCGCCTGGAACAGTCGCGCGGTCACTGGGGTGTCCAGCCGGCTGTCCACGATCACCAGATGCGGCTGACGGGGTGTGGGGGCCAGCCGCACGTCCAGCATCGGATCGTCTTCCAGAACGGTGCCGATGCCGGTGAGCACGGCGCAGGCCCTGGCACGCCAGGTGTGACCGTCCGCGCGCGCGGCCTCGCCCGTGATCCACTGGCTGGCGCCGTTGGAAAGGGCGGTCACGCCGTCCAGCGACATGGCGCCCTTCATCCGCACCCAGGGCGTTTCGCGGACCATGCGGCTGAAGAAGCCAATGTTGAGTTCACGGGTGGCCAGTGCCAGCACATGGTCCTTAGGGAGCAGCTCCACCGCAATGCCTGCCGCACGCAGCCGCTCCAGACCCCGCCCGGCCACCAGCGGATTGGGGTCCGCCGTGGCCACCACGACCCGTGCGATGCCTGCAGCCACCAGGGCATCGCAACACGGCGGTGTGCGCCCGTGGTGGGAGCATGGCTCCAGGGTGACATGCGCGGTCGCGCCTGCGGTGGGCTCGCCGCGCGCAGCGGCATCGCGCAAGGCCATCACCTCGGCGTGTGGCCCGCCCGCTTGCTGGGTGTGGCCGCTGCCGATCTCGCGACCGTCGGCGGCGACGAGCACGCACCCCACGCGGGGATTGGGATTGGACAGGGTCAGGGCGCGTTGCGCGAGTTCATGTGCCCGCCACAACGGCGCCTCGCGACCCTTCGTCACGTTCAGGAGGCCTTGAAGCAGTCGGCCAAGGTGGTGCCGGACGCGTTGTTGGCCAAGGACTTGACACCGGTATTGGTGACGCTGAGGTCGCCGCAGCGGTCGGCTGCCATGCCGCCGGTTCGGGTGGCACGCAGGGTGTAGGTCGACGCCTGGGTAGCCGTGGCCACGGCTACGTTGTTCTCGATCAACTCGATGTTGTACATGGTCGCGCCGGAACCGGGACGTGGCGACGTCGCCGTCCCCGCAGGAATCTGCGCTCCGACAAAGGTGTCGCGGGTGCTGAAGTAGCGCCGCATGTACTGCTCGGCCTCTCCCAGCGCGCGTTGCGCATCCGCCCGCCGCGACTTGGCGACCTGCTCCTGGTAGGAGGGATACCCGAGCGCCGCCAGGATGGCGATGATCGCCACCACGACCATGAGCTCGATCAGGGTGAAGCCGGTTTGACGCCCGTGGCCGGGCAGTCGTGCACAGGAGTGAATGCTGTTCATGGTCATGTTCGTGTTCACGCGGTCATTGTGTCGGCGGAGAGCTCAGCTGGATTTGCGTCCGGCTCCATCCTGAGGTCGGGCAGGTGACACCACCGACGATGGAGCCCGATTCCGTGCCCACAATGGTGGTGCGCAGGTTGACGCAGGGCGCCTTCCCGTCCTTGTTGATGACAAATTCACCGTCGTTGCCGACGCCGTAGGGGCGACCGACCACTTCGGGATCGGTGTAGGGGTCGGACGGATCCGCCACCGGAGGCAGGGTGTAGGAGGTCAGGGGTGTGCCGTCGATGGTGGCGCGATAGCTCGACACCGAATTGCCGCGGGTGAAGCCTCCCTGAGGCCTGTACGTGACAGCATACGCATCCAGGCGGCCATCGCCGGTGACGTCAAACGACTTGCTATATGCCGACGCACCGGTTCGGGCGTCCAGCAGGTACGCATAGTTCGGCGGCAGATCGGACGCCAGACACGTCTCGGCAGCGGCGTTTGCGGGCGGTCGGATCACCGTGGAAGTGATGAGAACGCTGGTGCCGATATTGATCACGTCGGCAATGGATCGCTCACCATTTTTCAGGGCGTCAACGGTCTCATGCGCATTCTTCATTGGCATGTACCAGCCTCGCTGCGTTCCCCAGTCGATGGGGTTGTCGGTAATGGCATAGAAGGTCGAACCGCCGACTGTCGTCCCGGATGCGGGGAGAACCTCCTGCAGTTGCAGCTCGGTCGGCAGCACTTGTAGGGACGTGGCGCCGTTGACCATCGATCCGTCAAAGTTCTGGCGATCCCAGATGCCGTAGATGGTCTGCGCACCCAGGTCATTCAGGTCGCTCTCGTCCAGCAGCATGCCGGTTGCAAACACCACCATCAGGCCATCCGTGTACGGATTCTTCAGGTCGTGAACCTGCCATGCAGGAGCACCGTAAATCGGTCTGTTGCCGGGAACCGTGAACAGTGGTCGTCCAGACTCCACCTGCCAGTTCGATGGCGCCCCGGTGAGGTTGAATTTCCACAATTGGCCATTGGCGTCACCCGCGTATGCGGCCACCACACGGTTGTGCAGACCGTAGTTGCGCACCAGGGTCACGCCGCTGAGCCCGCGACCCGCGGAATACCCTGAAGGCAGCGGGATGGTTCGGATGACTGCGCCGGTCAGGGCATCCAGAACGACAAGCCCCGCTTTCGAGCCGCTCTGACCGTTGTAGTGTCCATTGTTGACGGCCACGATCCAGCGACCCCGCTTCGTGTCGTTCACGTTCGTGACATCTTCGGTTTGTCCACTGCGGGCCCCGTTGGAGATGTAGCCCAAAGTGACATCGTCGCCGTCGGCGGTATTGATCAGGTCGGGGCCTGTTTCCCACAGGAAGTCGGTCCGGTCGGGCTTGCGGTCTGGTACTGGGCCCGGATGGATGGGGGCGTTGATCGCGTAGATCAGCTGCTCACCGCGGCCGCCGGACCCCACGGCGATGTGCCGCCAGGCCTTCCATTGATCGGGGATCGACAGGGACAGGGTGTCGGAATAGCTGCGATCAAAGATGTCGTTCTGTGTCACCGGCCCGTCGAGGACATATTCAAAGTTGTACGGTTCGGCGGCAAAGTTCAGCAGACGTTTCATGCTGCGCCTGGGCATGAACGCAGCCTGCTCCACGCCGGTCGACGCATCGAAGGAATGCACCACACCCGCATTCGTGGCGACGAACAGGGATGACGGGTAGCGCAGCTTGCGGCCTGCAAACGACTTGTAGCTGTCCCAGCCATCCACGCCACCCGCAGTGATTTCGTCGTAGTGGTAGTCGCGCGAATAGTTCATCAACTCTGCCGGCGGATTGACCATCGCACCAACTTCCTTGACGCGCTGGCGGAACAGCCGGTTGCCAGTGTCGGTGACGGCGTTGTCGCCCCGCAGGTAGTTGACGAAGCTCGCATCGTTGGCAATGCGCGATGCGTCCGTGCCGAACTTGAGCGCGTCTCGAACATCGACGGGCAGCGAGCTGAAATCGCCGGAGAAGCTGATGGGCGTGTTCGTTCCGGTGATGGTGAAGATCCTCCGCGAAGCCGGCGCCGGAATCAGATCGGGCGTGACTTGGTCGGTCGACCAGCGGACCACACCGGTTTCATTGCCGGTGGCGTTCAGCTCGCGGGCAACAATCGTTCCGGAGTTGTCCAGCGTCTGGTAGGAGACGGAGTACTTGAGCGCTCCCGCCAGCGAAGAGCCATTGGCACTGGAGCTCACCGACACGCCGGCGTCGCGTCCGGTGGTGTTGGCGATTTCGGCAAGGATGATGTTGAAGATCGACTTGACGTCGTTCGCCGTTCTGGCGCTGAAGGAGCGCGCACCTCCGGTATAGCCCGCGTGAATGAAGTCGTCCACGCGCATCTGGTTGGTGGTGGTGGTGTCGTTCAGCAGGTCGCCCGTGGGCCAGCTGGGCTGGGTGATCGGGGGCGTGTTGGTGGTGAAGTTGGAGATGTAGGTGTTGATCTGGTTGAAGGTGAGGCCTGCGCCGGTTACAGCGCCGGTGGGCTGCACCAGGTAGCCGACGGTGTAGGTCGCCATGTTCTGCCAGAACGTTGGCTGTCCCGGACGGGTCTGCACCTCGTTGTTCAGACCGGTCCTCATGTCGATGTTCCAGTAGTAGTTGGCCGTCAGGTCAGCCAGGCCGCCGCGGTCAGGGCTCGGGAACGGAACGTACTTGAGTCGGCCGGTGGGTGTCGGAATGCCGCTGGGAGAGTACTGAACCGTATCGGTACTGCCGTCGGTCAGCGTCCGGCTGAAGGAAGTCCCGGTGATGTTGTCGTAGTCAGGCCCAGCGGGATGCGGTGCGACATCGGCGCCCCCCGCGGTGCTGGTCCAGCCGCCGTCGGAGAACAGCAGGTTGAATGAACGGCGACAGCTCATCTCGGGGCTCGAGGCATTCGTCGGGACGGTTCGCCACGGGTTATCTGTGACGCCGGTCCCCAATTGGTAATAGTTGGCCGCCTGGGTGATCGAGTTGTGCAGAGGCGTTGCCCCGCGGGCCAGAAGGTTGTCCAGCCAGGTGAACATGTCCTTGTTTTCCGTCGAGCCCCGGCTGAGCGTGCGGACGCCGCGGCTGACCGGAATGGTGAACATGGTCTGACCGGGAATGTTCACGATCAACTGATTGGTGGCACTCGAGCTGGGCGGGTTACGGAGCATCAGGTTGGTGTTGCCGCCCAATGCACCGTTGGGGATGGTGGTGTCGTTGATCGGCATGTAGCCAATGCGCAGTTGCCCATCAAACTTGGACGGGTTGTTGAGCTTCCCCTTGTTGTCGACGTCGGTCAGGGCCAGGCCGATCGCGGTGGTAGTGGCCAGGATGCGCGTGCTGTACCACGCATACCAGTTGAGGATGTTTGTCACCTCCTGGGCGTTGGTGCAGACGTTGCCGCTGCAATCGGTGCGGTCGTGGGTGCCGAGGATGGTGTAGGTGGTGGGTGCGCCGTACACGACGTCCACTTTGGTGATCGCCCTACAGCCGGTCTGTTGTCCCGATCCGTTGCTGACAACGTCGGTGCAGTAGGCGTAGGTGAAGGCGGGCGTCGCACCCGTCGGGTTGGTGTAGGGAATGTGTTGCGGAATGCGCAGCGAGTAGGGCAGCTTGTAACGCGAGGTGAACCCGGCGGGGGCCGGAGCGTTCACGAAGCCTTGGGCCGTCTTGGTGACGGTATCGTCGGCGTACATCGAGTGGTAGTAGCGGTAGTCGTACGGAGACTGGTCGCGTTGCAGCACGTCGTATGTGAAATTCACGCTGACCTGGTTCGACACAAACTTGATGTTGTCAGGGATAGCGCGCGCCACGCCGCTTTCGTCTACCCGGGGCAGATAGCGCACACGGGGGTTGTAGTAGATCGGATTGACGTCCGAGGAGCGTTGAGCGTGCCAGTTGAAGGCGGCTTGCACCGGGCTGTATTCGATCGCGACGTTGGTCAGCGGACGCGTCTTGAAAACAGAGCCGTCTTTGTAGCGTTCATAGCAGGTCCAGGTCTCCGGGGGGCCTGCCGAGTAGATGGCTCGTCCATTGACGCCGGTATTGAACGTGGAGGCGTTGGTTGAGTTGACGTTCGAGTACGGCGACGGACACTGCTTGTAGTGGTACTCGGTTTCGTCGGTGATGTTGTAGCTCTCGTGGTAGGTAAACGCCATCGAACCTGAGTTGTCGATGGCGACCATGAGATTGGGCTTGGCCCCCGCCGGGTTGGACAGCAGCGGTCGGCTCGAAGGCTGGGCAGTGACGGCCGAAACGCCCAGCAGGGCCGCACCGATCAGCATGCCGGCGCTGAGCCGTCTGAAAAACCCTGGGTTGACGAGTGACTTCATGCTCACCTCACTGAAAATCTGTTGTGGCAGCCGCGATCAGCAGATGCCGTTGTTGGCGCAGAGGGTCGGGATTTCTGGCGTCAGGATCGACTGCAGCCACACCTCCGCGCCTTCGCGAAGCCGCCCGTTATTGCCGACGACTGCGTCACTTGAGAGGCCACGGGAGGTCACCAGATACCGGCCATTGACCATTGCCTGGATGATGCAGGTCGGAGGGTTGCGAAGATTGGCGCCACTCTGCACCGAGCTGCCGTATGTGGGCGTCAGGGTGATTAGGTTGGCAGCGCCCGCCGCCCAATTGGCGTGGGTGTTCCACACACCCGCGCGGATGGCGGTCACGGTATCGGCCGTGATTTCCGTGGCCACAACGCGGGCGGCTTCGGTCGGGTAGCCCGTCCCGCCGTTGTCGGTCCTGTCCCGGGCAATGCGTTCACAGCGCCTCAGGGCGTCTTCCGCAGACACCCTCGCGACCTGGTTGGTGCGCATGTTGTTGGAGAACTGCTCGAAGGTGGCCGAGTTCCGGGCGGCCATCAGACCGGCAAACGAGATGATCACCAGCATGATCAGCGCCATTGGCAAGACGACGCCTTGCTCGCCGTGGCGGACACAGCGGGTGCCTGGCGACCGGAATTCAGTTTTCATACAAAGTGCTCCAGGGGTCCACACCCGCTTGGTAGTTGGCCGGCAAGGCGGGGCGCACGTTGCGCAACTGGATGGTGGTCACATAGGCGCGGCGCAGAAAGCGGTCGGTGGGGGTGAGTGCATTGCCGGCGCAGTCCCGGTAGTAGCCAACGTCGGCGACCGTGTTGTCGCCCGTGGGTACGGCCGTGGCGCTGCGCACGATCAGGCAGATGCGGACTGCCGCCACGCGCGACCAGTTGGCCGCCGTGGCGCCCAGCGCGGCGTTGTTGGCCTGGACATAACCGGCGACGTGATGGGGAACAATACCGCCCGTCGTCGGCAATCGGGTGATGCCGTATTCGATCTGCATGTTCTCGTCGTTGGGGACCAAGGCCGTCGCATTGCCGAACCCCGCGCCGGTCCGGCCCTGGCAGAACAGGGACGGGGTTCCATCAGCATCGTTAGCAACGTAGTACCGGTTGTCAGCCAGCACCATGGGCGTAGCCGAGGAGGCCCCCTCTGCCAGCGCGTTCCAGGCCGCTATGCCTTCGTTCACGCAGTTGGCGGGCACCCGGACACCCGCCGGGTTGAGCACGGTCTGGCTGTTGAGCTCGTTGGCTTCGTAGCGCACCGCCAACGCGTCGGACCCGGCGGCGCTGGCGCTGCAGGTCAGCGCCTCGAAGGCCGTGCCCCCGGCGTTGCTGGAAAAACCGCCGTCGCAACCCAGAACAGCACGACCTGAGAAAAGCCGGGCACCGGAGTTGTCGACGTTCGAGAAACCGGCAAGCCGGATCTGTTGCTGAAGCAGTTCAAGGGCGACAGCCCCATCCTCATTCATCTGCGCCTCAAGGGTGCTGCTGCGCGAGGTGTTGGAGGTGTTCACATAAATGATGCCCACCGCGCCGAGCAAAAACAGCCCGATCGTGAGCGCAACCATCAACTCGACCAGACTCAGGCCACGCTGGGTCTTGATCGATTGCATAAGAGAAGAGCGCCGAATGGACATGGTCACAGCCCTACCTTGAAGTACATGCAGCTGTAGACGAGCTGATCCGCTGCGCTCAGCGTATTGGGGCAGTTGACTTTGCCTGTATTGAACAGGGACCCGCTGGCGATATCGGCTGCGGGCTCCTTCCACAACAGCCACACATCCATGTCACGTGACGCCGCGCTCGGCCGGGTCACCACAATGGCGTCACCCTCAGGAAACCGGTTGCGCACCGCCCGGAGGAACTGGTCCACGTCCGCAGCAGCGAGGCCGTTGGCAATGGTGGTCTGGTTGGCGGCAACCGACGGGTCCAGGTCGAGGTTGGCTGGGGGGACTGTGACCGGAGAGGTCTGATAGTTATCGCTGAGCGCGATGGCGTAGCTGCCACGGTCATAGCCAGCGACGTTGATCCGGGCTCGATCAGCGAAATCATTGACCAATGCCTGACCCACCAGCCGGAGTTGCGACACCTTGTTGTAGCCGATCGTCGCGCCGGCAAGTCCGGCGATACCCAGAAGTCCGATGGACACCAGCAGCACCGCAACCAGCACTTCGATCAGGCTGGCGCCTGCTTGCCTTCCCGGAGGCAGTGCCTTGTGGCCGTGAAAAGAAGAGGTCATTTTCATGGGAGGCAGCGGCATCAGGGGTGGGTGGTGGCAACCGTTGCACGTCCGACGCGTGACACGGTGACCTTGTTGACCAAAGTCGCGGACGTGGCACCGCTTGGGGTCACCGTGAAGGTGGTCGCGCCTGTCGTGGCGCCTGCTGTCGAGCCTGGCGCCATGAGACTGGTGGGGAAGAACTGAAGAAAAGTCATGCCGCCCGATGAGGTCAGGCTGGCAATGCCTCCCGGCGCGGTCGTCACCTGCAGGATGCGCTCACCGGTATCAAACGCCTGATCGGTGGCGCCGTCGTCGACAAACACCATCCAGCCGTTGCGCCATTCCGTGGTGCCCGTGCAACTCGTGCCGTTACTGCTCGGGCACACCATGATCCGTCGGGAAGACTTGATGGCCTCGGTCCTTGCCAGATGAAGACTCGATGTCAGCGCCCGGGTGGCGCTGTCTCGCCGCCAACTGCGCAGGGTTTCTCCGAAATCGGGCATCGCCAAAGCGACCATGATGGCGGCGAGGGCCAAGGTGACGACCAGCTCGACCAACGTGAACCCTTCCTGTTTGGTCAGGTGGGTATTGAAGAGAGAGGGCGAGTGTTTCAATTTGCAGCTCCGTACTGCAATGTAGCGGTCCCCTGCTGGCAAACTTGAGTCGCTCTGACGCGCGGTCGGTTTTGGGTTCCTCAGCGGCAAAAAGCATTCATTTTTCACGAAATCGGCAAGGCAGGCCGCTGGCGGTCATTGATCGCTTTCACTTTCAGGATCACCCGTGCTGAGTCGGATCCGCCCGATTCGGTTGACCGTGATTCGCTGAACAGTGCCGATGCGGGGAACAATCTCTAGCGTTGCCATGCCCGAGGCCATCATTCCGGTGGGGGTGAACACAAAGCGCTGAACGTTCGCATTTCCCTCGAATCGACGAATGCCGGAAGTGCCTTGTGATACGGCAACCATTTTGTCACTCGGGCCGTACTGGTTGTCGGCATCCAGGTCCTGGAACACCAGCCATCCCGATGTCCAAGACTTGACGCTGGATGGTGCACAGGACAATCCGTCGGTACTGCTGCACATCACAACCCGGTGAGACCAGTGAATGGCCTCGGACCTCGCGAGTGTGAGGTGGCCGGTGACTGTGCGTGTGACAAGGTCCCTTTGCCAGGAGGCCAGCAATGCGCTGAGCTGAGGAATCCCGAGTTGAAAAAGAATGGCCAGCAAGGCCGTGGCAACGATTAATTCGGCCAGCGAGTAGCCGCGAGCGCGGTGGCGCCCGGAGGAGCGAGGTTGATCCATCCCTGAATCCTTTGGTATTGCTTTGGATTCATTATTGGGGCAGGTGACGGATGATGGCGACCCGGTATGGCGCGTTTTGTCCTCACAATTGAGGATAAAAGTCTGTGAAGCCTGTTCGCGCGACCGCGACTATTTCCGGACTTCGTCCACCAAGGCTCTGAATTCGTCGATGTCTTCGAAGCTTCTGTAGACGCTGGCGAAACGGATGTACGCCACCTTGTCGAGCTTCTTGAGCTCGCGCATGACCATCTCGCCCAGCTTGGTCGAGGCGACTTCGCGGCTACCCAGGTTGAGCAGTTTCTCCTCGATGCGCTCGATCGCGGCATCGACCTGCTCGGTGCTGACCGGTCGCTTGCGCAGGGCCAGGGTGAACGAGGCGCGGAGCTTGGCCGGCACGTAGTCCACGCGCCGGCCGTCCTTCTTCACCACGGCCGGGAAGCTGACTTCCGGCCGCTCGTAGGTGGTGAAACGTTTTTCGCAGTGACCGCACTGCCGGCGGCGGCGGATGAAGTCCGCGTCCTCGGAAACCCGGGTCTCCACGACCTGGGTTTCCAGATGACCGCAGAAAGGACACTTCATCGCGCGGCGCCGCAGGAACTCACTTGTAGACCGGGAAGCGCGCGGTCAGGGCGTTGACCTTGGCGCGCACCGCCTCGATGTTGGCCGGGTCGCGCGGGTTGTCCAGCACGTCGGCGATCAGGTTGGCGGTGATGCGGGCTTCTTCGTCCTTGAAGCCGCGGGTCGTCATGGCCGGGGTGCCGATACGCACGCCGCTGGTGACCATCGGCTTTTCCGGGTCGTTCGGGATGGCGTTCTTGTTGATGGTCATGTGGGCGCTGCCCAGCACGGCCTCGGCTTCCTTGCCGGTGATGCCCTTGGCACGCAGGTCGACCAGCATGACGTGGCTTTCGGTGCGGCCGCTCACGATGCGCAGGCCGCGCTGGGTCAGGGTCTCGGCCACGATCTGGGCGTTCTTGACCACCTGTTGCTGGTAGGTCTTGAATTCGGGTGTCAGCGCTTCCTTGAAGGCCACGGCCTTGGCCGCGATGACGTGCATCAGCGGACCGCCCTGCAGGCCGGGGAAGATGGCGCTGTTGATGGCCTTCTCGTGCTCGGCCTTCATCAGGATGATGCCGCCGCGCGGGCCACGCAGGCTCTTGTGGGTGGTCGAGGTCACCACGTCGGCGAACGGCACCGGGTTGGGATAGACGCCGGCGGCGATCAGGCCGGCGTAGTGGGCCATGTCGACCATGAAGATGGCGCCGATTTCCTTGGCGATCTTGGCGAAACGCTCGAAATCGATGCGCAGGCTGTAGGCGGAGGCGCCGGCCACGATCAGCTTGGGCTTGTGCTCGCGCGCCTTGGCTTCCATGGCGTCGTAGTCGATGGCTTCGTTCTTGTCGAGGCCGTAGCTGACCACGTTGAACCACTTGCCCGACATGTTCAGCGGCATGCCGTGGGTCAGGTGGCCGCCTTCGGCCAGGCTCATGCCCATGATGGTGTCACCGGGCTTGAGGAAGGCCAGAAACACAGCCTCGTTGGCGGAGGCGCCACAGTGCGGCTGCACGTTGGCGGCGTCGGCGCCGAAGAGTTGCTTGACCCGGTCGATGGCCAGCTGCTCAGCCACATCGACGTATTCGCAGCCGCCGTAGTAGCGCTTGCCAGGGTAACCCTCGGCGTACTTGTTGGTCAGCTGCGTGCCCTGGGCGGCCATCACGGCCGGGCTGGCGTAGTTCTCGCTGGCGATCAGCTCGATGTGGTGTTCCTGGCGGGCGTTCTCGGCCTGGATGGCAGCGAACAGCTCGGGGTCGGTTTGTTCAATGAGGATGTTGCGGTCGTACATGGTTTGGCAGTCTCGGGGTGGACTCTGGGGAAAGGGACCCCACGCATTCCGGCGGAACGGCAGGGACTGCCCAGGCGAACGGCTGAACACCCGGCAAGCGGGTGGTGCGCTTCCCAGTGGTTGTCCCGCTCGCGGGGAGCGGGGGGCCACGTCAGCGCCGACGGCAGGTGGTCTGCCGCGCGCCTATCGCCAGTTGCGCACCCCGTTAGTTTATCCGAGGCAAGTCGGCCCGGTGCCGGCGGGGCATCCCGTCAGGAGGTGATGAGATCGCTGGCCTTCGGTTCGGTCACCGAGGGTGTCGTGGCCGGCAACTCCTCGCCGGATTGCAGGAGGCCTGTCCGCGTGGCTGTTTCCGGTGTCGGAGCGGATGGGGCCACCACGGAAGTGGCTGCAAAGTCGGGGAACGAGGTCGGCATGGGCTTGCCCAGCGCCACGCTCTGGATGCGCATGTGTTCGCTCATCACCTTGTTGATGTAGTCCCCGCCATCGGTCGTCACGGCGCCGACGTAGAGGCGCAAACCGCCTTCCGTGGACCCCGCCTGCTTGATGCAGTCTTGCAAGACCTTGACGCCGACCCTCAGGTTGCTCACGGGATCAAAGGCGGCATCCATGCCACCGAAATCGGCGTACTTGTCCGAATGGGCGCGCGTCAGCACCTGCATGAGGCCCTGTGCGCCGACAGGACTTTGGGCATAGGGATTGAAGCGGGACTCGATGGCCATGACCGCCAATATCAGGGTTGGGTCAAGGCGGGCTTTCTCTCCGATCGCGAAGGCCTCTGCCACCAGCTTGGCCAGCGGCTCCTGGGCCACCCGGTAGCGGCGGCTGAGCCATTGGGTGACCGCTGCCTGCTGCTTGGGCAGGATCGTGGCTGGCGCGCCCGAGGTTGCACCGGGAAGGTCCGTCCGGATGTCGCTGTCGTCGCTGGCGAGCTCGACGTCATGCCGTTCGAGCAACCAGCCGAGCAGTCGCTGCTCTGCACTCAGGCGCAAATCGGCGCGTGCGGCAAGGGTCAGCGCCAATGCGGCCAGGCCAACGCCCAGCAGGGCCATGCCGTTGTGGGTGAAGGCTACAAATCCGCGATAGGCATCCGACATGGCGGTGCGAAGCGCGTGCGTTCTGGCAACGTCGAGGTTGCTCTTGTGATTGTCCGAGGAAGGGCTGGTCATGTTGTCGCTCCTTGCAGGGCTGTGCCGACCTTGTGGGCGGCGTTCAGCGGTTTGGGGGGCGCCATCTATGGCGGTGGTCGCAGGCGGGGCTCGGTATTGCCGGCGACGGTTCGGGTATTCCCTAGGCGGGAAGCGGGCGAATCGTATGTGGATGTTAATTTCCAGTCAATATTTTAAACACCGTTTTATATAAATTATTTATATAAAAGGCTGGTTTTTGGGCCTTTATTCATGCGATCGCTAGCACGCAGTTCAGGCACTTCGAGCCTTTGCGAGGGTCAGAAGTCCGGGCGACCGCCGGTCGTACCGATCACCGGTCTTGATCCGGTTTTTTGAAAGTCCGTGTAACTGGCGGCCGTGCATCTTGAAAGACACGGAGCGCAGGAGTACGCTTCAGGCGCTGGTTGTGATGACCAGTGCCTGCCGGCTACAAGGTTCAGCCAAGTGGTCGGCCCCCTCGGGAGCAATCTCTTGCTCCCCGGGCGCGGGGACATCGCTCTCCCCGCGTCCAACCCGACGGCAAGTGCCTTGTTGCCCGCCGTCAACCCCGGCAGACTGGTTCTGCCGGGGTTTCTTCTTTATGGCGCGCGTCTTCGCGCGGCGAGGGACGGTTCCCCGGCGACAATAAGGTTCTGGCTGGCTCGGAACTCCTTCGCGGGCTTGCTGTTGTTACTCCATCTGTCATGTCGCTTTTTTCTCTGCGCAAATCCACCCCTTCTTCCCCTGTGTCCGATAGCTCTGGTGCCGCGGCTGCTGGCGCCCGGCCTGGCACCACCGCGTCGGCACCGCATCCGCTGGATGCGGTCACGCTTGGCGCTTTTTCGGCGCCGACTTCCGGTGAGCGTGCTGCCAAGCTGCGGGCCTGGTTGCAGACCGAGCCGAGTCCGGAACTGATGAACGAGGTCTACAAGGAGCTGTCGCAGCGCGACAGAGGGGCGGCCAAGCCGCTCAAGGAAAAGCTCGACGAGGTCCGTCGCCAGAAGGCGCAGGAACATATCGGCATCGAATGGGCGCAAAAGGCGCAGGCACTGATCGGCCAGTCGCGCATGAATCTGGCCGATGCGCTGGCCTGGCAGCGAGACGCTGCTCGGGCGGGCGCTCCGCTGTCCCGTGAGCCGCTGGCCGGGTTGAAGCTGGCACTGGCTGATCGGGTCAAGGCCATCGAAGACCTGCAGGACCGGGTGCAGATCAAGCGCGAATCCGCCGTGCTGATGGCGCAGCGCATCGAGGTCTTGTCCACCAAGTCCTGGCGCGAAGCCCAGTCGAGTGCGGAGGCACTGCGCGCGGACGTCGGTCTGTGGCAGCAGGAGGCGACCGCCCTGATGGAGGATGCTCAGTGGGCGAGTGTCGAGCCCAAGTTCCCGCCCATGCTGGATGCCTCGCGTCAACAACTGCAACTGGTGTGGGACGCGTTTGAGGCGGCGCTGGG
Source organism: Hydrogenophaga sp. (assembly GCA_016790705.1). Classification (GTDB taxonomy): domain Bacteria; phylum Pseudomonadota; class Gammaproteobacteria; order Burkholderiales; family Burkholderiaceae_C; genus Hydrogenophaga. The sequence goes on from JAEUOT010000012.1 coordinate 61,492, forward strand.
TCTGGCGGTGGCGGCGGACGCCGATCCGCAGGCACCGCTGCCGGCAGTGCCTGTCTGGGCCGACGAGTTGCGCGTGGCCCGTGGCGAGCCGGCCGAAGCCGCTGCCAGCCAGGACGCGCAGGCCCAGAAGGAGCGCCGCGAGAAGGCCCAGGCCGATCTGGAGCGGGCCCTGTCTGCGCTGGAGAGCGAGGTCGCGCAGGGTCATGGCAAAGCGGCGCCCAAGGCGGCGGCGGATGTGCGTGCGCTGCTGAAGTCCCAAGGCCGTCTGCTCGGGCCTGAACTGGAGGCCCGCGCTCACGCGGTTCTGGCCCAGGCGGGGGAGCTGGAGGACTGGCAGCGGTGGCGTGCGGACCAACTGCGCGAAGAGCTGGTCAAGAAGGCTGAAGCCCTGCTGGCGCCGCCGGAAGGGCAGCGCCTGGGTGGGCGCAAGCTGCAGGAAACACTTCGCACCCTGCGAGAACAATGGAAGACCACCGATCAGGGCGGTCCAGCCAACCATGCGCTCTGGAAGCGCTTCGACGAGGCGTGTACCCAGGCCCACAAGTTGGTGGAGGCCTGGTTGCTGCAGGTGCGCCAGCAGGCGGAAACCCACAAGGCCCAGCGCGTGGCGCTGATTGCCGAGTTGCGCGCCTGGACGGAGATCCATGCGGGCCAGACCGACTGGAAGGCGCAGATCCGGGACCTGCACAACTTCTCCGAGCGCTGGCGCGAGGCCGGGCACCTGGGCGAGAAAGCCTTTGCCGAGCTTCAGCCGCAGTGGAAGGAGGCCATGCACGCTGCGCACGCCGCGCTTGAAGGGGCTCAGTCCGACAGCATCGCCCGCCGGCGCCAGATGATCGAAGAGGCGGAAACGCTGGGAGCCAGCCCGGTGCTGCGGATTGATGCCGTCAAGGCATTGCAGCAGCGCTGGCAGGCGGAAGCCCATGCAGTGCCTCTGGAGCGCAAGCAGGAACAGAAACTCTGGGAGGCGTTCCGTCAGCCGATCGACGCAGCGTTCCAGCGCAAGAGCCACGAGCGTGAGAAGGCGTCAGCGGCGCTGAATGCGCACGATCAGCGTGTGCTCGATGCAGCCAGGGCGCTGGAGGCGGCCAGTGCCGCCGGCGACGCACAGAAGATCCGTCAGGCTCAGGAAGCGCTGGAGCAGGCGATGCGGGGCCAGGCGCCAACGGCGTCCGCTGCCGAGCCGGCCGCAGGACCTGCAGCGACTGAAGCCATCGAGGAAAACTCTGCGTCTGAAGTCGCGGAACAACAGCCCGAAGGCGCAGTGCAGCCGACACCGACGCAGACACCCGCCCGCAAGCTGGTGGCGATGCGGGGGGATGACCGGCCCGGCATGAAAAAGGCCGAGCCGGCAGGGCGAGATGACCGTCGGGGTCCTGGTGGACGGGACGCAAGAGGCGGTCGCGACGCAGGGCGTGGCGCTCGCGAGGGCTGGAGCGATGCCCGTCCTGGCCGGGAACCCCGCGGTCCTGCCACGCCTCGTCTGGGCGACGCCGCGTTCCGAGCCCAGCGTCAGGCGATCGAGCATGCCGAAGCGGCGCTTCGCAAGCTGGCCGCGCAGGCGCACGGCGAGGTGCTCACACAGCTCATCGACGCGTGGGAAAACCGTGATCCGGCGAAGGTGCCTGCGGCTCAGGCGTTGGGCCGGGTGGGCGCGCCTGTCCGGGCCGCCTGGGTCCAGGCCATCGGTGCCGCGCCCAAGGCCATGTCGCCCGAGGCGCTGCTGCGGCTGGAAATGGCGGCCGAGGTGCCGACGCCCGCAGATCAGGTGGATGCACGTCGCTTGCTGCAACTGCAGCTGCTGACGCGTCGTCACGACGCGCCGCCCGCAGACACCTGGGGCAAGGACCTGGCGGATGTGTTCGGCAGCAGCCACGAAGCGGGCGCCGCCCGTCGGGTGCAGAACGTGCTGAAGGTTCTGCTGCGTCGCTGATTCGCGCTCAGTGATCGGGGCGGAAGAAGCCGTCGTACAGCGCCAGCAGTTCGGGAAACTCGCTGGCGAAGCGTCCGCGATGGACGAAATAGGCCTCGCAGCTCACGGAAAAGAACTCGGCCGGGTGGCTGGCGCCATAGGCGTCCAGCCAGGGAGGCTCGCCGCCGAAGCGTTCGGCGAGTGAGACGGCTTCGCGAAACCGTTCGTAGGCGGCAGTCATCGTGTTGCGCCAATGTTCCTGCGCGGCGCGGACGGTGGGCTTGCCCCACAGCGCCACCGTCAGGGCCGGCGCGCCATCCGCTTCCCGGTCGCTGTGCATGCCACGCATGTCGATCTTGTGGGCGAACTCGTGGATGACGAGGTTGTGACCCCGCTCTGCGGTAAAAGGCGCCGCTGCCACCTCTTCCCAACTGAGCATCACCGGACCGCGATTCATCGCCTCTCCGGCCAGGACCTCGTCGTATTGATGGACCACCCCGATCGCGTCGGGGCGGCTGCGTCTGGCCACCGCCGCTCCGGGCTGGACCACGATGCCGACGAAGTCGTCGTACCAGTCGAGCACCTGGGTGCCGTGGGTTCCCGGTTTTCCCGAGGGCGGACGCATGTGCAGCAGAGGCAGGCAGGCCTGGGCGGCCACGGTCAGCGCCATGGCGTCGCTCACTGTCAGCCCGTGGGCGCCGTGAAACTCCTTCTCCAGCAGGAAGTGCGATGCGAGCAGCGCCAGCCGTTGCTGCTCTGTGGCGGACAAGCTGGCAAGAAAAGGGTGGGACCGGATGATGTCGCCCCACAGTGGCTCGGGCGGCGTCCCGACGTGACGCCAACGGCGCGGCAGCCAGCGCTGCAGCGATCCGGCCAACGGGCTCATGCGAGCGGTCGCCGTTGCAGCAGCCCGTCGGCCGTCAGCCGCAACACCTCCAGGCGAGGCGGAACAGTCAGGGCATCCCAGTCGCTGAGCACCACCCGGCTCATTCCGTCTCCGAGATCGTGGGTCGCGGGGCGGTGGGTGTGGCCGTGAATCAGGGTGTCGGCGCCTGCTCGTCGCAACCACTCACGGGCGGTGTCGGTGTCCACGTCCGCCCACAGCGCCGGGTCGTGCGCCATGCTGCGCTTGCGTTGCTCGCTGCGTGTGCGCATCTCGCGCGCAATGGCTTCGCGCTCGGCCAGCGTCTGGGCCAGGAAGGTCGTCTGCCAATCGGCGGACCGCACCTGGTGTCGAAAGCGCTGGTACTCGTGGTCGTCAATGCACAGCGCGTCACCGTGGCTCAGCAACCAGCGGCGTTCCCGGAACTCCAGGACGGTCGGGTCGGCGAGCCCTTTCATGCCGCAGGCCGCCAGCGCGTCGCCTCCCAGCAGGAAGTCCCTGTTGCCGCACATGAAGAAAGTGGGCGTGTCCCGGCTGTGATCGAGCAGTTCCTTGGCCCAGAGCGCTGCAAAGCCGTCGGGATCGGACAGGGTGTCGTCTCCGATCCAGACCTCGAACAGGTCCCCCAGGATGAACAGCGCATCAGCCCTCAACGCCACCGGCGTGCGCAGATAGTCTCCGAGCGCGCGGGCGGTGGCGGGTTCGCCGGCCTGCAAATGGATGTCCGAAATGAAATCGACCGCCTGCCATTGCGCGGGAGCGCGCCAGAGGGCAAAGCGGTCGTCGTGCGGGCGGGTCATCGGGCAGGGGCGCTCGGCCCCGCGGTTCAGAGGGCGACCGCCTTCTCGATCACGACATCCTGCTTGGGAACGTCGTCATGGAAACCTTTGCGGCCGGTGGGCACGACTTCAATTTTCTTGACCACGTCGGAGCCCGAGATCACCTTGCCAAAGACGGCGTAGCCCCAGCCCTGCGCACTGGGTGCCGTGTGGTTCAGGAAGCTGTTGTTGGCAACGTTGATGAAAAACTGGGCGCTGGCCGAATGCGGGTCGTTGGTGCGCGCCATGGCGATCGTGTACACCTCGTTGCGCAGGCCGTTGTTGGCTTCGTTCTGGATCGGGGCGTCGGTCGCTTTCTGTTGCATGCCGGGCTCGAAGCCGCCGCCTTGCACCATGAAGCCGGGAATCACGCGGTGGAACACCGTGTTGTTGTAGTGACCCTTGTTCACGTACGACAGGAAGTTGGCCGTGGTGAGCGGTGCTTTCTCTGCATCGAGTTCGAGCGTGATGACGCCGAAGCCGGCGATGTGCAGTTCGACCTGGGGATTGGCCATGTTCATTTCTCCAGAGTGGCTTTGAGGATGGTGACGGATGTCTTGGGCACGTCCGTCGGGAAGGGGCCACCGGCACCGGTGGGCACGGCCTTGATCTTGTTGACGACTTCCATGCCGGAGGTCACTCGCCCGAATACGGTGTACCCATAGAGCTGGCTGGCGGCCAGCAGTTGGGCGCGACGGATGTTTTCGTAGACGCGTCCTCCGTACTCGAAGCGGGGCACGGGGTCGCCCGGCGGGATCGGTGTCGGATCGAGGAACGCGTTGTCACGAACGTTGATGAAGAACTGCGCGGTGGCCGATTGCGGATCGTTGGTGCGTGCCATGGCCACGGTACCGATCACGTTGCGGGGACCGCCTTTTTCGATTGCCGCCTGACCCTCATGGGCAACGGGCGCTCGCGTGGGTTTTTCCTGGTACTTCGCGTCAAATCCGCCGCCCTGGATCATGAAGTTGTTGATCACGCGATGGAAGATGGTGCCGTCGTAGTGCTTGTCCCGGACGTACTGCAGAAAGTTCTCTACCGTTTTGGGCGCCTTGTCCGGGTAGAGCTCAAGCACGATGTCGCCAAGGGATGTTGTCAGGCGAACCCTCGGGTTTGCTGAGGGTGGGGATGCCGGCGCGGGGGTCTGCGCCAGCGAGGCCACGACCGGGGCGCTCAGGACGACACCAAGCAGGCCACGCACCAGCAGACGGCGCGCGGCGGTGAAACGGGAAACGCAGACGCGGTGCATCAGGGTGTTCCTTCGAAGAAGATCTTCCACTGGTTGTGTTCGCGCGCCCAGTACTGCCGCCGGGTGACCCCCTTGGCTTGGCCCTGCATCACTTCACCAAAGGTGACAACCATGGTGTCCTGGCTGTCCTTCCAGCGCAGGGCAGACACATCCTTGAGTTCGATGCCCCGGGCGCTGCGCAAGGCACGAAGATCGGACTCCACACGAGACCAGACCTGGCTGCCATTGCCCTTGACCGAATAGAAGTCCTTGAGCTGGTCGAGTCGGCCTTCGCTCTTGGCTTTTCTCCAGGACTCCAGCGAAGCCTCGAAGGCGCTGCGTTCATTGTCGAGGGCCGCAGGCTGGACCCATTGCAGTTCGGGCGCGATCACGACCGGCGTCGTTCGGATCTGCACGGTAGACAACAGCTTCTGCAGGTCCGGGTTGGAGAGGACCACACAGCCATCGGAGGCCTGCGGGGCCCGCACAAACTGGTCGCGCGGCGTGCCGTGCAGCCAGATGCCGCCCCCCGTTTTCCCGCGCTGGATGTCGAGCGGGTTGGGATAGTTGATGGGAAGGGCACCAATGCCGTACAGGTCGGGCAACGTCGCCGGGTTGAGCGTGCTGGTGATGTAGTAGACGCCCAGAGGCGTTCGCTTGTCGCCCTCTGCGGACTTCTCGATACCCAAGAGCCCGACGGAAATGTAGAAGTCACCCAGCAGCTTGAATTTCGGAGGCGGTGCGAGCAGCGAGCCTGCCGGCGCCGGACTCTCGTTCTCGAACAGATACAAGCGGGACTTGGAGGCGTCCACTGCGATGGCATGCCGGCTGCTCGGCGCCAGCGCGACGAACTGGGACGGAACGGTTCCTTCAGGCGGGCGTTCGGTCAGTGCGAGGATGCGGCGGCGCGACTCCTCGCGCAGCGTCGCCAGTTGTTGGGCTGCGGCGGTGGCATTGGTGTCGGGCACGTCGCCGAGCTGGCGGACGGGACGCATCTGGATGCTCAGCAGATCGCCGTACACCAGATGGGCCAGGTGAAAGGTCGGGTACTCGCGAACCAACTCTTCGGCCCGGGCCAGGGCCTGCCGATGCTGTCCCTGGCTGATCAGCCGGTAGACCGCCAGCAAACGGGCCTCCGCTTCTGCGAGCCGGGGGGTCAGACTGGCGACGGTGCCCTCGTCGCCCAGTGACCGCGTCTGAAGTCCTGATGACGCTGTGGGTGCAGCGGCCGTCACGGCTGCTTGCGACGCGTTCTGAACCTTTGACAGGGCCGAACCGAACAGGGACGATGCCTCTGCAGCCGCAGAAGCGGGGGCGGCCGCAGCATCAGAAGCGATGGAGCGAGCCGTCCCTGAGGACAGGCGCTGGAACAGATAGGAGCCGCCTGTGACAGACACAGCGACGAGCGCCAATCCAAGCATCCATCGTGGAATGCCCAAGCTCGAACCCGTGTTCAGGGAGGCGGAGGGGACCGTCGCGTGACCCCGTTGGAAAAACCGCCGACCCGCCATCAGGATCCCGTGGACTCGCGGACGATCAGCCAGCGGTTGCCACTCTTGACGAGGTCGAGGGTCTTGCTGCTGGACACGCTCAGCGAGTCGGAGGCGTAGGCCTGGCGGAAGCGGGCCGACGCGCGATCACCGGTGACCGTCACGGAGAGGTTGCTGACGCCGACGCTGATCTTGTTGCGCGGGACGATGCGGGCCTTGCGGTCTGCCTCCCAATCCTTGCGGGACTGACCACCAGGCGGGGTGAAGTTGGCGGCGTAGGCGCCAAGATAACCCGCCATGTTCTTGCTCGACCAGGCCTTGGCCCAGGCATTCACGGCGGCTTCGACGTCGGCTTGCGCGTTGGTGGCTGCGGCAGGTGCGGGTGCGGGCGCTGCGGGTGCCGGTGCAGCGGCCGTTGTCGGCGCCGCAGCAGGCGCTGCCGGCGCAACGGCCGGTTTGGTGTTGGCAGCCACCGTGGCCGTTGCGGCAGGCGCAGCGGATGTGGGCTTGACGCCCTTGGCGTCGGCGGCGAACAGGTTCCGGATCAGGCTGAGCTTGGGGGCCACGCCGGCGTTGCTGGCGTCCAGTTGCAGGGCCTTGCTGTAGGCCTGGCTGGCGAGCTTGGCATACACGTCACCCAGGTTTTCATGGGCGGTCGCGTAGCTGGGGTTGGTGCGGATGGCCATCTCGAGCGCCGCACGTGCCTTGTCGAACTGGCTCTGACCGGCATACAGCACGGCCAGGTTGTTGTAGGGCTCGGGCAGCTCGGGGTAGTCTTCGGTGAGCTTGGCGAAGGTGGCGATGGCGTCGTTGGGTTTTCCGCTCTCGGTCTGGATCACGCCCTTGATGAATCGCATCTGGGGGTCACGGGGCTTGCCCGCAAGAAACTGGTCGACCTTGCCCAGGGCCTCAGAGAGTTGTCCGGCCCGCATCAGCCGGTTGACTTCGGCGTAGTCATCGCTCTGGGCCCAGGCCATCGGTGCGCTCATCGCAGCGGAGACCGCCACGGAAAGCGCCAGCATTCGAAGCGGTGCCGCGAACGGACGGCGGGCCTTGGCCTGCGTGGAAGTGAAGGAGAGCTCGGACGGGAAAGTCTTGGACGGGTTCATGGGACCTCAGGTGGCGGAAGCGGCAGACTGGAGGCCGAAATGGGCCAATATGTAAGACTATAGCGCTCAACCAGACACGGTTGGGAAATCGGGGCTGGCTATACTGCCGCATTGTATCTGAGGGTACCGCGACGGCGCCCGCGTTCAGGTGCGTCCGAACCTCCGAACGGGCCCGGTTTCCCGAATGTCCTTGCGAATTTTCAATACCCTCTCCCGCGGCATCGAGCCGTTTGCCCCGATTGAACCCGGCCATGTGCGCATGTATGTGTGCGGCATGACGGTCTACGATCTCTGCCATCTCGGTCATGCCCGCTCGATGTTGGCCTTCGACGTGGTGCAGCGCTGGCTCAAGGCCTGCGGTTATCGCGTCACCTACGTCCGCAACGTCACCGACATCGAGGACAAGATCATTGCCCGCGCCGTCAGGAACGGCGAGACCATCAAGCAACTGACCGACCGCATGATCGACGCCCTGCACCAGGACGCCGACGCGCTGGGCATCGAGCGGCCGACGCTTGAGCCGCGTGCCACCGAGTACGTGCCGCAAATGCTGGACATCGTGCGCCAACTGGAAGACAAGGGCCTCGCCTATCGCAGCCCGAATGGCGATGTGAACTACGCGGTGCGCAAGTTTCCTGGCTACGGCAAGCTCTCGGGCAAGTCGCTGGACGACCTGCGCGCCGGTGAGCGTGTGGCCGTGGACGACGGCAAGCAGGACCCGCTGGACTTCGTGCTCTGGAAATCGGCCAAGGCCGACGAGCCGGCTGAAGCGAAGTGGGACAGCGCCTATGGCAGCGGGCGTCCGGGCTGGCACATCGAATGTTCGGCCATGAGTTGCGAAATGCTGGGCGAGAGCTTCGATATCCACGGCGGCGGGGCTGACCTGCAGTTCCCGCACCATGAGAACGAGATCGCCCAGAGCGAAGGCGCCACCGGAAAGCCGCTGGCCCGCTTCTGGATGCACAACGGCTTCGTGCGCGTGGACAACGAGAAGATGTCCAAGAGCCTGGGCAACTTCTTCACCATCCGCGAGGTGCTGGAGAAGTACGACGCCGAGACCGTGCGCTTCTTTGTGTTGCGCGCCCATTACCGCAGCGCGCTCAATTACAGCGACGCGCACCTGGACGATGCGCGTTCGGCGCTCAAGCGCCTGTACACAGCATTGGCTGCGGTGAAGGCGTCGGTGCCGGCGGCAATCGATTGGTCGTCGTCGTTCGCGGCGCGTTTCAAGGCGGCCATGGACGAGGACTTCGGCACGCCGGAGGCGGTGGCTGTGCTGTTCGATATGGCCAGCGAGGTGAACCGGACACGTGATCCTGCGCTGGCCGGACTCTTGCAGGCGCTGGGCGGGGTGCTGGGCTTGCTGCAGCAGGACCCGCAGGCGTACCTGCAGGCGGGTGGCGCAGCCGATGGCCTGGACGAAGCGGCCATTGCGGAGCAGATCGCCGCACGCGCTGCCGCCAAGGCCGCGAAGAACTTCCAGGAAGCCGACCGCATTCGCCAGGCCTTGCTGGCCCAAGGCATCGTGCTCAAGGATGGCCCTGCCGGCACCACCTGGGAGCGTGCCTGATGGCCACCTCCGTGCTGCCCGATGTCGGGCCAGACGCGCCGCTGTATTGGCAGGAGGCCTGCCGCCACCTCATGAAGCGCGACCGCGTGATGAAGAAGCTCATCCCGCAGCATCCCGGGGTGTGCCTGCAGTCGCGCGGCGATGCCTTTGTCACGCTGGCGCGCAGCATCGTGGGGCAACAGATTTCGGTCAAGGCCGCCCAGTCGGTGTGGGACCGGTTCGAGAAGCTGCCGCGCAGGCTGGTGCCTGCCCAGGTGCTCAAGCTCAAGGTGGATGACATGCGCGCGGCGGGTCTGTCGGCACGCAAGGTCGAGTACCTGGTGGACCTCGCGCTGCATTTCGCCAACAATCAGGTGCACACGGACCAGTGGGCGGAGATGGACGACGAATCCATCATCGCCGAGCTGGTGGCGATTCGCGGCATCGGCCGCTGGACCGCCGAGATGTTCCTGATCTTTCACCTGATGCGTCCGAACGTGCTGCCGCTGGACGACATCGGCCTGCAGAACGGCATCAGCCGTGCCTACTTCTCCGGTGAGCCTGTGAGCCGCAGCGAGATCCGTGAAGTGGCTGCCTCCTGGGCCCCTTTCTGCAGCGTCGCCACTTGGTATATTTGGCGCTCGCTGGACCCGCTGCCGGTCAGCTACTGAGCCCTTCCCCGGGCGACCGCTCCCCGGACGTCGTTCCTACAAGACCAAAGGAGTCACACCTTGGCCAAACGCAATTTCCTTGATTTCGAACAGCCCATCGCCGAACTCGAAAGCAAGATCGAAGAACTCCGCTACGTCCAGTCCGAATCCGCAGTCGACATCTCTGCCGAGATCGAACAGCTGTCGGGCAAGAGCCTGCAGCTCACCAAGGACATCTACAGCACGCTCACGCCGTGGCAGATCACGAAGATCGCCCGCCACCAGGACCGCCCCTACACGCTGGACTACGTGCGCGAGATCTTCACGCACTTCCAAGAGCTGCATGGTGATCGGCACTTTGCCGACGACCTCTCGATCGTGGGTGGTCTGGCGCGTTTCAACGGACAGCCCTGCATGGTGATCGGCCATCAGAAGGGCAGGGACACCAAGGAGCGCGGCCTGCGCAACTTCGGCATGACCAAGCCCGAGGGCTACCGCAAGGCCTTGCGGCTGATGAAGCTGGCCGAGAAGTTCAAGCTGCCGGTGTTCACCTTCGTCGACACCCCTGGCGCCTACCCCGGCATCGATGCCGAGGAGCGTGGCCAGTCAGAAGCCATCGGTCGCAACATCTTCGAGATGGCGCAGCTCGAAGTGCCCATCATCTCCACCATCATCGGCGAGGGTGGGTCCGGCGGCGCGCTGGCGATCTCGGTGGCCGACCAGGTGCTGATGCTGCAGTATTCGGTCTACTCGGTGATCAGCCCTGAAGGTTGTGCCTCGATCCTTTGGAAGACCAGCGACCGTGCCAGCGACGCTGCGGAAGCCCTGGGCATCACCGCCCACCGCCTCAAGGCGCTCGGGCTGGTCGACAAAATCGTCAACGAGCCGGTCGGCGGTGCGCATCGCGATCATGCGCAGATGGCCGCGTTCCTCAAGCGTGCGCTCAACGACGCCTGGCGCCAGGTGGCCGACCTCAAGGTCAAGGAATTGCTGGAACGCCGTCACGCGCGACTCGACAGCTACGGCCGATTCACCGACACCAAGGCCGAAGGCGGCGCCAAGCGCTGAATCCGGCATGCCGGCGTCGCCCAACCCGTGCGGGCCGGCGCTGGCCGACTGGAGCGGACGGCAGCTTCCGGCGCCCCGGTGTGTCGCCATTGCCTACAGCGCAGGAGCCGACTCCACGGCGCTGTTGCTGGCGGCTCAGTCACGCTGGCCGGGACGGGTTCACGCCATCCACATTCACCATGGTCTGCAGGCAGCGGCGGACCAGTTCGAGCAGCAGGCGAGGGCGTTTTGCGCGGCACACGACGTGGCGCTGACGGTCCTCCGTGTGAATGCTGCGGCGGCGCCGGGACAAAGCCCTGAAGATGCGGCGCGGCGAGCGCGCTATGAAGCACTGGCCCGAAAGGGGCGGGACCTCGAAGCCGATGCGGTCCTGCTCGGACACCATGCCGACGATCAGGCGGAGACCGTGTTGCTGGCGCTCAGCCGTGGTTCGGGCCTTCCCGGCTTGTCGGGCATGGCCGAGAGTTTCGTTCGACATGGCATGGCGTTTGGTCGACCGTTGTTGCCATTGCGGGCGGTGGCCCTGCGCCAGTGGCTCGATGCAGAGGGGCTGACCTATGTCGAAGACCCGAGCAACGCCGATCCTCGCCTGACGCGCAACCGCATCCGCCATGTGCTCAGCCCGGCATGGGAGGCCGGTTTCCCCGGTTATCAGGAGGCGCTGGCGCGCGCCGCACGCCACGCCGCGCAAGCGCAGGCCTTGCTGGATGAACTGGCCGCTGCCGACCTCGCCACCGTCGGCGAGCCACCGGCCATCGCGGCGCTCCAGGCGCTTGCCAGGGGCCGGCAGGGCAATGCCTTGCGCATGTGGCTCAAACGCTGCGCCGGCCATGCGCCCAGTGAGGCACAGCTCAGCGAGCTGCTGGACCAGATCGCCGCCTGCACGACCCGCGGGCACCGCCTGCAGATTCGCGTCTCGGCCGGCACCGTGCAGCGGGCCGGTGAACGGCTGCAGTACCTGCCGCCGATATAATTTCCGGGTTTTGCCCGGCAGCGCTGCTGCGGCAACCGGTCGCGGTCCGGCGGACTTCGGCCTCCATTTCCGACCTCCCAAGCATTCTTTCGCGATGGCATTGATCGTTCACAAGTACGGCGGCACCTCCATGGGGTCGACCGAGCGCATCCGCAACGTGGCCCGGCGCGTGGCCAAATGGCACAAGGCCGGTCACCAGATGGTGGTGGTGCCCAGTGCCATGAGCGGTGAGACCAACCGCCTGCTGGCCCTGGCCAAGGAGTTGCAGCCTTCCACCCTCGGCAAGGCCTATGGCCGCGAGCTGGACATGCTGGCCGCGACCGGCGAGCAGGCATCCTCGGCGCTGCTGGCGATTGCGCTGCAGGCCGAAGGCATCGACGCCGTCAGCTACGCCGGCTGGCAGGTGCCCATCAAGACCAACGACGCCTACACCAAGGCCCGCATCGAGTCGATCGACGACGCCCGCGTGCGCGGCGACCTGGCCGCCGGCAAGGTGGTGATCGTCACCGGCTTCCAGGGTGTGGACCCCGACGGCAACATCACCACGCTGGGCCGTGGCGGCAGCGACACCTCGGCTGTGGCCGTGGCGGCTGCGATGAAGGCTGCCGAATGCCTGATCTACACCGACGTGGACGGCGTGTACACGACCGACCCGCGCGTCGTGCCCGAAGCGCGTCGCCTGGAGCGCGTGAGCTTTGAAGAGATGCTGGAGATGGCCAGCATGGGTTCGAAGGTTCTGCAGATCCGCTCGGTGGAATTCGCGGGCAAGTACAAGGTGCCGCTGCGCGTGCTGTCCAGCTTCACGCCCTGGGACATCGACCTGAACGAAGAAGCCAGCTCTGGCACCCTGATCACTTTTGAGGAAGACGAAGATATGGAACGAGCCGTTGTTTCCGGCATTGCCTTCAACCGCGACGAAGCGAAGGTCTCCGTGCTGGGTGTGCCCGACAAGCCGGGCATTGCGTACCAGATCCTGGGTGCCGTGGCCGGAGCCAACGTCGAAGTCGACGTGATCATCCAGAACCTGTCCAAGGACGGCAAGACCGACTTCTCGTTCACCGTGCACCGCAACGATTTCCAGAAGACGCTGGACCTGCTCAAGGGCCAGGTGCTGCCGGCGCTGGGCGCGGCCGACGTGGTGGGCGACAACCGCATCTGCAAGGTCTCCATCGTCGGCATCGGCATGCGCAGCCACGTGGGCGTCGCCAGCCGCATGTTCAAGTGCCTGAGCGACGAAGGCATCAACATCCAGATGATCTCCACGTCGGAAATCAAGACCTCGGTCGTGATCGACGAGAAGTACATGGAACTGGCCGTTCGCGCGCTGCACCGCGAGTTCGATCTGGACCAGGCGGCCGACACGATTTCCAAGTGAGCTTCAGTGCCTCTGGCCCCCGGAAACCGCGGTGACTTGAGGCATAATACGCGGCTCTGGAGTGATGACCGAGTGGCCGAAGGTGCTCCCCTGCTAAGGGAGTATGGGGTGTAGAGCCTCATCGAGGGTTCGAATCCCTCTCACTCCGCCAGTCAGACAAGGCCCCCACGAAAGTGGGGGCCTTTTGTCTTTCTGGCCAGCGTGAAGCCAACCACCGACGCCAGTCCCGGACGATCAAAGGGTGACCATGACCGATGCTTCCTTCAAGGATCCCTCGTACCACATGCGGCTCCTCGTTGATCGCGTTCCGACGATGCTGGCCTACTGGGATCGCGATCTGAAATGTCGATTTGCCAATCGGGCCTACGAAACCTGGTTCGGCGTGAATCCCGATCACCTGCTTGGAACATCCATCCAGGACCTGCTGGGCCCCGAGTTGTTCGCGAAGAATGAGCCGTACATGCGAAAGGCCCTGGCTGGTGATCGCCAGGTGTTTGAGCGCGTGGTGCCGGGGCCTGGTGGTGTTCAGCGACCGGCGCTGGCCGAGTACATCCCCGACGTGGTCGACGGCGAGGTCAGGGGCTTTCTGGTCCAGGTCACCAACCTGACCGAGCTGAAGGAGACCCAGGCGGCCCTGAAGCTGGAAGCCCAACTCCGTGCGCGCATTGAAGCGGATGCCGTCAGGCTCAAGGCGCTGCTTCAGGAGCGCACCGAGATGCTGGACGTGCTGGCCCATGAGGTTCGCCAGCCGCTGAACAACGCATCGGCCGCGCTCCAGGTCGCCCGGGCCTCACTGCGCTCCAGCGCTGACGAATTCGCTTCGGAACAGGTGGTCCGCGCGCAGGAGGTGCTGGGCGAGGTCCTGAGCAGCATCGACAACACCTTGTCTGTGGCCGAGTTGCTGGCCGGGCCGGACCCGATTCACCGCGAAGACACCGACATCGAAACGCTGATCGCCGTGGCGATCGCTGACATGCCCGCTGTCGATCAGGGGCGCATCCATGTTCGCCGTGACACCGCCACACGTACGGCGTTGATGGACATGGGTTTGATGCGCCTTGCGCTGCGCAATCTCCTGTCCAATGCCCTGAAGTTCAGCCCCAAGGAGACTTCGGTGGACCTGCGGGTGTTGGACACCGACGAGCCCCCCGCGCTGGTGATCGAGGTGGTGGACCGTGGTGCCGGAATCTCCGAGGATTTCGTGTCACGAATGTTCACCCGCGGTGCGCGCGAAGCGGATGGCGGCGACGTTCATGGCCTCGGACTGGGGCTCTACATCGTCGAGCGCGTGATGTCGTTGCACGACGGCTCGGTCCGGCTTGCAAACACCGGCGTCGGGGGCACGACCATGCGGCTGACGATTCCGCAAACGGATGCCTCCGATGCGCCCGCTCCGGGATCAGATCGCCACCAGAGGTGAGCGAAAGACGTAGCCGATGCCGGACTTGGTCTGCAGCGGCACAGCGATGGGGGTGGCGCGTTCGATTCGGCGGCGCAGGCGAAACACGGTGCCGTTCAGGCCGCCCGATGCTTCCCCTTCAGCGTGGCTCTCCAGTTGCTGGAGCAAGGTCTGGCGGGTGACCACTTCGCCATTGGCCGCAAGAAAACAGGTGAGCAGCTCAAGGTCCCGCGGGCTCAGATCGATGCGTGCGCCGTCGGGCGCGATCAGTTGTGCCGCCCGCTGATCCAGGCGCCAGGTGTTCTGCAGCGGGTCGGTCGCCCCAGCGCGGCGCTGGACCGCTTCGATGGCCAAGGCCACCTGCTCGAACTGCACCGGTTTGGCCAGGTACATGTCCGCGCCTGCCTTGACCACTTGCTTGAAGGTGTCCGCAGCGAGGCGGCCGGAGACCACCAGGACACCGGCGCTGGTGCGCCGACGCAAGACCTTGATCAGGTCGACCCCGTCCACGCTCTGCAGCATCAGGTCGGTGACGTAAAACTCGAACTTGTAGGGGTCGTTGGAGGCCAGCAGGTCCGAGCTGTCTGCGAATGGGGTGACCGCGATGCCGAGGCTGCTCAGGTAGCGTGTGAGACCCGCAGAGAACGTTTGGTCATCGTCGATCAGCGCCAGGGAACTTGGAAGCATCGTGCATGGGGTGGGGACTGCGCAGTGAACGGCGATTCAACCACACCGCCGGTGCCCCCAAACAAGGAATTGTGATGCGAAGTAGGGCTTGTTTGATTGAGTGCGAATAAGTTTGCTAAAGAAGAATCTTGTTCGTGCCGAAAAGGCATCTGGACCTTTCAACCTGCTTGTTTGGCGGACGCTCGTGTGCCGTCGGGCCAGTCACCACACCCTCTCCGGAGAAACGACCATGAAGAGTTTGACCGTCAAGATGCAGCTAACGGCTGCGTTCGGGGCGCTGGCCATACTGGTGTTGATCGTCAGCCTTCTGTCGCTGCACGACCTGAACGATGCGAACGAGCGTTTCTCAGGCTATGTCAGCGGTCCCGACGAGCGTGAGGCACTGGTTGCGGACGTCCTGGAATCCGCCAACCGGCGCGCCATTGGCGTGCGCGACATGGTGCTCGTCAAGTCCGCCAACGACCGCGAATCCGCGAAGGCCATGGCCATCAAAGGACACGAAGAACTGCAGGCCGGCCTGAAGGCGCTGAACGAGGCCGTGTCCAAAGCGACGGACGTCACCGAACGAGACCGCGCGCTCGTCGCCGCCATCGACAAGGTCGAATCCCGATACCGCCCGGTGGCCCTGGCGATTGTCGAGCTGGCTGCGGCGAACAAAAACGAGGAGGCGGTCGAGAAGATGAACGTCGAGTGCCGGCCCTTGCTTGCCGAGTTGCTCTCGGCGGTCGATGCCTATCTCGCGTACAGCAAGGAACAGGCCGCAAGCAAGGTTGCTGCGTCGGTGGCCAGCTACGCGGTGCAGCGAGCGCTGCTGTTCGCCATCAGCGGGGTGGCGGTGGTGGTGGCCGCTGCACTGGGCTGGTTCATCACCAGGCGGCTGGTGACGGCGCTGGGCGCCGAGCCGGTGCAACTGAGCAACTCCGCCCAACGCATTGCCGAAGGCGATCTCAGCCCGCTTCCCGGCGCCGAGAAGGCACCGGCCGGCAGTGTGCTGGCCTCCATGGGGCGGATGCAGACGCAACTGGTCGGGCTGATCGGACAAGTCCGGCGGGCGGCCGACAGCATCGCCACCGCCAGTGCCCAGATCGCACAGGGCAACACCGATCTCTCGGGACGCACCGAACAGCAGGCCTCTGCATTGCAGGAAACCGCTGCCTCCATGGAGCAGCTCAGCTCCACGGTCAAGCAGAACGCAGACAACGCCCGTGAGGCCAACGAGCTGGCCCGCAATGCCAGCAACGTGGCGCTCAAGGGGGGTGAGGTCGTGGGTGAGGTGGTGCAGACCATGAAGGGGATCAACGACAGTTCCCGGAAGATCGCGGACATCATCGGCGTCATCGACGGCATCGCTTTCCAGACCAACATCCTTGCGCTGAACGCCGCCGTGGAAGCGGCACGGGCGGGCGAGCAGGGCCGCGGTTTCGCCGTCGTGGCGTCCGAGGTGCGAAGCCTGGCGAGCCGTTCCGGTGAGGCCGCGAAAGAGATCAGGAACCTGATTGGCGCCAGCGTGGAGCGGGTCGAGCAAGGGACTGCGCTGGTCGATCAGGCGGGCACCACCATGGCCGAAGTTGTCGGCTCCATCCGGCGTGTCACCGACATCATGGGCGAGATCAGCGCGGCCAGCATCGAGCAGAGCTCGGGTGTCAATCAGGTCGGGGATGCGGTGACACAGATGGACCAGGCCACCCAGCAGAACGCTGCCCTCGTCGAAGAGAGCGCCGCCGCAGCGGCAAGCATGAAGACCCAGGCCCATCAGTTGGTCGATTCGGTGGCCCAGTTCAGGTTCTGAAGGGCCGGGGTTCTCCTGGCACCCGGGCGACCCGGCAGATGCCCGGGTCCGATCACAATCGCGCGATGTCCTCATCGCCATCCTCCAAGGCCCTCTCCGGTTCAGCCTTCGTCACCCTGCTGCTGATCGCGCTGATGATGGGCGCCAACCATGTGGCGGCGCGGCTGGCGTTTGACCATGGGGTCACGGTCTCGACGGCGGTGCTGTTCCGAAGTGCGGTGACGGCGCTGGTGGTGTGGGTGATCGTGCGGGTGGCCGGCGTGCCGGTGAACGTGTCGGCGGCGCAGCGCAAGGCCTTGCTCAAGATCGGGCTGCTGATCGGGCTGCAAAGCCTCTGTCTGTATTCGGCGGTGGCGCGGCTGCCGGTGGCACTGGCACTGCTGGCGTTCAACACCTATCCGCTGTGGACCGCGCTGTGGGCGCGCACGCTCAAGGGGGAACGGATCGAGCCGCGTGTCCTGCGCGCCATGCCGGTGCTGCTGCTGGGTCTGGCGCTGGCGCTGGATGTGGCGGGCGCCGCCTCCGGGCTGGGCGCCTCTGCGCACTGGGGACGCATCGGTGCCGGGGTCGCCTTCGCGCTGACGGCTGCGGCGTCCTTCGGCCTGGCGCTGGTGTTCACCCAGCACGAGACGCTGGGGCTGGACGGACGGGTCCGCACAGCGATCACCATGGCCCTGGTCGCGGCCGCTGCGCTGGTTGGCGTGGTCGCGCAAGGCGGGCTGGCGTTGCCCAACGCGCCGATCGGCTGGTGGGGGCTGGCAGGGCTGACCGCGCTCTACGGGACCGCATTCACGATCATGTTCACCGTGCTGCCCCGGCTGGGGGTGGTCGGCGGCTCGCCGATCATGAATGTCGAGCCGATCTTTGCCCTGGTGCTGGCCTGGGCGGTGTTGGGGCAGACGGTCGCGGCGATGCAGGTGGCGGGCGGGCTGCTGGTGGTGGCCACCGTGATGTGGCTCGGGCTGCGGCGGCGCTGATCAGTCGTCGTCCAGCGAGGCGCTCCAGCGTTCGTTCCAGTCGGCAGACGGCTGGCGCTGCCAGGCCTCAAGATCGCGCCGGTCGCGCTTGCTCGGGCGGCCGTGCACGATGGATGCGGCGGGTTCGGGGCGCAGGCGCCGCTGCTCGGCCTCGGCCAGACGCAGCCGCACGGACTCCGGGGTTTCCTCGTAGAGCAGGGCGGCGACCGGCGCCGGTCCGCGCACGCCGCTCAGCGCCCGCACGTCGACGGTGCGGATGCCGCCCGGCGTGCGGATCTCGATCCGGTCACCGATCCGGACCTCGCGGGCCGGTTTGGCCGCCGCACCATTGACCGCGATGCGGCCCTTGCCGATCTCTTCGGCGCTCAGCGAACGGGTCTTGAAAAAGCGGGCGGCCCAGAGCCATTTGTCGAGCCTGACCTTGCCGCCTTCCCGACTGTCCTGGTTCATGCGGGTTCTCCCGTGTTCGCAGGTTCGGCGAGCGGCAGACGGACCGTGGCGTCCAGCCCGCTCACGCGCCCGTGTTCCAGCCGGTTGTCCAGTCCGATGCTGCCGCCGATCGACTGCACGATGCCCTGGCAGATCGCCAGGCCCAGGCCCGAGCCCGCGCTGCTGGGCGGCGCGCCGTGGTCGGTGGCGAAGGGCTGGAACAGGCGCTCGCGCAGCGCGGGAGAGATGCCGGGGCCGCTGTCGCTGACGGACAGCGCGACGGTGCGGCTGTCGCGGTGCTGAGTGACCGCCAGCGGCGATCCGGGCGGGCAGTGCTTGATGGCGTTGTGCAGCAGGTTTCGGCTCAGCTCCTTGAGCGCCCAGGCGTGCGAGCGCACCGGGGCGCTGCAGATGTCCAGAGAAAAATCCAGCGACCGGTCGGCGATGAGCGGCGCCAGCTCCAGCGCCACCGAACGCACCACCTCGCCCCAGTCGACGACGGGTGCGTCCTTGTCCTGGCGCAACTGTTCCACCTTGGCCAGCGCGAGCATCTGGTTGGCCAGCTCGGTGGCCTGGTCGACGGTGTGCCCGATTTCCTCCAGCGCCTGCAACGGCGGGACGTCGCCCCGTCGGGCCGACTGGACCTGGGTCTTGAGCACGGCCAGCGGGGTGCGCAACTGGTGCGAGGTGTCGCGCACGAAACGCTTCTGGTGGGCCAGCAGCTCGGAGAGCCGCTGCATGTGCTGGTTGGTGGCTTCGAGCAGTGGCAGCACTTCCCGCGGCGCGCTGTCGGTGGGCAGCGGCGAGAGGTCGTTCTCGTTGCGGCGGGCCAGCGCCTGGCTGATCGAGCGCACCGGGCGGGTGGCGCGCTGCACGACGAAGACGACGACCAGCACGATCACCACCACCAGGGCGGCCTGGCGCCACAAGGTGTCGACAAGAATCTGGCGCGCCAGCGTCTGGCGCAGCTCCAGCGTTTCCGCCACCTGGATGGTGGTCATGCCCTGGGCCACGCTGCTGGCCACCGGCTGCAGCAGCACGGCCATGCGCACCGGCATGCCGCGGTAGCTGTCGTCGTAGAAGTGCACCAGCGCGGAGTAGATCTTCTGGTCCGGCAGGCTGGCGCGGGGCGGCGGCAGGTCGTCGAAGCCGGAGACCATCTCGCCCCGGAAGCCGCTGACGCGGTAGAAGATGCGGCTGCGGTTGTCCGCCTCGAACGCTTCCAGCGCGGAATACAGCAAGGTGGAACTCACGTGGGCGTCCGCGCCTTCGCCGGTCACCGAGAGCTGTTCGCTCAGCGACTTGGCGGTGGCCAGCAGGGTCCGGTCGTAGGCGGTGTCGGCTGCGGCCAGCGCCTGGCGGTAGAGCACGACGGTGTTGACGACGACAAAGCCGAACAGCGGCAGCAGGATGCCCAGCAGCAGCGTGCGGCGCAGCGACAACGTGGTGCTCACGCGGCGGCCTTGAGCAGGTAGCCGAGCCCGCGCAGCGTCACCAGTTGCGCGCCGGTGTGGCCGATCTTCTTGCGCAGGCGGTAGGCCACGACCTCGATCGCCTCGGGCTGCACGTGGGCCTCGCCGGGGAACACCAGTTCGAACAGCCGCTCCTTGGTGATGGCCTGTCCGGGCTGGGACAGCACCGCGCGCAGCAGCGCCAGCTCGCGGGGCGGCAGCTCCAGCGGCTCGCCGTCGTGGTACACCGCGCCGCTCTCGCGGTCGATCTGCATGCCGCACCAGCCGGCGCTGCGCACAGGCAGTCCGCCCGCCGGGGTGTCGCTGTCGGCGGACCGGCGCACCAGGGCCCGTACCCGGGCCTCCAGTTCGTCGAGGTCAAACGGTTTCGGGAGATAGTCGTCGGCACCGGTGTTCAGCCCGATGATCCGGTCGCCCACGGTGCCGCGTGCGGTCAGGATGATGACCGGCGTCTTCAGACCCTCGGCCCGTGCGTCGCCCAGCACCTGAAGGCCGTCGCGACCGGGCAGGCTCAGGTCCAGCAGCACGGCATCGGGCAGGCTGGCGCGCCACAGCGCCAGTGCGCGGTCGCCGTCACCGCAGGTCAGCACCTGCATGCCACGGCGCTCCAGCGTGCGCTGCAGCGTGGCCTGCATGGTGGGGTTGTCTTCGATCAGCAGCAGTTTCATGCTGAAACGGATTATCGGCAGGCCACGAGACGATGCCGTTCGCGTGGTCGGGTGGCGTCCTAGGGTTTCCACTGAGGCGGGCGACAGCCGAATGACAGCGGCCGACAGGAAGATTCCGGCTGTCATTCAACCCACGGAGACAAGAACGATGCGTCGCGATACCTTCATCAAATCCCTGGCCGCGCTGGCCGCTGCCGGCGCCCTGCCCAACGCCGCCTGGGCCGCCGGTGCCAACGTCAAGATGATGATTCCCGCCAACCCCGGCGGTGGCTGGGACGGCACGGGCCGAGCCCTGGGCGAGGCCCTGCGCGATGCCGGCGTGGCGTCTTCCGTGACCTTCGAGAACAAGGGCGGCGCCGCCGGCGCCATCGGCCTGGCCCAGTTCTACAACGCCGCCAAGGGCGACCCGAATGCGCTGATGGTGATGGGCGCCGTGATGCTGGGCGGCATCATCACCGGCAAGCCGCCGGTCTCG
The DNA here is from genome assembly GCA_016790705.1 of Hydrogenophaga sp. Lineage (GTDB taxonomy): Bacteria > Pseudomonadota > Gammaproteobacteria > Burkholderiales > Burkholderiaceae_C > Hydrogenophaga. The sequence goes on from JAEUOT010000012.1 coordinate 82,443, forward strand.
ATCACCCAGGTCACGCCGATTGCCCGCCTGACCACCGAATACAACGTCTTCGTGCTGCCGGCCAACTCGCCCTTCAACACCATGAAGGACGTGATCGAGGCCCTCAAGAAGGACCCGGGCAGCGTCAAGTGGGGCGGCGGCTCGCGCGGTTCCACCGAGCACATCGCCGCCTCCCAGATCGCGCAGGCCGTCGGCGTGCCGGCCGCCAAGATCAACTACGTGCCCTTCCGTGGGGGCGGTGAGGCTGTCGCCGCCATCCTGGGTGGCAACGTGACCGTCGGTGGCTCGGGCTACAGCGAGTTCCAGCAGTACATCGAGAGCGGCAAGATGAAGGCGATCGCCGTCACCTCGCCGACGCGGGTCCAGGGGATGGACAAGATCCCGACGCTCAAGGAGCAGGGCATCAACGTCGAGATCGGCAACTGGCGCGGTGTCTATGGCGCCGCCGGCATCACCCCCGAGCAGCGAGCCGCCCTGACCGACATGATCGTCAAGGCCACCAAGAGCAAGGCCTGGCAGGACGCGCTGGTCAAGAACAACTGGACGCCGGCCCTGCTGACCGGCAAGGCGTTCGACGAATTCGTGGACAAGGACTTCTCCGCCCTGCGCGCGACCATGGTGCGCGCCGGCATGGTGTAAGCCTCCCACCGACGTCGACTGTCACAGCGGCCGCGGCGCTCGCGTCGCGGCCCTTTTTTTATCCGTTTTCAAGGAGTCCGACACATGCCATCCGACACGACCGGGGTGCAGGCGTCGCGCCCGGACCACCGTCCCGCCCAGTTGCTCATGGGGGTGGCCGTCATCCTCGTGGCTGCCGTGCTCGCCTATGGCGCCGCCAACATTCCTTCGGACGCGGGCTATGCCGGCGTCGGGCCCGACTTCCTGCCCTGGCTCGTCTCGGCGGTGCTGACCGTCTGCGGCGTGTTCCTGATCTGGGAGGTGCGCACCGGTGGCTACCGGAACATGGAAGAGCCGTCCGGTGCGGCCAGGGGCGACTGGCACGCACTGGCCTGGGTGGCGGCGGGCATCCTGGGCAATGCGGCGCTGATCACCAAAATCGGCTTCATCCTGAGCTGCGCCCTGTGTTTCGTGCTGGCGGTGCGCGGGCTGCGCATCAGTGAAGGCAAGCCTGGCGGCAACGCGTCACAGGTGGTGCGCGATGTCGCAGTCGGGATGCTGATTGCGGCGCCGACCTATTGGCTGTTCACCAAATTCCTGGCGGTCAATCTGCCGGGGCTGACGGCGTCGGGCTGGATCTGAGGACGCAGAGGAACCCAAAATGCTTGAACTCTGGAACCACCTGCTGGGCGGCTTCGCGACCGCCGCCACCCCGGTCAACCTGCTGTGGGCACTGGCCGGTTGTGCGCTGGGCACCGCCATCGGCGTGTTGCCCGGCCTGGGCCCGGCCGTGACCGTGGCGATGCTGCTGCCGATCACCGGCCAGGTCGAGCCGACCGCCTCGATGATCTTCTTCGCGGGGATCTACTACGGCGCGATGTACGGCGGCTCGACCACCTCCATCCTGCTGAACACCCCGGGCGAGACCGGCACCATGGTGACCGCGCTCGAAGGCTTCAAGATGGCCAAGAACGGGCGGGCCGGCGCGGCGCTGGCGACCTCGGCGATCGGTTCGTTCTTCGCCGGCACCATCGCGACCGTCCTGGTCACGCTGTTTGCCCCCTATCTGGCGGACTTCGCCGTCAAGCTCGGGCCGCCCGAGTACTTCTGCCTGATGCTGCTGGCCTTCACCACGGTGAGCGCGGTGCTCGGCCAGAGCACGCTGCGCGGCATGACCGCGCTCTTCATCGGCCTGGCCCTGGGTCTGGTGGGCATGGACCAGATCACCGGTCAGGTGCGCTACACCGCCGGCGTCATCGAGTTGATGGACGGCGTCGAAGTGGTGCTGGTCGCGGTCGGCCTGTTTGCGGTGTCGGAGGCGCTGTACAACGCGCTGTACGAGGGCAAGGCCGAGTCCAGCATGAACAAGATGAACCGGGTGCACATGACGCGCGCCGAATGGAAACGCTCCTGGCCGGCCTGGCTGCGCGGGACCGTCATCGGGTTCCCCTTCGGCACCATTCCGGCCGGTGGCTCGGAGATCCCGACCTTCCTGAGCTACGCGACCGAGCGCAAGCTGGCCAGCCCCGAGCACAAGAACGAGTTCGGCACCGTCGGCGCCATCGAGGGCGTGGCCGGCCCCGAAGCGGCCAACAACGCCGCCGTGACCGCCACCCTGGTGCCCTTGCTCACGCTGGGCATCCCGACCTCGGTGACCGCCGCGATCCTGCTGTCGGCCCTGCAGAACTACGGTATCAACGCCGGCCCGCAACTGTTCCAGACCTCGTCCGCCCTGGTCTGGGCGCTGATCGCCTCGCTCTACATCGGCAACGTGATGCTGCTGGTGCTGAACCTGCCGATGGTGGGGCTGTGGGTCAAGCTGCTGAAGATCCCGAAGGCGCCGCTGTACGCCGGCATCCTGATCTTCGCGACCGTGGGGGTGTACGGCATGCGCCAGAGCTCGTTCGACCTCTTCCTGATGTTCGGGCTCGGCCTGGTGGGGGTGGTGATGCGGCGGCTGGACTTTCCGACCGCGCCGGTGATCGTCGGCCTGATCCTGGGGCCGCTGGCCGAGGCGCAGTTCCGCAACGCGATGTCGATCGGGGAGGGCAACTGGTCGGTGTTCTTCCAGCGCCCGATGTCCGCGACCCTGCTGGTGATCGTGCTGCTGGTGCTGGTGACGCCGCGCCTGCTGGCCTGGCACCGCAAGAGCTGAAGCCCCCACGCTCCGCCGCTGCGCGGGTCGCTGCCCCCCGAGGGGGAGCGATTCAAGCTTGGGGCGGCCCGGCGCCTGAATCCCTCGCCCCCACGCTGCACCGCTGCGCAGGCTGCGGGCACGACAATGGCGGCATGAGTGCTCGAACAACCGTCATCTTCGATTTGGGCGGCGTGCTGCTGCACTGGCAGCCGCTGGTCCTGCTGCAGCAACTGCTGCCTCACCACGCACCCGATGCCGCCGGCGCCCAGGCGCTGGCGCGGCAGATCTTCCAGGGCTTCGACCCCGGCAGCGACTGGGCCCTGTTCGACCTCGGGCAGATCGAGCCCGAGCCGCTGGCGCAGCGCATCGCGGCGCGCACCGGGCTGCCGGTGGCCGATGTGCGGGCGGTGATCGACGCGATCCCGCCGCACCTGGCCACGCTCGAAGGCACCGCGGCACTGCTGCACGAACTGCGCGCCGCCGGGCACCGCTTGTGCTTCCTGTCCAACATGCCGGCGCCCTATGCCGACCGGCTGCTGCGCGAGAAGCCGTTCTTCAGCGCCTTCGACGACGGCATCTTCTCGGCCCGGGTGCAGCGCATCAAGCCCGACGCCGGCATCTACACCCTGGCGGTCGAGCGCTTCGGACTGGGCGCGGACGGGGTCTGGTTTGTCGACGACGTGCAGCGCAACTTGGACGCCGCCCGGCCGCATGGCTGGCAGGGTCTGCGCTTCGAAAGCGCCGAACAACTGGGTGCCGACCTGCGCTCGGCCGGCCTGCTGCCGTCGTCCTGACGCGCCCCACCGCCTTACCATCGCGTCATGACACGAGACGACCGCCTGCCGCGCGACGCCCAGAGCATCCTGGAGCTGGCCGCGCGTTCGATGTTCGAGCTGTTCGCCAACGCCAGCGAGGGCATGCTGCTGGTGGACCGGACGGGGCGGGTGGTGTGGATCAACGACCAGTACCGCCGCTTCCTGCCCGCACTCGGTTTCGAGCGCGAGGAGGACTTCGTGGGTCATTCGGTGTCCAGCGTCGTGCAGAACACGCAGATGCACCAGGTGCTGGAGACCGGCAAGCCGATCCTGATCGACCTGCTCACCAACAAGGCGGGCACCTTCGTGGTCAGCCGCATTCCGCTGCGCGACGAGGCGGGCGCGGTCATCGGCGTGCTGGGCATCGTGCTGTTCGACCACCCCGAAACCACGCTGCAGCCCTTCATCGCCAAGTTCGCGCGGCTGGAGCAGGACCTCAACGACGCCCGTCGCGAACTCGCGAGCCAGCGCCGCGCCAAGTACACCTTCGCCAGCTTCGTGGGGACCAGTCCGGCGGCGCAGGAGGTCAAGCGCCAGGCGCGCCGCGCGGCGCAGTCGGCCAGCCCGGTGCTGCTGCTGGGCGAGACCGGCACCGGCAAGGAGCTGCTGGCGCACGCGATCCACGCCGCCTCGCCGCGCGCCGGCCGCGCCTTCGTGGGCGTGAACATGGCGGCGGTTCCCGAGGCGCTGATGGAGGCCGAGTTCTTCGGCGTCGCGCCCGGCGCCTACACCGGCGCCGACAAGAAGGGGCGCGAGGGCAAGTTCAAGCTGGCCGACGGCGGCACGCTGTTTCTCGACGAGCTGGGCGACATGCCGATGGCCGTGCAGGTCAAACTGCTGCGCGCGCTGCAGGACGGCGAGATCGAGCCGCTGGGCTCCAACCAGTTGATCCGCTGCGACGTGCGCGTGGTGGCCGCGACCTCGCGCGATCTGCAGCAACTGGTGCGCAACGGCCAGTTCCGCGAAGACCTGTACTACCGCCTGAACGTGCTGCCGATCCGGGTGCCGCCACTACGCGAGCGACAGGGCGACATTCCCTTGCTGGTCGAGGCGCTGTGCGAGGACATCGCCGCCCGCGGCGGCAGCGCCCAGCACGAACTCGACGCCAGCGCGCAGGCCCTGCTGGCGGCGCAACCCTGGCGCGGCAACATCCGCGAACTGCGCAATGTGCTGGAACAACTGGCGCTGCGCAGCGATGCCCCGCAGGTCGATGCCGCGCTGGTGGAGCAGGTGCTGCGCGAAAGCGGGCTCGAGCGCATCGAGCCGCCGCTGGCCGTGCGTGCCGCAGCGGGGCCCGCGCTGCCGGCCGCGGCCGACGACTGGGTGCCGCTGCCCGAGCGCATCGCGCGCATCGAACGCGAGGCGATTGCCCAGGCCCTGGCGCGCACCGGCGGCAATCGCGCAGCCGCCGCACGCCTGCTCGGCATCTCGCGCGCCAGCCTCTACGACAAGCTGGGCGAGTCGTCTGATTTTCAGACAACTGCCTGAAAAGCAGTCCCTTCAAGCCGGCCAAGACTGTCTGAATTTCCGACGCTTCGAAGGCGGGCAGCAGCAAGTTGTTGATTTCAAAGGCCTGCCTGTGCTGGCACGGTCTCTGCAAAAGGGGGCTGCGTTCACCGCCCGGTGATGTCACAACCAGGAGACAAGACATGTTCCAGACCACGCGCTGCGTTGCGGTGATGGCCCTTGCCTGCACCGCTTCGATGGGTTTCGCCCAGTCCAACAAGGGTGAAATCCGCATCGCCCACATCTACAGCAAGACCGGCCCGCTCGAGGCCTACGCCAAGCAGACCCAGACCGGTCTGATGATGGGCCTGAACTACGCCACCAACGGCACCATGATGGTCGCCGGCAAGAAGATCGTGGTCATCGAGAAGGACGACCAGGGCAAGCCCGACATCGGCAAGAGCCTGCTGGCCACCGCCTACGCCGACGACAAGGTCGACCTGGCCATCGGCCCGACCGCCTCGCCGGTCGCGCTGGCCATGCTGCCGGTCGCGCAGGAATACCAGAAGATCCTGCTGGTCGAGCCCGCCGTGGCCGACTCGATCACCGGCGACAAGTGGAACAAGTACATCTTCCGCACCGGCCGCAACAGCAGCCAGGACGCCGCCGCCAACGCCGCCGCGCTGGACCAGCCGGGCAACGTGATCGCCATGCTCGCCAACGACAACGCCTTCGGCCGCGACGGCGTGAAGGCCGCCAAGGAATTCACCAAGAAGGCCAAGATCGTCCACGAGGAATACCTGCCCGTGGGCACGACCGACTTCACCGCCGGCCTGCTGCGCATCGTCGACAAGCTCAAGGACCAGCCCGGCAAGAAGTACATCTCGGTCGGCTGGTCGGGCGCCCCGACGCCGTTCCCCAAGATCGCCGAGATGGAGCTGGAAAAGCGCTACGGCATCAAGCTCGCCACCGGCGGCAACATCCTGCCGGCCATGGTCGCCTACAAGAACGTCCCCGGCAGGGAAGGCGCGCTGTACTACTACTTCGGCATCCCCAAGAACCCGGTGAACGAAGCCATGGTGGCCCAGCACTACAAGGAGTTCAAGGCACCGCCGGACTTCTTCACCGCCGGTGGCTTCAGCGCCGCGATGGCCGTGGTGACCGCGCTCAAGAAGACCAACGGCGACACCAAGACCGACACGCTGATCAAGACCATGGAAGGCATGAGTTTTGAGACGCCCAAGGGCACCATGACCTTCCGCAAGGAAGACCACCAGGCCATGCAGAGCATGTACCACTTCAAGATCAAGGTGGACCCGGCGTTTGCCTGGGGCGTGCCGGAACTGGTGCGCGAGATCAAGCCTTCCGAACTCGACATTCCGATCCGGAACAAGAAGTAAACCCCTGCGCTGTATAGAACGCACCCCCTGCGCCGCTGACGCGGCTTCCCCCTGAAAGGGGGACAACGCCTGCGGCCCGGCAAAGCCGGTTCCGCGGCGTTTCTGGAAGGTCGCGGCACTGGCCGCAACTGCTCGCGCACTTGCGCTGCGCGGAGGAATACGGATGCTTGAAACCACTGATCTCACGGTCCGCTTCGGCGGGCACGTGGCGGTGAATGCTGTGTCCTGCGCGTTCGCGCCGGGCACGCTGACCGCCATCGTCGGCCCCAACGGTGCCGGCAAGACCACCTACTTCAATCTGATCTCGGGCCAGATCAAGGCCACCGCCGGACGCGTGAAGCTCAACGGCGTGGACATCTCGGCCCAGGGCGCAGCCGCACGGGCCCAGGCCGGGCTTGGCCGCGCCTTCCAGCTCACCAACCTGTTCCCGAACCTGACCGTGCGCGAGAACGTGCGGCTGGCGGTGCAGGCGAGGGCGGGTGCGGGGCTGAACCTCTGGAAGATCTGGAGCGACCGGCGCGATCTGGTGGTGCGGGCCGACGAGGTGCTGGAGACCGTGGCGCTGGCCGACAAGGGCGACCAGCTCGCGGCCAGCCTGCCGCACGGCGACCAGCGCAAGCTCGAAGTCGGCATCCTGATGGCGCTGGAGCCGCAGGTGTTCATGTTCGACGAACCCACTGCGGGCATGAGCGTGGACGAGGTGCCGGTGATCCTCAACCTGATCCGCCAGCTCAAGGCCGACAAGACCAAGACCATCCTGCTGGTCGAACACAAGATGGACGTGGTGCGCGAACTCTCGGATCGCATCATCGTGCTGCACAACGGCGAGCTCGTCGCCGACGGCGACCCCGCGACCGTGATCGCTTCGCCGGTGGTGCAGCAGGCCTACCTTGGCATCAACCCCGAAGAAAAAGAAGAGGCCACGGCATGAGCGAGGCACTGCTGAAACTTGAGGGTGTTCATACGCACATTGGGGCCTATCACATCCTCCACGGCGTGGACCTGGTCGTGCCCAAGGGCGAACTGACCATGCTGCTGGGCCGCAACGGCGCCGGCAAGACCACCACGCTGCGGACCATCATGGGCCTGTGGCACGCCAGCCAGGGCCGGGTCACGCTGGCCGGGCAGGACATCACCGCCCGCCAGACGCCCGAGATCGCCACCAGCGGCGTGGCCTACGTGCCCGAGAGCATGGGCATCTTTTCGGATTTGTCGGTGCGCGAGAACATGCTGCTGGCCGCGCGCGGCGCGCGCACGCTCGAGGACATCGACACCACGCGCCTCGAATGGATCTTCGGCCTGTTCCCGGCCATGAAGAAGTTCTGGAACCACCCGGCCGGCAAGCTCAGTGGCGGACAGAAGCAGATGCTGGCGGTCTCGCGCGCCATCGTCGAGCCGCGCCAGCTGCTGCTGATCGACGAGCCCAGCAAGGGCCTGGCGCCCGCGATCATCCAGAACATGATCGAGGCCTTCCGCCAGCTCAAGGCAGCGCAGACCACGATCCTGCTGGTCGAGCAGAACTTCAACTTCGCCAAACAGCTCGGCGACAGCGTGGCCGTCATGGACGACGGGCGCGTGGTGCACAGCGGCCGCATGGCTGATCTCGCTGCCGACGAAGCCTTGCAAGGCAAGCTACTGGGTCTGTCTTTGGGAGCGCACCAATGAGTCTGTTCAAAGACATGGACTGGAAACCGCTGGCCCTGGTGCCGGTGCTCGCGCTGGCCGCGCTACCTGCCGTGGGCAGCCCCGCGACCTGGCTCACGCTCACCGTGGCCGGGCTGGCGATGGGCATGATCGTCTTCATCATCGCCTCGGGCCTGACGCTGGTGTTCGGCCTGATGGACGTGCTGAACTTCGGGCACGGCGTGTTCATCGCGCTCGGCGCCTTCGTGGCGACCACGGTGCTGGGCAGCATGGGCGCCTACACGGCGGCCGACAGCCTGTGGATGAACCTGCTGGCGCTGCTGCCGGCCATGCTGGTCGCGATGGCGGTGGCCGGTGCGCTCGGGCTGGTGTTCGAGCGCTTCATCATCCGCCCGGTCTACGGCATGCACCTCAAGCAGATCCTCATCACCATGGGCGGCATGATCATCGGCGAGGAGCTGATCAAGGTCATCTGGGGCCCGGGGCAGATCGCGCTGCCGCTGCCCGAGGCGCTGCGCGGCTCGCTGTTGCTGGGCGATGCCTCGGTCGAGAAGTACCGCATCGTCGCGGTGCTGGTCGGCTCAGCCGTGTTCGCGGCCATGGTCTGGACGCTCAACCGCACCAAGGTTGGCCTCTTGATCCGCGCCGGTGTGCAGGACCGCGAGATGGTCGAGTCGCTGGGCTACCGCATCAAGCGGTTGTTCGTCGGCGTGTTCGTCGCCGGCAGCGCGCTGGCCGGGCTGGGCGGCGTGATGTGGGGCCTGTACCAGCAGAGCGTGACACCGCAGATGGGCGCGCAGGTCAACGTGCTGATCTTCATCGTCATCATCATCGGCGGCCTGGGCTCCACGCTGGGCGCGCTGATCGGCGCCTTGCTGGTGGGCCTGATGGCCAACTACACCGGCTTCCTGATGCCCAAGGTGGCGCTGTTCTCGAACATCGCGCTGATGGTCGCCATCCTGCTGTGGCGCCCGCAGGGTGTGTACCCCGTCACCAGCCGCTGAGGAGCCCGACCATGCTTGCACGACTCCTGTCCAAAGACCTGCCGCGCAGCCCCTGGCTGGCGGTGCTGCTGGTGATTCTGTTCATCGGCCTGGCCTTCGCGCCCTTTCTGTTCCCGGGCGTGAAGGCGCTCAACGTCGCGGCCAAGATCCTGGTCTTCGTCGCGCTGGTCGCCAGCTTCGACCTGCTGTTGGGCTACACCGGCATCGTCAGCTTCGCGCACACCATGTTCTTCGGCATCGGCGCCTACGGCGTGGCGATCGCGCTGGGCGCGTTCGAGGAACCGTCCTGGGGCGCGATCGCCGTCGGCGTGCTCGGTGCCTTGGTGGTGTCGCTGGTGCTGTCGCTGCTGATCGGCCTGTTCTCGCTGCGGGTGAAGGCGATCTTCTTCGCCATGATCACGCTGGCCGTGGCCTCGGCCTTCCTGACCCTGGCCTCGCAGCTCTCGGACATCACGGGCGGCGAAGACGGCCTGAGCTTCGGCGTGCCCGAGTGGCTCTCGCCCGGCTTCGAGCTGCGCGAAGAAGCGCTGTCGCTGCCCTGGGGCGAGGTGGCGCTCAATGGCAAGCTGATCACCTACTACCTGCTGTTCGTCGGCGTCTGCGCGATCTTCCTGACCATCCTGCGCATCGTGAACTCGCCCTTCGGCCGCGTGCTGCAGGCGATCCGCGAGAACGACTTCCGCGCCGAGGCGATCGGCTACCGCACGGTGATCTACCGCACGCTCTCCAACGTGCTGTCTGCCCTGTTCGCCACCGTCGCCGGCGCGCTGCTCGCGATCTGGCTGCGCTACACCGGACCGGACACGACGCTGTCGTTCGAGATCATGCTCGACATCCTGCTCATCGTCGTCATCGGCGGCATGGGCACCCTGTATGGTGCGGTGGTCGGTTCGGTCCTGTTCGTGGTGGCGCAGAACTACCTGCAGGACCTGCTGAAGCTGGGCGCCACGGCCTTCGAAGGTGTGCCCGTGCTGTCGGCCCTGGTGTCCCCCGACCGCTGGCTGCTGTGGCTGGGCGTGCTGTTCGTGCTTTCCGT
>JAEUOT010000020.1 GCA_016790705.1 Hydrogenophaga sp.
GTCGGCAAACACCAGTTCTTCGAGGCCCACCTTGCGCCCCTCGCCCTTCTCGACGCCGACGATCAGCGACAGGTCCAGGCCAAGCTGCTGGAACACCTCGCGCGCCATGCTGACCTGCCCCTTGCCGCCATCCACCAGCACCAGGTCGGGCATGCGCGGACCCTTGGGCGCTTCCTGCGCTGAGCCGGTCGCGTCGGGCACCCCAGCCTCGGCCACCTCTGCCTGCGGAAGGTCCGCCACCGGCGCCGTCTCGACGCCCTGCTCTGCCCGCAGCGCCTCGGCGATCTTGCCGTAGCGGCGCAACAGCACCTGCCGCATCGCGGCGTAATCGTCACCGCCCGTGATGCCGTCGATGTTGTAGCGGCGGTACTGGCTGTTCTGCATCTTGTGCGCCTCGAACACGACGCAGGACGCCTGGGTCGACTCACCCGCCGTGTGCGAGATGTCGAAACACTCGATGCGCAACTCGTCCAGGTTGTCGTCGGGCAGACCCAGCGCCTCGGCCAGCGCGCGCGTGCGCGCCTGCTGCGAGCCTTCTTCGGCCAGCAGGCGCGCCAGCGCAATCTCGGCGTTCTTCTGCGCCATCTCCAGCCAGATGCGGCGGTGCTCGCGCGGCTGGTGCACGGCGTTGACCTTGGCGCCGTTCTGCTCGGTCAGCGCCTCGACCAGCGAGCGGCGCACCGGGTGGCTGGTCACCAGGGTGTGCGGCAGCGCGGCGCCCAGGTAGTGCTGCGCGATGAAGGCTTCCAGCACGCGCACATGCACGCGCTCCAGCGGATCGCTGCCCGACAGCGCCTCGCCCTCGGCTTCCAGCGCCTCGTCGATCTGCGTCGCGTCATCCACATGGGCCGGAAAGTAAGGGCGATCGCCCAGGTGCCGCCCGCCACGCACCATAGCCAGGTTCACGCAGGCACGCCCACCGAGCACCTTCACCGCCAGCACGTCGACGTCCTTGTCCGAGAGGTTGTCCATCGCCTGCTGCTGCAATACCTTGGACAGCGCGCTCATCTGGTTGCGGATCTCGGCCGCCTGCTCGAATTCCAGCCGGTCGGCGTGCGCCATCATGCGGGCCTGCAAGGCGTCCAGCACTTCCTGGGTCTCGCCACGCAGGAAACGCTCGGCGTCGGCCACGTCTCGCCCGTAGGCCTCGGTGTCAATCAGGTCCACGCAGGGCCCGGTGCAGCGCTTGATCTGGTAGAGCAGACAAGGCCGCGTGCGGTTGGCGAACACGGTGTCCTCGCAGGTCCGCAGACGAAACACCTTCTGCAGCAGCGTGATGGTTTCCTTGACCGCCCAGGCGCTGGGGTACGGACCGTAGTAGCTGTGGCGCCGGTCGACCACGCCCCGGTAATAGGCCATGCGCGGGAACGCCAGCATGGGCAGCGGCTTGGTGCCGGCGGTACGGAAGGTTTCGCGGGTGCCGGTGATCTTGAGGTAGGGGTAGCTCTTGTCGTCCCGGAACAGGATGTTGAACTTGGGGTTCAGCGTCTTGATCAGGTTGTTTTCCAGCAGCAGCGCCTCGGCCTCGGTGCGCACCACCGTGGTCTCCATGCGCACGATGCGGCTGACCATCTGCCCGATGCGGGTGCCGTCGTGGTTCTTCTGGAAGTAGCTGCTGACGCGCTTCTTGAGGTTGCGCGCCTTGCCGACGTAGAGCAACTGGTCCTGCGCATCGAAATAGCGGTAGACCCCGGGCAGGCCCGGCAGCGCCGCGACCTCGGCCAGCAGTTGTTCGGAATGCGGTGCGTCGGATGCGGGGCTGGACATGGGTCCGTATTGTGGCGCGGCCCCACAGGCCACAATCGCGGCCATGCAATGGGACATCTTCTGCCGCGTCATCGACAACCTGGGCGACACCGGCGTCTGCTGGCGGCTGTGCGCCGACCTGGCGCGCCGGGGCGAACGGGTGCGGCTGTGGATCGACGTGCCGGACGACCTGGCCTGGATGGCACCGGGCGCGCTCGAAGGCCGCTGGCCCGGGGTGCAGGTGTACCGCTGGACCGATCCGCTGCCGGACGGGCAGGTCGCTGCGCTGGCGCCCGCCGACGTGTGGATCGAGGCCTTCGGTTGCGATCCGGCACCGGAGTTTCTGGGCGACCTGGCCAGGCGTGTGCAGTCTGGTGACGCGCCACCGGTCTGGATCAACCTCGAGTACATGAGCGCCGAGGCCTGGGTCGAACGGTCTCACCGGCTGCCCTCCCCGATCATGACCGGGCCGTTGCAGGGCCTGACCAAATGGTTCCTGTTTCCGGGCTTCACACCGGCCACCGGCGGCTTGCTGCGCGAAGCCGGCCTGCCCGCGCGGCGGTCGGATTTCGACGCGCATACCTGGCTGGAAGCGAACCGTCTGCCGTCGGGCGGCGCTCCCCGCGCCAGCCTGTTCTGTTATGAGCCACCCGCCCTCGCAGCGGTCCTGCAACAGGCCGCACGCGACATTCCCAGCGACTGGCTGGTCACCGCCGGTCGCGCCAGCGACGCCGTGGCCGCGGTCCGAAAGGACTTGCCCGTGGCAAACGCTTCTCCGAGGCTGCACACCGTGCCGCGCCTGACGCAGCACGACTACGACCACCTGCTCTGGAGCTGCGACCTCAATTTCGTGCGCGGCGAAGACTCGCTGGTGCGCGCCCTGTGGGCGGGCCGACCCTTCGTCTGGCACATCTACCCGCAGCACGACAACGCCCACCACGCCAAGCTCGAAGCCTTCCTCGACTGGCTCCAGGCCCCCGCCTCGCTGCGCGAATTTCACCGTGCGTGGAACGGACTGACCCGCCCCGGGACTGTCTGGCCCGGCTGGGAAACGGTGCACGGCTGGGGCGAATGCGCACGGGCCGCCCGTCAGCGCCTGCTGGCCCAGGCGGACCTGGCCAGCCAGTTGCTCGGATTCGTTGCCGAAAAGCGTTAAAATTCAAGGCTTTGCTGTAAACCGGTGCGGCCTGACGGCGCCGCCCGTTACCCGCCAGCCATCTGCCTCGCCGCGCAGATCGCGGCCTTCCAGACCTTCCGCAGGCCCTGCGCCCCGACGGAACCCGCGGCCCAACTGTTGGAACCCCTATGAAAATCGCCCAAGAAATCCGCGCCGGCAACGTGATCATGCACGGCAAGGACCCGATGATTGTTCTGCGCACCGAGTACGCCCGTGGTGGCCGCGGCGCCGCCACCGTCCGCATGAAGCTCAAGGGCCTGCTGGGCAACATCGGCACCGAAGTCGTCTTCAAGGCCGACGACAAGATGGACCAGATCATCCTGGACAAGAAGGAGTGCACCTACTCCTACTTCGCCGATCCGATGTACGTCTGCATGGACGCCGAGTACAACCAGTACGAAGTCGAAGCCGAGAACATGGGCGACGCCCTGAACTACCTGGAAGACGGCATGGCCGTCGAGGTGGTGTTCTACGAAGGCAAGGCCATCTCCGTCGAACTGCCGACCAGCGTCGTGCGCGAAATCACCTGGACCGAACCTGCCGTCAAGGGCGACACGTCCGGCAAGGTGCTCAAGCCCGCCAAGATTGCCACCGGCTTCGAAGTGCCCGTGCCGCTGTTTGTCAGCCAGGGCGACAAGATCGAAATCGACACCCGCACCGGCGAATACCGCAAGCGCGTCTGATGCTTTCGGGACGTTGATATAAAAGGCTCCTTCGGGAGCCTTTTGCTTTTGTGCCGCAGACACTGGCGATCGGCCTCGGCGCTACACACTCACCCCGTCGAATCCAAGGGACACCCGACATGGAAACCACACAGAACCTGAGCGAACAACGCATCGCCGATGCCTGGGCCGATCTGCAGGCCCACGCCAACAACGGCAACCCGATCGCGGCCGACGCCTACCGGCTGGCCTTTGCCGACCCCGAGTTCCTGCTGCGCCGCGAAACCCGCGGCATCCGCTTCCAGCTCGAAATGCTCAAACCCGACCTAGCGCAGCAGCAACTGGGCATCGAGAACACCATCGTCGTGTTCGGCAGCGCCCGGTTCCGTGAACGGCCCGAGGCCGAGGCGGCGCTGGCGGCGGCCCGGGAAAGCGGCAACGCGGAAAACATTCGCAAGGCCGAGGCAATCCTGCGCAACGCCCACTACTACGACGAGGCCCGAGCGTTCGGCCGGCTGGTGGCGCGCTACAGCGCCCGTTGCGCCAAAGAAGACCAGCTTTTCATCTGCACGGGCGGCGGCCCGGGCATCATGGAAGCGGCCAACCGCGGCGCCCACGACGAAGGCGCGCTCAACGTGGGCCTGAACATCTCGCTGCCATTCGAACAGTCCGGCAACCGCTTCATCTCACCCGGCCTGAGCTTCAAGTTCCATTACTTCGCGCTGCGCAAGATGCACTTCATGATGCGCGCCAAGGCCCTGGTCGCCTTCCCCGGCGGGTTCGGCACCCTGGACGAGCTGTTCGAGGTGATCACGCTCGTGCAGTGCAAAAAGGCCAAGCCGGTGCCGATCGTGCTGTTCGGCAGCCACTACTGGAAGCGTCTGTTCAACCTGGAGGTGCTTGTCGAAGAAGGCACGATCTCACCCGAGGACCTGAACCTGTTCAAGGTCGTGGACGACCCGCAGGCGGCCTGGGACCATATCGTGCGCTTCTACGACCTGAAGCCTCAGTAGCCGCCGCCGAGCGCCTTGTACAGCGCGACCTGGTTCTGCTGCTGCGCCAGCCGCGCCTGCGCCAGCGCCTGCTGCGTGGCAAACAGCGAGCGTTGGGCGTCCAGCGCATCGAGATAGCTGGCCACCCCGCTGCGATACCGCAGCTCGGCAAGCCGGTAGCGCTCGCTGTCGGCCTTGGCCTGCTGCTCCAGGGCGGAGAGTTGCTCGCCCAGCGTGGCGCGACCGGCGAGCGCATCCGCAACCTCACGGAAGGCCGCCTGGATGGCTTTTTCGTACTGGGCCACGGCGATGTCCCGCGAGGCCTTGGCGATGTCGAGATTCGACTGGTTGCGACCGAGATCGAAGACCGGCAGCAGGGCCTGAGGTGCCAGCGAGAAGCCCCACGAGCCGTCCTTGAACAGTCCCGAAAGCTGGTTGCTCACCGTCCCCACGCTGGTGGTCAGCGAGATGCGCGGAAAGAAGGCAGCGCGCGCAGCACCGATGTTCGCGTTGGCGGCCACGAGCTGCTGTTCGGCCTGACGGATGTCGGCGCGCCGGGTCAGCAGCTCCGACGGCAGGCCCTCGGGCACCGCCTGGAACGGCGCCAGCGGGTCCGCCCCCTTCAACAGCGCCAGCGGCAGCTCCTGCCCGACCAGCAGGGTCAGCGCGTTGAGGTCCAGCGCCCTGGCCCGCTGCTGTTGCGCCAGCGTCGCGCGGGCGGCCGCGGCGAGGGATTCGGCCTGGCGCAGATCCAGCGCCGAGGCAGCACCGTTGTCGAAGCGCAGCTTGGTCAGGCGCAGCGAGTCCTCTCGTGTGGCCTGCGTGCGCTGCGTCAGCGCCAGCAGCGCCTCATCGGTCTGCAGGCTCAGCCAGGTGCTGGAGACCGCGGCCACCAGACTGGTCTGGGCGGTGCGCTGCGCTTCTTCGCTGGCCAGGAACTGGGCCAGCGCAGCCTCTTTGAGACTGCCCAGGCGACCGAAGAAGTCGATCTCCCAACTGGCCATTGCCAGGCCCGCGGTGTAGACGCTGCTCATGCCACCGCTGGTGGTGGGCTGACGGTTGCCGCTGACCACGGCGTTGACGGTGGGCCACTGGTCGGCGCGCCGGATCTGGTACTGCGCGCGCACCTGCTCGATGTTGAGCGTGGCGATGCGCAGGTCGCGGTTGTTCTGCAATGCGAGCTGGATCACCTCGCGCAGCCGGGCGTCGGTGACGAAGGTCTCCCAGCCTGGCAACTGACCGGTCGCGGTCGCCGCAGCGGCCTGGCCAGGGTAGCTGGCGGCCACCGGGGCCACAGGCTTTTCCAGCGTCGGCGTCAGCGAGCAGCCGCTCAGCACAGCCGCCAGCACAAGGACGGAAAGTCGGACAGCAGCGCGCTCAGACATGGTGAACTCCGTGGTGTTCGGCTTCCGCGATCTCGTGAAGCCGTTGCCGTTCGCTGCCCTTGAACACGCTGCGGACGACGACGAAGAAGATGGGGACGAAGAACACGGCCAGCGCCGTGCCGGTCAGGATGCCGCCGATCACGCCAGTGCCGATGGCCCGCTGGCTCGCGGAGCCGGCCCCCGATGCGAGGAACAGCGGCAGCACGCCCAGCGTGAACGCGAGCGAGGTCATGATGATCGGGCGGAACCGCAGGTGCGCCGCCGCCAGCGCCGACTCGATCACGCTGCGGCCCTGCGCCTGCAGGTCCTTGGCGAACTCGATGATCAGGATGGCGTTCTTCGCTGAGAGGCCGATGATGGTGATCAGGCCGACCTGGAAGTAGACGTCGTTGGCGTAGCCACGCAACAAGGTCGCCAGCAGCACGCCCAGCACCCCGAGCGGCACCACCAGCACCACCGCCATCGGAATCGTCCAGCTCTCATACAGCGCCGCAAGACACAGCACGACCGACAGGATCGCAAACGCGTACAGCACCAGGGCCTGACTGCCCGCCAGCTTCTCCTCGCGCGACTGCCCGGTCCACTCGTAGCCGAAACCCTGGGGCAACTGGGCAGCCAGCGCCTCCATCTCGGCCATGGCCTGCCCGGTGCTCACACCGGGGGCCGCCGCGCCGCTGATGCGCATGGCCGGATAGCCGTTGTAGCGGACCGTCTGCATCGGACCGGTGATCCACCGGGTCGAGGCAAAGGCCGACAGCGGTACCGCCTGACCACTGGCGTTGTTGACCGTGAGGCGGAGCACGTCCTCGGGCTGCATCCGCGCCGCCGCATCGGCCTGCACCATCACGCGCTGCAACCGGCCGGCGTTGGGAAAGTCATTGGCATAGGCCGAACCCAGCGCGGTGCCGATGGCGGCGCTGATGCCATCGAAGCTGACGCCCAGCGCGTTGGCACGGTCGCGGTCGATGTCGATCTGCAGTTGCGGCGCGTCTTCCAGGCCATCGGGACGGACCTGGGTCAGCAGCTTGCTCTTGGACGCCAGACCCAGCAGCTGGTTGCGTGCGCCCACCAGCGCTTCGCGACCGAGGCCGGCCCGGTCCTGCAGCCGGAAGCTGAAACCCGAGGACGCACCGAGTTCGGGGATCGGCGGCGGATTGAGCGCGAAGATGAAGGCATCGCGAATGCCCGACAGCGCGCCGAACGCCCGCCCGGCCAACGACTGCGCATCGCTGCCCGGCGCCTTGCGCTCCGCCCAGTCCTTGAGCGTGACGAAAGCCAGTGCGGCGTTCTGGCCCTGCCCCGAGAAGCTGAAGCCCAGGACGCCGACCATGCTCTGCACCTCGGGCTGCTTGAGCATGAACCCTTCGACCTGTTTCATCACGGCCAGCGTGCGCTCCTGCGTGGCGCCTGGCGGCAGTTGCACGTTGACCAGCATGGTGCCCTGGTCCTCGTTGGGCAGGAACGATGTGGGCAGGCGCTTGTAGACGAACACCGCCACTCCGACGATCACGGCGTAGAGGACCAGCGTGCGGCCGGCGCGCGGCAGCAGGCGGGCCACACCGCCTTCGTAGTTCTTGGCGGTGCGGGCGAAGCCGCGGTTGAACCAGCCGAAGAAGCCACTCTTGGCGTGCGCGTGACCGGCTTCAACCTGCTGCAGCAGGGTCGCGCACAGTGCGGGCGTGAGCGACAGCGCCATGAAGGCCGAGAAGGCAATCGACAGACCCATCACGGCCGCGAACTGGCGATAGATGTTGCCGACGGACCCGCTGAAGAAGGCCAGCGGCACGAACACCGAGATCAGCACCACGGTCACGCCGATGATGGCGCCCGAGATCTGGCCCATGGCCTT
>JAEUOT010000039.1 GCA_016790705.1 Hydrogenophaga sp.
GATGTGCAGGCCGAAGCGGGTGTGCACCAGACGCGGGTGCACGCCCATGCCCCAGCGCGAATCGCTCTGGTAGAAGAGTTCATTGGCGAGTTCGGGCGCGCAGTCCTCCGGCGTCACCCAGCCCAGGTCGCCGCCCTCGGCGCTGGACGGGCAGTTGGACAGTTCGGCCGCGAGTTGCTCGAAGCGGCCGGGCGCCACGTCCTTGCGGATCAGCTCCAGCAGCGCGGCCTCGGCGCGCTGCGTCAGCGCGTGCACGTTCACGCCCGGTGTGACGGCGAACAGGATGTGCCGCACGTGCAGCGCCTGACCGGCGATGAAGTGGGGCTTGTTGGCCTCGTAGTACCGCCGGCACTCGTCGTCGGTCGGTTCGGGCGAGCGGACCTCGTCGTCCGTCATCGCCTCGATCACGTGGCGCTCGGCCTCGTTGAGCGAGGGCGCCACCAGACCGCTGAAGCGCGGCAGCAGTCCCTGGTGCACCGCGCGCTGGCGCAGCAGCTCGGTGAAGGCACGCTCGCGCAATGTTTCGGCGTCCAGCGCCTCGCCGGGCTCGTGCAGCGCGACGCCGTTGATGCTGGCGGGCACGATCTGCAGTTGGCCGGAGCAGGCGCAGTGCGCGCTGCCGCAGCCGTGGGTCTTGCTGTCGGTCATGAAGAGTCCTTCCGTCATGTTCAACGACCCCGCTGGCTCAGAGGCATCTGGGGCGTCATGCCGACGCGGCGGCTGCGCACCACCTGATACGGACGCGTCACATAGGCCAGGGTGCCGAAGCCGCTCCACACGTGCACCAGGCGGGTGAACGGAAAGATCAGGAAGATGCTCATGCCCAGGAACATGTGGGCCTTGAAGACCCAGCTGGCCTCGGCCAGCAGCTCGGGCGCGCCGGCGCGGAAGGTCACGATGCGCTGCGCCCATTCGGCGAGCAGCAGCATCATGCCGCCGTCCAGGTGCTGGGCCGACAGCGGAATGGTCGCCAGGCCCAGCGCGAACTGCGCCCACAGCAGCCACAGCAGCACGATGTCGCTGGTCTTGCTGGTGGCACGGATGCGGGCATCCGACAGACGACGGTGCAGCAGGATGCTGACGCCGGCAAAACCGAACAGACCGAACAGGCCACCCGAGACCATGGCCATGAGCTGCTTGTGGCCGGCGCTGATGAAGGGCTCGTACACGAAGTGCGGCGTGAGCATGCCCACGCTGTGGCCGAAGAACAGGAACAGGATGCCGATGTGGAACAGGTTGCTGCCCCAGCGCAGCTGGCCCTTGCGCAGCAGCTGCGAGGAGTCGCTCTTCCAGCTGTACTGGTCTCGGTCGAATCGGATCAGGCTGCCCAGCAGGAAGACCGTGAGCGCGATGTAGGGGTAGATGCCGAAGATGAAGTTCTGCAGGCCGTTCATGCTGCGACTCCTTGAGAAGCGTTGGGGTTCTTGCGGACGATGTGGATCGGCTGCGCCTGCTCGGGCCGGTTCTGGCCACGGGTGCTGCAGCCGTCGAAGGCCTCGGGCTCGGCCCAGCTCTCGTCGAGCGCCTCGTCGGCCTTGAAGGGCACGGCCTCGGCCTTCTGGCCGGCCAGTTCCAGCACGGCGGCGACGACGGCGGCGTAGGGGCTCTCGCGCTTGAGCAGTGCGCTGAAGATGGCGTTCAGGATGTGCGCCACTTCACCCAGAAAGGCCTTGGCCAGCGCGGGCGGCTGGGTGGAGGCGAACTCCAGCACCACGCCCAGGTGGTCCGGCAGCTCGTCGGGGCCGAGGTACAGACCGGACTTCTCGTAGGTCTGCACCAGGTCGATCATGGCCGGACCACGGTCGCGCGAGTCGCCGTGCACATGCTCGAACAGGTGCAGCGAGGTGGCGCGGCCGCGGTCGAAGGTCTCGACATAGCGGGCTTCCACCTCCAGCGGGTCGCGGCGCACCAGGTCGGCGGCGAGCGCACGCAGCTCGGCGCGGCGCGCGGCCGGCACCGAGGCTTCTTCGTCGATGGCGGCGATCAGCGGCGCCAGGTCGGCGCGCAGCTGCGCGTCGGGATAGGCCAGCAGGCGCGCCAGCGCGCGCAGGGAGTAACGGGTGTTCTTCATTTCACAAATCTCCTTGTCGAAGCGTGATCGGTTTGCGATGCACGGGACCTCTTGGCGAGAACGCCGCGGAACCGGCTTTGCCGGGCCGCCAGCGTTGCCCCCTTGAGAGGGTCGCGCGAAGCGCGGCGGGGGTGTGCAACATCTTTTTCAGACCACCGACTGGATCGGGATGGTGCGGCGCTTGTCGCCACCGAACAGGCTGGTGTCCGAGGCGCCGTCCGAGCAGCCGTTGCCGAACGAGAAGCCGCAGCCACCGCGCAGGTCGAAGGCGTTTTCGGCGTACTCGCGGTGCGAGCTGGGGATGACGAAGCGGTCTTCGTAGTTGGCGATGGCCATGATCTGGTACATCTCCTCGACCTCGGCGCGGCTCAGGCCGGTCTGCTCCAGCACCTTGAGGTTCTCCACGCCGTCCACGTGCTTGCCGCGCTGGTAGGCGCGCATGGCCAGCATGCGTTCGAGCGCGCGCACCACCGGCGCCGTGTCACCGGCGGTCAGCAGGTTGGCCAGGTACTGCAGCGGAATGCGCATCTGGCTGAAGTCGGGCAGCTCGCCGTTGGCGCCGATGTGGCCGGCGTTGGCGGCGGCGCTGATCGGCGAGAGCGGCGGCACGTACCAGACCATGGGCAGGGTGCGGTACTCGGGGTGCAGCGGCAGCGCGATCTTCCAGTCGATCGCCATCTTGTAGACCGGGCTCTTGCGGGCGCCTTCCATCCAGCTGTCGGGGATGCCGTCATTGCGCGCCTGCTCGATCACGGCCGGGTCGTTGGGGTTGAGGAAGATGTCGAGCTGGGCCTGGTAGAGGTCCTTCTCGTCGGGCACGCTGGCGGCCTCGGCGATGCGGTCGGCGTCGTACAGCACCACACCCAGGTAGCGGATGCGGCCCACGCAGGTCTCACTGCACACCGTGGGCTGGCCGGCCTCGATGCGCGGGTAGCAGAAGATGCACTTCTCGGCCTTGCCGGTCTGCCAGTTGTAATAGATCTTCTTGTAGGGGCAGCCGCTGACGCACATGCGCCAGCCGCGGCACTTGTCCTGGTCGATCAGCACGATGCCGTCGTCTTCGCGCTTGTAGATCGAGCCCGACGGGCACGAGGCCACGCACGCCGGGTTGAGGCAGTGCTCGCACAGGCGCGGCAGGTACATCATGAAGGTGTTCTCGAACTGGCCGACCATGTCCTTCTGGGCCTGCTCGAAGTTCGCGAGGTTGGCGTCCGCGCTGCGCTTGCTGAACTCGCCACCCAGGATTTCCTCCCAGTTCGGGCCCCACTCGATCTTCTCCATGCGCTGGCCGGTGATCAGGCTGCGCGGCCGTGCGGTCGGCGCGGCCTTGCTCTCCTTGGCCGACTGCAGGTGGTCGTAGTCGAAGGTGAAGGGCTCGTAGTAGTCGTCGATCTGCGGCAGGTTGGGGTTGCTGAAGATCTTCATCAGCAGCGACCACTTGCCACCTTGCTTCGGGACGATGGAGCCGTCGGCCTTGCGGACCCAGCCACCGTTCCACTTGTCCTGGTTCTCCCACTCCTTGGGATAGCCGATACCGGGTTTGGTTTCCACGTTGTTGAACCAGGCGTATTCGACGCCGGGCCGGCTGGTCCAGACGTTCTTGCAGGTGACCGAACAGGTGTGGCAACCAATGCACTTGTCCAGGTTCAGCACCATGGCGATTTGGGCACGTACTTTCATCGTGTTTCTCCTAGTCTTTCTGTGCCTCAGGCCTGAACCGTGTCGGTGCCTTCACCGTCGAGCCAGTCGATCTTGCGCATCTTGCGCACGATGACGAACTCGTCGCGGTTGGTGCCGATGGTTCCGTAGTAGTTGAAGCCGTAGCTGAACTGCGCGTAGCCGCCGATCATGTGGGTCGGTTTGGTCACGATGCGGGTGACCGAGTTGTGGATGCCGCCGCGCGTGTTGGTGATCTCGGCACCGGGGGTGTTGATGATCTTTTCCTGCGCGTGGTACATGAGCACCATGCCCGGGTTGACGCGCTGGCTGACCACCGCCCGCGCCGCGATGGCGCCGTTGGTGTTGAACAGTTCCACCCAGTCGTTGTCGGCGATGCCGGCGCTCTTCGCGTCGTCCTCGCTGAGCCAGATCACCGGGCCGCCGCGGTTGAGCGTGAGCATGTGCAGGTTGTCGCTGTACGTGCTGTGGATGCCCCACTTCTGGTGCGGCGTGATGAAGTTGAGGCTGATCTCCTTGTTGCCGTTGGGCTTGCGGTCGATCATCTCGTCGACCGTCTTCAGGTCGACCGGCGGGCGGTAGCTGGTCAGGCCTTCACCGAAGGCCAGCATCCAGGGGTGGTCCAGGTAGAACTGCTGGCGGCCGGTGAGGGTGCGCCATGGGATCAGCTCGTGCACGTTGGTGTAGCCGGCGTTGTACGAGACCTTCTCGGACTCCAGCCCGGACCAGGTGGGCGAGCTGATGATCTTGCGCGGCTGGGCCTGGATGTCGCGGAAGCGGATCTTCTCGTCCTCGCGGTGCAGGGCCAGGTGGGTGTGGTCGCGTCCGGTGATCTTGCTCAGAGCCTCCCAGGCCTTGACGGCGACGTGGCCGTTGGTCTCGGGCGCCAGTTGCAGCACCACCTCGCAGGCGTCGATGTCGCTCTCGATCTTCGCCAGGCCCTTGGTCACGCCCTCGGTGTGCACGGTGCCGTTGAGTTCCTTGAGCTGGCCGACCTCGGTCTGGGTGTTCCAGCCGATGCCCTTGCCGCCGTT
Organism: Hydrogenophaga sp.; assembly: GCA_016790705.1. GTDB lineage: Bacteria > Pseudomonadota > Gammaproteobacteria > Burkholderiales > Burkholderiaceae_C > Hydrogenophaga. Next base: position 4,783 of record JAEUOT010000039.1, read on the forward strand.
GCCGGCCTTGTCCATCAGCGGACCCAGCGCGGTGAAGCGGGCGTAGGTGTTGGGGTAGTCGCGCTCGACCACGCTGATCTGCGGCGCGGTCTTGCCGGGGATCAGGTCGCACTCGCCCTTCTTCCATTCCTTCACGTCAAATGGCTGGGCCAGCTCGGCCGCGGTGTCGTGCATCAGCGGCGTGAGCATGAGCTCCTTCTCCACGCCGAGGTGGCCGACGCAGACCTCGCTGAAGGCCTTGGCGAAACCCTTGTAGATCTCCCAGTCGCTCTTCGATTGCCAGGCAGGGTCCACCGCGGTCGACAGCGGATGGATGAAGGGGTGCATGTCGCTGGTGTTGAGGTCGTTCTTCTCGTACCAGGTCGCCGTGGGCAGCACGATGTCGGAGTACAGGCAGGTCGTGCTCATGCGGAAGTCCAGCGTGACCACCAGGTCCAGCTTGCCTTCGGGTGCCTTGTCGTGCCACTCGACTTCGGTCGGCTTGGCGTCGTCCGGTCCGAGGTCTTTCCCTTGCACGCCGTGGGTCGTGCCCAGCAGGTGTTTGAGGAAGTACTCGTGGCCCTTGCCGCTGGAGCCCAGGATGTTGGAGCGCCAGACGAACAGGTTGCGCGGCCAGTTGTCGGGGTGGTCCGGGTCCTCGCAGCTCATGCGCAGCGAGCCGTCCTTGAGCGCCTTGACCGCGTAGTCCTTGGGGTCCATGCCGGCGGCGGTGGCGTCCCTGACCACCTGCATCGGGTTGGTCTGCAGCTGCGGCGCGCTGGGCAGCCAGCCCATGCGCTCGGCGCGCACGTTGTAGTCGATCAGGCTGCCACCGAACCGGGTGCGGTCGGCCAGCGGCGAGAGGATTTCTTCCACGCCCAGCTTCTCGTAGCGCCACTGGTCGGTGTGGGCATAGAAGGCGCTGGTGGAGTTCATCTGGCGCGGCGGGCGCACCCAGTCGAGCGCGAAAGCCAGTGCGGTCCAGCCGGTCTGCGGGCGCAGCTTTTCCTGGCCCACGTAGTGCGCCCAGCCGCCGCCGCTCTGGCCGATGCAGCCGCACATCATCAGCATGTTGATGATGCCGCGGTAGTTCATGTCGCTGTGGTACCAGTGGTTCATCGCGGCGCCGATGATCACCATGGACTTGCCTCGGGTCTTGTCGGCGTTGTCGGCGAACTGGCGCGCCACGGCGATCACCTGGTCGCGCTTGACGCCGGTGATCTTTTCCTGCCAGGCCGGCGTGTAGGGCGTGTCCTGGTCGTAGTTCAGGGCGGCGTTTTCACCCGGCAGGCCGCGGGCCACGCCGTAGTTGGCCACCGTCAGGTCGAACACGGTGGCGACCAGGGCGTAGCGTTCCTCGCCCGCCTTGCCCAGCTTGATGCGGCGCACCGGCACCTTGCGCACCAGCACATCGTCCTGCTTGTTGGCGGTGAAGTTGGGGGTGTCGATGCCACCGAAGTACGGGAAGGCGACGTCGCCCACGTCGTACTCGCTGCCCTCGCCTTCCATCAGGCTGAGCTTGAGCTTGACCTGCTCGTCGCCGCGCGCTTCCTTGTCTTCCAGGTTCCACTTGCCCACGTCGGCACGGCCCTCGGCGCCCCAGCGGAAGCCGATGGAACCGTTGGGCAGCACGATCTTGTCGTCCTGGTCGATGGCGACGGTTTTCCACTCGGGGTTGTTGGCCTGGCCGAGCTGGCCGTTGAAGTCGCTGGCGCGCAGGTAGCGCCCCGGCACCAGCGCCGTGCGGCCGTCGAACAGGGTGCGCTCTTCGAGCTGCACCAGGTTGGGCATGTCGGTGTAGCGGCGCACGTAGTCGTCGAAGTACGACGAGCGCTTGTCGAAATAGAACTCCTTGAGGATCACGTGGCCCATGGCCATGGCCAGCGCCGCGTCGGTGCCCTGCTTGGGGTGCATCCACAGGTCGCAGAGCTTGCTGATCTCGGCGTAGTCGGGCGTGATCGCAACCGTCTTGGCGCCCTTGTAGCGGACCTCGGTGAAGAAGTGGGCGTCGGGCGTGCGGGTCTGGGGCACGTTGGAGCCCCAGGCAATGATGTAGGTGGAGTTGTACCAGTCGGCCGATTCGGGCACGTCGGTCTGTTCACCCCAGACCTGCGGGCTGGACGGCGGCAGGTCGCAGTACCAGTCGTAGAAGCTCATGCACACGCCGCCGATCAGCGACAGGTAGCGCGAGCCGGCAGCGTAGCTGACCATCGACATCGCCGGGATGGGCGAGAAGCCCCAGACGCGGTCGGGACCGTGCCGCTTGATGGTGTAGACGTTGGCGGCGGCAATGATCTGGTTGACCTCTTCCCAGGTGCTGCGCACCATGCCGCCCAGGCCGCGCTGCTGCTGCCACTGGCGACGGGCATCCGCGTTCTCGGTGATGGCAGCCCAGGCGTCGACCGGGCTCTTGGCCACGGCCAGCGCGGCGCGCCAGTGCTGCAGCAGCTTGCCGCGCACCATCGGGTACTTCACGCGGTTGGCGGAGTACAGGTACCAGCTGTAGGAGGCGCCGCGGGCGCAGCCACGCGGCTCGTGGTTGGGCAGGTCGGCGCGGGTGCGCGGGTAGTCGGTCTGCTGGGTTTCCCAGGTGACGATGCCGCCCTTGACGTAGATCTTCCACGAGCAGGAGCCCGTGCAGTTCACGCCGTGGGTCGAGCGCACGATCTTGTCGTGGGCCCAGCGGTTGCGGTAGGCGTCTTCCCAGGTGCGGTCTTCGCCGGTGGTGACACCGTGCGAGCCGGAGAAGCTTTCTGTGGGAGCCGTGAAATGGCTCAGGCGGTCAAGGAAGTGACTCATCGTGGGGTCTCCGAAAATACGTGTCTGGGGCGCTCAGGGGTTGCGGATCTCGGCACCCTTGCGCAGGTAGAACCACCAGTTCAGCACCAGGCACAGGGCGTAGAAAACGGCGAAGCCGTAGAAGGCGAGCTGCGGGGTGCCAGCCTTGATGTACTGGCCGATCAGCACCGGCGCGATGAAGGCGCCGTAGGCGGCGACCGCCGAGGTCCAGCCCAGCACGGGGCCGGCCTGGGCGCGGTCGAAGATCACGCCGATGGTGCGGAAGGTGGAGCCGTTGCCGATGCCGCTGGCGAAGAACAGCACCATGAACAGGCCCAGGAACATCGGGAAGTACTGCTCGGGCGTGGCCGAGCCGTAGGCCTGCATCATCACGTAGCCCACGGCCACGGCGGCGGCGGCCATCACGGCGGTGATCACCTGCGTCACGATGGAGCCGCCGACCTTGTCGCTGATCCAGCCGCCGATGGGGCGCGTGGCGGCGCCGACGAAGGGACCGATCCAGGCGTAGGTCAGGGCCGAGGGCGCGTTGGGGTTCTTGAGCGTGTGCTGCAGCACGCCGGCCGCATCGGGCACGTGCTGGAAGCCGAAGATCACGGTGATCGACAACGGCAGCGCCATCGAGAAACCGATGAAGGAACCGAAGGTGACGATGTAGAGCGCGGTCAGCGACCAGGTGTGCTTGTTGCGGAAGATGGCGAACTGCTTCTTCACGCCTTCCTTCATCTCGCCGAAGGCGGCCAGCCGCATCACGGTCAGCGCCATCACGATGTCCAGCGGGATCGCGACCCACATGCTCAGCAGGCCCAGGCCGGTGGGCTTGGGCAGGTAGAGCCAGAGCATGAACACCGTCGGCACGAAGGCCAGGGTGTAGAGGTAGGTGATCTTGGCGAAGGCCGTGAGCGCGTTGCCGGTGTCGGGCGAAACGGTCTTGAGGTTGTTCATGCCGAACCAGCACAGCGCACCCAGCGGCACCAGCGAGAACACCCAGGCGAAACCGGCGTTCTGGATCCAGGTCGGCGTGCCGGCGGCGATCTTGCCGAACAGCCAGCCGCTGTCCTTCACCAGCGTCATGGATTCACCACCGAAGGCACCCAGCAGCGGCAGGGTCATCACCAGCGGGATCACGATCTGCATCGTGGTCACGCCGAAGTTGCCCAGGCCGGCGTTCAGGCCCAGCGCCGTGCCCTGCAGGCGCTTGGGGAAGAAGGTGCTGATGTTGGACATCGAGCTGGCGAAGTTGCCGCCACCCACGCCCGACCACAGGGCCATCAGCTGGAAGGTCCACAGCGGCCAGTCCTTGTGCTGCAGCACGATGCCGGTGCCGATCGCGGGCGCGAGCAGCATGGCGGTGGTCAGGAAGATGGTGTTGCGGCCACCGGCCAGCCGGATCAGGAACGAGGCCGGGATGCGCATGGTCGCGCCGGAGATGCCGGAGATCGCGGTCAGCGTGAACAGCTCGGCCTGGGTGAAGGGGAAGCCCAGGTTGAGCATCTGCACGGTGATGATCCCCCACATGCCCCAGACCGCGAAGCCGCACAACAGGGCGGGCACCGAGATCCAGAGGTTGCGGTAGGCGATGCGGCTGCCGGTCGTGTTCCAGAAGCGCTCGTCTTCGGGGCGCCAGTCGGCAATGTCCGCGCCCTGGGCGGGCGCAGCGTTGCCGGCACCCGGGAGAGAGGTGGTTTTCGAGTTCATGGAAGTTGCTGGCCGCGAGGGTCAGTGCTGGTGGGAGAGGGACGGTGCGCCGGCACCCATGACCGGGGTCTTGCGGACTTCGGTCCAGTACATCCAGATCAGTGAGACCCAGACCACGCCGTACATCAGCATGAAGGCGCTGGAGCGCACGCCGGTGAGGTCCATCAGGGCGCCGAACAGGATCGGCAGGATGAAGCCGCCCATGCCGCCGGCCAGGCCGACGATGCCGCTGATGGCACCGATGTTCTTGGGGTAGTCGTCGCTGATGTACTTGAAGACGCTGGCCTTGCCGAAGGCGAAGGCCACGCCCAGCACCGCCATCAGGCCGGTGAAGACGTAGACGTTCAGGCCGATGTGGAAGGTGCTCGGGCCGTTGACGGTGAGGATGGTGAAGTCGGTCTGCGGGTAGCTCAGCAGGAACAGGCAGATCCAGCTCACCCACATCACCCACCAGGTGACGCTGTGGGCGCCGTACTTGTCGGACAGCACGCCGCCAATGGCGCGCAACACACCGCCGGGCAGCGAGAAGCAGGCGGCCAGCAGCGCGGCGACGCGGATGTCCAGGCCGTATTCGCCCACGTAGTACTGCACCATCCAGAGCGCCAGCGCCACGTAGCCGCCGAACACGATGCTGTAGTACTGGCAGTACTTGAGCACCTTGGGGTCCTTCAGCGCCTTGAGCTGGTCGCTGAACTTCACGTTGCTGGGCACCAGGTGGGCTGGGTCGCTGTGGCTGAACAGCCAGAACAGCACCAGGGTGCCGAGCATGATGGCGGCGTACACCTGCGGCACCATGGCCCAGCCGAAGGCCACCAGCAGCACCGGCGCGACGAACTTGTTGACCGCCGAGCCCGAGTTGCCGGCGCCGTAAACACCCATCGCCATGCCCTGGCGGCTCTTGGGGAACCAGCGCGCGACATAGGGCGTGCCGACCGAGAAGGAGCCGCCGGCCAGGCCGACGAACAGGCCGATGGTCAGGAAGTGCCAGTACTCGGTGGCGTAGCTCATCAGCCAGATCGCGGGCACGGTGAGCGCCATCAGCAACGCCATCACGATGCGGCCGCCGTAGCGGTCGGTCCAGATGCCCAGCGGCACCCGGATCAGCGAGCCGGTCAGCACCGGCATCGCGGTCAGCAGGCCGAACTCGGTCGCGTTGAGGTTCAGCATCTTCTTGATCGGGATGCCGATCACGCCGAACATCATCCAGACCATGAAGCAGACGGTGAACGCCAGCGTGCTGACGATCAGGACCGACCAGGCCTTTCTTTCATTCCTCAGTTCTGAAGCCATGTTTTCTCTCCGAAAGACATGGCATGAATGTCCCTTTTCAAGTCAGGGCTGAACATCCGCCGGAGGCACACACCGCCCGAGGCAGAAGAACGATGCGCCCGCGCGAGGGCATCGTCCGGAAGAACTACTGGCGCGGGTTTTTCAAGGCCGCTTGCGCCAGATCAAACCGGCACGGACGCGGCTCAGGCCAGGCCGCGGCTGGTGGCGTACACGGCGGCCTGCACGCGCGAGGACAGTCCCAGCTTGCGCAGGATGTGTTGCACGTGGATCTTCACCGTGGTCTCGGCGATGTCCAGCTCGCGCGCGATCAGTTTGTTGGAGTCACCCCGCGCGATCAGCAGCAGGATCTCGCGCTCGCGTGGCGAGAGCGGGTCCGTCGGCGCCGCAGCCACCGCAAGGCCCTCTGCGGCCGGCGCTGCAGCCGTCGGCGCGGCGAACTCGACGCCCGGCGCCACGGGCGCTGGCCGGGCGCGGAACACCGACACCAGTTTGGTCATCATTTCCGGGCTGATGACCGACTCGCCTTCAAGCACCTTGACGATGGTGTCGGCCAACTGGTCGGACTCCATCGTCTTGAGCAGGTAGCCGTCGGCCCCGGCCTGCAGCGCGGCCGCCAGGTCGTTTTCGTTTTCGCTCACCGTGAGCATCAGGATGCGAACGCCGGGCGCGGCCTCCTTGAGCGCTGGAATGGCGTCAACACCGCGCACACCGGGCAGATGGTTGTCCAGCAGCACGACGTCGGGCCGCTCGCGCGGCAGACAGCGCAGCGCCTCGCCCGCGTCCCCCGCCTCGGCGACCACGACAAAGCGTTCGTCCTGCCCGAGCAGGGCCTTCAGGCCCCGGCGAAACAGGGAGTGATCGTCAACCAGCAGCAGTTTGATCGGAGCATTCATGGGACGGAAGAAAGCGAGTCTGAAAACGGGTGGCCGGCCGGCACCGCCGCGCTGGTGGCCACCGGGTTGGCCGGCAAGGTCAGGGTGACGCTCGTCCCCTGGCCCGGCGACGAGGCGATCTCGACATCGGCACCGATGCGCTCAGCACGCTCGCGCATGATCTTGGTACCCACATGGGTCTCGTCGATGTGTTGTCCGGCGTCGAAGCCGACCCCGTCGTCGCGCACGACGAACTGCCACCTCAAGCCCTTGTGCACGTTCAGGCTCACCTGCGTCGCGTCGGCATGTTTGCGGACGTTCGAGAGCGCCTCCTGCACCACGTGCAGGACTTGCACCTGCACATCCGCGGGCAGCGGCAGCCCATCTCCGTCCAGTTGCAACCGCGTGGGCAGACCGGACTGGTGCTGGAACTTCTGCAGCGTCTCCTGCAACGCGGATTCGATGTCACCGGTGTTGGCACGGGTCCGGAAGTGCATCAGCAGTTCACGCACATCGTTGATGCTCTCCTTGAGCCCCGCGTCCAGCTCATCCAGCGTCGACTGCACCTTGCGGGCGTCCTGACGCAGCACCGCGCCGCGCAGCAGTTGCGCCTGGATCTTCAGGAACGCCAGCGACTGCGCAATCGAGTCGTGCAGTTCACGCGCCAGCAGCGCCCGCTCCTCGCCGACCGCCGCCTCGCGCTCCAGCGCCTCGGCCCGCAGCCCTTCGAGCGCGCTCGCCAGGTGACTGGCCAGCGCGTCCAGCAACTCGCTCTCCTCCGCGCTCAGGTGCACCTCGCCACGAAAGAACAGATCGATCTCCCCGATCACCCGCTGCTGCAGCCGGACCGGCACGCTCACCAGATTGCGGAAGCCGACCCGTGCGCAATGACGGACCGGCGCCTGGTCGTGGCTGTGGATCGGGATGACGCGGGTCCGGGCGTCGGACTGCAGGCTGCCACAGGCACAGGCCCCCGCGATCAGGCTGCGTTCTTCTTCCTGCATCTCCTGCGGAAAGCAGTCGGAAGCCAGCATCAGGTAGCGCTGATTGGTGTCGTCCGCCCAGCGCACCGCCACGGCGTCCGCCTTCATCACATCGCGCACCCGTTGCGAGAACCCTTGCGACAGCTCCTGGACACTGTTGGCCCGCGCCAGGAATGCGCTGACCTCGTACAGCGCCTCCAGCCGCGCGCGCTGCGCCTCGATGTGGCGGGTCTTGTCCTGAACCTTCGCCTCCAGGCCTTCATACAGCGACTGCAGTGTCGCGGCCATGCGGTTGAAGCCGGCGGCCACCTGACCGAACTCGTCCTGGGTGTCCACGTCGATCCGGGCGCCGAACTCTCCCCCTTCGACCTGCTCCAGTCCACGCCGCAGGTGGGCCAGCGGATTGATGACGTAGAGGTAGCCGGTGTAGAGCATCACCACCGCGCCTGCAATGGCCAGCACCATCATCGCGAACTGGAACAGGTTGAGCATCGCGGTGAAACCGGAGAGCTGGTGCTCGATGGTGCGGACGAAACGATCGATGGCTTGCACGAAGTCGTCGGCCGATTTCAGCAGCACCGGATCGTCGGGCTGCAGCGGTTCGTTCCACAGGGACCGCTGGCTGAGCCACAGGCGTTCCACGGCCGCGAATTCGCGCCGCACGTCCGCGTCCCAGGGGACGAACAGCGGACGCTGGGAGTCGCCGTCTCGCAGCAGCATCAGGCTGCGGTCGAACTCCGCCACCAGGGCCTGCACCTCGGCGGCGGGCCGTCGCGCCTGCACGGCGCTGGTCATGCGCCAGGTCTGCATGCGCATGCGCCCCGCTTCGTTGACGGCGGCGGCGCCGCCTTCGAGTTGCCAGGTGACCCACAGGGTCAGCCCGATGGACGCCAGGGCCAGCACCAGCAGGGCTGTTCCGATGCGGATCAGCTTTGCGGACAGGGAGGTGCTGCGGTTCATTTGCATAGGGTAGCGCCTTTGGGCCCACAACCCCAGCAGGCGAAAGGGATTGCCGCCCGACACAAGCGCTCGCATTTTAGGTTCATACAATATGCACCTTTTTACAGCAGCCAGACCGACCGGAGACCCCTCATGGCGGACAGCATTTCCCGCACCGCCGACCCGGTCGAGCGCTCCCTCTACGAATCACGGATCAAGATCTACCCGCGCTCTGTCACCGGGCGTTTCGCGCGCTGGCGCTGGCTCATGGTCTGGCTCACCCAGCTGTTTTTCTATGGCGCCCCCTGGCTCCAGTGGAACGGCCGCCAGGCGCTGCTCTTCGATCTGAACGAACGGCGCTTCTACGTCCTCGGCCTGGTGCTCCAGCCACAGGACTTCATCTACCTCGCTGCCTTGCTGGTGATCAGCGCGCTGGCGCTGTTCTTCTTCACCGCGATCGCGGGTCGTCTGTGGTGCGGCTACAGCTGTCCTCAGACGGTGTACACCGAGATATTCCTCTGGATCGAACGCAGGGTGGAGGGTGACCGGAGCGCCCGGATGCGGCTGGATGCCCGCCCCTGGGGACCGGAGAAGCTGGCGCGCAAGGGCGGCAAGCACCTGCTGTGGATCGCGCTCTCCCTGTTCACCGGCTTCAGCTTCGTCGGCTATTTCTCGCCCGTGCGCGAGCTCGGGCCGGCGTTGCTCGTGCCGGGCGAGACGCCCTGGCTCTGGTTCTGGGTCTTCTTCTACGGTTTTGCGACCTACGGCAACGCGGGCTTCATGCGCGAGCAGGTCTGCAAGTACATGTGCCCCTACGCGCGTTTCCAGAGCGCGCTGATCGACATGGATTCCCTCGTGATCGCCTACGACAGCGCCCGCGGGGAACAGCGCGGCGCGCGCTCACGCAAGACCGATCCGCGCGACGCCGGCCTGGGTGACTGCGTGGACTGCACCCTGTGCGTCCAGGTGTGCCCGACCGGCATCGACATCCGCAACGGGCTGCAGAACGAGTGCATCGCCTGCGCGGCCTGCATCGATGTGTGCGACGACGTGATGGACCGGATGGGCTACCCCAAGGGGCTGATCCGCTACACCTCCGGCAACGCGGTCGCGCGCGGCTGGGGCGTGCCGCAGATGCTGCGGCGGGTGTGGCGGCCACGGGTGCTGATCTACGGCGCCTTGCTGAGCGTCCTGATCCTCGCGTGGCTCTGGAGCCTGAGCCACCGTCGCGACGTCGACGCCGTGCTGATCAAGGACCGCGGGTCGCTGGCGCGCATGGTCAGCAACGGCGCGATCGAGAACACCTACCGTCTGCAGGTGACCAACAGCCAGGAGTCGACACGGCGCTTCGCGCTGGAGGTGCAGGGACTGGAGGGCCTGCGCATCGACTCGGACACCGCGTTGACCGTGGGGCCTGCGGCCAGCGCCTCGATGCCCGTGCGGCTCGTGCTGCCGGGCACACTGGCGGCGGAGCACGCCGGTCAGTCCCTGCGGGTCACCCTGGTGGTCAGCCCCGACGGCGCCCGCCCCGACAGCGCAGCGTCGGTACGGGCCGACGCGGTCTTCATCGTGCCGCGCTGATCCGCCACGTCGCCGCGCCACCGCCGGTCTTGACGGCGCCCTCGGCAGCCGCCGCCGGCGGCGCCACCAGGTCCGCAAGGGTCACCTGGTCCAGCACCCCGAGATAGCTGGCCAGCGCACGACCGAACACGTGCTTCAGGCCGCATTGGCCGTTCATCCTGCAGCGGTTGGTTTCGCGGTTGAAGCACTCGACGTGCTGGAAGTCGGTCTCGGTCTTGCGCACCACCTCACCCACGGTGATGGTCGTGGCGGGCCGCAGCAGGCGCATGCCGCCGCCCCGCCCCCGGGTGGTCTCGATGAACCCCTGCGCCGCCAGCGTCATCACGATCTTGGTCAGGTGGCTGCGGGAAATGCCGTGGGCATCGGCAACCTCGCTGATGGTCGTGGGCTGCGGACGGTCCTCATGCGCGGCACAGTGCATCAAGACGCGCAGGCTGTAGTCGGTCCACTGGGTCAGTCGCATGGTGGGGGTCGTCCGTCCGGAAGCCCGGACTCGTTCGAAGGGAATATGCCCTTGCAACACATTTTATGGCTCAATACATGCACTTCACATGAATGTTTAAGGATCTGCCATGAACACCCCAGTCGTCGACAACACCCTCGCCCAGCAGGCCATCGGCCAGATCGCCGTCGACCTGCCGGGCGCCACCGCGATCTTTCGCCGCCTCAAGCTGGACTTCTGTTGCGGCGGCCAGATCAGCCTGGCGCAGGCCTGCGAACGCAAAGGCCTGGACACCACGCGCGTGGTCTCCGAGCTGTCGGCCCTGCGACGGGATGACGCCGTGCCCGAGATGCCGGACGCACCCGCGCTGATCGACCACATCCTCTCGCGATACCACGCGGTTCACCGCGAGCAACTGCCCGAACTGATCCGCATGGCGCGGCGCGTCGAGGCCGTGCACCACGACAACCCCGACGTGCCCCACGGCCTCGCCGATCATCTGGAAGTGATGGAAACGGAGTTGCTGGAGCACATGGAAAAAGAGGAACAGATCCTGTTCCCCGGGATCGAGGCCGGCACTCCGGGGCTGGGCGATCCGATCACGATGATGCGCGTCGAACACACCGGACACGGCGAGCACCTCGAACGGCTGGCCGAGCTGACCCGTGAACACACGCCGCCGCCCGGCGCCTGCAACACCTGGCGCGCGCTCTACGCGGGAACGGCCCAGTTGACCAGCGACCTGATCAGCCACATCCACCTGGAGAACAACATACTGTTTCCCCGGTTTGGCGCCTGACCGCTTCAGCGCCGGACGCGACGAAACGACACCTCTCAGGACGGCGTGATCGACGACGACGGGTCGTCCAGCCCCGCACAGAACGGCAGCAGGAAGTGAAAGGCGGCGCCCTCTCCCGGCGTGGAGAGGGCCCAGATGCGCCCGCCATGGCTCTCGACAATGCGGCGCACCAGGGCCAGGCCCACGCCCGTGCCCTTGAACTGGTCGTCCCGGTGCAGGCGCTGGAACATGCCAAAGAGCTTGTGCGCATGGCGTGGGTCGAAGCCCGCACCGTTGTCCTTGACGAAAAACTCCCACCCTTCGTCACGCGGCAGCCAGCCCACCCGCACCGTGATCCGCTCCCGTCCCGAGGAGTACTTGACGGCGTTGTCCAGCAGATTGAGCCAGACCTCCCGCAGCAGGACGGGATCGCCCTGCACAACCGGCAGCTCCGGGTCCACCTCCCAGTGCACCGGCTTTCCGCCCGCGGTGCCCTCGACCGCCGCGATCATCTCGGGAATCACTGACGACAGCGGAATCGGCACGAGCTTCAGCCCCTGGCGACCGGCCTTGGCGAAGGCCAGCATGCCTTCGATCAGTTCCTGCATCTTGTGCGCCGACTGCGAGATCTTCTCGCAGTAGCGCAGGCACTCCCCGACCTCCCCGCGACGCACCGCCTCGGCCAGCAACTCCGAGAAGCCGGCCACATGCCGCAGCGGCGTTCGCAGGTCGTGCGACAGCGCGTAGGAAAAATCCTCCAGCGCCTGATTCGACTCTTCCAGCTTCTGCGTCCGCTCCTGCACGAGTTCGTTGAGGCGCTCGTTGAGCAGCCGCTTCTCCTCGAGCCGGCTCTTGAAGAGCGAAATGTCCTGGACCAGCCAGGACTGTGGCGGCAGATAACGCCCGCCCTCTGCCCTGGGTATGCCCTGACAGCGGATCCAGCGCATGCCGCGCGCGCCCTCGACACGGAACTCGATGTCCACTTCTTGCCCCGTGTCGCACTGCCACGGCCGGTCAAGCTGCAGCGCCAGCACGTCGGCCTTGTACGCATGGGCAAGCAGATCGTCAAAGCCGCGCGGCCGGTCGTCCGGCACCATGCCCAGAATCCGGAACACCTCGGACGACCAGTAAGGCTGCCCCGTTTCGGGATCGGTTTCGATGCGACCCAGACGGGCCAGTCGCTGCGCCACGTCGAGCCGTCGCTTCAGTTCGATGGAATCGAGGTGACGCTGGTGCTGGTCGGTGATGTCCGACTGCATCGACAGGTAGGCGCAGATCCGGCCGCCGCTGTCGCGGATCGCCTCGATGTCCAGGCTGACCCGATAGATCTCACCGCTCTTGCGGTAGTTGACCAGCTCCACCCCTTTGACCGGCTCACCCGCTCGAAGCAGGGTGCCAATCGTGGCCAGCGTTTCCGGGGACGTCTCAGGCCCGTGCAGAACCTCTCTCGGACGCTTGTTCACGCACTCGTGCAGGGTCCACCCGGTGACCTGGGTGTAGCGCGCATTGACCCACTTGATCCGGCGCTCCGCATCCGTGATGACCACCATGTTGGTGCTCGAATCGACGATCTTTTCCAGAACCCCGAGCCACAGCGTCAGGTCGTTGATCTCGAAGGACTCGGTCATTCGTCCCCCTCGACGAGGTCCAGCGGCGTCACATGGACACGGGCCGCCGCCTTCAGCTCCTCGGGCGTGGGTTTGAAGATCGCGCGCCAGCGGTCGAGCTTGAGCAGCTTGCCCTCGCGCAGCAACATGCCGATGTGCCGGGCCACCGATTCGCGCCGGGCCACCACCAGCGCACCCAGCTCCGCATGACCCGGAATCCGGAACACGCGGCTGCCCTCCTCCTGCGTCATCAACTCGAACGCGGCCAACAGCCGCTTGGAGATGTTGCTCTCACGGACCAGACTGGCCCAGTCGGCCACGTTCTCGATGCCCTCTCCGACGCACCGGTACATGTACTGCCGAAACGCACGGTCGATGAACGCGCGGTCGTAGATCACGGCGATTGGGATCTCGCAGACCCTGGACGGCAGCATCGCGGTCATCGTCATGATCGGCGACTGCTTGAACAGGTTGGCGTAGCCCACGACCCGGCCGCGCCCGACCAGACAGACCGCTGCACGCTCACCGGTGGCGTTGACACGCTCACACTTGAACATGCCGACCTTGATCACGCGCAGCACGTCGGAGCGCTCGCCCTGCACCTCGATGCTGCCGCCGACACGGACCGAGCGCTCGACACAATGGGCCTGCAGGGCGTCTGCCACCTTGGGCGGCACCTTCGACATCAAACACCTGGGTCGGGTCGAACACACGTCGCACCGCGCTTGCGCTTCTCGATCACCAGACATTGTGTAAACAGATAGGGCAGTCCTGTCGCCCGCGGTGACAGGACCACGAAACTCGCATCCCGCGAGACATCATGCGCGCCGTTTGACGCCGTTGCTATCTATTTTTGAGTGAAATGATGTGCAATGCAGGCTTGACGGATGTCAGGGCCGGTGCGTTTGATCACTTCCTCTTCATGTAATGTTTTGACCATTACATGTTCATTAAAAGGCCATTCAGGGTATTCCCGGACCGGGTGCGCCGTGTCGCATCCAACCAGTCCGGTTCCGCCTCAGAACGCCTCTTTCTCCGCCTCCAGAAACGCCAGGCTGGTGTACTTGCCGATGTTGGCGTCAAAGCCCTGCATGGTCTTTGCCCTGGAGGCGACGCGGGGGTCGGCCAGCACCATGGCCTTGGCCGCACCCAGGTCCTTGCCATCCTTGACCGCGGCAAGACACGGCTCCCAGATGCCCTTGAGGAAGGTGCCGTAGGTCTGAAGAATGTCCTTGCCGGGCAGGCCGTGGCCCGGCGTCCAGAGCTGCTCGCCGGCGGACTTCTGCAGCGCCTCGTAGTACTTGAAAGTGCCCGGGTACGAGCCATCGTCGATGTTGGCGATGCGGTTGGCCATCGCGATGTCGCCGACATGGGTCACGCGGTCTTCCACCACCTGCACGCAGAGATCGGCGTCGGTATGGGCGCGCCCGTAGAAGTGCATACGCAGCGTGACGTCGCCGAAGGTGAACGACTGTCCGTGCTCGATCGTGCGGTTGGGCGCCACGACCTCGGTGCCGCTGGTGGACTGGTTGGTCCACTTCTCCATCAGCGTGCGCCACTGGTGGCCTTCGTAGCCTTCGATCGTCTTGCGGGTGCCTGCCAGCGCATGGATGGGCAGGTCCTTGCCATAGGTTTTGACAAAGGCGTGGTTGCCCAGCCAATGGTCGCCATGGAAGTGGGAGTTGAACACCGCCACCACCGGCTTGTTGGTCACCTTGCGGATCATGCGGATCGCCATTTCGCCGATCTGCAGCGAGCTGCCCGAGTCGAGGATCACCACGCCCGCGCTGGTCACCACGAAGGTCACGTTGGACATCATCCCCCGGTTCTCCGGCGTCGGAAAACCATCGGGGGCGAAGATGATCCAGACGTGAGGCGAAATCTGCCGTGGCTCGATGTCGAACATCGGCGGGCCCATGATGAAGTCCTGGGCTTGCTGGGCAAAGCCCTGCATCTCCGGCCACAGGCTGCTGGCCGCCAGACCGGCGGTCGCTGCGCCGAGCAGCCGGCGGCGCGTGAGTGATACCGGGGATGCCATGTGTCCTCCCTGTGGTGGTCAGGCGGCGTAACCCGGATTGGGCAGGCCGCCGGTGATCTTGGGTGCGTTGAGCTTGCGCGGCGCGACCTTGCCGCCCTGGGCCTTGAGCCATTGCTCGACCAGCTCCCAGACCATCTTGTTGCCGGCGCGGCTGGCCTCTTCCGCGACCGGCGCCCAGCCGGCCACCTTGTAGGTCTTGCCGGCCTCGATCGGTTTGCCGTTGAGGCGCATGTCGGTGATGCGGCTGCCCATCTTGGCGGTCGGGTCGACGGCGTAGCTCATGCCACCCACGCGCACCATGTCGCCGCCCTGCTGGTAGTAGGGGTCGGGGTTGAACAGGTTGTCGCAGACGTCTTCCATCACGGTCTTGATGGTCTCGCCGGTCATGTCGGTCACCGTGGCGTAGGAGTACGTGGTGGCGGTCATGTCCAGCAGCCACTCGCGCGTGATCGCCTGGCCGGGCAGCAGTGTCGTGCCCCAGCGGAAGCCGGGCGAGAACGCGATCTGCGCGCCCTGCACATCCAGCAGCGCGTCGACCAGCAGCTGGTCGCCGGTGCCATTGAAGTTGCCACGGCGGTACAGCAGGCCCTCGCTGACCCCGAGCACCTCGCCCAGCTTGCCTTCGTAGGGTGCACGGATCTTGGTGATCAGCGCTTCCATCTCCTTGTCGGCCGGCAACATGTTGGAAAACACCGGCAGCAGCTTGTAGCGGAAGTCGGTGACCTTCTTGTCCTTGACCTCGAAGTCCAGCACGCCCAGGAACTTGCCGTTGGAACCCGCGTTGGTGACGATGGTCTTGCCGCCCTTGTTCGACACCAGGGTGGCGACCGGCATGCCGTCGTGGGTGTGGCCGCCCATGATGGCGTCGATGCCGCTGACTCGGCTGGCCATCTTGAGGTCCACGTCCATGCCGTTGTGGCTGATGACGACGACCACCTGCGCGCCCTTGCCGCGGGCCTCGTCGACCATCTTCTGCATGTTGTCGTCCTGGATGCCGAAGGCCCAGTCGGCGACCATGTAGCGCGGGTTGGCGATCGGCGTGTAGGGGAAGGCCTGGCCGATGACGGCGCAGGGCACGCCGTTGATCTCGCGGATCACATAGGGCTTGAACACCGGGTCGCCGAAGTCGTTGGTCTTGACGTTCTGCGCGACGAAGTCGACCTTGCCCTTGAAGTCCTTCTCGACAATCTCCTTGACCCGCTCCATGCCCAGGGTGAATTCCCAGTGGCCGGTCATCACGTCCACGCCCAGCAGCTTGCAGGCGTCGACCATGTCCTGGCCGTTGGTCCACAGGCAGGTGCCCGAGCCTTGCCAGGTGTCGCCGCCATCCAGCAGCAGCGAGCCAGGGCGGCTGGCCTTCAGGCGCTTGACCAGGGTGGCCAGATGCGCGAAGCCGCCGACCTTGCCATAGCGCTTGGCGGCCTTCTCGTAGTCGAGGTAGCTCAGCGCATGGGCCTCGGCCGTGCCCGGACGCACCTTGGCGACCTTGAGCAGGTGCTCGCCCACCAGGTGCGGCAGGTTGCCCTTCATCGAGCCGATCCCCAGGTTGATGCTGGGCTCGCGGAAATGGATCGGCTTGAGCTGCGCGTGGCAGTCGGTCATGTGCAGGAAGGACACATTGCCGAAGCGCGGGATGTCGTACAGGCCATTGGCCGCCTTGCCCTCGGCCGCTTCCGCATAGCTGCCCAGACTCATGCCGGCCATGGTGCCGGCGCCCATCACCTGAAGGAATTCGCGTTTGGAGAGATTCATGAAAATGCCACCGCAGAGAGAAGAATCAAAAAACCCGGCGGCGCCGGGTTGCAGGTCCGATCACTTGTTGACCGGCGAATTGGGGTCCAGCAGCAGGGCCACCAGATGGCGGACCTGGGTCTCGTTGAGGATGCCCTTGTGGCCGGCTCGCGGCATGTTGGAGCAGGCGTTGTAGGCCTTGGCGTTCCAGATCTTGCCCCAGGTGTACTCGACCATGGCCTTGGACGCCGGGTCATCGGGATTGGTCACGCCACGGTTCTTGGCGTAGTTGTAGAGGCTCGGCCCGATGGTGCCGAAGGAGATCTCCTCCTTGGTGATCTGGTGGCAGTTGTAGCAATTGCCGCCGTTGACCACGCTTGCGGTGTCGGTGAAGGTCAGGCCGCGACCGTTCTGCGCGATCTTCTCGCCTTCCTTCCAGTCACCCAGGAACTTGCCGTCCGACGGCCACTTGACCGTCTTGAGGTTCTCGGCTTCCACGCGCTTGGCCGTGGCCTCGTCCAGCGGCTTGCCCGCCACATCGGCGGCGCTGCACAGACGGTTGGTCTCGTCGGTGTTGAGCACGGCGTCGGCCTTCACGATGCCTTCGTCGCGGAAGGACGCCTTCGCGATTTTCTGCGCCAGTGCATCGAGGTCGACGGATGACGGGGCGCCCGCGCAACCGGCCAGTGCCAGCGCAGCAGCCAGGCCACCCAGGGCCCACAGATGGGTTTTCTTCATGGGGTTGTCTCCTCGATCAACGCTTGATGGCAGGGGCCACGGACTTCGAGCCCTGGCTGTTCACGCCCAGGTACACACCCAGGGCAATCGTGGCATCGCTGCCGAAGCCAGGGTACGGGAAGCGTTGCTGGCGGTAGCAGTCGTTCAGGCGCTGCTGCATGCCCCACATCTGTCCGTTGGAGACACGGTAGGCCGGCCAGGCGGCGAAGCCGATGCCGTCGCCCGGGTTCTTGGTCAGGTTGGGCAGGTCCTGCAGTCGGATGCGCTTGCCGTCCTCGCCGTGGCAGGAGGCGCACGAGAAATCGTGCGGCCCGCCGCGCTGGAAGAACAGCCGCTTGCCGACTTCGTAGAACACCTTCTCCTGCGGGTGGCTGTAGGGCAGGTTGAACTTCATGCCCTTGGACTCGGCCGCCAGCCAGGTGGCCAGCGCGGTCACGTTGTTCTGCTCGCCCTTGCCAAAAGGCGTCTTGGCGATCTCGGCGGGGTTGAAGCCCTGCAGCGTCTCCATGCAGGTCAGCAGGCGCGATTCCATGTCCTGCACGCGCCCGGTGTCGGCAAAGTAGCGCGGCAGCTCGACAAACACGCCTTTGACCACCCCCGGACCCTTGCCGAGGTCACACTGTTCCAGCGACGCGTTCTTCGGCCCGCGTTTCTTCTTCCAGAGGTCTTCACCCTTGGCTTCAAAGAGGTCGGACGGATTGCCATCCTGCAGCATCTCCCGGTACTCGTCGATGCTTTGCGAGGCGGTCTTCTGCGCCCAGCCCGGCAGGGATGCGGCAGCCAGCACGGCCAGCACTGTCAGCTTGTGTTTCATGGTCGTCTCTCGTGTTCTTGTGGGAAACAGAACGGGCCCGAAGGCCCGTTCTCTGGCCACGGTCGCTCAGGCCACCGTGGTTTCGTCGGTGCGCGAGTCGCCCTTGTTGTCTTTCCAGGCCACCACGACCTTGTCGCCGGCCTTGGCGCCCTTGATGTTGAACTCCAGGAAGGGGTTCTTGGACACCGAGGGACCCCACTCGGAGGTCATGACGACCTTGCCGTTGAGGCTGGCGGTCACTTCGTTGATGAAGTGCGCGGGCACCAGGTTGCCGGCGGCGTCTTTGCGCTGGCCGGATTCCATTTCGTGACTCATCAGGACACGGACGTTGGCCACATCACCGCTGGCCTTGGCGCGGATTCGCATCGGATCTGCCATGTTGCTTTCCTTGAAACTGTGTGAATGAACGGAGGGACGGGTCGGTATCCGGGGCGATCAGCCGCCGCAACCGCCCAGGGTCACCTTGACTTCCTTCTTGGCATAGAACGCCTTGCCGTCGTTCATGATGGCCACGGCATAGACATCCGAGGACTGGCCCATCTTGGCGCGCACGGAGAAGTTTGCCTCGACCGCATCGCTGACGCCGAACGCAGCGACCAGGGCGGCCGGGTTCTTCTCGACCAGCACCAGCAGCTGCTTGACGCCGGTCAGGGTGGTGCCCGCCTTGAGCGGCACCACGGCGCCGTTTTCAGCGATGTCGGGGCCCCCGATGCTCACGTCCTTGCTTTCGGCCAGCGCGCCGCCGCCCAGCGCCTTGACGGCGTCCTGGGTGCTCTTGGCCTGGAAGGCCGCGTTGTTGTAGGCGAGCGCGAACTGGGGGAAGCCGGCCGAAGCCAGCAGGCCCGCCACCACGGCGCCTTGCTTGAGTGTCTCGCGACGGTTTTGCATCTGATATCTCCTTTGCGATCGGTGATGCGTAAAAAATCGGCTGCGTTCGGACGGCGGGGCGCCGGCTTACTTGGCGGCCCCTTTGGAAATCCAGTTGGCGATGGCCTTGGCATCGGCGTCCGACAGGGTCTGCGGCGGCATGGGAATGGCTCCCCACACGCCCTGTCCCCCCGACTTGATCTTGGCTGCCAGATAGTCTGCCTTGCCGGCATGCTTCTTGGCTACCTCGTTGAAACCCGGACCGACGATCCGGTTGTCCACGCCGTGGCAGGCGATGCAACCGTTTTTCGCCAGCAGGGCCTGCGCGGCCTGCGCCTCGGGATCGGACTTGGGCTGCGGCGCCGGAGCGACCGGTGCCGGCGCCGCTTCACCGGCCTTGCGCTCGGGACGCGTGGTGTCGGCGCCGCGCTGCGCGCCGACCATGCGGTTCTGCTCGGCCAGGTTGCCGTGTGCATTGCGGGCGTAGTCGGGCAGCATCGAAGCGACCTTCGGCTCGGTCTCGCAGTTGCTCATGCAGATGGTGTTGCGGGTGTCGGGCTTGAGATAGTCCCCGCCGAACTCCTTGCCCGGCCACATCGCGTGCTGCGTGTTCATGCCGTTGCGGTTGGGCATGCGGTTCTGCACCTCGGCGATGTTCTTGTCCGACAGCGTGAAGTTCTCCGGCACCACGCCCGCCAGGCTCAGCAGGTAGGCCAGCACGCCGTAGACCTCGTCGGTCTTGAGCGTCTTGGGCGCGTTCCACGGCATGGCGCGGTTGATGTAGTCCCACAGGGTCGACACCGTCGCCACCTTCATGATCGTGGTGCGACCCGGGTAGTTGTTGGCCTTGAGGTTGGCGACGTGACCGGTCTTGATGTCGTCGGGCGTGACGCCACCGATCAGCGGACTGAACACCTCGTTGGACTCGCCGAAGACACCGTGGCACTGGGCGCACTTGCCTTCCCAGAGGTCCTGGCCCTGGGCCACCGAACCCGAACCCGCGGGCAGCCCCTTGAAGTCGGGGCGGACGTCGATGTCCCATTTCGCCACTTCCTTGGGCGTCGCGTCCCGGCCCAGGCCGGGGTATTTCGTGCTTTGTGCCGCAGCCACACCGGCCACGGCCAGCAGCGCCGCAGTCAGGACCGCTTTACGAAAGCTGGACATTCTTCACCTCGCCGTTTTCCTGCACCAGCCACGACTGGATCGCGTTGTTGTGATAGATCGAGCGGGTGCCGCGCACCCCCCGGAGCTGTCGGTAATTGGGCTGCACGAAGCCGGTCTCGTCCTGCGCGCGGCTCTGGATGATGGCCGGCTTGCCGTCCCACACCCAGTCGATGTTGAAGCGAGTCAATGCCTTGCTCAGCGGCTGCCCCTCCAGACGCGCCTGGCGCCAGTTGCGTCCGCCGTCGACGGAGACATCGACGCGCTTGATCTTTCCCTTGCCCGACCAGGCCAGGCCCGTGATGTTGTAGAAGCCCTTGTCGAGCAGCACCTGACCGCCAGACGGGGTCGTCACCACGCTCTTGCATTCCTGCACGCTGGTGTACTGGCGATGCTGGCCATCGGGCATCAGGTCGATGTAGTGCACCGCCTCATCCTTGGCCGCGTAGGGCTTGTCGCCCACCTCGATGCGGCGCAGGTACTTCACCCAGCTCACGCCCTGCACGCCGGGCACCACCAGACGCAGCGGGTAGCCGTTCTGCGGACGCAGCATTTCGCCGTTCTGGCCATACGCCACCAGCACCTCGCCCGAGGTGATGAGCTCCATCGGGATGGTCCGGGTCATTGCCGAACCGTCGCCACCTTCGGCGAGGATGAACTTGCCGTTCTTCAGGTCCGCACCAGCCAGCTCCAGCAGCGTGATCAGCGGCACGCCGGTGAACTCGCTGCACGAGAGCATGCCGTGCGTGTACTGCACGGTCGGCACAGCGACGTTGCCCCAGTCGACCGCGGTGTTGGCGCCGCACTCGATGAAGTGAAAGCGCGACACCGAGGGCAGCCGCATGATCTCGTCCATGGTGAATACCATCTGGCGCTTGACCATGCCGTTGACCATCAGGCGGTGCTTGGACGGATCGATGTCGTACCACCCCTGGTGGTGACGCTCGAAGTGCAGTCCGCTGGGCGTGACGATGCCGAACAGCGATTGCAGCGGCGCAAACGAGACCGAGGCCTGGGTCGTCTGCGTCAGACCCGGCGACTGGCGTCGCTGGATGCCCTTCTCGTACTTGGAAGGCGATCCGTAGCCACCCTCCGTCGCCACGCCCTGACCCAGAGTCATCGCGTGTTCCGGCAGGTTCAGGATGTTGGGATCACCGCCCTCGGCCGGCACCGGATTGCCCTGCGCCATGGCGGCCGGCACGGCGGCCCCCGCCGCCGCAGCCGCGAAGGCCGAGCGGATGAAATCGCGCCGCCCGTGCTTGCCTTCCTCGAAGACGGTGCGTATGCCGTCCTGGGTCAGGAAGTTTTCAGGTGCCTTGAGCACCCTTCCTGATGGAATATTGACCTCTTTCACTGGAACTCCTGACAACGGTTTTCGTTGGGTCTGCGTCCAGCCCCGCCTCAGTAGCGGGCACTGAACAGGAACTGGTAATTGGTCTGGCTGTGGCTGATCGGTGCGCCGCCGAGCATGCCGGCGTTGACGGTCACCTTGGGTGCGTGAGAGACCGCCGCGTCGATGCTCATGCCGCCGCCGAGCTGATAGCCCAGGCCCGCCGTGTAGTGGTCCTTGACGATGGCCGGGAACAGCGGGTGGACTGTCGCGTCGGGAATCGGATTGGTGGAATGGCTGTAGCCGGCACGCAGGGTCCAGGCGTCGTTGAGCTTGTAAGCGCCGCCCAGCGACACCACGGTCTGGTCCTTCCAGTTCTGGGGCAGTGTGAAGCTCATCGTGCCCAGGCCCTGCGAGGACTCGAAGGTCATCTTGAAGTCCTTCATCACGCCCGACCAGTCGATGCGCTTGACATCGGCCACCAGCAGCAGGCTGGAGGACGGCGTCCAGGCCGCTCCGGCGGCGAGCACCGCCGGCATCTGGAAGTCGCGCACGATCATCCGGCCCGGCAGCGACTGCCCCATCGTCAGACTGGCACCGCTGGCGCTGGTCTTCATGTCGCCCAGCGCGCTCTTGAACTGGTACGAGGCGCCAAGGCGCAGGTCCTTGCTGGCCTCAAAGGTGCCGCCGAGCTTGCCGGCAAAACCCGTCGACTTCGCTGCGCCGGTGAAATCGTTGCTGTTGGAGAAGTCGATGCGCACCGTCTGAGGCGCGGGCATCTGCCCCTTCGCCATCGCACCCATCATCGACGCAAACTGCCCCGTGGGCATCGGGCTCATGCCGCTCATCTGGCTGAACATCGCAGCCATGCGCATGTCCAGGCTCGCCCAGGTGAAGTCCAGCGTGGCGCCGAGGTTGACACGGTCATTGACTTTGAAACTCATGGGCGCGATGACCCGCCCGACCGCCAGTTCCGAGCGCACCGGCTGGGCGGTCCCTGCGGCGTTCATCGACCCGGCTTTGTATTCCGTCCCCATGCCACCCTGGCCGAAGATGCCGATGCCGTAGCTGAACTGGTCGTTCTTGCGAACCCAGCCCAGGGCCGGCATCCAGTACGACGTGCCACCGGACTTCTCGCCCATCGATGTCACCTTGGGACCGAGCATGCCGACGGCGAAGTTGAACTGGGTCCCGTTCTCGCTCAGTTGCAGCGTGGCGGGGTTGTTCATCATGGCCGCCGTGCCGTTGTCGTAGGCCTGCGCTGCGCCGCCCATCGCCAGCGGCACCGGGCCATAGCCCTCCATCAGCATGCCATTGGTCGCCCAGGCGGACGAGCAGGCGATGAATGCGGCGGCGCTCACGATGGCGCGCTGGAAAGTCATGTGCTTCATGGTGTGTCTCCTCGTTTGTTGTTGTCGTTGTTCGGGGCGATCAGACTTCGCCCTTGGAGGCACGTTCCATCATTTCAAAGATGGTGTCGCGGACCGCCTTGGCCTCTTCCTTGAGCGGCGACGGCAGCTTGCGGCCCATCTTGATCATCATGTCCATGTTGAGCGTGTACAGCCACAGCCCGTCCTCCTTCTCCACCACCGTGATACGGCACGGCAGGTAGGCGGCCATGTGCGGGCTGAAGTCGACCATGCGACGCGCCGTGGTCGGTGTGCAGAACGAATAGACCTGCAGGAATTTCTGCTTCTGGCCGGTGCGTGCCTCCAGCTCCTTGGACAGCGGCAAGCTCCCGACATCCTTCATGTTCCGCTCCGAGGCCACCGAGCGCAGGATGTTTTCGATGTCGTCCGTGGTCACCCCTTTGGCGACCTTGCGCTCCCAGGTGGTGGCGACCGCGATGTCGCCCTCAGCCTCGATCCAGCGATCCCACATGCGGCTGGCCTCGGCGCCCGCGCCGTCCTCCAGCTTGCCGATCGTGCTGACCGTTCCGCAGCCCGTCAGGCCAACTGCGCACACGGCCACCGCCGTCCATTTGATGAAAGTTCTGACCATGGATATCTCCTGTTGTTCTGGCCGCCTCGGATGTGGACCATTTGATCTGGATCATCCGCAAGAGAGGTCTTGCTGAACATCCATGAATACCCTACCGAGTAATGTATGCACCAAGTTGACATCAGTCTGACGTCGACCCGGAAAACCTTTATGAATCAATGAGGTGACGAAAGAACGCGGTACGGCATTGCGCCAACCGTCACCCGGCGCTCCTGGCGAGACGCCGTCCGATTTCCGAGAAAACCGCCGTTGACTTTCGGCAATCCCCGCCCGGTCCGGACCCCGGGCAAGCCCCTGCGGGGGGCCTGGCGCGCGACTACTTGTGCTTGTAGTGGTCGCGGTTGAGCACTGCAGCGATCGAGGTGACTTCTTCGGGGAAGAGACCCAGGCCCAGTTCGGTGTTGCACTGCTCGACCATTCCGCGCAGCAGCCCGGCCGTCGAGATACGGCCCGCAGGCCGGTAGATCCCCGAGCCGTCGCCCCCCACCCGCTGGGCATGGCATTCGGAGCAACGGTTCTGCGCGATCAGCTTCTGCCCCAAAGCCAGATCGGCATCCTTGAAGATCGCGGGCTCGGCATGTGCCGCGCCCAACAGCGCCAGGCCCTGCAGCGCAGACAGGGAAAGCATGCGGATGGTCTTCAAGATGGCGTCTCCTGTGGTGGTTGTGAGCTCAGACGTGGGCATTGGCCTGCTGGGTGCGCTCTTCGAGATAGGCGCCGTAGAAGTCGGGCAGCCCCGCACCTTCCATGCGCTCGGCCAGCTCCCGTCCGCCAGCTCCGAAGAAGAGCAAGGTGGGCGCGACCTTCACGCCCCAGCGCTTGAGCAATTCGTCGTGCGTGCTTAGGCGGCCCTGGAAGTCGGCGACAGCCGCAGCCGTTTTCATGTCGAGCTGGACGATCGGCTGGCCGGCCTGATGCAGCGGCCCCAGGTACAGGCTTCGCGCGATGCGGCAGAACCCGCAGCCTTCGAGGCTGGCCATCACGATCAGCGCCTTGTGGCGGGCCGCGGCTTCGGCCATTGCTTGCGACAGGGACGCGGCACGCGGCAAGGCGATGTCCGGCACCCGTGTCTGCGCCAGACCCGGTCCCGCCAGCAGCGAACCCACCACAGCCCCGCACCATCGGCGACGACTGAACACGTGTCCTGTCTCCATGTTCCTTTGACGAATGTCAACCAGCCCAAAGGGCTCCACACTAGCATATATCACCAATCAACGATACATGGATATTCCGCAGATGGAACTGGTCGAACTGGTCGAGAAATGGGGCAACGGTCCGGTGCTGGCGGCCTGTGGCGCGGCGGCGGGATTGCTGTTCGGCTTCATGGCGCAACGTTCGCGGTTCTGCCTGCGCGCCGCCGTGCTGGAGTTCTGGCACAAGGAGTACGGGCACAAGCTTGTCGTCTGGCTGCTGGCTTTTTCGACGGCCGTGATCGGCGTTCAGGTGCTCGCCCTGAGCGGCTTTCTCGACACCTCGCAGGCGCGCCAGATCGCCGCACGCGGCAGCCTGTCGGGCGCGATCGTTGGCGGCCTGCTGTTCGGTGCCGGCATGGTGCTGGCGCGTGGCTGTGCCAGCCGCCTGCTGATCCTCTCGGCCAACGGCAACCTGCGGGCCCTTCTCTCGGGACTGATCTTCGCGGTCTCCGCGCAGTCGGCGCTCTCCGGCGCCCTGTCACCGCTGCGTGAAACCATCAGCGGCTGGTGGACCGTCGAGGGCGGCGGCTCGCGCGACCTGCTGGCGCTGACGGGCATGGGCCACGGCATGGGCGTGTTCCTGGGGGTTCTCTGGCTGCTCGCGGCGTTCTACTTCGCGCGCCGAAGCCGCCTGACCATTGGCTGGATGTGGGTCGGCGCCATCGGCACCGGCCTGTCCGTGGCGGCGGCCTGGGGGCTGACGCAATGGGTCTCGCACAGCGGCTTCGACGCGGAAGCGGTGCCGGTGCAGGGGCTGACCTTCAGCGGTCCCTCCGCCGAATGGCTGATGCGCGTGCTGGTGCGGCCGGCCCCCGAGATCGGTTTCGACTTCGGCCTGATGCCTGCGGTGTTCCTGGGCTCGCTGATTGGCGCGCTGTGGGGTGGCGACTTCAAGCTCGAAGGCTTCAAGGACGGCTACAGCATGCGCCGCTACATCGTGGGCGCGGTCTTCATGGGCTTCGGCGCCATGCTGGCCGGCGGATGCGCCGTCGGCGCCGGCGTCACGGGCGGCTCGATATTTGCGCTCACGGCCTGGGTCACGCTGTTCGCCATGTGGGCCGGCGCCGGCCTGGCGGACCGTCTGATCGACCGGCCCGCACCGGCCACCACCAGCGGCGCCGTGCCGACGGTGGCGACCGCCCCCTGATCACTTGCCGCTGAGGTACTCGGCCACCGCCGCCATCTCCAGCGGCGTCATCTTCTCGACGATGCTGTGCATCACGGCGTTGTCGTTGGTGCGCTGACGCTGGTTGAACAGCTTGAGCTGGGTCTCGATGTAACCGGCAAACTGCCCGGCCAAACGGGGCAGGGCCGCCGTTCCCCGCGCTTCAGGACCGTGGCAGCCCGCGCAGGCGGGCACACCGCTGTAGCGGTTGCCGTGGGTGAAGATGTAGGCGCCCACCGCCGCGAGCTGCGGGTCCTTGGCGGGCTCCGGCGCATGCTGCTGCTTCTCGTAGTACTTGCCCAGCGCCGCCATCTCCTCGGGCGTGAGCTTGGCGGCCATTTCGGCCATCGCGGTGCTCTTGCGCTCACCGGACTTGAACTGGGTCAGCTGCTTGGCGATGTACTCCCAGTGCTGGCCGGCCAGGCGCGGGAACACCTCACTGGTGGACTCGCCCGCCATGCCATGGCAGATGAAGCAGACACCGCCGACGATCTTGCGCACCCGCGCATCGTCGACCTGTGCCCACGCGGTCTGGGTCGCCAGCGCGGCGAGCGCGATGGCGACCGCCACCGAGCGCCCCATGCGCAAACGGTTGAAGGGTTTCATGAAGGGCCCGCTCCTCAGGACAGGGTGTCGGCCCAGATGTTGCGGGCCCAGGCGTGGGCGTAGCGCCCTTCCAGTTCATTGGCCGCCACCGACACCCCACCCGAACCGGCCACGGTGACCATGGTCTTCTTCTCGGGGTCGTAGCGGTGCACGCTGGCCACGTGCACCACATCCTCGCTGCTGACAAAGCTGTAGCAGGTGTTGTTGTAGATCGGCATGGCGTTGACCGTCTTGCCGGTCAGCAGCGCGATCACGGCGGCCGCGCAGGTCTTGCCGTGCTGGTTGGCCATGTGGCCGGACTTGGGCATGCCCGGCGCGATCTGGATCGAGTCGCCGATGACGTGCACGTTCGGCAGCGCCTTGGATTCGAAGGTCAGGAAGTCGACTTCACACCACCGCTTGTTGGCGGTCGCCAGCCCGGTCTGCACCGCGATTTCTCCGGCACGCATGTTCGGGATGACGTTGAGCACGTTGGCCTTGAGGTCATCGTTGAACTCGAACTTGAGGGTGCGCGTTGCGGCGTCGACGTCCGTCACCGCATGCTTGTTGCGGTACTCCACGATCCCCGCGTAGCGCTCGGCCCAGGCCTTCTTGAACAACGGCCCCTTGGAGGTCACATCCTCGTTGGCGTCGACGATGATGACCTTGCTCTTGGGCTTGGCCTTGGAGAAGTACTCGGCCACCTGGCAGGCGCGCTCATACGGGCCGGGCGGGCAGCGGTAGGGCGCCAGGGGAATGCTCATCGCAAAGACCCCGCCGTCGGGCATCGCTTCGAGCTGCTTGCGCAAGGTGGCGGTCTGCTCGCCGGCCTTCCACGCATGCATCACCGCCTCCTTGGCGCCCGGCTTGGCCATGCCCGGCAAGGTCTCCCACATGAAGTCCACGCCCGGCGAGACGATCAGGCGGTCATAGGGCAACTCGGCGCCGCCCGCCAGCTTCACGCTGCGCTTGCCCGCGTCCACGGACACCACACGGTCGCGCACCATCTGCACGCCGTGGCGCTTGACCAGGCCGTCGTAGGACGAGGTGATGTCCGCCAGGGTCTTCGAGCCCCCGACCACGAGGTTGGACAGGGGACAGGAGATGAAGCTGGCGGCGGGTTCGATCAGCGTGACCTGGATCCCGCCGTCCGACCACATGCGCAGGTACTTGGCAGCGGTCGCGCCGCCATAGCCACCGCCGATGACCACCACCTTGGGGCCGTTGCCCGACGCGACCGATGCGCACCCGGACAGCACTGTGCCCAGGCCCAGTGCCGACCCCATCTGAAGAAAATTGCGACGTTGCATGCTCATGACGTTTCCTTCTTTCATTTCTTCTGGGCGGCGAAATAGCCCACGATCGCGGCCAGCTGCTCGTCGGTATAGCCCTTGGCGAGCTGGTGCATCAGCGTCGCCGGCTTGCGCCCGGACTTGAAGTCCAGCAGCTTCTTGAGCATCTCGTCCTTATTGCCGCCGGCCAGCGATTCGTTGCCGCTCTGGGCGTGACCGTTGGTTCCGTGGCAGTTGGCGCACGCGGCCGCCCAACTGCGCACCTGCAGGGCGTCTTCACCCTGCGCCCAGACGGAAGGGGAGGCGAGCGCAGCCCAGCCGAGCGCGAGGAATGACATCTTGAGTGCCGGTTTCATGGGGTCTCCTGGTGATTGGCGATGTTGGGAATGCGGGCGCCCGCTCAGGGCCGCAGATAGACGAAGCCTTCCTTGGCCTGCAGGCGTGCCACCTCCGCGACCCCGGAGGGCACGACCTTGGACTCCATCAACAGCTTGTCGGGGCTGATGTTGCGGGCCGTCAGCGTGTTGTTGCAGACCCGGAACTCGACCCCGCGGCCGGCCAGTTCGCTCACGGCGCCCGCAAACGGCTGGTCGGACGGCGTCTTGGCGCCGTCGAGCAGGAAGTCGATGCCGGCGCCGTGGGTCACCACGACGATCTTGACGCCGGGCTCGGCGTTGAGGTGGTTGCGGATGTTGGCCATGGCCCGCGAGGCCTGGGGAATGCCGTCGGACAGGTGGTAGACCACCTTGACCTGGGCCCAGACCGTGGCCGAGCAGACCAGAAGGAAGAGGGCGAGAAAGCGTTTAAACATCAGTGACTCCTTATGCACTGATGTTAGTGAGGGACGCGGTTTTTCAGTGGCCGTGAAAACCCGGATGCTCCCGGCGGTATCGGATGCGGCCGCCATCTGAGGCCTTGCGCCTGCTGGTCAGGGCTTCAGGAGCCCGGCGGGCCACAGGGGGCCCAGGCAAGCGATCAATGTGGCGCGGCTGGCGGGGATCGAACCCACGACCCTTGGCTTCGGAGGCCAATACTCTATCCACTGAGCTACAGCCGCGCGTGCGTAAAGCGAGCGGCATTGTCTCACACCCGCCCGCCCCCTCCGCCCACACACCCCTCCCCGACGATCACCGGCCACAGGCCATGCATTGGGGCATGGGCGCTATCAATTTATGTACCTTTATTACAATGCAATCCTTTGCACCATTCATGGTTTCCCGACCCCGTGATCGGTGTTGTTTCCCTGCAGTTACGTACTGATTACGTGTTCATTTTTCAGGGTTTGCCCTGAATGCAACCGTTTGCATTGATGGTCGAATTCTGGTGCTTTCTTAACCAACGGTTACCGCCATTTCTGAAACGTTGGTACGGGAAAGAGCGCTCGACAACATTCACACCCCGGAGTACCTCATGCAAAACAGCTTCAAGCTCGCCGCTGCCGCGGCCCTCTGCGCCAGCGCCTTCGCCGCCCACGCCGAGATGACGATGGACGCCAACCTGGAACTGGACACCACCTACCAAAACAAGGTCAAAGCCCCTGCCACCAACGCACGCGACAGCGACCTCAACATGGGCGGCCGCGTCGAATTCAACGTGGGCGCCAAGGCCACCAACGGTGACGCCTTTGTCCAGGCCCGCGGCACCCTGCTGGTGAAGAAGGATGGCGACAGCTCGGTCGACGACATGTGGGTTCAGTTCGGCAACGCCGGCATGGACGTGAAGATGGGCCGCTTCGAAGCCATGGACCTGTTCCCGGTCGGCAAGGACACCGTCGTCGAAGAAGCCGGCTACAGCGCCTACAAGGCCAACAAGCTGCGCGGCCGTTTCGGCAAGGACTCGGTGCACATCGCCCCCGGCTTCAACGCCGGCCCGGCGCGCATCGAACTGGGTCTGGTCTACAGCAAGGAAAAGGGTGAGGCCCGCGGCTTCCGCCCCGCCGTCAGCTTCACCACCGGGCCCGTCACCCTGCGCGTCGGCGCCGAGTCGGTCAAGGTGGTCGGCGACAGCAAGTCCACCAATGGCTTCGGCGCATCGGTCGGGTACGCGCTGAGCAGCGACGCCAACATCAACGTCAACTTCGCCAAGATGAAGGATGACAAGTCGGTCGGCGTCAATGGCGTCTTCGGCCCCGCCGGTATCGGCTTCATCTACGGCAAGGGCGCCACCTCGGCCCAGAAGGTCAACACCGTGTACGCCGCGTACTCGCTGCCGCTGTTCGGCGTCAAGGGCGCGACCATCACCCCCGCCCTGAGCTACTCCAAGGGCGGCACCGGCACCGACAACCAGCTGGCGGCCCGCGTGCGCATCAACTACGCGTTCTGATCGGGGGTTTCCCCCCCCGGTCTTCCGGGGGTGCGTGCGCCGCAAGGCAAGCGCACCCATTTCCTCTCGGCAATCAGAGTTGGCCCGGGATCGCAAGATGCCCGGGCCTTTTTTCGCCCGAAACAAGGACGTCTT
This sequence comes from Hydrogenophaga sp., assembly GCA_016790705.1. Taxonomy (GTDB): domain Bacteria; phylum Pseudomonadota; class Gammaproteobacteria; order Burkholderiales; family Burkholderiaceae_C; genus Hydrogenophaga. The sequence goes on from JAEUOT010000039.1 coordinate 35,120, forward strand.
GCTCGGATGAAATAATGCACCGATGCCCCCCAAGACCCCTGACACACCGGCTGCGGACAACCCGTCGCCAGCAGCGCGTCCCGAGCGCGGCCGCAAGCGCATGCAGATGGCCGACATCGCCCGCCTCGCCGGCGTTTCGGCGTCCACCGTCTCCCGCGCGCTCAGCGGCAGCCCGCTGATCCCCGAAACCACCCGCAACCGCATCACCGAGCTGGCCAGCTCGCTGAACTACCGCGTCAATGTCGGCGCGGCCAACCTGCGCAAGCGCGACGTGCAGACCGTCGGCGTGGTGTTCCTGGGCGACAGCATGCAGACGGTCTCCGACCCGTTCATCCTCAGCATCCTGGGCACGGTCGCCGACGCACTGGACGAGCGGGGCATGAGCCTGCTGCTGACCCGGATGCACGAGGACCGCCGGCACCTGATGTCGGCGATGGTCGAGAGCGGGCAGGTCGCGGGGCTGATCGTCATCGGCCAGTTGACCTGGCACCAGCATCTCAACCAGTTGGTGCGCGACGGCGTTCCCATCGCGGTCTGGGGCGCCTGCCTCGACGATGCGCTCTATCCCGTGGTCGGCGGCGACAACGAGCAGGGCGGCTACCTGGCCACCCGCCACCTGCTGCGCCAGGGACGGCGGCGCATCGCCTTCTTCGGTGACACCAGCCACCCCGAGGCCGGCCTGCGCCATGCCGGCTACCTGCGGGCGCTGCGCGAGGCCGGGATCGAGCCCGACCCCGCCCTGCTGCAGTCCTTCCTGTTCGGCGACCGGCGCATCCGCGAGGTGATCGACGGCTGGCTCGACCAGAAACAGCAGTTCGACGCGATCTTCGCCAGCAGCGACGTCACCGCCATTTCGCTTATGGGCGCGCTCAGCGAGCGGGGGCTGTCGGTGCCCGAGCAGGTGGGGCTGGTCGGCTACGACGACATAGCCCTGGCCGCGCATGTCCACCCCTCGCTGACCACCATCCGCCAGCCCACCGGGCAGGCGGGACGCGCGCTGGTCGAGCTGCTGTTCGAGGCGATCCAGGACAAGCCCCGTCGCACCGTGATGCTGCCGGCCGAATTGATCGAGCGCGACAGCAGCCGCTGACCCGCCCGGACGGCCAAGCTTCGGCCCCGGGTTACGAACCCGTTTCATTGCTTCTGGTAGGTGAAAACCCCATCGTGCAATCGTTTGCATTGATGCTTCAATCCGCCCACTGCCCAGCCGTCCGACGCCGACGGGTGGCAGCTCTCCCGGACAACCACACACCATCCACGAGGCAAACCATGAAACCCAATTCCCGCTCCCTGGCCGCCAGGACCGCCCTGGCCTTCACCGCCCCCCTGTGGCTGGCCGGCGCCGCCCAGGCCGCGACCATCACCATCTCCTGCGGCTCGGTCGGCCAGGACTTCGAGTTCTGCAAGCAGACCACCGCCGAGTGGGCCAAGAAGACCGGCAACGAGGTCAAGCTGTTCACCATCCCCAACAGCACGACCGACATCCTGGCCCTGTTCCGCCAGATGTTCGCCGCCAAGTCCACCGACCTGGACGTGATCAACGTCGACGTGGTCTGGCCCGGCGTGATCAAGGACCACCTGCTCGACCTCAAGCCCTACAGCAAGGGCGTGGAAAAGGACCACTTCCCGGCCATCGTGGCCAACAACACCGTGGACGGCAAGCTGCTGGCCATGCCCTGGTTCACCGACGCCGGCCTGCTGTTCTACCGCAAGGACCTGGTCGAGAAGTACAAGCAGAAGCCCCCGACCACCTGGGAAGAAATGGCCGCCACCGCCAAGGTGATCCAGGACGGCGAACGCGCCGCCGGAAACAAGGACTTCCAGGGTTTCGTGTTCCAGGCCAAGGCCTATGAGGGCCTGACCTGCGACGCCGTCGAGTGGATCCACTCCTACAAGGGCGGCAACATCGTCAACGACAAGGGCGAGATCACCGTCAACAACCCCAACGCGGTCAAGGCCCTGAAGACCGCCGCCTCCTGGATCGGCACCATCGCGCCGCAGGGCGTGCTGAACTACGCCGAGGAAGAAGCCCGCGGCGTGTTCCAGAACGGCAACGCCGCCTTCATGCGCAACTGGCCCTACGCCTGGTCGCTGGGCAACGGCAAGGACTCCAAGATCGCCGGCAAGATCGGCGTCTCGGCCCTGCCCAAGGGCGGCGCCGACGGCCAGAACGCCGCGACGCTCGGTGGCTGGCAACTGGCCGTGAGCAAGTACTCCAAGAACCCGGCCGCCGCAGCCGATCTGGTGATGTACATGACCAGCGCCGAGGTGCAGAAGATGCGCGCCATCAAGGGGTCGTACAACCCGACCATCGCCGCCCTGTACAAGGACAAGGAAGTGCTGGACGCCAACCCCTTCTTCGGCAGCCTCTACAGCGTGTTCACCAGCGCCGTGCCGCGTCCGGCCACCGCCACCGGCGCCAAGTACCCCGAGGTCAGCGCCGCCTTCTGGAACGCCACGCACGACGTGCTGTCGGGCCAGGCCACCGCAGAGGACAGCCTGAAGAAGCTCGAAGGCAAGCTCAAGCAGGTCCAGCGCGGCAAGTGGTGATGCGCTGACACCACCGGGGCCGGGTGGCTTGGTCCACCCGGCTTCGCCCGTTTCCCGCTTCCACGGAGCCCCCCATGCAGAACCGCACCCGCACCGCCTGGATCTTCCTCACCCCCATGCTGGTGGTGCTGGCGCTGGTGGCCCTGTGGCCGCTGGGCCGCACCATCTGGTTCAGCTTCACCGACGCCAACATCAACGACCTGGGCGCGACCCAGTTCATCGGCCTGGGCAACTACGTCGGCGAATACGGCCTGTTCGCCAACCCCAACAACACCGACGGCTTCTGGGCCAGCGACTGGGGCATGGCCATCCTCAACACGCTGAAGTTCTCTCTGGTCTCGGTGACGCTGGAAACCCTGCTGGGCCTGGGCGTGGCGCTGCTGCTCAACCAGGAGTTCAAGGGCCGGCACTGGGTGCGCGCCGCCGTGCTGGTGCCCTGGGCGATTCCCACCATCGTCTCGGCCAAGATGTGGGGCTGGATGCTGCACGACCAGTTCGGCATCCTCAACCAGTACATGCTCGACTGGGGCCTGATCTCGCAGAAGATCGCCTGGACCGCACAGCCCGAGTACGCGCTGTGGACCGTGGTGGCGGTGGACGTGTGGAAGACCACGCCTTTCATGGCCCTGCTGATCCTGGCCGCGCTGCAGACCCTGCCCAAGGACTGCTACGAGGCCGCCAGGGTGGACGGGGTGCACCCGCTGCGCGTGTTCTGGAAAGTGACGCTGCCGCTGATCCGCCCGGCGCTGATGGTCGCGGTGATCTTCCGCCTGCTGGACGCGCTGCGCGTGTTCGACCTGATCTATGTGCTGACCTCGAACAACAACAGCACCATCTCCATGTCCGGCTTCGTGCGGCGCGAAATGGTCGACAACGGCTACATGGGCTACGGCTCGGCCGCGTCCACCGCGCTGTTCCTGATCATCGGCCTGTGCACCATCGCCGCCATCCGGCTCGGGCGCATGCGCCTCTCGGAGGACTGACCATGAAGACCCCGCTGTTCTGGCGCATCGCGCTCTATCTGGCCGCCGCCCTGGTGGTCGTGGTCTCGGTCTTCCCCTTCATCTACGCGGTCTCGACCTCGTTCAAGAGCGGCTCGGCCCTGTTCGAGCCGGTGCTGCTGCCGTCCAGCGTCACGCTGGGCAACTACCTCTCGCTGTTCACCCTGGCCGAGCAGCCGTTTGGCCGCCACATCGTCAACTCGGTCATGGTGTCGGTGCTGGTGGTGATGATCTCGCTGTTCCTGGGCGTCACGGCGTCCTATGCGCTGGGCCGCATCAGCTTCAAGGGCCGCGGCGTGCTGCTGACCGCCGTGCTGGCCGTGTCGATGTTCCCGCAGGTGGCCGTGCTGGCCGGCATGTTCGAGCTGATCCGTTTCCTGGGCCTCTACAACAAGGCGCTGGGCCTGATCCTGCCGTACATGATCTTCACCCTGCCCTTCACGGTCTGGGTGCTGACCACCTTCATGAAGCAGTTGCCCAAGGAGCTGGAAGAGGCCGCGATCATGGACGGCTGCGGTCCGGCCCGCATCATCTGGAGCGTGTTCATGCCGCTGCTCTGGCCGGCCCTCGTGTCCACCGGCCTGCTGGCCTTCATCGCGGCCTGGAACGAGTTCCTCTTCGCGCTGACCTTCGTGCTCGACAACAACGAGCGCACCGTGCCGGTGTCCATCGCCCTCATCTCCGGCGCCAGCAAGTACGACATCCCCTGGGGCAACATCATGGCCGCCTCGGTGCTCGTCACCCTGCCGCTGCTGGCGCTGGTGCTGGTGTTCCAGAAAAAGATCGTCTCGGGCCTGACGGCCGGTGCCGTCAAAGGCTGACCCCCATCCCTCCTCTCCTTTTCCGACTTCCATGAAAGCACCCAACAACGGCTGGTGGCGCGGCGGCGTGATCTACCAGATCTACCCGCGCAGCTACCAGGACAGCAACAGCGACGGCATCGGCGACCTGCCGGGCATCACGCAGCGGCTGGAGCACATCGCCGAGCTCGGCGCCGACGGCATCTGGCTCTCGCCCTTCTTCAAGAGCCCGATGAAGGACTTCGGCTACGACGTCAGCGACTACTGCGACGTCGACCCGATGTTCGGCACGCTGGACGACTTCAGGGCCCTGGTGGCGCGCGCCCACGCGCTGGGTCTGAAGGTCATGATCGACCAGGTGCTCTCGCACTGCAGCGACCAGCACCCCTGGTTCGTGGAAAGCCGCGCCAGCCGCGACAACGCCAAGGCCGACTGGTTCGTCTGGGCCGATGCGAAGGACGACGGCACGCCGCCCAACAACTGGCTCTCCATCTTCGGGGGCAGCGCCTGGCAGTGGGACACGCGCCGCTGCCAGTACTACCTGCACAACTTCCTGACCAGCCAGCCCGACCTGAACTTCCACAACCCCGCCGTGCAGGGCGCGCTGCTGGACACGGTGAAGTTCTGGCTCGACCTGGGCGTGGACGGCTATCGGCTGGACACCGCCAACTTCTACTTCCACGACACGCTGCTGCGCGACAACCCGGGCAAGGGCGCGCCCGACCCGAGCAAGCCCGACCCGGCGGTGAATCCTTACAACCCCTACGCCTGGCAGCGCCACGTGTACGACAAGAGCCGGCCCGAGAACCTGCCCTTCCTGCAACGCCTGCGCGCCCTGCTCGACCAGTACCCGGACACGACCATGGTCGGCGAGATCGGCGACGACGACGGCCTGGCCCGCGTGGCCGAATACACCGCCGGCGGCGACAAGCTTCACATGGCCTACTGCTTCGACCTGCTGGGCCCGCACCACGACGCACCCTTCCTGCACGGCGTGCTCGCGCGCTTCAACAACGTGGTGGGCGACGGCTGGCCCTGCTGGGCCCTGTCCAACCACGACTGCGAACGCTCGGCCACGCGCTGGGGCGGACCGAGTCCCGACCCGCGCCAGTTGCGCCTGATGGCCGCGTTCCAGGCCAGCCTGCGCGGCACGGTCTGCCTGTACCAGGGCGAAGAACTGGGCCTGCCCGAGGCGCAACTGAGCTTCGAAGAACTGCAGGACCCGTACGGCATCACCCTGTGGCCGCAGTACAAGGGGCGCGACGGCTGCCGCACGCCCATGCCCTGGTCGGCCGACGCGCCGCAGGCGGGCTTCTCCGGTGCCGCCAAGACCTGGCTGCCGGTGGCCACGCCGCACCGCGCGCTCGCCGTGGACCGCCAGCAGGGCCAGGGCGACAGCCTGCTGGCCTTCTTCACCCGGCTGCTGCACTGGCGCCGCGAGCAGCCGGCGCTGATCCACGGCACGCTGGACCTGCTGCCCGGCCACCCGCAGGTGCTGGCCTTTGTTCGCGAAGACGGTCCGCAGCGTCTGCTGTGCGCCTTCAACTTCAGCGACCGGCCCGCGACGCTGCCCCTGCCCGCCGGCTGGACCGGCGCGACAGCGCTGGCCGGCAGCGGCCTGACAGGCGCCCGCGTCGACGGCGCCACGCTGCATTTCGAACCCTGGGGCGGCCTGCACCTGCAGGCCTGATCCCCCACGCCCACCCGAGGAGAGACCATGTCGCGCATCGAGTTCAAGCAGGTCTGCAAGCGCTACGCGCCCAACGTGCCGCTGACCATCAACAACGCCAACCTGGTCATCGAGGACGGCGAGTTCTGCGTCTTCGTCGGCCCGTCGGGCTGTGGAAAATCCACTCTGCTGCGCATGGTCGCCGGCCTGGAGGAGATCAGCTCGGGCGACCTGTCCATCGGCGGCGAGCGCGTCAACGACCTGCCGCCCGCGCGCCGTGGCGTGGCGATGGTGTTCCAGAGCTACGCGCTCTACCCGCACATGACCGTGCGCGAGAACATGGGCTTCGGCCTCAAGGTGTTCGGCGCCAACGCGGCCGAGATCGACCGCAAGGTGCGCCAGGCGGCCGAGATCCTGCAACTCACGCCCTTGCTCGACCGCCTGCCCAAGGCGCTCTCGGGCGGCCAGCGCCAGCGCGTGGCCATCGGCCGCGCCATCGTCAAGGAGCCGCGCGTGTTCCTGTTCGACGAGCCGCTGTCCAACCTGGACGCCGCGCTGCGCGTGCAGACCCGGCTGGAGATCGCCAAGCTGCACCACGACATCGGCACCGCCAGCATGATCTACGTGACGCACGACCAGGTCGAGGCCATGACCCTGGCCGACAAGATCGTGCTGCTGCGTGCGGGTGAAGACGTGCAGACCAAGGGCTCGGTGGCCCAGGTCGGCACGCCGATGGACCTCTACCACCGGCCCAACAGCCTGTTCGTGGCCGAGTTCATCGGCTCGCCCAAGATGAACGTGCTGCCCTCGGTGTTCCTCGAAAACGTCAACGGCCGCGCGGTGGTCAGCGTGGCGGGGCACCGCTTCGAGGTCGCCGTGGACGCGGCCGCCCTGCAGGCCGGTCAGGCCACCCACCTGGGTCTGCGGCCCGAGCACATGCGCCTGGCGCCCTCGGCCGACAGCCCCAACAGCCTGGCCGCGCAGATCGTGCACATCGAAAAGCTGGGCGAGGCCTCGCTGCTCTACCTGGACCTGGGCCAGGGCCTGAACAACATCACCCTCAAGCTCGAGGGCACCACCGCGCTGGCCAAGGGCGAGAACGTGCGGCTGCAGGTCGACGCCACCGACCTGCACCTGTTCGACAGTGCGGGCGACGCGCTGCGGCGCACCGTGGCGCTGCCTGTTTGAGGTCCGTCATGGCGGCGGAGCCGGCATCCGGTATGGTTCGTGCTGGTGAACCTCTACCCCACCTTCCGGAACCCCCATGAGCCTCAAGACCGTCGCCACCACCCCGTTTGCCGGCCAGTTGCCCGGCACCTCCGGCCTGCGCAAGAAGGTCACCGTCTTCCAGCAGCCGCACTACCTGGAGAACTTCGTCCAGGCCCTGTTTGACGTGCTGCACGGCGACGCGCCAGCCGCCGGCCAGACCCTGGTGCTCGGCGGTGACGGGCGGTTCCACAACCGGGTGGCGGTGCAGACCATCCTGAAGATGGCGGCCGCACGCGGCTACGGCAAGGTGCTGGTCGGCCAGGGCGGCATCCTGTCCACACCCGCCACCAGCGCCGTCATCCGGCGGCGTGGCGCCAGCGGCGGCATCATCCTCTCGGCCAGCCACAACCCCGGCGGCCCCGACGGCGACTTCGGCATCAAGTACAACGCCACCAACGGCGGTCCGGCCCCCGAGAAGCTGACGCAGGCGATCTACGAGCGCACCCAGACGCTCACCCAGTACCGCCTCAGCGACGCGCCCGACATCCCGCTCGACACCCTGGGCACGCACACGATGGAGGGCATGGCGATCGAGGTGATCGACCCCGTCGCCGACTACGCCGCGGTACAGCGCGAGCTGTTCGACTTCGACGCCATCCGCCGCCTGTTCGCCGGCGGCTTCCGCCTGCGCTACGACGCCATGTGGGCGGTCGGCGGGCCGTACGCCAAGGCCATCATCGAGGGCGAGCTGGGCGCACCGGCCGGGACCGTGGTGAACGCCGAACCCAAGGAAGACTTTGGCGGCCTGCACCCCGACCCCAACCCGGCCTACGCCGACGACCTGATCGCCCACCTGATGGCGCCCGATGCGCCCGACATGGGCGCGGCCTCCGACGGCGACGCCGACCGCAACATGATCCTGGGGCGCGGCTTCATCGTCTCGCCGTCCGACAGCCTGGCCGTGCTCACCGCGCACGCGACGAAGGTGCCCGGCTACGCCAGCGGCCTGGCCGGCGTGGCGCGCTCCATGCCCACCTCCACCGCCGCCGACCGGGTGGCCAAGGCGCTGGGCATCGCCTGCTACGAAACGCCCACCGGCTGGAAGTTCTTCGGCAACCTGCTGGACGCCGGCAAGGCCACGCTCTGCGGCGAAGAAAGCTACGGCACCGGATCCAACCACGTGCGCGAGAAGGACGGCCTCTGGGCCGTGCTGTTCTGGCTCAACCTCGTGGCGGTCACCGGCCAGTCGGTCGAACAACTGGTGCGCGTGCTGTGGGCCGAGCACGGCCGCTGCGTCTATTCGCGCCACGACTACGACGGCATTCCCACCGAGAAGGCCAACGCGCTGATGGCCGAGTTGCGCGGGCAACTGCCGGCGCTGGGCGGCCAGACGGTGGAGGGTCAGCACATCGCCTGGGCCGACGATTTCGCCTACACCGACCCGGTGGACGGCTCGGTGAGCCAGAAACAGGGCGTGCGCGTGGTGCTCGAAGACTCCTCGCGCGTCGTGTTCCGCCTCTCTGGCACCGGCACCGAAGGCGCCACGCTGCGCGTCTACCTCGAACGCCACGAACCCGATGCGTCGCGGCACGACATCCCCGCACAGGACGCGCTGGCGCCGATGGTCACCCTGGCCCGCACGCTCGCCCGCATCGAACACCACACCGGCATGGCGCAACCCAGCGTCATGACCTGAACGCGGCGACGGTCCGCCGGCGGCCTGCGCTGCAAGGCCCGTGCAAAGGGGCCGTCGCTATAATTCGAGGCTATTTGCCCTTCGCCGGGGCAACCCCTCCCACACAATCCGCCTTCTCTCGCCCCCGAGGACCACATGAGCGACCACGCGCACGACTCCCACACCGGCCCGATCAAGACGCCCGCCCAGCTGCTCTGGACGTCCTTCTTCTCTTTCGTCGTTCCGGTCTTCGTCATCATCGGCCTGGTGTACTACGTCACCTCCGGCGCCAAGCCGGCTGCCGGTACCGTCGATCCCGAACTGGCCACCGCCCAACGCATCCAGCGCATCGGCAGCGTCGAGCTGCGCGATGCCAACCGGCCGTTGGCCACGGGTGAAGAGGTGTTCAAGGCCCAGTGCTCGGCTTGCCACGCCACCGGCGCCGCCGGCTCGCCCAAGTTCGGCGATGCCGCTGCCTGGGGTCCTCGCATCGGCGCTGGCTATGAGGCCCTGCTGAACTCGGCCCTCAAGGGCAAGAACGCCATGGGTGCCCAGGGTGGCGGCGCGTTCAACGACACCGAAATCGGCCGTGCCGTGGTCTACATGGCCAACGCGGGCGGCGCCAAGTTCGCCGAACCCAAGGCCCCGGCAGGCGCCGCGCCGGCTGCGGCTGCTCCGGCCGCTGCTGCTGCGGCGGCTCCCGCTGCCGCCCCGGCCGCAGCCCCGGCAGCCCCTGCCGCCGCGGCCCCGACCGCCAATGCCGGCGAAGCCCTCTACAAGCAGACCTGCTCCACCTGTCACGCCGCTGGCGTCGCCGGCGCACCGAAGTTCGGCGACAAAGCCGCCTGGGCGCCCCGCATCGGCCAAGGTCTGGATGGTCTGACCGCCAGCGCGATCAAGGGCAAGAACGCCATGCCGCCCAAGGGAGGCTCCAGCGCTTCCGACGCCGACATCAAGGCGGCCATCGCCTACATGCTGGCTGCGGTCAAGTAAGACCCTGCTCCCGCAACAAAAAAGCCGGTCACTGACCGGCTTTTTTGTTGGCCAGCGCCTGCTGCGGGCTCCTCACGAAGCGCCAGCGATCTGGCAGTTGCTCGCTGTCGACGTCCTCGGGCACCCATTCCCCCTTGTCGACCCGGTCGGCCGCCAGCGCCATGTCGGCGGTATGCACCAGGCCCAGGCCGAGGTCCGTCTCCAGATACAAACGCCCCGCCTCATCCAGCAGACAGCGCCGCACCGCGCCGGCCGACGCGCCGGTGTGCGAGAGCACACGGCCGTCGGGCTGCAGGCGCCAGACCCAGGGCGTCGCCTCCAGCTCGACATACACCCGCTGCGGCCCGTTCTGGAAAAACCATTGCCCCTGCCCATCGGGCAGGTAGTTGCGTCCGATGAAGGCGATCAGCGCCTCGTGCAGCAAGCGCGATCCCTTGGCGGCCACGCCAGCCTCACCGGGGCCGACACGGAACGGCCCGCTGCGCTGGCAGCGATCATCGCGCATGAACCAGTCGCCGCGCGCATCCAGCCCCAGCCAGCCGTAACAGTCCGGCACATTGGGCCATTTGGCCATCGCCGCCTTGACGATCTCGTCCATCGGTCAGACCTTGTCCAGCAGCCAGCGCCCGACCGCGTCGGGCATGGCGCGCACATGCGCCGGCAGGCCCCAGGGCGGCAAGGACACCGGGAAACCGACGTGCCCGCCCTGCGCGGGCTGCCACAGGGTCACATGCGGCCCGGCCTGGCCGGCGACGGGCAGGGAGGCGGCCGGCACAAACGGGTCGTTGCGGGCGTTCAGCGCCAGCGCCGGCACGCGGATGTCGGCCAGCACCGGCTTCGCCGACGCCCGCGCCCAGTAGTCATCGGTGTCCCGGAATCCGTGCAAGGGCGCGGTGAACAGGTTGTCGAAGGCATACAGGTCGCGCGCCTGCAGCAAGGCCTCGCGGTCGAACAGTCCCGGATGCTGTTCCAGCTTCTGCAACGCCTTGGGCACCATGGTCGAGAGGAACACCCGCGTATAGACCAGTCGGTTGAAGCCACGCCCGATGGCTCGCCCGCCCTCGGCAAGGTCCAGCGGCGAGCAGATCGCCGCGACCGCGCGCACCGTCTGCCCCGCCTGCGCCCCCATCTCGCCCGCCCAGCGCAGCAGGGCGTTCCCGCCCAGCGACACCCCTGCGGCCAGCAGCGGTCGCCGCGGATGCTCGGCAGCGAACCGGCGCAGCATCCAGTCAAGCTCCTGAAAATCGCCGGAATGGTAGGCCCGGGGGGCCAGGTTCAGCTCGCCCGAGCAGCCGCGGAAGTGCGGCACCGCCAGCGCGATACCCGCCTGTGCCGCGAAGTCGGCGAACGCCACCGCGTACTGGCTCGACGACGAGCCCTCCAGCCCGTGAAACAGCACCAGCAGCGGCGCATCCTCCGCCACCGCATGCGCACTGGTGTCGACGTCGACGAAATCCCCATCGGGTGTGACCCAGCGCTGGCGCCGCCACTGCGGCGCGACACCGCCGTGGCGGCGCGCCAGGAGGGCGGCCCAGAGTGTCTGCGCGTTGCCGCCCGGCAACCACCAGGGCGCACGGTAGGAGAACCCCGACATCGCCATGTCTTCAGTGCAGCAGCGTCGGCGTGCCCGTGCTGTCCACCGGCTCGTCGCGGGCGCCGGGACTGGCGTGGTGCAGCACCAGCCGCCACCCGTGCACCGTCTTGGCATAGACGTTGGTCGCCTGGACCCAGGCGCTGGCCGGCCCGTCGTCCCCCATCAGCTCGATGCGCTCGACCACGCTGTGCACGCTGCAGGTGCCGGCGTCGATGCGACGCACCCGGTCCGGATGGGCCTTGATGCTGCCGTTGGCGAACAGGGACTCGAAGGCCGCACGGATCGCCGCATGCCCCACGAGACGAGCGCCGCCCGGGTGCACGCAGACGATGTCGTCCTCGTCCCCCCAGCAGGCCATCAGCCGGTCGATGTCGGCGTGCTGCATGGCGTCATAGAACGCCGCTTCGATGTCGTCAGCGGTTCCGGGAGCGATCTTGGGGCGTGGCATGGGGCGTGGGACGGGTCGGGCTGTGTGGCCGCCAGCTTCAGTCGGCGCACTATGATAGGCGTTTGCTCCGGAGGAACCCATGAAATCACGCCTCTCCCTGCTCTCTCTTGCGCTGGCAGCGACCCTGACCCTCAGCGGCTGCGGATACAACGACTTCCAGAGTCTGGACGAAAAAAGCAAGTCGGCCTGGTCCGAAGTGCTGAACCAGTACCAGCGCCGCGCTGACCTGATTCCGAACATCGTCGCCACGGTCAAGGGTGAGGCCAGTTTCGAGCAGGAGACGCTGACCAAGGTGATCGAGGCCCGCGCCAAGGCCACGTCCATCACCATGACGCCGGAGATGGTCAACGACCCCGCCGCCATGGCCAAATTCCAGGAGGCCCAGGCCCAGATGGGCAGCGCGCTTTCCCGGCTGATGGTGGTGGCCGAGCAGTACCCCAACCTCAAGGCCAATCAGGCCTTCAGCGACCTGCGGGTGCAGCTTGAGGGGACGGAGAACCGCATCACCGTCGCGCGCAACCGTTACATCGAGGCCATCCAGGCCTACAACGTGCTCACCCGCAGCTTCCCCACCAACCTGACCGCCATGGCCTTCGGGTACAAGACCAAGGAAGGCTTCAAGGTCGAGAACGAGGCAGCCATCAGCGCCCCGCCCAAGGTGGACTTCAACAAGCAATGACGCGCCTGGTTCGCGCGATCGCGCTGCTGCTGGCCGGCGCGGTGCTGGCCCTGGCCGCGCTGGCCCAGGGCTTGCAGCCCTTGCCCGCACTGCATTCGCGCATCAGCGACCTCAGCGGCACGCTGGACGCCACTGCGCTCGCATCGCTGGAGGCCAAGCTGGCGGCCTTCGAGTCGGCCAAGGGCACGCAAGTGGCGGTGGTGCTCGTGCCGACCACCCAGCCCGAGGACATCGCGGACTACACCCAGCGACTGGGCGATGCCTGGAAGATCGGACGACGCGAGGTCGGCGATGGCGTGCTCTTCGTCGTCGCGGTCCAGGACCGGCGCATGCGCATCGCACCGGCCAAGGCGCTCGAAGGCGCGATCCCCGATCTGGTGGCACGCCGCATCCTCGATGAGGCGGTGGGCCCGGCCTTCAAGAAGGGCGATTACGCCGGAGGCATCTCTGCCGGACTGGACCGGATCTTTGCCCAGGTGACGGGCGAAGGGCTGCCCGCACCCTCGGCCGATTCGTCGGATGACCTGAGCACGGCCTTCCTCTGGCTGACCGGCTACATGCTGTTCGGCGTGCCCTTCGTGTGCGCCGTGCTGCGCTCGCTGTTCGGCAAGCCGCTGGGCATCCTGGCCACCGGCGGGGTCGGCGGTCTGCTGGCCTTGTGGCTGACCCACAATGGCCTGCTGATCACCCTGGCCATCGTGGTCGCCTGGGTGGTGGCCGTGCTCTATCAGGACTGGCCGGGCGGTGGCTCGGGCGGCGGTTCAAGCAGAGGCTCCTCGGGCGGCGGCTGGGGCAGCGGCAGCAGCAGCGGCTCAAGCGGCGGCAGTTGGGGCGGCGGCTTCAGCTCCGGTGGGGGCGGCGATTTCGGGGGCGGTGGCGCCTCGGGGAGCTGGTGAAGCCATGAACAAGTTTCTAGCAGTGCTGCGCCATCGCTGGTTCGACCGGGGCGACGCCCGACGCCTTGTCCCCAACGACATGGCCGAACGGCTGGCACGCCGCGTCGCCGCCAGCGAAAGCCGCCATGAAGGCCAGGTCCTCCTCTGCGTCGAGACCGCGCTGCCGTTGTCGTACCTGTTGCGCTTGAGTCGCCACAACGGCATGCCCGCGCTCACGCGCCAGCGCGCCTTGCACTGGTTCGGGCAACTCGGGATCTGGGATACCGAACGCAACAACGGCGTGCTGATCTACCTGCTGCTGGCCGAGCACCGCATCGAGTTCGTGGCCGACCGCGCCATCAACGCCCATGTCGATGCCGCGCAGTGGCAGGCCATGGTCGATCGCCTCGCGGGTGAGCTGCGCAACGGCCACATCGAGGGCGGCCTGACCCAGGCGCTGGAGGAGGTCTCGGCCCTGCTGGTGGAACATTTCCCCGCTGAGGCCGACACGCTGCGCCCCAACGAACTCTCCGACGCCGTGGTTCGCGTCTAGGACCCGTCGTCGGCTGCGCGTCCGGTGCTCCGGCGACTTCGCGCAATCACGTCCAGCTCCTGCTGCAGGGCCTTGTTCATCTGTGCAAACGTGCGCAGCTTGCGCGTGGTCTCGCGCAAACGGTCCGCCATGCGTTTGGAAATGGCCAGCAGCAGCCGGGCACCCACCGCAGGCTCAGCCTTGAGCAACCGCCGCAGGTCCGATCGGGAGAGCACGGCTGCGGCGATGTCCGTGATGGCGGTGCAGGTGGCCGAACGCGGCGAGCCGTCGAGCACACCCATTTCCCCGATCAGATGCCCTGGCCCCATGATGTTGACCACAATGCTGCCGTCATTGCCCGGCAACTCGCTCTCCACCGAAATGTCCCCTTCGAGGATGAGCACCATGTAGTCGTTGCCGGTGAGCTCCCCTTCGTGAATGAACACGGTTCCGGCCTCGATGAGCTGCGGCCGCATGTACTTCACCACCCGCTTGGCATCGGTCAGCCGGAGTTCATCCAGCGCCGAGGGCGTGACAAGCAGGCGCGCCGCCAACTCTTCAGGCGGCAGATCCGGCTGTTCCGACAGGGACGAACGCATCTCGGGCTCTTCTTCTTTCAGGCGCGACGGTGACATGATTTCACTCTCGGGCACTCAATGCCACAGGCGCCCGAAAAAAAACCGGCATTTGCCGGTTTTTTTGACACGCGAAAGGGCGAATCACTTCTTTTGACGGTACTTGCGCAACGCCGCAATCTGTGCCGCCATCACAGCCAGTTCGGACGTCGCCTTGGCCAGGTCGATGTCGCTCTTGGCGTTCTTGACGGCTTCCTCGGCGGCCTTGCGGGCCTCGCTGGCCTTGGCCTCGTCGAGGTCATGACCACGGATGGCGGTGTCGGACAGCACCGTGATGTGATGCGGCTGCACTTCGAGAATGCCACCGGCCACGAACACGAACTCTTCGCCACCGTCGGCTTTTTCGATGCGCACGGCACCGGGCTTGATGCGGGTGATCAGCGGCACGTGGCCGGGCAGGATACCCAGCTCGCCCGCCTCACCCGGCAGTGCCACGAACTTGGCGTCACCGGAAAAGATGGACTCTTCGGCGCTGACCACATCGACGTGGATGGTGCTCATATTGACTCCTGTGAAAAGGGAAAGCGATGGTCAGTGGACGGGCGCTGCCGAGCAGCGCCCAGTTCCATCAGGCCACCTTCTTCGCCTTCTCGAAGGCCTCGTCGATGGTGCCGACCATGTAGAAGGCCTGCTCCGGCAGGTGGTCGCACTCGCCAGCCGTGATCATCTTGAAACCGCGGATGGTTTCAGACAGCGGCACGTACTTGCCGGGCGAGCCCGTGAACACTTCGGCCACGTGGAACGGCTGCGACAGGAAACGCTGGATCTTGCGGGCGCGGGCCACGGCCAGCTTGTCTTCCGGTGCCAGTTCGTCCATGCCCAGAATGGCGATGATGTCGCGCAGTTCCTTGTAGCGCTGCAGCGTACCCTGCACAGCGCGGGCGGTTTCGTAGTGCTCCTGACCCACGACCAGCGGGTCCAGCTGGCGGCTGGTGGAATCCAGCGGATCCACGGCGGGGTAGATACCCAGGGCCGCGATGTCACGGGACAGCACCACGGTGGAGTCCAAGTGGGCGAAGGTGGTGGCAGGCGACGGGTCGGTCAAGTCGTCGGCCGGCACGTACACGGCCTGGATCGAGGTGATCGAGCCGACCTTGGTCGACGTGATCCGCTCTTGCAGGCGGCCCATTTCTTCGGCCAGCGTCGGCTGGTAACCCACGGCGGAAGGCATACGACCCAGCAGGGCGGACACTTCGGTACCTGCCAGGGTGTAGCGGTAGATGTTGTCCACGAAGAACAGCACGTCACGGCCTTCGTCACGGAAGGACTCGGCGATGGTCAGACCGGTCAGGGCCACGCGCAGACGGTTGCCCGGGGGCTCGTTCATCTGGCCGTAGACCATGGCCACCTTCGACTCGGACAGGTTCTCCTGAACCACGACCTTGGAGTCGGACATTTCGTGATAGAAGTCGTTGCCTTCGCGGGTACGCTCACCCACACCGGCGAACACCGACAGACCCGAGTGGGCTTTGGCGATGTTGTTGATGAGTTCCATCATGTTCACGGTCTTGCCCACGCCGGCACCACCGAACAGACCCACCTTGCCGCCCTTGGCGAACGGGCAGACCAGGTCAATCACCTTGATGCCGGTTTCCAGCAGCTCGGTCGAGGGCGACAGTTCGTCGTAGGCCGGGGCCTTGCGGTGGATGGAAGCGGTCAGCTCCTGGCTCACGGGGCCGCGCTCGTCGATCGGATTGCCCAGCACGTCCATGATGCGGCCCAGGGTGGCCTTGCCCACGGGAACCGTGATCGGCGCGTTGGTGTTGGTCACCACCATGCCGCGGCGCAGGCCGTCGGAAGAGCCCAGCGCAATCGTGCGGACCACGCCGTCGCCCAGCTGCTGCTGGACTTCCAGGGTCAGCGCGGAACCATCCATCTTCAGGGCGTCGTAAACGCGCGGCATCTGGTCGCGGGGGAATTCCACGTCCACGACGGCGCCGATGCACTGAACAATCTTGCCTTGTGCTTGAGACATGATCTGTACCTTTGAGTTTCTTGAGATTTCAGTTGGGCGCCGGGATCAAACCGCTGCGGCGCCGGCCACGATTTCCGACAGCTCTTTCGTGATGCCGGCCTGCCGGGTCTTGTTGTAGACCAGCTTGAGTTCGTTGATGACGTTGCCGGCGTTGTCGGTGGCGGCCTTCATGGCCACCATGCGTGCCGACTGCTCGGATGCCATGTTCTCGGCCACGGCCTGATAGACCAGCGCCTCCACATAGCGAACCAGCAGCTCGTCAATGACAGCGGGTGCATCGGGCTCGTAGAGGTAGTCCCAGTCGCGGCCCTGCTTGTCCTGCTTGAGTTCGGCCGACGACAGGGGCAGCAGCTGCTCCACCACCGACTCCTGCTTCATCGTGTTGATGAACTTGGTGTAGCAGAGGTAGACAGCGCTGATGCGACCTTCGGTGTAGGCGTCCAGCAGCACCTTGACGGGTCCGATGAGCTTCTCCAGGTGCGGGGTGTCACCCAGCGCGGTCACGCTGGAGACGACCTTCGCGCCCACGCGGTTCATGAAGCCCAGGCCCTTGTTGCCGATGGCCACCACTTCGATGGACTGGCCCTTGGCCTGCAGGTCCTTGAACTGGTTGGTCACCGCACGCAGCACGTTGGTGTTCAGACCGCCGCACAGGCCCTTGTCGGTCGTGACGACGACAAAACCGGTGGTCTTGGCGTCGTTGGACTGCATGAAGGGATGCGTGTACTCGGGGTTGGCCCGGCTGAGGTTGCCTGTGATCTGGCGCACCTTGTCCGCGTAAGGGCGGGCCGCACGCATGCGGTCCTGCGCCTTGCGCATCTTGGAGGCGGCCACCATTTCCATGGCTTTGGTGATCTTCTTGGTGTTCTCCACCGATTTGATCTTGCCGCGGATTTCCTTTCCTGCTGCCATTGCTGCTCCTTTATCGGGTCAATGGGCGGATCAGAACGTGCCGGTCTTCTTGAAGTCGGCGATCGCAGCGGTCAGCTGGGCTTCGGCGTCCTTGTCCATGGCCTTGTCGTTGTCCAGCTTGGCCACCAGCGCAGCGTGCTTGTCCTTCAGGAAAGCGTGCAGGCCGGATTCGAACGACAGGATCTTCTTGACGTCGACGTCGTCCATGAAGCCCTTGTTGACCGCGAACAGCGAAGCGGCCATCAGGCTGATGGGCAGCGGGCTGTACTGGGCCTGCTTGAGCAGTTCGGTCACGCGGGCACCGCGGTCGAGCTGCTTGCGGGTGGCTTCGTCCAGGTCGGAAGCGAACTGCGCGAACGCGGCCAGTTCACGGTACTGGGCCAGGTCGGTACGGATACCGCCGGACAGGTTCTTGATCAGCTTGGTCTGTGCCGAAGAGCCGACGCGCGACACCGAGATACCGGCGTTGATGGCGGGACGGATACCGGCGTTGAACAGGTTGGTTTCCAGGAAGATCTGGCCGTCGGTGATCGAGATCACGTTGGTCGGCACGAACGCGGACACGTCGCCGGCTTGCGTTTCGATGATCGGCAGTGCGGTCAGCGAACCGGTCTGGCCCTTGACTTCACCCTTGGTGAAGGCTTCGACGTAATCGGCGTTCACACGGGCCGCGCGCTCCAGCAGACGGCTGTGGAGATAGAACACGTCGCCAGGGTAGGCTTCACGACCCGGAGGACGGCGCAGCAGCAGCGACACCTGACGGTAGGCCACGGCCTGCTTGGACAGGTCGTCGTACACGATCAGGGCGTCCTGGCCACGGTCACGGAAATACTCGCCCATCGTGCAGCCCGAGTAGGCCGACAGGTACTGCATGGCGGCCGATTCGGAGGCCGAGGCAGCGACCACGATGGTGTAGTCCATGGCGCCGGCCTGTTCCAGGGCGCGCACCACGTTCTTGATGGACGACGCCTTCTGGCCGATGGCGACGTACACGCAGGTCATGTTCTGACCCTTCTGGTTGATGATGGCGTCGATGGCCACGGCGGTCTTGCCGGTCTGGCGATCACCGATGATCAGCTCGCGCTGGCCACGGCCGACGGGCACCATCGAGTCGATCGACTTCAGGCCGGTCTGCACCGGCTGGTCCACCGATTTACGGGCGATCACGCCCGGGGCGACCTTTTCGATCACGTCCGTCATCTTGGCGTTGATCGGGCCCTTGCCGTCGATCGGCTGACCCAGGGCGTTCACCACGCGACCAACCAGCTCAGGGCCGACCGGCACGGAAAGGATCTGACCCGTGCACTTGACGGTGTCGCCTTCGGAGATGTGCTCGTATTCACCCAGAATCACGGCGCCGACAGAGTCGCGCTCGAGGTTCAGCGCCAGACCGAAGGAGGGGATGCCGTCCTTGTTGGCCGGGAATTCCAGCATTTCGCCCTGCATCACCTCGGAAAGACCGTGCACGCGGCAGATACCGTCGGTCACAGACACCACGGTACCCTGGTTGCGCACATCGCTCGATGCACCCAGGCCCTCGATGCGGGACTTGATCAGTTCGGAGATTTCAGCGGGATTGAGTTGCATGACTCTTTCCTTCTTTCGTTAAATGGGATGAGGGCGCGCTAGGGAGCGGATGTACCGACGGTCAAGCCGTCAGGGCCACTTTCATTTGTTCCAGACGGGCT
>JAEUOT010000053.1 GCA_016790705.1 Hydrogenophaga sp.
CATCGGGCAACAAAAAACCCGCTGGAGCCCAGCGGGTTTTTTGTTGGAGCGCGTGAAGCGATTACTTCTGGCTCAGAACCCAGGCGACCAGCTTCTTGGCTTCGGCTTCGTTCACTTGCGTGTTGGCGGGCATGGGGACTGCGCCCCAGACGCCGGAGCCGCCCTTCAGGATCTTTGCGGCCAGCATGTCGGCAGCCTTCGCGTCGCCGGCATACTTCTTGGCCACGTCCTTGTAAGCGGGGCCCACGACCTTCTTGTCCACAGCGTGGCAGGTCATGCAGTTCTTTGCGGTTGCCAGCGCCTGGTCGGCCATGGCCGAGGTGGAAATGGCGGCCATCGCGGCCATAATCATCAGAGCACGTTTCATGGTGTTGTCCTCGTGGGTAAGTGTGAGAAGCTCACAGACCGCGATTCTAACCAGTCGGCCTGGGTGCTCACTTCGGCTTACAGTTTCTTGCCGTGCTTTATTGGACCTTTACCGGAGGCTGTGATGTATTTGTTGCTGGCAGGCATTGTCCTGATGATTTGGAACTTCAATCGCATCGGTCTGGTGGCCGACATGTCCTGGTGGTGGGTGCTGTCGCCGTTTGCTCTGGCCGTGGCCTGGTGGACCTGGGCGGACATGTCCGGCTACACCAAACGCAAGGAGATGGAGAAGATGGACCAGAAGAAACAGGAGCGCATCGACAAGCACCGTGCCGCGCTGGGTATTCGGTCGCGCAAGCGCTGAGCCTGCGGGATAATCCGGTTCCCCTTTTGGGTCATTGATCAGACTTTTTCTTTCCCATGCCTGTCTACCGTTCCAAGACCTCCACCGCCGGCCGCAACATGGCAGGTGCCCGTTCGCTGTGGCGTGCCACAGGCATGAAGGATGGCGACTTCTCCAAGCCCATCATCGCCGTCGCCAACAGCTTCACCCAGTTCGTGCCGGGTCACGTTCACCTCAAAGATCTGGGGCAGTTGGTGGCGCGTGAGATCGAAGCCGCCGGCGGGGTTGCGAAGGAGTTCAACACCATTGCCGTGGACGACGGTATCGCCATGGGTCACGACGGCATGCTCTATTCGCTGCCCAGTCGCGACCTGATTGCCGACTCGGTCGAGTACATGGTCAATGCGCACTGCGCCGA
The DNA here is from genome assembly GCA_016790705.1 of Hydrogenophaga sp. Classification (GTDB taxonomy): domain Bacteria; phylum Pseudomonadota; class Gammaproteobacteria; order Burkholderiales; family Burkholderiaceae_C; genus Hydrogenophaga. The sequence continues at coordinate 1,128 of JAEUOT010000053.1, forward strand.
CGCGCTGGTGTGCATTTCCAACTGCGACAAGATCACCCCGGGCATGCTGATGGCGGCGATGCGGCTGAACATCCCGGTGGTGTTCGTCTCCGGCGGCCCGATGGAAGCGGGCAAGGCGAAGCTTGCGAACCCGCAGACGCAGACCATCGAGATCAAGAAGCTGGACCTGATCGATGCCATGGTGATGGCCGCCGACAGCAAGGTCAGCGATGCGGATGTGGCCGAGGTCGAGCGTTCGGCCTGCCCGACCTGTGGTTCCTGCTCGGGCATGTTCACCGCCAATTCGATGAACTGCCTGACCGAAGCGCTGGGGCTGTCGTTGCCGGGCAATGGCACGGTGGTTGCGACCCATGCCGACCGCGAGCAATTGTTCAAGCGCGCCGGGCGCCTGGCTGTCGAACTGTGCCAGCGCTATTACGAGCAGGACGACGAGTCGGTGCTGCCGCGCTCGATGGGTTTCAAGGCCTTCGAGAACGCGATCACGCTGGACATCGCCATGGGTGGCTCGACCAACACCATCCTGCACTTGCTTGCCATTGCCCAGGAAGCCCAGATCGACTTCACCATGGCCGACATCGACCGCCTGTCGCGCTCGGTGCCGCAGTTGTGCAAGGTCGCGCCCAACACCAACAAGTACCACATCGAGGATGTGCACCGCGCCGGCGGGATCATGGCCATCCTGGGTGAGCTCGACCGCGCCGGCAAGCTGCACACGGATGTGCCAACGGTGCACAGCAAGACGCTCAAGGACGCCCTGGACGAATGGGATATCGCCCGTGATCCCAGCGACGCAGTCAAGACCTTCTACATGGCCGGTCCCGCCGGTGTTCCGACCCAGGTGGCGTTCAGCCAGTCCACGCGCTGGCCGAGCCTGGATGCCGACCGCGCCGAAGGGTGCATCCGCTCTTTCGAGCACGCCTTCTCGAAAGAGGGCGGTCTGGCGGTGCTGCGCGGCAATATCGCGCTCGATGGCTGCGTGGTGAAGACGGCCGGGGTGGACGACAGCCTGCTGGTGTTCGAAGGGACCGCGCACGTGGTCGAGTCCCAGGACGAGGCGGTCGCCAACATCTTGGCCGACAAGGTCAAGGCGGGTGATGTGGTGGTGGTGCGGTACGAAGGCCCCAAGGGTGGGCCCGGCATGCAGGAGATGCTTTATCCGACCAGCTACATCAAGTCCAAGGGTCTGGGCAAGGCATGCGCGCTGCTCACCGACGGGCGCTTCTCTGGTGGCACCTCCGGCCTGTCGATCGGTCACGTCTCGCCCGAGGCGGCTGCCGGCGGCGCGATCGGTCTGGTGAAGAATGGTGACCGGATCCGGATCGACATTCCCAACCGCTCGATCAATGTCCTGGTGAGTGATGAAGAGCTGGCCCGTCGTCGCGCCGAACAGGACGCACTGGGCTGGAAGCCTGCCCAGCCGCGTCCGCGCAAGGTGTCGGCTGCGCTCAAGGCCTACGCGAAGCTGGCCATGTCGGCCGACAAGGGCGCCGTGCGCGACCTTTCTTTGCTGGACGACTGACCGGGAACTTTGTGTGGCCTGCGGGCACAATCGCAGGCCATGCTGATACATCCACAGATCGATCCTGTCGCCCTTCAGATTGGCCCGCTGGCCATTCACTGGTATGGGCTGACCTATCTCGCCGCCTTCGGGCTGTTCCTGCTGCTCGCACGTGCGCGGCTCCGGCACGAGCCCTACGTCTCCATTTCCACACCCCGTGCCTGGCAGCCCAGGGATGTGGAAGACATTCTGTTTCTGGGTGTCATGGGCGTGGTGATCGGTGGACGGGTGGGCTACTGCCTCTTTTACAAGCCGCTGTATTACCTCAGCCATCCGCTGGAGGTGTTCGCGGTCTGGACCGGCGGCATGAGTTTTCATGGTGGTCTGATCGGTGTGTTGCTGGCGATGGTCTGGTACGCACGCACACGCCAGCGCCCCTGGCTTCAGGTGATGGATTTCATTGCACCCTGCGTGCCGACGGGACTGGCCGCCGGGCGCGTGGGCAACTTCATCAACGGCGAGCTCTGGGGGCGGGTGGCCGACCCATCGCTGCCCTGGGCGATGGTGTTCCGCGGCGCAGGAGACCTGCCCCGCCACCCGTCGCAGGTCTACCAGTTCCTCATGGAGGGGCTGCTGCTGTTCGTGCTGCTGTGGCTGTACGCACGCAGGCCGCGCGCGACCGGAATGGTCAGCGGGGCATTTCTTTTCGGTTACGGGGTGTTTCGCTTCCTGGCCGAGTTCTTTCGCGAACCCGACGCCCACCTGGGGCTGCTGTCTCTGGGCATGAGCATGGGGCAGTGGCTCTGTGTACCGATGATCGTGGGCGGTTTCCTCCTCTGGTGGTGGGCCGGCCGCAGGGCAACGGGCCGCTGAAGCCATCCGCAGTCGATCACATGTCAGGCCACATTCATCTCACGGTTGACGGCGCCATTGCGCGTGTCACGCTGTCCAACCCCGGCAAGTTCAACGCGATGTCGCGCGCCATGTGGCGCGAGCTCAAGCGGATCTTCAACACCTTGCAGGCAGATGCGTCGCTTCGGGTGGTGGTGGTGGCGGGCGAGGGCGGTCATTTCTGTGCGGGCGGGGACATCGCCGAATACACCGACTTCCGTTTTCATCCAGAAGGGCTTCGCGACTTTCACGAAAACGATGTGTGGGGAGGTCTGTCGGCGATGCTGGCCTGCGACCTACCCGTCGTGGCGCAGATCGAGGGCAACTGCATGGGCGCGGGTGTGGAGATCGCCTGTTGCTGCGACATTCGGGTGGCCGGGCAAGGCGCACGTTTTGGCGCTCCGATCGCGAAGCTGGGTTTCCCGATGGCGCCGCGCGAGTCTGAGCTGGTCTCGCGCGAGCTGGGATTGACGACGGCGCGCCAGATGCTGCTGGAAGCGGCCTTGCTGGACGCCAGCGCGATGCAGATGCGGGGCTTCTTGCAGAGCGTCCTGCCCGATGAAGATGTTGCCGGGGAGGTGCTCCAGCGCGCGCAACGCATGACCCGGCTGGCGCCTCAGGCCGCACGCCTCAACAAGCAGACGATACGCGCGCTGTCCGTCGGACAGGGTGCGCAATCGCTGGTCCACGCCGCCTTCGATTACGCCGACAGCCCCGAGCATCGGGAGGGGATCGCTGCCTTCCTGGCCAAGCGGGCACCGGCTTTCTGAGCGAATACGCAACCTTCTCCCATGAGCAACCAGAACCTCTTTGCCATCCTCCGCGAAGCCTTTCCCGGTGATCTGGACCGTCCTGCGGTCGAGACCGACGAAGGGCTCGTGTATTCATGGCGGGACCTCGAGCGCGCGACCGCCATGATGGCGAATCTGCTGGAGTCGCTGGACCTTCCTGCAGAGTCGCGGATCGCGGTGCAGGTGGAAAAGTCGGTCGAGGCGATGGTGCTGTACCTGGCGACATTGCGTGCCGGCCACGTGTTCCTGCCGCTCAATACCGCATATCGCAGCGCCGAGATCGAGTATTTCATCGGCAACGCCGAACCTGCGGTGGTGGTGTGCAGCCCGCAGAACCATGGGTGGGTGAGCAAGATCGCCTTCAGCGCCGGCACGCGGTTTGTGTTCACCCTCGGGGATGATCGCCGCGGCAGTCTGCTGGAACGTGCCGCCCACATGAGGGACCGTCACCAGCCCGTCGTCAAACGCGCCGATGACCTTGCGGCGATTCTCTACACCAGTGGGACCACCGGTCGCAGCAAGGGCGCGATGCTGACCCACGGAAACATGGCCAGCAACGCGGTGATGCTGCGCGACTACTGGCAGTGGCAACCCGATGATGTCCTGATTCACGCACTGCCGATCTTTCATGTCCATGGCCTGTTCGTGGCGATCCATGGCGCGCTGATCAACGGCAGCAAGATGATCTGGCTGGCCAGGTTCGACCCGAAGAGGGTGATCAGCAGGTTCCCCGAGGCCACGGTGTTCATGGGGGTCCCCACGCTGTATGTGCGCATGTTGTCCGAGCCGTCGCTCACCCGGGAGCAGACACAGCACATGCGTCTGTTCATCTCGGGGTCCGCGCCGCTGCTGATCGAGACATTCACCGAATGGCAGCGCCGGACGGGCCACACGATTCTCGAACGCTACGGCATGAGCGAGACGGTGATGCTGACGTCCAACCCTTGCGGACCCGACGCGCGTTTTGCGAACACCACGGAGCGCAAGGGCGGGACCGTTGGTTTCCCCTTGCCGGGGGTGGACCTTCGGGTGGTCGACGATGCCGGACAGGCCGTGATGCCGGGCGAGATCGGTGGCATCCAGGTGCGTGGTCCGAACGTGTTCAAGGGTTACTGGCGCATGCCGGAGAAGACCGCAGAGGAGTTCAGCCCCGACGGTTTCTTCAAGACCGGCGACGTCGGCAAGGTCGACGCCGACGGATATGTGACCATCGTCGGGCGCAGCAAGGATCTGATCATCTCAGGCGGCTACAACGTGTACCCGGCAGAGATCGAAGGCGTCATCAACGAAATGGCGGGTGTGGCCGAAAGCGCGGTGGTCGGTGTGCCGCACCCGGATTTTGGCGAGGTGGGGGTGGCGGTGGTCATCGCCAGGCCGGGTGCTTCGGTGGATCCGGAGGGCGTGATTGCCGAATTGAAGGCCAGGCTGGCCAACTTCAAGATTCCGAAGCGCTGTGTGGTGGTGGCCGAGTTGCCACGCAACACCATGGGCAAAGTCCAGAAGAACCTGCTGCGCGATCAGTTCAAGGACGCATTCGCCTGACAACGCGCTGTGGAGATGAGCCACAGCGCGTTTGCCCAGAGCGTTGTGCAACCGGCTTCGTCGGCTTATCTCAGCACCAGCACGGGAATGTGCGAGTGGGTCAGCACCTGCTGCGTTTCGCTGCCCAGCAGCAGTCGTTTGATGCCTTTGCGGCCGTGTGAAGCCATGACGATCAGGTCCACCTTGTTGCGTTTGGCGGCAGCGATGATGGCCTCGGCGATCAGGTCGGACTTGACGGTCACGGGCTTGACCTTGACTTCCATTTTCTGCCCGGCAGCCTTGACCGCATTGACGGCCTCCATGGCTTCGTCATTCCATTGCTTTTCGATGCGTGCCACTTCCGCCGCCGCCAGTGCGACGCCCCCTTCAAAGTAGGTCTGGGGATAGCGCGGGACGACTTTGAGCGCCACGACTTCGGCGCCAGTGATGTCGGCCAGCTGGATCGCATGGTCGACAGCCATGTTGGACAGTTTGGAGCCGTCGGTGGCCACGAGGATGCGCTTGTACATGGTGATCTCCTGTCTGATGGTTGTATCGATGGACAATAGTAGGCTATGCGACGGCTGCCGGGTGGCGCTTGACGCATGTCAATCGAATGAACAGCGACCTCCAGTACCCTCGCCCCATGCACGAGGCCACCACCGCGCCCCCGGTGGGGCTTTCGACGAATCCTGGTTTTTCCGACCGCTCCACAGGAGATTCGGACCCTTTCGGCACGCACCGCGGACCGCTGAACGTCACCGACGATTTCTCGGTGCTGGACGATCCGATCGAGCAAAGCGAGTTCACGCAAACGCGGGAAATCGACGGCCAATCGGTCGCCGAATCCGTGCTGATGGTGCAGGGTATGTACTGTGCTGCCTGTGCCGACACAGTTGAATGTGCGCTGCAGGACATCCCCGGCGTGCGCAGTGCCAAGGTTCACGCAGCCACCCGTCGGTTGACCTTGCAATGGGACCCGCAGTCGACCCGCATCTCGTCACTGGCGCAGGCGGTGGGGCGTACCGGCTACCGGCTCCTGCCGATGCAGCAGGCGTTGTCGATCAGCGAGCGCCTGAAAGAGACCAGACTGGCGCTGTGGCGGTTGTTTGTGGCCGGCTTCTGTGCCATGCAGGTGATGATGTATGCGTGGCCGGCCTATGTGGCCGAGCCCGGCGAGATGAGCGCCGATATCGAGCAGTTGCTGCGTTGGGCCAGCTGGGTGCTGAGTGTGCCTGTCGTGACGTTCGCCTCCGGTCCGTTTTTTCGTGGCGCATGGCGAGACCTGCGCCTGGGACGTGTGGGCATGGACACGCCGGTGACCATCGGGATCCTGGTTTCGTTCGCGGCCAGCACCGCAGCGACCTTCGATCCCTCCGGCCCCTGGGGACACGACGTCTGGTTCGACTCGCTCACGATGTTCGTGTTCTTCCTGCTCGGTGGCCGCTACCTGGAACTCAAGGCTCGGGATCGCACCGCCGGCGCGCTCGATGCGCTCATGAACCGTTTGCCGGAAGTCTGTGAACGCCGCAAGGCGGACGGGGCGTTCGAGTCGGTGTCCGTTCGGCGCCTGGCTGTCGGCGAGGTGGTTCGTGTGCACGCGGGTCAGGCCTTCCCCGGCGACGGGCGCCTGCTCAGCGACAGCGCCACGGTGGACGAGGCGCTGCTGACCGGTGAGTCACATCCCCTGACCCGTCGACTGGGTGATGAGGTCGTTGCCGGCAGCTACAACCTGGGCGGGCCCGCGTTGGTCGAAGTGCTGCGTCTGGGGCGCGACACGCGATTTGCCCAGATCGTGGCGCTGATGGAGAAGGCGTCGACCGAAAAGCCGCGACTGGCTGTGCTGGCTGATCGCATCGCCGCGCCGTTTCTGGTGCTTGTGCTGGTGGCCGCTGCCTTGGCGGCCTGGTACTGGTGGCATATCGATCATTCGAAGGCGTTGGCGGTGGCGGTGGCGGTGCTGATCGTGACCTGTCCGTGTGCGCTGTCGCTTGCGACCCCGGCGGCGATGCTCAGCTCTGCAGGGGCGTTGGCACGCCGGGGCATTCTGGTGCGGCGTCTGCAGGCGTTCGAGGCCCTGGCGGGCATCGATACGGTGGTGTTCGACAAGACGGGTACCTTGACGCACGACCGGCTGTCGCTTGCAGGGGTGTCACTGCGTAGTGGCGTCGAACGCCGGGATGCGCTGGCCTTGGCAGGCGTCCTGGCGCAGGGGTCGCTGCATCCCGTTTCGCGCGCGATTGCGCAGGCTGCTGAGCTGGATGACCTTGTTGATGGGGCTCCAGTGGTCACAGGCGTCAAAGAGCTGGCAGGGCAGGGCATGCAAGGGTTGGACGCAGAGGGGCTGCCGGTGCGGCTGGGGTCCGCCGATTTCTGTGGTCTGGCATCCGATGCCCAGCCTCAGGCGCCGGGCGGCCGGGTGCATCTGTCCGATGCGAAGGGCTGGATGGCCAGCTTCGAGCTGAGGGAGGGCGTGCGAGAAGATGCAGCGCTGGCGGTGGCCGCGCTCAACGGGGCAGGCATCCGAACATGGCTCTTGTCGGGCGACAGGCTTGAAGCTGCGCGGGATGTGGGCAATGCCGTTGGTGTGCAGGAAGTGCTGGCGGGGGCAAGCCCCGAACAGAAGCTCAAGCAGGTCGAGGCCATGCAAGGCCGAGGAGTGCGGCTGGCGATGGTGGGCGACGGGCTCAATGACGGTCCGGTGCTGGCTCGCGCGGATACGTCGTTCGCTATAGGGCATGCAGCGCCTCTCGCCCAGGCACAATCCGACTTTGTCTTGCAAGCCGGAAAGGTCATGGATGTGGTCTTGACCCTTCAGCAGTCCCGGCTCACCATGCGCGTCGTTCGTCAGAACCTCGTATGGGCTGCGGTGTACAACCTGGTGAGCGTGCCTCTGGCGCTGGTTGGCTGGATGCCTCCCTGGCTTGCCGGCTTGGGCATGGCGGGTAGCTCCCTGCTGGTGATTCTCAATGCGTTGCGACTGGCGGTCGGTCCTGCTCAGCGGCAGGATGCCGATGTGTTGCACGCCTCGTCCTAAGTGAAAAGGTTCTCAAGGGTTCGTTATGGACATCCTCTACCTGTTGATTCCCGTTTCTGTCGTGTTGGTCTTCGCCATCATCGCGGTGTTCTGGTGGGCATTGCATGCGGGTCAATTCGACAACGTCGAGCGAGAAGGCGAGCGCATATTGAGAGGCGATTGACGTAAGTCAAGGCGCCCGTAAGGTTACATGTGGAAACTTGAACAGTGGCATTAATGAGGAGTTCTGTATGTCCGTGACAACAAAGACCGGCCAACCGGCGGTCTACAACGACAGCGTCGTTCGCTGGTTCGCCATCGCTTCCGTGATCTACGGTGTGGTGGGGATGCTGGTCGGCGTCATCATCGCGGCCCAGCTTGCCTGGCCCGAGCTGAACATGGGGATCGAATGGATCACCTACGGTCGCTTGCGACCGCTGCACACCAACGCCGTGATCTTCGCCTTTGGCGGATCCGTGCTGTTTGCGACCAGCTACTACGTTGTCCAACGGACCTGCCATACACCGCTCTTCTCGAACGCGCTGGCCTGGTTCACCTTCATCGGCTGGAACGTCGTCATCGTGTCGGCTGTGATTACCCTGCCGCTTGGTCTCACCACCGGCAAGGAGTATGCCGAGCTGGAGTGGCCGATTGACATCTTGATTGCCGTGACTTGGGTGGCATATGCGATCGTGTTCTTCGGCACGGTTGGTATCCGCAAGGTCAAGCACATCTATGTGGCCAACTGGTTCTTCGGCGCCTTCATCATCGCCGTGGCCCTGCTGCACATCGTCAACAGCGCCGAACTGCCGGTGGGCATGTTCAAGTCCTACTCCGCCTACGCCGGTGTTCAGGACGCCATGGTGCAATGGTGGTATGGTCACAATGCTGTGGGCTTCTTCCTGACCGCCGCCTTCCTGGGCATGATGTACTACTTCATCCCCAAGCAGGCCGAGCGTCCGGTGTACTCGTATCGCCTGTCGATCGTGCACTTCTGGGCCCTGATCTTCACCTACATGTGGGCGGGTCCCCACCACCTGCACTACACCGCGCTGCCTGACTGGGCCCAGTCCGTCGGTATGGTGTTCTCCCTGATCCTGCTGGCCCCCAGCTGGGGCGGCATGATCAACGGCATCATGACCCTGTCGGGTGCCTGGCACAAGCTGCGTGACGACCCCATCCTGCGCTTCCTGATCGTGTCCCTGTCGTTCTACGGCATGTCCACGTTCGAAGGCCCGATGATGTCCATCAAGACCGTCAACGCCCTGTCGCACTACACCGACTGGACCGTGGGCCACGTGCACTCTGGCGCTCTGGGCTGGGTGGGTCTGGTGTCCATGGGTTCGCTGTACTACCTGATCCCGCGCCTGTTCGGTCAGAAGAAGATGTATTCGGTCCCCGCAGTTGAGCTGCATTTCTGGGTCGCGACCATCGGTATCGTGCTGTACATCGCCGCAATGTGGATTGCCGGCGTGATGCAAGGTCTGATGTGGCGTTCGGTCAACCCTGATGGCAGCCTGACCTACACCTTCGTCGAGTCCGTCAAGGCAACCTTCCCCTTCTACGTGATTCGTGTGCTGGGTGGTCTGCTGTACCTGACCGGCATGATCGTGATGCTGTGGAACGTGGTGATGACCGCCCTGCAAGGCAAGGCTCAAAACGCCCCTGTCCTGGCCGTCAATCCTGCCCACGCCTGAGGAGAAGAACAACATGGCTAGCAATGAACACATGAGCGGTCACGCTCGGATCGAAACCAGCAACTTCCTGATGATCGTCCTGATCACCCTCGTGGTGGCCGTGGGCGGTCTGCTGGAAATCGTGCCCTTGTTCTTCCAGAAGTCCACGACCCAGCCGATCGAAGGTCTCAAGCCCTACACCGCACTTCAGGTGGCCGGGCGCGATACCTACGTCAGGGAAGGTTGCTACAACTGCCACTCGCAGATGGTGCGCCCCTTCCAGGCCGAGACGCTGCGTTATGGTCCCTATTCGGTGGCCGGCGAGTACGTCTACGATCACCCCTTCCAGTGGGGTTCCAAGCGCACCGGTCCGGACCTGCACCGCGTGGGTGGTCGTTACAGCGATGAGTGGCACCGTACCCACCTGAACAACCCGCGTGATGTGGTGCCCGAGTCCAACATGCCCGCCTACCCGTGGCTCGCAAACAAGCCGGTGGACGCCGACACCATTGCGGCACACATGAAGGGTCTGCGCACCTTGGGTGCTCCGTATACGGACGAAGAGATCGCCAAGGCCGCTGAAGACGTCAAAGGAAAGACCCAGCTGGACGCTGTGATCGCTTACCTGCAGGTGCTGGGCACCGCTCGTACGGCGGCATTCGCCAAGCCTGCTGCTGCCGCACCCGCTGCTGAAGCCGCCGCGCCGGCTGCCGCCGCGCCCGCCGCAGAACCTGCCGCTGCTGCCCCCGCTGCCGCGCCTGCCGAAGCCAAGCCCGCTGAAGGCAAGGCGCAGTAAGGCGAAGTCCATGGACATCAACGATCTTCGCAGCATCGTGACCCTGGTCAGCCTGTTGACGTTTGTCGGCATCCTGGGCTGGGCATGGTCCAAACGCAACCAGCGCGACTTTGAAGAGGCAGCCCAGCTGCCTTTTCAGGACGACTGATTTCCTGCGGAACGAACAAGAGAAAACATCATGAGCGACTTCATTAGCGACTTCTGGCACTACTACGTGGCCGGCATCACGCTCGTCTCCATCCTGGCCTGTGCTGTGCTGCTCTGGATCAGCGGAACGACCAAGGCGGCCACCCATGCCGACAACTCCACAGGACACGAGTGGGATGGCGATCTGAGGGAACTGAACAACCCGCTGCCCAAGTGGTGGGTGTATCTGTTCATCATCACGGTGATCTTCGGCCTCGTCTACGGGGCCCTCTACCCGATGTTCGGCAAGTTCCAGGGTGCCCTGGGCTGGTCCTCGCAAGGTCAGCACGCCGCCGAAGTCAAGAAGGTGGAAGACGCGATCGCTCCGATCTACGCTGCCTACAACGGCAAGAAGGTCGAAGAGATCGCCGGAGACGCGAAGGCCATGGCCATCGGCGAGCGACTGTTCATGAACTACTGCGCCCAGTGCCATGGTTCGGATGCCCGCGGCGCCAAGAGCTTCCCCAACCTCGCTGACGGCGACTGGCTGGGCGGCACGGGCCACGACTACATCAAGACCACCATTGCGAATGGCCGTACGGGTGTGATGCCCCCGATGGCTGCTGCGGTCGGCAATGCCGAAGACGTGCGCAACGTGGCCAACTATGTGCTCAGCCTTTCGAACAGCCCGAACGACTCCGTGCGTGCTGCGCAAGGCAAGGCCAAGTTCGGTGCCTGCGCGGCGTGTCACGGTCCTGACGGCAAGGGTATGCAGGCCGTTGGCTCTGCCAACCTGACCGACGGTGTGTGGCTCCATGGCTGGGGCGAAGACGCTATCATCCGGGCCATCAACAACGGCTTCACCAACCAGATGCCGGCACAGTCGTCCAAGCTCAACGAGTCGCAGATCAACGTGCTGGCTGCCTACGTGTGGAGCCTCTCGAACAAGCCTGCTGCAAAACAGTGATGGCTTGACGACAAGCCTTCACTTCCAGCCAGGTCATTCGTGAGTTCTTTCAGTCCCGACGCCACCTCAGATTCCTCGTCAAACCAGAATCCGATCGTCTCGGCAACGTCTCAGGACGTTGTCGAGAACGATGAGGAAGTGGTCTCCTTGTACGCTTCGCGCAAGAAGATTCACCCCCGGTCTGTGTTTGGCCTTTTCTCCAAGTGGCGCTGGGCGCTGGTCTGGTTGACCCAGATCGTTTTTTACGGGCTGCCCTGGCTGGAGTGGAATGCCCGACAAGCGGTGCTCTTCGATCTCGATGCGCGCCGCTTTTACATTTTCGGGCTGGTCCTGTATCCGCAGGACTTCATTTATCTGACGGGCCTGCTTGTCATCTCGGCGCTGGCCCTTTTTCTTTTCACTGCCGTCGCCGGCAGGCTGTGGTGCGGTTACGCCTGCCCGCAGACGGTGTACACCGAAATCTTCCTCTGGATTGAAAAGAAGGTGGAGGGCGATCGGTCTGCCCGCATCCGTCTGGACGATGCCGACCTGACTGCCCACAAGTTCGGCAAGAAGTGGCTCAAGCACTCTCTTTGGATTCTGTTTTCCTTGTGGACCGGCTTCACGTTCGTGGGCTATTTCGCACCGATCCGTGAAGTGGCCTTGGCAGTGGCGTCCGCTGCCCTCGGCCCCTGGCAGACGTTCTGGATCTTTTTCTACAGTTTTGCGACCTACGGCAACGCAGGGTTCATGCGTGAGCAGGTGTGCAAGTACATGTGTCCGTATGCGCGCTTCCAGAGTGCCATGTTCGACAAGGACACGATGATCGTGACCTATGACAAGGCACGAGGTGAGCCGCGAGGTGCCCGCTCCAAGAAGGCGGACCCCAAAGCGCTCGGGCTTGGAGCCTGCGTCGACTGCACTTTGTGTGTACAGGTCTGTCCGACCGGCATCGATATCCGCAACGGATTGCAGTATGAGTGCATTGGCTGTGGGGCCTGTATTGATGTCTGCGACGAGGTCATGGACAAGGTGGGCTATCCCCGTGGCTTGGTGAAGTATTCCACCCAGAACGGAATGGCCAACGGCTGGACGCGCGACCAAATGGTTCGTCATGCCTTCCGGCCAAGGGTGCTGGTCTACACGGGCATTCTTGCGGCCATCACCATTGCCGTTTTCGTGAGCCTGTTCATGCGCACGCCGCTCAAGGTCGACGTGATCCGGGACCGCGGGGCGCTGGCGCGGATGGTGGAGCAGGGCCGCATCGAAAATGTCTTCCGTCTTCAGATCATGAATGCCACGGAGTCGACGCAGCGTTATGTGATGAGCGTCGAAGGGCTTGATGGCGTGACCCTCGCTTCGGAAGCCGAGATCGAGGTGTTGCCGACCGAGGTCAGGGCCGCAGCCGTGCGGGTACAGATCCCCCCGAATTCCGCTCCGCCCGGGTCTCACCCGATCCACTTCATGGTTCGCTCCACCGGCAACGATGTGGCTCAGGTTGTGGAGAAGGGCGTTTTCATCGTTCCGCGCTAAACTGCGCTCAACCTTTCACCGTGTCTTCCATGCCCATCGAGCAAAAGCCCTCCGTCAATCCCGCCAAGGTCGTTTGGTGGCGTGTGCCACACATGTGGCTTGTGGTGGGAGGTCCTTTGGTGGTGGTGGTCGCCAGCGTGGTGACATTCGTGATTGCCGCAAGCAACCCGGATCCCGTGCTGAACAAGCAGGACTATGAGCGCGACTTGGCTGCCGCCACGCAGTTGAAAGGGAAGGAACGGGAGAAGGCGCTGATATCCATGCAGCCAGCCGACAAGGCTCGAAACCACGCGGCCTCTCCACTGCCGCAGGATCCGACAAAATAAGCTCCACGCACACCGGCTGGAGCATCATTCGAACGAAGGAGACAGTTCATGAAAGCTCAACGGTGGATGTGGATCGCGTGGCCAGCGTTTCTGGTCGCCGCGGTGCTGGAGATGATCGTATTTGCTCTGGTTGATCCGGGGGATCTTCACTGGGCCGGAAATACACTGGGCCTGTCACGGGCGGCGATCTACACCTTGGCGTTTTTCGTGTTTTGGGGTGTCACCATGGCGTCCAGCGCGTTGACCACGCTTCTGGCCCAGTCGCCGTTCGAAGTCAACCGTTGCCCCGTTCCCTTGGACGAACGCCCGGCCGACTGTGCAAGGGGCGGCACCTGCTGTTGAGCAAGCCTCCGGAACGGGCATAAAAAAGCCCCGTGGCACACGGGGCTTTGCGGAGGTGTTCAGTTGCTTCGAGTGATCAGCGACAGCTCTGCGGATTGACGATCTGTCTGAGGGCGTCCGTGTTCTTGATGTGCACATAACGCTGCTTGACCTCGATGACGCCGTCTTCCACGAACTTGGAGAACGTGCGGCTCACTGTTTCGAGTTTCATCCCGAGATAGCTGCCGATTTCCTCCCGAGTCATCCGCAGAATGAGTTCGGACTGGGAGAAACCACGCGCGTGCAGGCGCTGAACCAGATTCAGGAGGAAGGCTGCAAGGCGCTCCTCGGCGCGCATGCTGCCCAGCAGCAGCATGACACTGTGGTCGCGCACGATCTCGCGGCTCATGATCTTGTGGACGTGGTGTTGCAGGGTGGTGAATTCGCGCGAAAGCTCTTCCACCTGGTCAAAGGGCATCACGCAGACTTCCGCGTCCTCCAGGGCGATTGCGTCACAGGAGTGACGGTCGCTGACGATTCCATCCATACCGATGATTTCGCCGGTCATCTGGAAACCGGTCACCTGGTCCCGTCCGTCCGCGGTTGTGACACAGGTCTTGAAGAACCCGGAGCGCACCGCATAAAGTGACGTGAACTTGTCGCCGGTGTTGAACAAGGCCGCACCGCGCTTGACCCGTCGACGCGTGGAGATCACGTTGTCGAGCTTGCTCATCTCCTCGGGGTTCAGCCCCATCGGCAGACAGAGTTCCCGCAGGTTGCAACTGGAACAAGCAACTTTGATGCTTTGAATGTCCATAAATCTTCCGGAATTGGAGGCGAAGCTTAACGCATCGCCGACGGGCGCATCAAGGAACGTGCTGCCTGCCATGACGGTGCAGGGGAAAACCCGAGGCGCGGATCGGCCCTTGATCAAGATCAAGGGGTTGGAATCGGCCTTGCGGCACAGTCGGCGCCTGAACTGGAGAACTGTTTGTGAGCCACGCCATTTCCGACGAACTGCTTCGGCGTTTTGATATTCCCGGACCGAGATACACCTCGTACCCTACCGCCGACCGTTTCGTGGAGGCTTTCACCGAAACGGACTACATCCAGGCACTGGAACAGCGCCGCGCAGGTTCGCTGGCCTTGCCGCTGTCGTTGTACGTCCATGTGCCGTTCTGCGAGTCGGTGTGTTACTACTGCGCCTGCAACAAGGTGATCACGAAGCACCACGAGCGGGCTGCGGAGTACCTTCGCTACCTGTCCCGGGAAGTGGAGTTGCAGGTCCAGCACTTCGGCAAAGGTCACAGTGTTTCCCAGCTCCATCTGGGCGGTGGAACGCCGACCTTCCTGTCGGACGCCGAACTGGAAGACCTGCTGGCGATGATCCGTCGCAACTTCACGCTGGTGCCCGGAGGGGAGTATTCGATCGAGGTCGATCCCCGCACCGTGACACCGCAGCGATTGCAGACGCTTGCCCGTCTGGGTTTCAACCGGCTGAGTTTTGGCGTACAGGATTTTGATCCTGCGGTGCAGAAGGCCGTCCACCGTGTGCAGCCTGTGGAACAGGTGTTCACCCTGGTCGAGACCGCACGCAAGATTGGCTTCGAATCGGTGAACGTCGATCTGATCTATGGTCTACCGCTGCAGACTCCCGAGTCATTTGCGCGCACGCTGGGACAGGTCAATCAGTTGCGGCCTGATCGCATTGCCCTCTATGCCTACGCCCATCTGCCTGCGCGCTTCAAGCCTCAGCGGCGCATCGTTGCCGCCGAGCTGCCGAGCGCAGGTGACAAGCTGGCCATGCTGTCGGCCTCGCTCGACGCGATGAGCGAGGCGGGTTACGTGTACGTGGGCATGGACCATTTTGCGTTGCCGACAGACGCGTTGGCGGTCGCCAAGCGCCAGGGACGCTTGCACCGCAACTTCCAGGGTTACAGCACCCAGCCCGATTGCGACCTGATCGCGCTGGGCGTGTCGGCGATCGGTCGCATCGGCGCCACCTACAGCCAGAACGCCAAGACGATCGAGGAGTACTACGACGCTCTCGATCAGGGACGTCTGCCGATTGTTCGCGGCATTGCGCTGACCCGGGACGATCTGCTCCGACGCGCGGTGATCATGTCGCTGATGTGCCAGGGGCAACTGCAGTTCGAGTCGATCAACCTTGGACACCTGATCGACTGCAGGACGTACTTCGCGAGAGAGCTTGAGGTTCTTGCGGGCTATGCCGAACACGGACTGGTGCGCATCGACGAATCCGGTGTGGAGGTGACACCGTCGGGCTGGTACCTTGTGCGCGCCATTGCCATGGTGTTCGACAAGAACCTGCAGGTGGATCAGGACCGCGCCCGCTTCTCGAAAATCATCTGACAGCCTGGGGTCTGTCAGGCAGCTCGCCGCTTGCCTGATAGAGTGCGCGCATGCAAACGTCCATGGCCCTCACCGCGCTGTTCATGGGGGTCGCTGGTGGCCCCCATTGTGTTGCCATGTGCGGGGCCGCCTGTGCCGGCATCAGCCGTGGG
This sequence comes from Hydrogenophaga sp., assembly GCA_016790705.1. Taxonomy (GTDB): domain Bacteria; phylum Pseudomonadota; class Gammaproteobacteria; order Burkholderiales; family Burkholderiaceae_C; genus Hydrogenophaga. The sequence goes on from JAEUOT010000053.1 coordinate 17,094, forward strand.
GCCTCGGGAAACAACAGTACGCCCGCTCTTCTGACCTTCCAGCTCAGTCGCATGGTGGGGTACGCGCTGTTTGGCGCTTTTGCCGCCGGCTCGGTTCAGGGACTCGCCTGGCTGGGCACCAATACCGCGCTGATCCGGCCCGTCTGGACAATGTTTCATGTGGCGGCCTTGCTGCTGGGACTGGTGCTGATCTGGCAGGCGAGGCAACCCGCCTGGATCGACGGTCTTGCGCAAGCTGTGTGGCGCAAGGTCAGGCCGGTGTTGGGGCGCCTTGGCCAGCGCGCGCCAGTGGTGCTGGGTGTTGCCTGGGCACTGATGCCCTGCGGTCTGCTGTATTCGGCCCTGATGGTGGCATCGTTGTCGGCCAGCGCATGGGATGGGGCTCTGATCATGGCGCTGTTTTCAGCAGGTACCTCGATCTCGCTCACCCTTGGGCCCTGGCTTCTTCTGCGTTTGCGGGGAGATGGCTCCGGTGGCTGGGGAATACGCCTGGCGGGAGTTGCTCTGATGGTGACTTCCGGTTGGGCCATCTGGATGGGCGTGACCAATCCGACGGGCTTGTGGTGCGCGTGACTACCCGGACTTGCCTGGCAGCGTAGCGAGCACCAGACCCAGGAGCGCGATCCCGAACGCAAGCATCTGTACGGGTGTCAGTGTCTCACCCATGAAGAGAACGCCAATCGCTGCGGCACTGATCGGCAGCATCACGGTGAAGACCCCAGCCCGTGAGGCGGGCACCGACCGCAACCCGGTCATCCATAGCCAGACCGTCCACATGCTGGCCGCCAGTGCGTAGAACACCAGCAGGACCCACAGTGGGACAGACACCCTTGAGAAATCGAAGTCCCAGGCCATCCACAGTCCCAGCGGTGTGATCAGGACAAACCCCCAGAAGTTGATGATGGCGGAGATCCGTTTAGGCCCCAGCCCCTCGGTGAGGCGCTTGCCAATCACGACGTAAGACGCTTCGCAGATCACCGCAGCGAACACAAGCACATTGCCCCAGAGCTGACGGCTCAACCCCCACAACGGTTGCGTGTCATTGAGGCCGGGTGTGTATGCAGACTTCTGCATGGAAAAGAGCCCGATGCCAACGGCTGCGCAGACGATGCCCATGGCTGTTCGCTTGCCGATCCGCTCCTTCAGGAAGACGCGACTGAGCACGGCAACGACCGCCGGGATCGATGACATCACCACGCCCGCAGAGACGGCTGTGGTGAGACTCACGCCGAACAGCATGCAGATCGAAAACAAGAAGTTACCGAGGAACGACTCCAGAAACAGCAGTCGTCGGGTGTGTGAGGAGAGGGGTGATTCGTCGACAGGCTTCCTGAGCCAGCGCCACATCGCGACACCGCCGATCCCGAAGCGCAACCATGCCAGCAGGAACACGGGGAATGTGGCGACAAGGGGCTTTGACAGCGCGACGTAGCTCCCGACCAGGGACATGCTGGCGGCAAGACTCAGGTAGGCCAGGCCCCTGCTGGCCGTGTCGGTGGCTGATTCGTGAGAAGACATGGTCGCGCATCATGCCGCAGTTGCTCCAAGGCGGTGCTTGGGCTTTGACAACATTCGAGGTCGAGTCCGTACGCCGTGTCTCATTCCATATGAGGCTGTAGATGTTTCTTGATATGAAATTGAATGGTGCTGCGGTGCAAAAATATTTCTTGATACAAGAAACAAAAATTCATATTGAGAAAATAAGATAAAAGATCATTGAAAATAAACAAGAAAATTCATCTCTTGTATAAGACATAAGATCTTCACAAAGTCTTGTATAAGACTTACAGTTTCTGCATCGGTACCGCGCTTGCAAGCATCGCGGTCCACCACTTTCCTCAACCTCACGGAGTGTTCTCATGACCAAAGCCCTGAATGCGCAGCTGAGCCGCCAACAGCAAATCGAAGCCCTGGAAAAAGACTGGGCAACCAACCCCCGCTGGAAGCTGGTCAAGCGCGGTTACTCCGCCGCTGACGTTGTGCGTCTGCGCGGCTCCATGCAACCCGAATACACGCTGGCCCAGCGTGGTGCCGAGAAGCTGTGGGAGAAGGTCAACGGCGGCGCCAAGAAGGGCTACGTCAATGCCTTTGGCGCCATCACCGCCGGTCAGGCAATGCAGCAGGCCAAAGCTGGTCTGGAAGCCGTGTACCTGTCGGGCTGGCAAGTCGCCGCCGACGGCAATACCAGCGAGACCATGTACCCCGACCAGTCGCTGTATGCCTACGACTCGGTGCCGACGATGGTTCGCCGCATCAACAACACCTTCAAGCGCGCCGACGAGATCCAGTGGAGCCGTGGCATCGAGCCGGGTTCCGCCGAATTCATCGACTACTTCCTGCCCATCGTGGCTGACGCAGAAGCCGGTTTCGGTGGCGTGCTGAACGCCTTCGAACTGATGAAGAACATGATCGCCGCCGGTGCGGCAGGCGTTCACTTCGAAGACCAGCTGGCTGCCGTGAAGAAGTGCGGCCACATGGGTGGCAAGGTGCTCGTGCCGACGCAAGAAGCCGTTGAAAAGCTGATCGCCGCGCGCTTCGCTGCCGACGTCATGGGTGTGCCCACTATTGTGCTGGCCCGTACCGATGCCGAAGCTGCCAACCTGATCACCAGCGACCATGACGCCAACGACAAGCCCTTCCTGACCGGCGAGCGCACGCAGGAAGGCTTCTACCGCGTCAAGAACGGTCTGGAGCAAGCCATCAGCCGTGGCGTTGCCTACGCACCCTACGCCGACCTGGTGTGGTGCGAAACCGGCGTGCCGGACATTGGCTTCGCCCGTGAATTCGCTCAGGCCGTGCACGCAGCCTGCCCCGGCAAGCTGCTGTCCTACAACTGCTCGCCTTCGTTCAACTGGAAGAAGAACCTGGACGACAAGCAGATCGCCGCGTTCCAGGACGACCTGTCCGCACTGGGCTACAAGTACCAGTTCATTACGCTGGCCGGTATCCACATCAACTGGTTCAACACCTTCCAGTTTGCTCACGCCTACGCTCGCGGCGAAGGCATGAAGCACTACACGAACATGGTGCAGGAGCCGGAATTCGCTGCTCGCGAAAAGGGCTACACCTTCGTGTCGCACCAGCAGGAAGTCGGCGCCGGCTACTTCGACGACGTGACCACCGTGATCCAGGGCGGTTCTTCCTCTGTGAAGGCCCTGACCGGTTCGACCGAAGAAGAGCAGTTCCACTGAAGCCGTTGACTGTCCGGGTCTGATGACAGACCTGGGCGGTCGGCGCAGGTGCCCCGTTTCGCCGCTGCGAAGACGGGGCATTTTTCTTTCCGGGGGGCTGGTGTCTCGGATAACATACATCCGCCCAGGGCTCTGGGGATAGACTCGCAGGCTGAGCAGCCAACCGCAGGTGTTGGTCTTGCCGCAATCGTCACAAAACAGGAGAGATTCACGTGTTGAGCAACTGCAAATGGCTGTCCGTGCTCGCTTTGGCGTCTTTGTTGTCGGCTTGCGGAGGAGGCGCAGATCCCACGGCACGTGGGGCGATTGCCTACGACACCTCGACCAGAAACGGCGCGATCTCCGTGAACTACGCTTCTCAGCCGGAAGCAAACAGTGATGCACTGGCGAAGTGCGGCACTGCAGGCTGCGCTGTTCTGCTTGAGTTTTCCGGCAACGGTACCTGCGGTGCTATTGCGGTTGCCAGCAACGGTGCTTGGGGTGTGGCCAGCGGTGGCTCCAAAGAGCTGGCGGACACGCGCGCTGTTTCAGACTGTCTCAAGCGTGGCGGCGGCGTTTGTGTGATTCCGCATGGGCTGGAGACGCAGTGCAACTGACGTCCTTGGTTGTGGAACAATGTTGTCCGATGTATTCGAACGCATAAGGGGCAGGGTTATGACACCGCGAACTTCCATGGAGTCCATGCATTCGGCCTAGCCGGGCCGGCAGTTCGCGCCTGCACTTTGCACATGTTTCCAGCGCGGTCGTTACCGCGCTTTTTTGTTTTCAGATTTACGCCATGCTCAACATCACGCTTCCTGATGGTTCACAAAGACAATTTCCCGGCCCTGTGACGGTGGCCGAAGTTGCCGCGTCGATCGGCACCGGTCTTGCCAAGGCGGCCTTGGGAGGCAAGGTCAATGGCAAGCTGGTGGACACTAGCTACCAGATCACCGGTGATGCTCCGTTGGCCATCGTCACTGCCAAGGACCCTGATGGTCTGGAAATGATTCGCCACTCGACGGCACATTTGCTGGCGTATGCGGTCAAGGAGTTGTTTCCAGACGCGCAGGTCACTATCGGCCCTGTGATCGAACACGGTTTTTACTACGACTTCTCGTACAAGCGTCCCTTCACGCCCGAGGATTTGACGGCCATCGAGAAGAAGATGACCGAACTCGCCAACAAGGACGAACCGGTGGTGCGCCGCGTGCTGCCGCGTGACGAGGCCGTGGCCTACTTCAAGGGCCTGGGCGAGCACTACAAGGCCGAAATCATCGGCAGCATCCCGGCCGACCAGGATGTTTCGCTCTACCGCGAAGGCGCCTTTGAGGACCTGTGCCGCGGTCCGCACGTGCCCAGTACCGGTAAACTCAAGCATTTCAAGCTGATGAAGGTGGCCGGCGCCTACTGGCGTGGTGACCACCGCAACGAGATGCTGCAGCGCGTCTACGGCACCGCCTGGGCCACCAAGGAGGAGCTGCAGCAGTACCTGACGATGCTGGAGGAGGCCGAGAAGCGCGACCACCGCCGCCTGGGTCGCGAGCTGGACCTGTTCCACATCGATGAGCATTCGCCCGGCACGGTGTTCTGGCACCCCAAGGGCTGGGCCGTGTGGCAGGAGGTGGAGCAGTACATGCGTCGCGTCTACCGCGACAACGGTTACCAGGAGGTCAAGGGCCCGCAACTGCTGGATCAGGGCCTGTGGGAGAAGACCGGCCACTGGCAGAAGTACCGCGAGAACATGTTCACGACGGAATCGGAAAAGCGCGACTACGCGCTCAAGCCGATGAACTGCCCCGGCCACATCCTGATCTTCAAGCAGGGCATCAAGAGCTACCGCGACCTGCCGCTGCGCTTTGGCGAATTCGGCCAGTGTCACCGCAACGAGCCCACAGGCGGACTGCACGGCATCATGCGCGTGCGTGGCTTCACGCAGGACGACGGCCACATCTTCTGCACCGAGGACATGATCCTGCCCGAGTGTCTGGCCTATACGACGCTGCTGCAGAAGGTTTACCGGGATTTCGGCTTCACCGAGATCCTGTACAAGGTCGCCACGCGTCCCGAGCAGCGCATTGGCAGTGACGAAGCCTGGGACAAGGCCGAGCACGCGTTGATGGAGAGCTTGCGTCAGAGCGGCGTCGAGTTCGTCGTTTCGCCAGGCGATGGCGCCTTCTATGGCCCGAAGATCGAGTACACGCTGAAGGACGCGCTGGGCCGCCAGTGGCAGTGCGGCACGATGCAGGTCGACTTCTTCATGGCCGAGCGCCTGGGCGCCGAATACGTGGCCGAGGACAGCAGCCGCAGGCACCCGGTCATGCTGCACCGCGCCATCGTTGGCAGCCTCGAGCGCTTCATCGGCATCCTGATCGAACAGCACGCTGGAGCCTTGCCGGTCTGGTTGGCGCCGGTGCAGGTGGTGGTCGCAGGGATTACCGACGCACAGGCCGATTACGTACTGGAAGTGGCGAAAACGCTGCAAAAACAAGGGCTTAGGGTCGAAACAGACCTGCGAAACGAGAAAATCACGTATAAAATACGGGAGCACGCGTTGCAAAAGCTGCCTTACATCCTCGTCGTGGGCGACAAGGAGAAGGCTTCTGGTGCCGTGGCTGTGCGGGCACGAGGGAATAAAGACCTCGGTGTCATGTCGCTGGAGAGCTTCTCCAACCTGATTGCGACAGACGTTTCCTCCAAAGTTTGATTTCAAACGTCCCGGAAGGCCCCTTCGCCGCTGCGCCCTGTGCGTGTGCCCGTCGGGGCCCTTTGTTTTTTTGAATTGCCCACGCCAAGGAACTCACCATAGCTACCAACTTTCGCGATCGCCGCCAGCGTGAAGAGCGCGCACACCGTCTGAACCGGGAAATCATGGCCCCTGAGGTTCGCCTCAACGGCCCCGAAAACGAGCCATTGGGCATCGTCAGTCTTCAGGATGCGTTGCGCATGGCCGGCGAACTGGATGTGGATCTGGTGGAGATTGCGGCGACGGCGAATCCGCCGGTGTGCCGGTTGATGGACTACGGCAAGTTCAAGTATCAGGAGCAGAAGAAGGCGGCAGAGGCAAAGGCCAAGCAGACGGTCATCGAGATCAAGGAAGTGAAGTTCCGTCCCGGTACCGATGACGGCGACTACAACATCAAGATGCGCAACATCCGCCGTTTTCTGGACGACGGAGACAAATGCAAGATCACGCTGCGGTTCCGCGGCCGCGAGATCACCCACCAGGAGTTGGGGCTCGCGCTGCTGAATCGCATCCGGGATGAACTGGGTGATGCCATCATTGTCGAGCAGTTCCCCAAACTTGAAGGGCGTCAGATGATCATGATGATCGCGCCCGGCAAGAAGAAAGCGGGTGGTGGCGCACCCAAGGCGGCGGCTGAGGCCCCCGCCCAATCGGCTGCCTGACGAAAACTTCGTCCGGCTTGTCGGGGCCAAGATTGAAAGGGCAGGTCCAGTCTTCCTGCCTTTTCGAGGTGGGCGGCATACGCCGCTGACCGAATCGGAGCACTTTCGGGTGCTCCACAAAAAGTGGCTCGGGGCCAGCAAGTCCGCGGAAGGTTCGCGGCGCCTCACGAGCACAAATGAAAAAGGAGCATTCACATGCCCAAAATGAAGACCAAGAGCAGCGCGAAGAAGCGTTTTCGCGTTCGTCCCGGTGGCACCGTCAAGCGCGGTCAAGCCTTCAAGCGTCACATCCTGACCAAGAAGACCACCAAGAACAAGCGCCATCTGCGTGGTGCGGTGACTGTTCATGAGACCAACATGGGTCACATG
>JAEUOT010000069.1 GCA_016790705.1 Hydrogenophaga sp.
GCAAACTCATCGTTTGCAAGCCCTTATGATTGGTGCCCAAGAGAGGACTCGAACCTCCACGCCTCTCGGCGCTAGTACCTGAAACTAGTGCGTCTACCAATTCCGCCACCTGGGCATCTCAGGAAGACCGCTAGTATAGCAGTAAAAAACAGAAACGAAAAATCTTGAACGAAAAAAACAATCTACTGGCCGAGTTCGAAGGTGTCGTCTCGGGACACCGCGATGGCCACGGCTTCGTGGTCCGTGACGACGGACAGCCTGACATCTATCTCCCCTCCAACGAAATGCGCGCGGTCCTGCACAAGGATCGCGTGAAGGCGCGGATCGTGCGTCTTGATCGCCGAGGTCGACCCGAGGGTCGGGTGACCGAAATCATTGAGCGCTCGTCTGCCCCCATCATCGGGCGCCTGCTGCAGGAAAGCGGCGTGTGGCTGGTGGCACCCGAGGACAAGCGCTATGGGCAGGATGTGCTGATTCCCAAAGGGGCGACCGGCTCGGCCAAGCCGGGGCAGGTGGTGGTGGTCGAACTTACGGAGCCGCCGGCCCTGTATGGTCAACCGGTCGGACGCGTCAAGGAGGTGCTGGGCGAAATCGATGATCCGGGGATGGAGATCGAGATCGCGGTGCGCAAATACGGTGTGCCACATGAGTTCTCGGACTCGGCATTGGCCGAGGCGCGTGCGCTGCCCGACACTGTGCGTGCCGCAGACCTGAGGCAGCGCGTCGACTTGAGGGATGTGGCGCTGGTAACGATCGACGGCGAGGATGCGCGCGACTTTGACGATGCGGTGTACTGCGAGCCGGCAAAGGTCGGACGCGGCAAGGGCTGGCGACTGCTGGTGGCCATTGCCGACGTGAGCCATTATGTGAAGACGGGCTCACCCATCGATATCGACGCCTACGACCGCGCCACCTCGGTGTATTTCCCTCGCCGCGTGATTCCCATGCTGCCGGAAAAGCTCTCCAACGGGCTGTGCTCGCTCAATCCGGATGTGGACCGTTTGTGCATGGTCTGCGACATGCTCGTCGACGCGAAGGGCGAGGTGCATGCCTATCAGTTCTATCCGGCGGTGATGCACAGCCACGCCCGGTTCACCTACACCGAGGTGGCGGCGATTCTGCAGAACACCCGCGGTCCGGAAGCGCAGAACCGCAAGGCGCTTGTGCCGCATCTGCTGAACCTTCACGATGTGTATCGCGCGCTGCTGTCGGCCCGCAATGTGCGTGGGGCTGTGGACTTCGAGACGGTGGAAACCCAGATCGTCTGTGACGAGTCCGGGCGCATCGAGAAGATCGTCCCGCGCACTCGCAATGACGCGCACAAGCTGATCGAGGAAGCGATGTTGGCCGCCAACGTGTGTTCTGCGGACTTCATCGCTCAGGGTAAGCACGCGGGGCTGTTCCGGGTGCATGAAGGGCCGACCCCTGAAAAGCTGGAAACGCTGAGGAACTACCTCAAGGCCATGGGTGTGCCCCAGTCGATCGGTGATGTGCCGCATCCCTCCGACTTTCAGAAGGTGGCCGCCGCGACCAAGGACCGTCCGGAAGCGCAGCAGATCCACACCATGCTGTTGCGTTCGATGTCGCAAGCGATCTACACGCCCGAGAACCAGGGACATTTCGGCCTGGCTTTTGAGGCTTACACGCATTTCACCAGTCCCATCCGCCGTTACCCGGATCTGCTGGTCCATCGTGTGATCAAGGCGATCCTGTCACGGCAGCGTTACCAACTGCCGGCGCTGCCCACTCCAGGTGAGGCGCATGCCAAGCTCAGCAAGCGGCTGGCCAGCCGTGTGCGGCCCCCGGTGCCGGGCGAACCCGTCAAGAAACCGTCTGCCGAGCTGCAGGCCTGGCAGGCGGCCGGGTTGCACTGCAGTGCCAACGAGCGGCGGGCCGACGAGGCCAGCCGTGATGTCGAGGCCTGGCTCAAGTGCAAGTACATGCGTGAGCACCTCGGCGAAGAGTTCAGCGGCGTGGTGAGCTCTGTGACCAGCTTCGGGTTGTTCGTGACGCTGGATGCGATGTTCGTCGAGGGGCTGGTCCACATTACTGAACTGGGCGGGGAGTATTTCCGGTTCGACGAGGCGCGCCAGGAATTGCGGGGTGAACGCACTGGAATCCGCTACGCCCTGGGGTCCAGGGTCCAGGTTCAGGTCAGCCGGGTCGACCTCGACGGGCGCCGGATCGATTTCCGGCTGGTGTCGGGCAATGACGACCTGGTGTTGCGGGCAATACGTGACAAGGTCGGCACTCCGGCACAGGAGTCGGACACCAGATTCCGCGAACGCTCCAAAGGCGCACGGCAGGTTGAAAACGGCAAGGCGGCGAAGGCGGCCAAGCCGACCGGAAAGACCTCCCGAAAGGCGTCGCGTGGTGCGGAGCGCTCAGCAAGCAAGACCAGAAAGGGGCGTTGCTGATGCACGCGGTCCTGGTGTTTCTGCTGGAGACCTTGGCTTTCCTTCTGGTGGGCTCCGCACTGCTGAGGGCATGGATGAACCAGTTGCGCATCAACATGTCCGGTCAGCCCGGGCGTTTCGTCATGGCGATGACCCACTGGCTGGTGGGTCCGCTGCGCAAGCTGCTGCCCCGATCCGTGGTGCAGAGTCGCATCGACTGGGGCAGCCTGGTGGCTGCGCTGCTGCTGGCGCTGGCCTACGGGGTGCTGTGGGTGCTGCTGCAGACCGTGTTGAACCCGGTCTTGATGGCGCCGGCTTTGCTGATGGCCGTGCCGGTGCTGGCGTTCAAACTGTTGCTGCGGGTGATGCTCCAGGGCCTGATGGTCCTGCTGCTGGGGTACGCCGTCCTGTCGTGGGTCCAGCCGATGTCCCCGGTGATGGCGCTGCTCGAACGCCTGTGCGCACCGATCCTTCAGCCGATCCGGCGCATCGTGCCGCCGATCGGCGGTGTGGATCTCTCGGTGCTTGTGCTCATTGTCCTGCTGCAGATCGGCCTGATCTTGCTGGCGTGACGGTGAGGGTCACCGCCGGGCCCAGGAAGATCCTGCGGCGCTCGCAAGCCGGCCAGCCGTGAGGGGGCCAGGCTGCGTGGCCACCCATTGGTCGGCGCAAGCACCGTGTGCGTGAACGGCCGACAACACCGCTGAGACAGCGTCGGTCTCGTCGGGATGCCTCAGGGCGTAAGCCAGTGTGGCGCCGATCCAGCCGGCCAGCACATCACCGGTGCCCGCAGTGGCCAGGGCCGGATTGCCGCTGCTGTTGATGCTCGGGGTCTTCCCAGGGGCTGTCACGACGGTTCCCGAGCCCTTGAGCACGCAGATCACGTTCAGCGCGTTGCTCAGTTCGATGGCTGCGCGCAACCGGTCCGCCATGACCTCAGCGGTGTTGCAGCCCAGCAGGCGTGCCGCTTCCAGCGGGTGGGGGGTGATGACCGTCACCACCTGATGGGCACCGCGCCGGCGCAACAGCCCTCGGAGCTCGCTGTCCTCTGCGATGCGGTTGAGCGCGTCGGCGTCCAGCACCAGCGACGGGCTGTGGGAGAGGATGTCGGGCAGGACATCCGCAACCAATGTTCCACCGCCGCAGCCGCACACCACCGCCGACTGCTTCAGCAACGGACGGTCCCCGGTCAACAGGGTCGAATGGCGGAACATGAGTTCCGGGTTCATCGGGTCCCAGCCGATGTCGCCCTCGTTGCCCAGAAGGCCGACGTACACCCGACCTGCGCCCACATGTAGGGCGGTCCGGGCGGCCAGGATGGCGGCGCCCGTCATGCCGGCGCCGCCGTGTCGCGGATCCTGTCCCCCGATGACAACCACATCGCCACGGCTTCCTTTGTGCTCGGTGTGCGGGCGGTGGTGTGTGTCGATCTGCGTCGGCTGCCCGTGAAGGAGGGCGGTCGCGGGGCCCGGAGGCGTTTCGCCCAGCGCATCGAACCAGACCGTGCCCGCCAGGTCCCTGCCATCCGCCGTGAACAGGCCGGGCTTGAGCGTGAGCAGCGACAGGGTGTGGCGCGCCACGGCGCGGGGAGGCGGCGTCGGCCCCAGGTAGCAGCCGGTGTCGGCAAGAAGTCCGCTGGGAACGTCGACCGAGAGCACCGGGGCACCGCAGGTGTGCATGTGGCGCAGTTGTTCAGCAATCTCGCCGCGTGGCGGGCTGTGAGCGCCGATGCCCAGCAGCGCATCGATCACGAGGTCGGCCCGTTCCGGAGGGCGCTCAGCGATGACGAGGCCGCTCGCGCGTGCCTCGACCAGCGCTCTGGCGGCGTCAGAGGGAAGGCGGTCCGCCTGGCCCGTCAGGGTGACGACCAGTTCTTGCGCCTGGCCTTGCGTATTGGACAGAAGATGGCGGGCCGCCACCAGACCGTCACCGCCGTTGTTGCCAGGGCCGCAAGCGATCCAGATCCGCCGGGCGTGCGGGGCGATGGCACGCGCCAGTCTGGCCACGCTGGCGCCCGCACGGGCCATGAGCTCAAACGGGGGCAGCGTGGACGCTCGCGCCGATTCGATGGCGCGCGTGGCCTCCACGCTGTACAGCGGCTCTGCCTGGGTGGCTCCGATCCGCCGAATGTCCATCAGGCCGGAGGAATGCGCAGCACCTGACCCGGATAGATCTTGTCGGGATGCGTGAGCATCGGACGGTTGGCTTCGAAGATCTGCGGGTACTTGTTGGGCGTGCCGTAGAACTCCTTGCTGATCTTGGACAGGTTGTCACCCTTGACCACGGTGTACATCTGCGACTCGGGTTCGGGGGCAGAGACCGTCATCAGATCATTCACCTGGGCCACATGGGAGACGTTGCCGCAGCACAAGACCACCTTTTCCTTGGTGGTCTGGTCGGGCGCCACGCCGGCAACCGTCACCGTTTCACTGGCGGCATCGAAGCTGACGTCCAGCGCGTCCACGTTGAGGTTCATGCTGCGGATGTAGTTGGCGATCGCGTCCGCTGCGGACTGGTTGAGCGCTGCGACCTGCTCCGCACTGGCCGCGGCAGGGGCCGCGACAGTCGCTGCTTCGGCCTTGCCGATGCCGAAGAGTTTTTCGCCGGCTTCCTTGATGAAACTGAGCATTCCCATGGTGTGACTCCTGTCGTGGTTGAGATGAAGCAACTGGCAATCCTGCGTTTCCGCTCGGCCAGCGTCAAGCGCTCACAGATCGGGACCGAGGTTTAAACACGGTTGCCGTCACTATTGCGCAGACGTTTTTCAAACTGATGGCATTTCACCACGTCAGCGCACCGCAGGAATCTGCCTACTCTGTGTGGCCGGCAAAACGGGGGGCGCTGTAAGGCGCCGGATCGAAGGCCGAGTCCCGCCCCGCGACCATGTCCGCCAGCAGCCGCGCACTGGAGCAGGCTGTGACCCAGCCGTGCATGCCGTGCCCGGTGTTGACCCAGATGCCCGGCCGCGCAGTCTGGCCGATCACGGGCAGGCCGTCGGTGGTGGAGGTGATCCGGGCGGTCCACTCCTGGACGCCCGCCCCGTTGCCACGCCGAATGGCGCCGGGGAACCAGTCGTCCAGCACCGCATAGAGTGCCTTGAACGGCGTGTTTCCGCCCGCTGTCCGCCCGGCCCGCACAGCGGGGCCACTGACGCGGATGCGTTGGCTCATTCGCGCGATCGATACCTGATGCTGCAGGTCGTGCACAACCGCGACGGGGGCGTCCAGGGGTTCGCGCACGGCTGCACTGAGCGAATGTCCCTCCCAATCCGCGAGTGGTAACCGCACGCCCAGCGACGCAAGCAGTCCATCCGAGCCTGAGCCGGCGCAGAGCACCACGCCGTCAAAGTGCTCCGGAAACGGCACTTCGCCGTCGCAGAGGACGCGGTGTTTGGTGCCGGCTTGTATCGAGCTCACCGCGCGGCCGAACTCGAAGCGGCAACCGCGCCGCTGTGCCGCTGCGCGCAGCAGCAAGGTGAACTGGCGACAGTTGACCGACCACGCATCCGTCATCACCAGCGCACCTTGCAGCGGTGTCTCGGCGTTCAGTGCCGACTCCAGCGCCCGAGCCTGTTCGGCTGGCATGAGGTGGCATTCGGCGCCGTAGGCGCGAATGCGTGTGTGCAAGTCCTCGGCGCGTTTGCTGTCGCGTGTTTCGCGCCAGACGATCATCATCCCCTGGTGGCTGTCCACGGAAAGCTGCAGCGACGCGCACAGTTCGTCCAGGCGCCGGGCGCCCGAGTCTGCCAAAGCCAGCAAGGCATTGCCCGGATCGGTGCGGCTGGGCACGGCGGGAGAGGAGCGTCGCAATCCTCGCCACCAGGAAGCCAGGCCTGCGGGCCGATCTTGCAACCATTGTGCGGAGGCTTTGGCTGCCATCCAGGCCGGGGCCAGCAGACCCATGTTCGCAAAGCTTGCACCTTCTGCGGCAGTACTCGTGCGCTCGAACACGGTGACCTCATGGCCGTCACAGCTCAACTCGTAGGCCGTGGTCACGCCGATCACGCCAGCGCCAATGACGGCCAGCTTCATGGCAACCTCCGGAAAGCGGCAGGGGGTGGGTGCAGACGACGGGCGGTGGGCTGTTCAGGGGGACGGTAGGGAAGAGCAGCTGCAGGCATGAGCGGGGGAAGCAGTGACGCACCTTGGCGAGGCCGGTTTCAGGTCCGGTCGTCGGATGCGCCGGCCCTGCTATAATTGACGGGCTTTGCTGCAGCACGGGGTGTATTGGCGCCCAGGCCGGCAAAGTCAATCGCAAACCAGCCCAACCAGGTGTCGGTTCGTTCAGTTGGCCAGTCAATGGCGTCTGACGGTCTGATCGGGGCTGGATTTTAGACCCAACCTCTGGAACTCATCATGTCCATCTCCATGCGCGAAATGCTGGAAGCCGGTGTCCACTTCGGACACCAGACCCGCTTCTGGAACCCCAAGATGGCGCCGTTCATCTTCGGCCATCGCAACAAGATCCACATCGTCAACCTCGAAAAGACGTTGCCGATGTTTGAAGACGCTGCCAAGTTCGTCAAGCAGCTGTCTGCCAACCGCGGCACCATCCTTTTCGTCGGTACCAAGCGCACCTCGCGCGACATCGTGGCGGCTGAAGCCCGCCGCGCTGGTGTGCCCTTCGTCGACCAGCGCTGGCTGGGCGGCATGCTGACCAACTTCAAGACCGTCAAGACCTCCATCAAGCGCCTCAAGGACATGCAGGCCCAGAAGGAAGCGGGTCTGGACAGCATGAGCAAGAAAGAGCAGCTCATGTTTGCCCGCGAAATGGAAAAACTGGAGAAGGACATCGGCGGCATCCAGGACATGGCTGCTCTGCCCGACGCCATCTTCGTGATCGACGTGGGTTTCCACAAGATCGCCGTGTCCGAAGCCCAGAAGCTGGGCATCCCGCTGGTCGGCGTGGTTGACACAAACCACTCGCCCGTGGGTATCGACTATGTGATCCCGGGCAACGATGACTCCGCCCGTGCCGTGGCCCTGTATGCCCGTGGCATGGCCGATGCCGTGCTGGAAGGCCGTGCCAATGCCGTGACCGACGTGGTCAAGGTGGCTGCCGAGGGCTCCGACGAGTTCGTCGAAGTCAAGGAAGACGCGGCCGCCTGAGCCTCGCCGCCTGTGCGAACGAGGGGCTCCTGTAGCCCCTTTTTCACAAGCGAAACCGATCAATGACAGTGTGGGCCCGGTACACGGGCCCGGACAACGGAGAACTGATATGGCAATTACCGCAAGCATGGTCGCAGAACTGCGCGCCAAGACCGATGCTCCCATGATGGAGTGCAAGAAGGCTCTGACCGAGGCCGATGGCGACATGGCCAAGGCTGAGGAACTGCTGCGCGTCAAGCTCGGCACCAAGGCCGGCAAGGCCGCCAGCCGCGTCACCGCAGAAGGTGTCGTCGCTGCCGCCATCAATGGCACCACCGGCGCCCTGATTGAAGTCAACTGCGAAACCGACTTCGTCACCAAGAACGACAGCTTCCTGGCGCTGGCCAATGCCGCTGCCAAACTGGTCGCTGAGCACAACCCGGCCGACATCGCCGCCCTGGGTACCCTGGCTTACGAACAGGACGGTTTCGGCCCGACGCTGGAAGATGTTCGCAAAGGTCTGATCGGAAAGATCGGCGAGAACATGTCGTTCCGCCGCTTCCAGCGCTGGACCAGCGGCGGCCAGTTGGCTGCCTACCTGCACGGCACCCGTATCGGCGTGGTCGTCGAGTTCGACGGCGATGCCGTGGCCGCCAAGGATGTGGCCATGCACGTTGCTGCCATGAAGCCTGTCGCACTGACATCGGCTGATGTGCCGGCCGAACTGATCGAGCGTGAGCGCTCGGTGGCTGCCGCCAAGGCCGCCGAATCCGGCAAGCCTGCCGACATCGTCGCCAAGATGGTTGACGGTTCGGTGCAGAAGTACCTCAAGGAAGTCTCGCTGTTCGACCAGGTCTTCGTGAAGGCCGCTGACGGCAAGCAGACCGTGGGTGCCTACCTGAAGGCCGCTGGCACCAACGTCAAGGGCTTCACCCTCTATGTTGTCGGCGAAGGCATCGAGAAGAAGGTCGATGATTTCGCTGCCGAGGTCGCTGCCCAGGTGGCCGCCGCCAAGGGTGCCTGAGTACCGTCCCCGCTGGCGCTGAACGACAACGGGCCGAAAGGCCCGTTGTCACATCTGCCGCGCCGTTTTTTTACGGAGTCCTGACCCAGGCCGCCCCGATTTGGTGGCCGCTCCTCGGTACACTTGCCGGTTGGGTGCACATAAGAGCCAAGAACACACAGGAACCATCCCATGCCGTCATACCAACGCATTCTGCTGAAGCTCTCCGGTGAGGCCCTGATGGGCGACGATGCCTTCGGCATCAACCGGGCCACCATCGTCAGGATGGTGGAGGAAATCGCAGAGGTGACGCGTCTCGGGGTGCAGGTGGCGATCGTGATCGGCGGCGGCAATATCTTTCGCGGTGTCGCCGGCGGCTCTGTCGGCATGGACCGGGCCACGGCGGACTACATGGGCATGCTTGCCACGGTGATGAACTCGCTGGCCCTGGCCGACACCATGGACAAGGCGGGTCTTGTGGCCCGCGTGATGTCCGCCATTGCCATCGAGCAGGTGGTGGAGCCTTATGTGCGGCCCAAGGCCCTGCAGTATCTCGAAGAGGGCAAGGTGGTGGTGTTCGCCGCCGGGACCGGCAACCCGTTCTTCACCACCGACACCGCCGCCGCTTTGCGGGGCGCCGAGATCGGTGCCGAGATCGTGCTCAAGGCCACCAAGGTCGATGGTGTCTACACGGCCGATCCCAAGAAGGACCCCAAGGCCACTCGCTACACCACCCTGACCTTTGATGAGGCCATGGCCAAGAACCTGCAGGTGATGGATGCAACCGCATTCGCCTTGTGCCGTGACCAGAAGCTGCCGGTCAAGGTCTTTACCATTTTCAAACCCGGTGCGTTGCGTAACGTCGTGCTGGGAGGTGACGAAGGAACCCTGGTCCACGTCTGATTGTCGAGTCGGGACCGTCTTCCATAGGAGCATTCATGAGCAGCATCGCCGAAATCCGTCAGACCACTGAGCACAAGATGCATCAGTCGCTGGAGTCGCTCAAGGGCAATCTGTCCAAGGTGCGCACCGGCCGCCCCAATCCCCAGATTCTCGACACCGTGCATATCGAGTATTACGGCTCGATGCTGCCGCTCTCGCAGGTGGCCAACCTGTCGCTGTTGGATGCTCGCACCATCGGGGTCGCTCCATGGGAAAAGGGTCTCGGCGCCAAGATCGAGAAAGCGATCCGCGAGTCCGACCTGGGGCTCAATCCGCAGAGCCAGGGTGACCTGATCCGTGTGCCGATGCCGCCGATGACGGAGGAACGTCGCAAGGAGCTGACCAAGGTGGTCAAGGGCGAAGGCGAGGGCGCCAAGGTGGCGATTCGCAACCTGCGTCGCGATGCCAACGAGCATGTCAAGCGGCTGGTCAAGGACAAGCTGGCATCCGAAGACGATGAGCGTCGGGCCCAAGAAGACATCCAGAAGTTGACCGATCGCATGATCGGTGAGGTGGACCGGCTCGTGGCGTCCAAGGAGCAGGACATCCTCGCGGTCTGAACGCCCGTCCAGCACGATGCCTTCAAGTTCTCTTTCCGGATCGATTCCTGCACGTGGTGTGCCGCATCACGTTGCCATCGTGATGGATGGCAACGGGCGCTGGGCCAAGAAGCGGCACCTGCCCCGGGTGGCCGGGCACAAGCAGGGTGTCGATGCCTTGCGCCGTACCGTGCGCGCTTGCCTTGAGCGCGACGTCCAGGTGCTGACGGTCTTCGCGTTTTCGTCGGAGAACTGGAACCGTCCGCAGGATGAGGTGTCCGGCCTGATGGAGTTGCTGGTGCTGGCGCTGTCGCGCGAGGTGCCCAAGCTCAGCAAGAACGGCGTGCAGCTTCATTTTCCGGGCGATTCGGCGGGGCTGTCGCCTCGCCTGCTGCAGGGCCTGCAAAAAGCCGAGCAGACCACTGCGGGGAATGAGCGCATGGTGCTCAACGTCTGCTTCAACTACGGCGGGCGCTGGGACATTGCGCAGGCGGCCCGCCGTCTGGCCGCCGAAGGACGGGAGATCACAGAGGCTGCGTTGTGTGAGACGACCGCCCTGGCGCACGTTGGTGACCCCGACCTCCTGATCCGTACCGGCGGTGAGATGCGCATCAGCAACTTCCTGTTGTGGCAGAGCGCGTACACCGAGCTGTTCTTCACGCAGTGCCTCTGGCCCGATTTCGATGCGGCTGAACTCGATCGGGCGTTTGCGGACTTTGCGGCGCGTGAGCGCCGTTTCGGCCAGACGTCCGAACAGCTGACCAGTGCCGGACCCTCATCCGGCGGACTGTCGGATGCTTAAGCAGCGGATCATCACCGCGCTGCTGCTGTTGGCCGTGCTGTTGCCGGCGATGTTCCATGATGCGATCGGTCCATTTGCTGGCTTGGCGCTGGTTCTGGTGGCGGCGGCTGGCTGGGAATGGGCGCGCATGAATGCGTGCGGACCTGCGGTGTCGCGGTTGATTGGTGTCGTTGTGGGTCTGTCGATGCTGATTTTCTGGTGGTGGGGCGGGCTGGACCGTTCTTGGCTGCCGGTCTGGGGCGCCGCTTCCGCCGCCTGGCTGATGCTGTCGCTGGTGATGCTGCGTCGCGGTGTGCCCGGTTGGCAGGCCTGGCCAACCCGGCCACGGTTGGTGATCGGTTTGTGTCTGCTGGCCTGTGCCTGGCTGGCCCTGGTCCAGGCTCGCCAGGTGGGTCTGGTGTTCCTCTTGTCCGTTCTGACCTTGGTCTGGGCTGCCGATATCGCGGCCTATGCCGGCGGGCGCGCATTCGGTCGGCGCAAGCTGGCCCCGACCCTGAGCCCGGGCAAGAGCTGGGAAGGGGCGATCAGCGGCTTCGTGGGCGTCTGTCTGCTGGCGGCGTTCTGGTTGTGGTTCGACCGTCAGTATTCCGTCGATGCTCCGAGTCTGTTCAGCCGGCTCTGGACGCTCGGGCCGCTGGGCGCGGGCGTGTCCGTCTTATTCCTCACTGCCACCAGTGTGGTGGGGGATCTGCTGGAATCGCTGGTCAAGCGTGGTGCTGGCATGAAGGACTCGAGCCAGTTGCTGCCCGGCCACGGCGGGGTGCTCGACCGTGTCGACGCGTTGCTGCCGGTGCTGCCCGTGGCCATGCTGATGACCCAGCTACTGGAGAAATGAGCTTGTCCCTACAGAACGTCACCGTGCTGGGATCGACGGGGTCCATCGGCACCAATACGTTGGATGTCATTGCCCGTCATCCGGAGCGCTACCGTGTGTTTGCCCTGACGGCGGCCACCCAGGTGGACACGATGCTGGCCCAGTGCCGCGCCCATCGGCCGCGTTTTGCGGTGATGGCCAGCGAGGCGCATGCCCGTGCGCTGTCTGATCGGGTCCGGGCGGAGGGACTGTCGGTGACGGTGCTGGCGGGCGCCGGTGCCCTGTGCGAGGTCAGTGCCGATCCCGAGGTGCACGCCGTCATGGCGGCCATCGTCGGTGCGGCGGGACTTGAGCCCAGCCTGGCTGCGGCGCGCGCCGGCAAAAAGCTGCTGCTGGCCAACAAGGAAGCGCTGGTGGTGGGTGGCGATCTGTTCATGGGAACGGTTCGGCGGGGCGGTGGCGTGCTGTTGCCGATCGACAGCGAGCACTCGGCGGTGTTCCAGTCCCTGCCACAGGATCCCTCGACCTGGTCGCGGAGGGTGGAAAAAATCATGCTGACGGCCTCCGGTGGCCCGTTCCGCCAGCGCGACCCGCAGTCGCTGTCGGCGGTCACGCCGGAGGAGGCCTGCGCGCACCCGAACTGGGTGATGGGACGAAAGATCTCGGTCGACTCGGCGACCATGATGAACAAGGCGCTGGAGGTGATCGAGGCCCGGTACCTGTTCGGGCTGGCGCCTGAGCAGATCGAGGTGGTGATCCATCCTCAGAGCGTGATCCACTCGATGGTTCAGTACCACGACCGTTCGGTAGTGGCACAGCTGGGCACCCCCGACATGCGTGTGCCGATCGCCTACGGTTTGTCTTGGCCGGAACGCATCGAGTCGGGGGCGCAGCCTCTGGACTTCGCGTCGCTCGGGGCGCTCACTTTCGAGAAGCCGGACGATGGGCGTTTTCCAGGACTGCGATTGGCCTGGGAGGCGCTGGCGGGTCCTGCGGGGACGACTGCCGTACTCAACGCGGCCAATGAGGTCGCGGTGGCCGCATTCCTGGAGCGTCGCCTTCGGTTTGACCAGATTCACTCGATCAACCGTGCAACTTTGGAAGCGGTCGTTCCCTCCAAGGCGGACAGCCTTGAAGGATTGCTGCAGTTGGATGCGCAGGCGCGTGCGGTTGCTGCTGATCTGGTGACCCGCTGCGCCTGACGACAGGCAGCAGTCCGGGGGCGGCTTCTTCGACCGGAAGGCATAGGGGAAAGATGTGATCACAGTGATAGCCTTTGTCGTGGCCCTGGGCCTGCTGATCGCCGTGCACGAGTACGGTCATTACTGCGTGGCGGTGGCCTGTGGGGTCAAGGTGCTGCGTTTCTCTATTGGCTTTGGCCGCCCGCTGCTGCGCTGGACGCGCAAGGGCAGTCCGACCGAGTTCGTCCTTTGCGCGTTGCCACTGGGCGGGTACGTGCGCATGCTCGACGAAAGGGAGGCCCCCGTGCCGCCGGCCGAACGTCACCTGGCCTTCAACACCCAGCCCTTGAGGTCGCGGGTGGCCATCGTGGCGGCAGGGCCGCTGGCCAATCTTCTGCTGGCCGTGGCCTTGTACTCGGTGGTGAACTGGACAGGGGTGGAAGAACCCGTGCCGGTGCTGGCCGCGCCCGTGGCGGGCTCGATCGCTCAGCAGGCCGGACTGGTTGGTGGGGAGTGGGTGTCGGAAGCTGCGTCGGGAGACGATGAGCCGACCCCCGTGGTGTCGTTCGAGGACCTGCGCTGGCGGTTGACGCAGGCCGCACTGTCCGGGCAGGACATGCGCTTGGCCGTGGCGCGTGCCGAAGGGGCTCCTGCCCGCGAGGTCACGCTGCCGCTCGGCGGCCTGCAAGTGAAGGATGCAGATGCCAGCCTGTTCCAGCGGATCGGCATTGTGGCGCCGTGGACCGAGCCCGTGGTGGGCGAGGTGATGCCCGACGGAGCGGCCGCTGCCGCCGGACTCCAGGCCGGGGACAGGGTATTGCGTGTTGACGGCAAGGCGCTGTCCGACGGGGCCATGCTGCGCCAGTACATCCGGGCGGGCGTTGATTCTCAGGGCGTGTCCCATGAGCAGGTCTGGGACATTGTTCGCGGCGGTCAGCCGCAGCGTCTGCAGGTGTCGCCCCGGGCTGAGCGCTCGGGCGAGGGCTGGATCGGCCGCATCGGTGCGATGGTCGGGTCCGCGCCGGCCATGACCGTGGTGCGGCACGGGCCGGTGGATGGGGTCGTGAAGGGGGTGCAGCGCACCTGGGAGGTGTCCTGGCTGACCCTGAAAATGATGGGCCGCATGGTGATCGGTGAGGCCTCCCTGCGAAACATCAGCGGACCGCTGACGATCGCCGATTACGCGGGCAAGTCCGCCAGCATGGGGGTCACCGCCTACCTGATTTTCCTGGCCCTGATCAGCGTCAGTCTGGGCGTGCTGAACCTGCTGCCGCTGCCGGTCCTCGATGGAGGACACCTGATGTATTATCTTTGGGAGGGTCTGACCGGCCGGAGCGTCTCCGACATCTGGCTGGAGCGGCTGCAACGAGGGGGAGTGGCGGTGTTGCTGGCCCTCATGTGCGTTGCGCTTTTCAACGATATCACCCGCCTCGTGGGCTGAACGATCTCACTCTCTTCATGAAACCTTCCATCTCCCGCCTGCGTGGGCTCAAGCTGTCCGCGGTTGCCTCCGCCCTCCTGTTGGCCCTTCCGGCCTGGGCGGTCGATCCTTTCACTCTCAAAGACATCCGGGTCGAGGGCCTGCAGCGTGTGGAGCCGGGCACGGTGTTCGCCTCGCTGCCGTTCCGTATCGGTGACCAGTACAACGACGACAAAGGCTCTTCGGCCATCCGCACGCTGTTCGGGCTGGGGCTGTTCTCCGACGTGCGGTTGCAGATCAATGGCGATGTGCTGGTGGTGATTGTCGAAGAACGCCCGACAGTGGCCGACGTCAGCTTTTCGGGCATCAAGGAGTTTGATGCCGAGGTGCTCAAGAAGGCGTTACGTGATGTCGGCCTTGCAGAGGGCAGGCCCTTCGACAAGGCGCTGGCCGATCGTGCCGAGCAGGAGCTCAAGCGCCAGTACCTCAACCGCAGCATGTATGCCGCCCAGGTGGTGACGACCGTGACCCCCGGCGAGCGCAACAGGGTCAATCTGAACTTCAGCGTGGTCGAGGGCGACGTCGCCAAGATCAAGGAAATCCGCATCGTCGGAAACAAGGCTTTTTCCGAGTCCACGCTGCGTGACCTGTTTGACCTGGACACCGGCGGCTGGATGAGCTGGTACACAAAAGCGGATCGGTATTCACGCACCAAGCTCAATGCCGACCTGGAGACGCTGCGGTCCTACTACCTCTCGCGCGGCTACCTCGAGTTCAAGGTCGATTCGACGCAGGTGGCGATTTCGCCCGACAAGCGCGACATGTCGGTCACCATCAATATCAGCGAAGGCAACCGCTTCGTGCTGTCGTCGGTCTCGCTGGAGGGCGAGTACCTCGGCAAGGAACAGGAGTTCAAGTCACTGATCACGATGAAGGTTGGCGAGGCCTACAACGCCGAAGAAGTCAACCGGACCGTGAAGGCGTTCACCGACTATTTCGGCGCCTTTGGCTACGCCTTTGCCCAGGTGGATGCGGCGCCAGTGATCGACCGTGCCAACAACCGCGTGTCGTTCGTGTTGAAGGCGCAGCCGTCTCGCCGGGCCTACGTGCGCCGCATCAACATCGAAGGCAACAACCGGACGCGCGACGAGATCATCCGTCGCGAGTTCCGCCAACTGGAATCCGCCTGGTACGACAGCGACCGCATCCGGCTCTCGCGTGATCGCGTGGACCGCCTGGGGTTCTTCACCGAAGTCGGGATCGAAACCGAGCCGGTGCCCGGGACCAATGACCAGGTCGACCTGACGGTGACGGTGGCCGAGAAGCCCACCGGCAACCTCTCAGTGGGTGCAGGCTACTCACAGGCCGACAAGCTGTCTTTCCTTGCCAGCATCAAGCAGGACAACGTGTTCGGCAGCGGGAACTACCTCGGGCTGGATCTGAACACCAGCAAGTACAACCGTCAGTTTGTGCTCAGCACCACCAACCCGTACTTCACGAAGGACGGCATCTCCCGTACCTTCGACGTGTACTACAAGACGACACGGCCGTACGACGCGCAAGGCGGCGACTACGAGATCGCTACACCCGGCGTCGGCATCCGGTTTGGCGTGCCGTTCACGGAGACCGACACGGTGTTCTTCGGTCTGGGGGCCGAGCGGGTCAAGGTCAAGGACGGGACGAAACTGCCGGAGGCCTACCGTGATCAGGGCGGCACCTACCTGCCCGCAACGATCGGCTGGACCCGTGACGACAGGGACAGCGCGCTGGTGCCGACCGCTGGGCGCATGCAGCGGTTCAACACCGAAATCGGTGTGGGCGGCAACCGGCAGTACGCCAAGCTGACCTACCAGTTCCAGCAGTACCTGCCGATCACGCGTCAGTACACCTTTGCCTTCAACTCCGAAATCGGTGTCGGCAAGGGCTTGGGCGGCAAGCCGTTCCCGGTGCTGCGCAACTTCTACGGTGGCGGTCTTGGTTCCGTGCGCGGCTTTGAGCAAGGGACCCTGGGCCCCACCTCTCCCGTGACCGGTTCGACCACCGGAGAGACGGTCAACATCGGCGGCAACCGGAACATCGTGCTGAACGCCGAGTTCATTGCGCCTTTCCCGGGAGCGGGCAACGACCGTACCTTGCGCTGGTTCGCATTCGTAGACGCCGGCAACACCTACGGGGAGAACGAGAGCGTCGACTTCAGCAAGATGCGCTCGTCGGTGGGTATCGGTCTGAGCTGGATCTCGCCCGTCGGCCCGCTGCGCTTCGCCATTGCCAACCCGGTGCGCAAGTTCGCGGGCGATAGAATCCAGAAATTCCAGTTTCAGATCGGAA
This sequence comes from Hydrogenophaga sp., assembly GCA_016790705.1. Classification (GTDB taxonomy): domain Bacteria; phylum Pseudomonadota; class Gammaproteobacteria; order Burkholderiales; family Burkholderiaceae_C; genus Hydrogenophaga. The sequence continues at coordinate 16,513 of JAEUOT010000069.1, forward strand.
CCTCGTTTTGATGAAGACCTCCACGCGTTCCCTGTCCCGTTCCCTGGCCATCCTGCTGGCGGGAGCCAGTATGGCGATGACGGTGATGGCACAGGATTTCCGTATCGGGTTTGTGAACACCGAACGCGTCCTGCGCGAATCCAATATGGCCAAGGCATCGCAGACCAAGCTGGAGCAGGAGTTCTCCAAGCGTGAGAAAGAGCTGCAGAACCTTGGTACCCAGCTCAAGACGGCGTCCGACAAGTTCGAGCGTGAAGCGCCCACCTTGCCGGAGGCGCAGCGTGTGAACCGCCAGCGTGCCCTGGTGGATCAGGACCGCGATTTCCAGCGCAAGCAGCGTGAATTCCAGGAGGATGTCACGATGCGCAAGAACGAAGAGCTGCAACTGGTGCTGGACAAGGCCAACCGTGTGATCAAACAGGTTGCCGAAACCGAGAAATACGACCTCATCCTGCAGGAAGCGGTCTATATCAATCCCAAGCTCGACATCACCGACAAGGTGCTCAGCGGCTTGAACGCCGCCAAGTAAGGGTCGGGGCATCATGTCCCGGCCACTCGGCGCCATCGTCGACGCCCTGGGTGGGCAGCTTGTCGGAAATCCTTCGCTGGAGATTCTGCGGCTCGCGCCGCTCGCCACCGCCACTTCCTGCGAGCTGTCCTTTGTGGCGCAGGCGCGCTACGCCAGCCAGATTGCCACCACCGCCGCGGGCGCCCTGATCGTGCCGCCTGCGTTGCAGGAGGCCGCCGCAGCGCGGGGTGCCTGTGTCGTGTCCGAGGACCCTTATCTCTATTTCGCCCGACTCACGCAATGGTGGAGGGCGCAGCATGAGCCAGCCGAGCTTGCGTCGATACATCCCTCTGCCCACATCGATCCGTCGGCCGTGATCGGCGAAGGCGTTTCGATCGGTGCCGGTGCGGTGGTCGGGCCGGGTGCGCACATCGGTGCCGGCACCCGTATCGGTCCGCACTGCGTGCTGGCGCGCGGCGCCTCGGTGGGGGCCGGTTCCTTGCTGTATGCGCGCGTGAGCATCGGGGAGCGTTGCGCCGTGGGCGCGCGGGCCATTCTGCACCCGGGGGTGGTGATTGGTGCCGATGGTTTCGGGTTTGCTCCGCACCGTGGCGAGTGGGTCAAGATCGAACAGCTCGGAGCGGTGAGGATCGGTGATGACGTCGAGATCGGCGCCAACACCTGCATCGACCGGGGCGCGCTGGACGACACCGTGATCGGCAATGGCGTCAAGCTCGACAACCTGATCCAGATCGGACACAACGTGCGCATCGGCGACCATACGGCCATGGCCGGGTGTGTCGGCGTGGCGGGAACGGCCGTCATCGGAGCGCATTGCAGTGTCGGCGGCGGCGCGATCATCCTTGGCCACCTGAGCCTGGCCGACCGCGTCAACATCTCGGCCGCCACGGTGGTCACCCGCTCGATTCACCAGCCGGGGCTGTACACCGGCATGTTCCCCATCGACGACAATGCGGCGTGGGAAAAGAACGCCGCGTCGCTCAAGCAGCTCAACCGTCTGCGCGAGCGTGTTCGCGCCCTTGAGCAACGCAACGACACCGATAAAAACCGAACATCATGACCATGGACATCCACCAGATTCGAAAGCAACTGCCTCATCGTTACCCGTTCCTGCTGGTGGATCGTGTGCTGGAGCTTGACAAGGGAAAGCGCATCAAGGCGCTGAAAAACGTCACCATCAACGAGCCGTTTTTCGGTGGTCACTTTCCGAACCGGCCGGTCATGCCGGGCGTGCTGATGCTCGAAGCGATGGCCCAGGCGGCAGCGCTGCTGGCATTCGACACCGCAGGTGTCACCATGGACGACAACACGGTCTACTACTTTGCGGGCATTGACGGCGCGCGCTTCAAGCGGCCCGTGGAGCCAGGTGACCAACTGGTGATGGACATTGAGCTGGACCGTGTCCGTGCCGGCATCTACAAATTCAAAGGGGTGACCCGGGTCGGTGATGACGTGGTGTGCGAAGCCGAACTGATGTGCACCATGCGGACGGTGGCCTGACCGTCGGGAGCGTTCCATGACGCAGATTCATGCCACCGCTCTGGTGGATCCGGCCGCCGAGCTGGACAGCTCTGTCACGGTAGGCCCGTACACGGTCATCGGTCCCCATGTGAAGGTCGGCGCCGGCACCACGATCGGCGCGCACTGCGTGATCGAGGGGCGCACCACGATCGGCGCACACAACCGCATCTTCCAGTTCAACTCCATCGGAGCGGTTCCACAGGACAAGAAGTACGCCGGCGAGCCGACGGAGCTGCGCATCGGCGACCACAACACGATTCGCGAGTTCTGCACCTTCAACCTCGGCGTGCCGGGGGCTGGGGGCGTGACCACCGTCGGCCACCACAACTGGATCATGGCCTACACCCACATCGCACACGACTGCCATGTGGCCAACCACACGACGCTGGCGAACAACACGACATTGGCGGGACACGTGCATCTGGCCGATTGGGTGACCGTGGGCGGACTGACCGGCATTCACCAGTTTGTCTCCGTCGGTGCGCACGCGATGATCGGTTTTGCCAGCGCGGTGTCGCAGGACGTGCCGCCGTTCATGCTGGTGGACGGCAATCCGTTGGCCGTGCGTGGCCTGAATCTGGTGGGCCTCAAACGCCGCGATTTTTCGGCCGCCCGCATCGCTGCGGTCAAGCAGATGCACAAGCTGCTCTACCGCCAGGGGCTGACGCTGGAGGCGGCCCGCGCCGCCATCGACGCCTTGGCCGCCGAGTCGAACGAAAGCGCAGGCGATGTGGAGGTGATGAGCCGCTTCCTGGCGTCGGCGACGCGCGGCATCGCCCGCTGACCGCCTGCAGCGATATGCAAGCGTCCCGCCGTTTCGCAATGGTGGCCGGCGAGACGTCGGGAGATCTGCTCGCGGGCTTGCTGCTGCAGGGATTGAAGGCGCGCTGGCCGGCGTTGCAGGCCGGCGGTATCGGCGGCGCTGTCATGGGCAGGCAAGGATTCGATGCCTGGTGGCCCAGTGAAAAGCTCTCGGTGCGCGGGTACGTCGAGGTGCTGCGCCATTACCGTGAGATCGCCGGCATCAGAGACCGCTTGCGGCAGCGTCTTTTGCGGGAGCGACCCGATGCCTTCATCGGGGTCGACGCGCCGGATTTCAACCTGGACCTGGAGGCCGGTTTGCGATCCGAGGGCATCCGGACCGTGCATTTCATCTGTCCCTCGGTCTGGGCCTGGCGCCCCGAGCGGATCGAGAAGATCCGGCGCAGCGCCGACCATGTGCTCTGCATTTTTCCATTTGAGCCGGAATTGCTGGCCCGGCACGGTATCGGTGCCACCTACGTCGGCCATCCGCTGGCCAATGTGATCCCGGTCGAGCCTGACCGGTTGGCCGCGCGACGTTCGCTTGGGCTGCCCGAACAGGCAGAGATCGTTGCCGTATTGCCTGGCAGCCGCGGCTCCGAGGTGCAGTACCTTGCACGACGTTTTTTCGAGGCCGCCGCCCAGATGAAAGCCCGTCGGCCCGGGTTGCTTTTTGTGGTACCGGCGGTGCCGACACTGCGTGAGAGCATCGCCGGCCACGCGAGGGCTGCCGGTCTGGACGAGGTCCTCATCGTCGAAGGGCGCTCGCATGAGGTGCTGGCCGCCTGCGACGTGACGCTGATCGCCTCGGGCACGGCCACGCTGGAGGCTGCGCTGTTCAAACGGCCGATGGTGATCGGCTATAACATGCACTGGCTATCGTGGATCATCATGCGCCGCAAGCAGTTGCAGCCCTGGGTGGGACTGCCGAACATCCTGAGCGAGCAATTCGTCGTGCCCGAACTGCTGCAGGATGCCGCGATACCGCAGGCGCTGGCCGATGCCACGCTGGCCTGGCTGGACGATCCGGCGCGGGTTCAGGCGTTACAGGCCCGTTTCACCGACATGCACCATCTGCTGCGGCGCGACACCGCGCAACTGGCCACCGATGCGATCGAAAAAGTTCTTGAAGGCTGAACAGGTGCCGCTGGCCTGGGATGTGCCAGGACTGGTCGCCGGTGTCGACGAGGCCGGACGCGGTCCGCTGGCCGGGCCTGTGGTTGCCGCGGCGGTCATCCTGGACGACCACGCGCCCATCAAGGGACTGGCCGACTCCAAGAAGCTGACAGCATTGCGCCGCGAGAAGCTGTTCGACGAGATCCGCGCCAAGGCGTTGTGCTGCAGCGTGGCTCTGGCGACGGTGGAAGAGATTGATCGGCTCAACATTCTTCAGGCCACGCTGCTGGCCATGCAGAGGGCCGTCAAGGGGCTGCGACTGAAGCCGGCCAAGGTGCTGGTGGACGGCAACCGGCTGCCGGTGCTCGATGTGATGGCCGAGGCCATCGTCTCGGGCGACGCGTTGATGCCCGCGATTTCGGCCGCTTCCATCCTGGCTAAGGTGACGCGCGACCGCATGCTGGACGAGCTGCACCAGCAACACCCCGGCTACGGGTTTGACCGGCACAAGGGCTATGGCACGGCCGATCACCTGCGCGCCTTGCGCGAACTGGGGCCCTTGCCGGAACACCGCCGCTCGTTTTCGCCGGTCGCCCAACTGCTGCAGGAGCGTGGCGCATGAACGAACCGACGCACATCACCTCCCGCGACAACCCGCTGCTCAAGCGTCTGCGCGTGCTCGCGCAGGACAGCACGGCCTATCGCAAGCAGGGGCAGGTCTGGCTCGAAGGAGACCATCTCTGCCGCGCCTTGCTCGCACGGGGCCATCGCCCCGCGACGGCCGTGTTCAGTGAGCGCTACTGGCCGGTCGCACCACACATGCTGCGCGATGCCTGCGATCACCGCGTGCTGGTTCCCGAGGTTCTGATGGCGGGGATCAGCGGGCTGGAGTCTCCGGCCGGTGTGGGTTTCGTGTGGGATCTGCCGGATGCTGGCGGCCCCCAGCCAGGCCAGGCCGCCGTCGTGCTCGACCGCCTGCAGGACGCGGGCAACGTGGGCTCGATCCTGCGCAGCGCTGCGGCCATGGGTTTTGCCCAGGTGCTGGCGCTCAAAGGCACGGCCGCGCTGTGGTCGCCCAAGGTGCTGCGCGCTGGCATGGGCGCGCACTTCGCGCTGCATCTGGTGGAGGGGCTGGCGCCCGAGGACCTCCGCGATCTGGGTGTGCCGCTGCTGGTGACCAGCTCCCACCGCGGCGACTTCCTGCATCAGGCCGCGCTGCCCTGGCCCTGTGCCTGGGTGCTGGGCCACGAAGGGCAGGGGGTTGGCCCGGTGCTGGAGGCCATGGCCAGCCAGTCGGTGCGCATCGTCCAGCCGGGCGGTGAAGAGTCGCTGAACGTGGCGGCGGCCGCTGCGATCTGCCTGCACGCCAGCGCTGCCGCGCGCTGAGTGCGACGGGTGCTCTGGCCGAGCACAAAAACAGTGTTCAGACAGGTCCCTGTAAGCGCGATCCCCGAGGGCGAGCGGCTATAATTCCGGGGTTTACCCGCAATCGACGCATCCCGCGCGTCCGCCCCGGCTTCCTGCCCAGGTTCCCCGTCCCTCAACCCCTCGTCGCGCCCTTGGTGCGGCCCTGCGGGAGCGGGCGCGAATCTCCTCGGTCTGTGTCCCATGGCGGTGGTGGGAGTGTCCGAATCACCTCTGGAGAAAACCGTGCTGCCCGTCCACCCGAAAGCCCTTCTAGCGCTCGCCGACGGCACGGTCTTTACCGGGATTTCCATCGGCGCCACCGGTCAGACGACCGGCGAGGTGGTGTTCAACACCTCGATGACCGGCTACCAGGAAATCCTCACCGATCCGAGTTACTGCCAGCAAATCGTCACCCTCACGTATCCCCACATCGGTAACACCGGCGTGAACCGTGAGGACGTGGAGGCCGACCGCATCCATGCGGCTGGCCTGATCATCAAAGACCTGCCCCTCCTGGCGTCCAACTTCCGCAGCGAAGAGACCCTGTCCCAATACCTTCAGCGCGAAGGCACCGTCGCCATCGCCGACCTCGATACCCGCGCGCTGACCCGCCGTCTGCGCACCCACGGCGCACAGAACGGTTGCATCCTGGGTCTGCCCGCAGGTGAAGCCATCACCGATGCCCACCGCGCCCGGGCGATTGCCGCCGCACAGGCCGCGCCGAACATGGCCGGCCAGGACCTGGCCAAGGTGGTCTCGGCCACCGCGTCGTATCCCTGGACCCAGTCCGAGTGGGCGCTCGGCAGCGGCTACGGTGAGCAGAGTGCACCGAAGTTCCACGTGGTCGCCTACGACTTCGGCGTCAAGAAGAACATCCTGCGCATGCTGGCCGAGCGCGGCTGCAAGGTCACGGTGGTGCCCGCGCAGACGCCGGCTGCCGAGGTGCTCAAGCACCGGCCCGACGGCATCTTCCTGTCCAACGGCCCCGGCGACCCGGAGCCTTGCGACTACGCCATCGCTGCGGCCAGGGAACTGATCGAGACCGGCACGCCGACCTTCGGCATCTGCCTGGGTCACCAGATCATGGCGCTGGCCTCGGGCGCCAAGACTTTCAAGATGAAGTTCGGCCATCATGGCGCCAACCACCCGGTCAAGGACCTGGACAGCGGCCGCGTGAGCATCACCAGCCAGAACCACGGTTTCGCGGTGGACGAGAAGACGCTGCCAGCCAACCTGCGTGCGACGCATGTGAGCCTGTTCGACGGCACGCTGCAAGGTCTGGCCCGCACCGACAAGCCGGCCTTCTGCTTCCAGGGCCACCCGGAAGCCTCGCCCGGTCCTCACGACATCGGCTACCTCTTCGACCGCTTCATCGGCCTGATGGACCAAGCCAAGGTCTGACATGAAGCTCTTCAGTTTCCCGGTCTTCGCCATCGAGAAAGCAATCGCCAAGCGCATGCTCGGGCTGGCCTCTCCCCACAAGGAGTGGTTCGCCCAGCGCTGGGCCCAGAAGCCCTACCGCAAGGCCTTCATCGAAAACAAGGCGATGCCGCTGGTGACGCTGATCGCCAAGGGCAAGACCTGGGACGACGAGACCTTCAACACCGAGATGGCTGCGTGGGATGCCTTGTTCTATCCCGCCGAGGTCGAGGTGCTGCGCCCCATCATCGAAGGCGACGGCCTGCTGCAGCTGATGCAGAAAAACGTGCCCGCCGAGCGCATCCAGGCGCTGCTGAACAAACTGGAAACCCAGCGCCAGGCCTGAGTCCGGCGCCCAGACACACAAGCGAACCCATGCCCAAAAGAACAGATATCCAGACCGTCCTCATCATCGGCGCCGGCCCGATCATCATCGGCCAGGCCTGTGAGTTCGATTACTCCGGCGTGCAGGCCTGCAAGGCGCTGCGCGAAGAGGGCTACAAGGTGGTGCTGATCAACAGCAACCCTGCGACGATCATGACGGACCCGGCCACCGCCGACGTCACCTACATCGAGCCCATCACCTGGCAGACGGTCGAGAAGATCATCGCCAAGGAGCGCCCCAACTGCCCGGGTGGCTTCGCCATCCTGCCGACCATGGGCGGCCAGACCGCGCTGAACTGCGCGCTGGACCTGTGGCGCAACGGCGTGCTGGCGCGTTACGGCGTCGAGCTGATCGGTGCCACGCCCGAGGCCATCGACAAGGCCGAGGACCGCCTGAAATTCAAGGACGCGATGACCAAGATCGGTCTGGGTTCGGCCAAGTCGGGCATCGCCCACAGCATGGAAGAGGCCTGGGCGGTGCAGAAGACCACCGGCTTCCCGACCGTGATCCGCCCCAGCTTCACGCTGGGTGGCACCGGCGGCGGCATCGCCTACAACCCGGAAGAGTTCGAGACCATCTGCAAGCGCGGCCTGGAAGCCTCGCCGACCAACGAGCTGCTGATCGAAGAGTCGCTGCTCGGCTGGAAAGAGTACGAGATGGAAGTGGTGCGCGACAAGGCGGACAACTGCATCATCGTCTGCTCGATCGAGAACCTGGACCCGATGGGCGTGCACACCGGTGACTCCATCACGGTCGCCCCGGCCCAGAC
>JAEUOT010000018.1 GCA_016790705.1 Hydrogenophaga sp.
ATAAATCAGGGCCAGCATCATGAAGATGAACGCCTGCAGCGTGATCACCAGGATGTGGAAAATGGTCCACACGGTACCGGCGATGATGTGCCCGACGAAGAACAGGCCACCGCTCAGCGAGAAGGCCGCGAAGCCGCCCAGCAATGCGATCAGCATGAACACCAGTTCACCGGCAAACATGTTGCCGAACAGTCGCATGCCGTGGGACACGGTCTTGGCGACAAATTCGATCATCTGCATGGCGAAGTTGACGATGCCCAGCAGCAGCGCGAACACGGGGTTCTTGCTGGTGCCAAACGGGGCCGTCACGAGTTCGTGCGTCCAGCCACCCAGGCCCTTGATCTTGAGGTTGTAGAACAGCACCAGGACCAGCACCGACATGGACAGACCCAGCGTGGTGGACAGGTCGGCGGTGGGCACGACGCGCAGGTAGGCGTGCTCGGGATCGTGGCCGATCGCAGCGTTGTACTTGCCCCAGAGCATGGGCAACAGGTCCAGCGGCAGCATGTCCATGAAGTTCATCATGAAGATCCAGCAGAACACTGTCAGCGCCAGAGGAGCCACCAGCTTGCGGCTGGTCGCGTTGTGGATCACCGATTTGGCCTGGTTGTCGACCATCTCCACAAGGATCTCGACCGCCGCCTGGAATCGGCCCGGCACGCCAGACGAGGAATTGCGGGCCGCACGCCACAGGAAGAAGCACACCAGTGCCCCCAGCGTGATGCTGAAGAACAGCGAGTCCAGGTTGATGATGGAGAAGTCGACGATCGACTCCTGCTTGTGACCCGCGTTGTTCAGATGGGTCAGGTGGTGGCGGATGTACTCGCCCGGGGTCGGTGAATGTCCTTCTGCAGCCATGTCTGTTCGTTTCCGTCAACCGTTTGATTCAGCGCCGGGTCTGGATCAGAAATCCAAACCAGTACACCTTGAGCACCACCACAAGACCCGCGACGAGCGCGAGCCAGTTGAGATTCGGGACGATCCGGGGGGCAATCCAAAGCAGGATCACCGTCAGCAGGATCTTCACCCCCTCCCAGAGCACAAAATTCATGAAGACCGTCTCGACACGACCCGCCAGTTGCCTGGAAAGTCTGCTGGACGTCAACCCCCACGCCATCAGCGCCGTCGGAAGCGCAGTCGCGGCAGCGCCATACAGCAAAGACCAGGCGATCGGGGCCTGACGGGTCACCAGACCCACCAATGCAGCCAGGGACAAGCCCACCAGCCACTGCACCCTCACCACCCGCCACGGAGACAACTCCGGCTGACTGGCCCGCCACCGCTCCGCTTCTTCGCGGGTCAGGGGCTTGAATTCCGGCTCTTGCGCACCATCTTCCCTGTCTTCTAACGCTTTTGGTGCCATCCTCGGCATCACAGCCGGGGCATTGTCGGCATCCATTATTACAGTCAGGTTACAGGGTCGGTCGGCGTCGCAAAGCCGTTGATTATACGTATAAACCCACCCCCAACGTCAACCGCCGGCAGCCGATTCGCCCGGCGCCGGATAATCTTGCCAGGACTCTGCCTGGCCCCCCACCGTCTGACATGAACCCACATATTCCCCCGGAACAGTCCCTCATCGAATACCCCTGTCGTTTCCCGATCAAGGTGATGGGCGCCAATGTCGAGGGCTATGTCGCCGCCATGGTGTCGGTGGTGCGCGCCTTCGATCCGGATTTCGATGAGGCCACGGTCGAGCACCGGCCCAGCAAGGCCGGCAACTACCTGGGACTGACGCTGACGGTCTATGTGACCAGCCGCGAGCAGCTCGACGAGGTCTATCGCACGCTGACCACGCACCCGATGGTCAAGGTTGTCCTGTGACCGGCACATGAACATTCGTCCACTGGGGCGCGTGGACTACGCGCCGACGTACGACGCGATGGCGGCGTTCACCGCGGAACGGGGCATGGACACGCCCGACGAGCTGTGGGTGTGCGAACACCCGCCCGTGTTCACGCAGGGCCTGGCCGGACGGGAAGACCACTTGCTCTCGCCGGGCGATATCCCGGTGGTGAAAACCAACCGCGGCGGGCAGGTGACCTATCACGGCCCCGGCCAGGTGGTGTGCTACCCGCTGGTTGACCTGCAGCGCGCCGGCTATTACGTCAAGGAATACGTCTACCGCATTGAGGAGGCCGTGATCCGCACGCTTGCCCATCTCGGCGTCACCGGACACCGGGTGGCAGGCGCGCCCGGCATCTACGTGCGACTGGACGACCCGTCGGGCCACGCCGTGCTGGCGCAGCGCCCCCAGCGGCGTCCGGAAGGCTCCCCAGCGCCGCAACCCGACTTCTCGGGCCTGGGAAAGATCGCAGCCCTGGGCATCAAGGTCAGCCGGCACTGCACTTATCACGGTGTCGCGCTCAACGTCGCCATGGATCTGGAGCCATTCCTCCGCATCAATCCATGTGGGTATGCGGGCCTGCGGACGGTCGACCTTTCTACAATAGGGGTTGCCGTTTCATGGGATGAAGCGGCCCAGGTCCTGAGCCAGCAGCTCGGCGCCCTTCTCAGCCCCTGACATCGCGCGCAGCCCGCGCTCCCGCCATGAACCGCCCCACCGATACCGCGGCCACGCCCGCGAATGAAGCCGCCACCGTTCGCGAGGCGCAGCCCGCCGCCAGCTATGACGCCACGGCCAAGCAGAAGAGCCAGGCCAAGACGGCGCGTATCCCGATCAAGATCGTGCCGGCCGAGGTGCTCAAGAAACCCGAGTGGATCCGCGTCAAGGCCGGCTCGCCCAGCACGCGCTTCTACGAAATCAAGGACATCCTGCGCAGCAACAAGCTGGTGACGGTGTGCGAAGAAGCGAGCTGTCCGAACATCGGCGAATGCTTTGGCAAGGGCACCGCGACCTTCATGATCATGGGCGACAAGTGCACGCGCCGCTGCCCGTTCTGCGACGTCGGCCACGGCCGCCCGGACCCGCTGGACGCCGATGAGCCGGAGAATCTGGCCAAGACCATTGCCCAGCTCAAGCTCAAGTACGTGGTGATCACCAGCGTGGACCGCGACGATCTGCGAGACGGCGGCGCCGGCCACTACGTTTCGTGCATCCAGCGCACCCGCGAGCTCTCGCCCGGCACCCAGATCGAGGTGCTCGTGCCCGACTTCCGTGGCCGCGACGAGAAGGCGCTGGACATCATGGCGGCCGGCCTGCCCGACGTGCTCAACCACAACCTGGAGACCGTGCCGCGCCTGTATAAGGAAGCGCGCCCGGGCTCGGACTACCAGTTCAGCCTGAACCTGCTGAAGAAGTTCAAGCAGCGCTTTCCCGGCATCCCCACCAAGAGCGGCCTGATGGTCGGCCTGGGGGAGACGGACGAGGAAATCCTGGACGTCATGCGCGACATGCGCGCCCACGACATCGACATGCTGACCATCGGCCAGTACCTCGCGCCCAGCGGCCACCACCTGCCGGTGCGCCGCTATGTGCACCCGGACACCTTCAAGATGTTTGAAGAGAAGGCCTACGAGATGGGCTTCACCCACGCCGCCGTGGGGGCCATGGTGCGGTCGAGCTACCACGCGGACCAGCAGGCCCACGGCGTGCTGAACGCCACGAAGGCCTGATCAGGTCCGTTGGCTCAAGGCTCAGTTCTGCTCGGCCGGCGCCATCTTGTCCCAGGCGGCCATGGCCTCGGCCGCATACATCAGGGCCGGGCCACCGCCCATGTAGACGCACACCGACAGCATCTCTTCCAGTTCCGCACGTGTGCAGCCCAACTGCACCAGGGCCTTGACGTGAAAGCCGATGCAACCGGAGCAGCGCTGCGTCACGGCGATTGCCAGCGCCACCAGCTCCTTGTGCTTGGCGCTCAATGCGCCATCGGTGATCGCCGCCTTGGCCAGCTGGCCGAAGCCGGTCATGGCGTTGCTCTGGGTCTTGCGAAACGGCGCCAGGCTGGCGTTGATGTCGCGCATCAGGTCGTTGTGGTTGAAGGTGCTCACAATCGGATTCCTTGAAAACATTAATACCCCATAGAGTATCAGACATGTGTTCTCCGTCCCGCTTTGTGCTGGATCAACAGCCCTTGTTCACGCAGGAGGCGACATGAGCGCGAATGTGTTCGCCCTGGGCGCCATCGTGCTCTGGGCCTCGCTGGCTGCGCTCGGCGTGGCCCTCTCGCATGTGCCTCCCTTTCTGCTCACCGGCGTATCGCTGCTCATTGGCAGCCTGATCGCGCTGCCGCTCTCCCGTTTTGACCGGCGGCAATGGCGCGTACCCCCTGCGACGCTGGCGCTGGGGGTGTATGGCCTGTTCGGCTTTCACTTCCTGCTCTTCATCGCGCTGCGCCACGCCCCACCGGTGCAGGCCAACCTGGTGAACTACCTCTGGCCGCTGGGCATCGTGGTGATGGCGCCGCTGTTCCTGCCGGGCGTCACCCTCACGAAGCGCCATCTGATGGCCGCGCTGCTCGGCTTCGCCGGTGCGGTCCTGGCCATCCTGGGCCGTGGCGGTTCCGCCGAGGTCGTCTGGGCCTGGGGCTACATCCCGGCGGCCGGGTCGGCCTTTATCTGGGCCAGCTATTCCCTGCTGACCCAACGCGTGAAGGCCTTCCCGACCGCCGCCATCGGCAGCTTTGCGCTGGTGTCGGGCTTGCTCTCGCTGCTGTGCCACGTTCTGCTGGAACCGACCACCGCACTGTCCACGCAGGACATGCTGCTGACCGCCTTGCTCGGGCTCGGTCCGCTGGGTGGCGCTTTCTTCCTGTGGGACGCCGCACTCAAGCGCGGTGACGCGCGCCAGATCGGTGTGCTGAGCTTTCTCACCCCGCTGCTGTCAACATTGACGCTGCTGGTGATGCGCAGCGAAACACCGAGCGCGTCGGTGGTGGTCGCTGCCATCATGATCGTCGGCGCGGCCATGATCGCAACGCGCAATCCCTGAAGTCGACCCGTCGTGACCACGCACCCCGGGGACACCGCTGACGGTGCCCCCGGGGCCGCAGTGGCCCGCCCGATCAACTCAAGCTGGCGGCCAGGAGCGGCGACTGGCCGTTTTGCGGGCTCAGCCCCAGACGACTGTCACCGGCACTTGCGGGCGCAAACGTCGCCAACGCCTGCACCAGGCTGCTCACCTGGTTTTCCAGCGCCGGGGTGAGGTTGGTCAAGGGCGCTTCTGTCGGCGGGAGCAGGTCGTTCAGCGTGAACAGCTCCCGTCCCGCGCCATCGCTGGCGCTGATGGCAAAGAACAGATCGCTCATGACAACCTGCTTCCCATCGCTGAGCGTCGCTGTGGACGTGTCTCCGTGAACGTTGCCACCCGCATCAAGCACGGGATCGAACACGCTGGCCAAACCCAGGCTCTTGACGCCGGCTTGCTCCAGCGTGCTTAGCTCACCTTGACCGGTCTCGTGGTTCTGGTCCAGATCACGCCAGACACGCAACTCGGCAAACCGGGCATCCGACGCGTTGACCATGCCATCCCCGTTGTCGTCAAACGCCGCCAACCGAGCAAACGCTTCGCCTTGTGCGAAACCGCCAAACAGCTCGGACACGTCGTCGATGCGACTATTGCGGTTGCGATCGATTGCCAGGAAGGCGTCGTCACCGGTAATCCACCCCGAATGGATGGCCGCGCCGGTCCCCAACAGGTCGAAGCGGCCGCCAGAGTCCTGCAGGGCCGTGGTCTCGATGCCGTCCCCACCCAGATCGATGACCAGCGGCGTCACCAGCTTCGAAGGCGCCGCCACCACCAGCTTCTCCACCTTGAAGTAGTCGTTGCTTTCACCCACCTTCGCGGAGATCACCAAGGTGTTTCCGGCAACACCAGCCGCATTCAGATCTGCCCAGCGAGCGCTGCTGCCCCCGAGGTTCACCTCCGTGAAACCCAGTCCGGACAAGACGCTGTTGCTCATGCTGGAGATGGTCCCCGTGTAGTTGCCGATCCAGATCGAAACATCGCTGTCGCAGCTCACATAGCCCAGGTAGGCCTTGTCAACCACCACTTTGTCGGAGAACTGGTAGACCACGAAGTTGTCACGCCCGCCGTTGTCCACCGCGTGCGAACTGCCGCTGCCAGAACCCTCACTGCTGTCGGTCACGCCATAGCCGCCGGTGTAGGCACCGAGCCACGCCTTCGCCCATGCCCCGCTGCTCTTGTCGCGGCTCCAGGCGCTGGCGGTGACCGTGATGCCATCGACCGTGCTGGTGCGGGTGTTGCCATCCGTGCCATCGCTGGCTGAACAGCCTGCAAATGCGAACGTCGACACCTGATTGACCGGGGCCAGGCCCGCGTCCCAACTCGGATCGTTCTCGCCAGCCACCAGTGTCGTGAGGCCTGTGCGACCCGTGGTCGGGTTGGCATCGGAATCCAGCGCGTCGTCGCTGCCTTGGTTGGCCAGCGTGAACCCCCCGTAGCCGGTCGGCTTGACGAACTCCACCTGGTAGTCGGCCGGCGCCAGACCGGCAAAGCTGTAGTCCCCGCTGGCGTTGGTGGTCGTCGTGGCGACAACGGTGTTGCTTGCGTCCAGCAGCTTGACGCTGACGCCGGCGACACCGGCTTCGCCGCTGTCCTGCAGTCCGTTGCCGTTGCTGTCGCACCAGACACGGCTGCCCAGGCTTGCCTTGGCTGGCGCCGGGCAGGCCACCACACCCACCTCAAGCTGCTGGAGCTTGAAGTAATCGTTGGACTCCCCTTGCTTGGCGGCGACCACCAGCACATTGCCTTCGACGCCGTTTGCATTCAAATCCGCCCACCGCGTGTACCCACCGCCGTGGTTGACTTCGGTGAAGCCCAGCGCGGAGAGCACGGCGTTGCTCATGGTGGTGATCGGCGTGGTCGCATTGCCAATCCAGACGGTCATGTCGCTGTCCCCGCACACATAGCCCAGGAAGGCCTTGTCCACGGTGACCCGGGTCGAGAACTGGTAGACCACGAAATTGTCTCGACCGCTGTTGTCGATGGTGTGCTCCGCACCACTGCCCGACCCTTCACTGCTGTCGGTCACGCCATGGCCGCCGGCGAAAGCGCCCAGCCATGCCTTGGACCAGGTTCCCAGGCACTTGTCGCGGCTCCAGGCCGTGGCCGACACCGAGACGCCGGTGGCGGCATCGGTGTAGACACGGCTGTTCCCATCGACACCGTCGGTGGCGCTGTTGCCATCGAAACAGTAACGGATCTTCACCGGCAGACCGGTCAGCCCGGCGTCCCACGACAGGTCGCTGGCGCCCGCACCCAGTGTGAAAGTGGCCGTCCTGCCGCTGGCATCCACGTCGGAGTCCAACGCGTTGTCGCTGCCTTGATCGCGTTTGGCATAGGCGTACCCGGCAGGGGCCACGACCTGCACCGCGTAGCCGCCAGCGGACAGACCGCCAAACAGGTAGCGGCCATTGGCATCGGTCACCGTGCTGTCGAGCACCGCGCCGACCGCGTTCAGGAGCTTGACGGTGACGCCGGACACCCCCCGCTCGCCGACGTCCTGCAGACCATTGTTGTTGCAATCCATAAACACCAGGTCTCCGATCGACCCGGTTGGCAGGACCGGCTGCTCGCCGAAGTTGTTCTCCTGACTGTGCATGCCCGCGGCCAGAGCGATGCCCGTGATGGCGTCTGCACCGACCGTGCCGCCCCCCGTCCCTGCGGTGTCCTTGCCATCCAGGTATGACGCCGGCTGGGTTTCGAACAGGTCATAGCGACCTGCTCGCAAGTTGGCGAACTCGTAATAGCCGGCCGCATCAGTGGTTGCCGTGGCCGTGACCGCGCGCCCCAGGTCGTCCACCCCACGGAGCGTGATCAGCGTGCCGGCAATGCCCGGTTCGCTGTTGCGAACCCCGTCGTTCTGATCGTCCAGATAGACATGACCCGACAGCCTGCCCGTTCCCACCGAGGCACCGGCGATACGGACCTGCAGCACCGCAGCCGCACTCAGCGGCGACAGCGCATCGTTGTCGAACACCGTGTAGTCGAAGCTGTCCACCAGCGTCGCCCCTGGCGCCAGGTCCCTCACCGACGACGAGGAGATGTCCAGCACATACCGGTACCCGCCATCGGCACCGAGCACCAGCGAGCCATACAGCCCCGCCACGGTACGCGGGTTGCCGACGCTCAACACGGTCCCCGAGTCGATGTCGCTGTCGTTCAGCAGCACGTTCCCTGTCAGCTCCGTGGCTTCACCCACCTGGATGTCGCGCACTTCGCTTTGCGCCACCGGAGCGTCGTTGGTGCCACGGATGGTGAGCGTCAGCATGGCGCTCGACGCGGCCATGCCGTCGCTCACGTCATAGCTGAACGTGTCCTTGAGCGTTGCCCCCTCCGCCAGGGACTGCACTGCAACGAGCGCGTTGTCCAGCGCATAGCTGTAACGTCCATCGGCCTGGACGGTGAGCTGCCCATACTGGCCCTGGCGAACGCCCGGATTCAGCAAGCTCAGCACCGCACCCGTGTCGACATCGGTGTCGTTGGTCAGCAGATTGCCGGCTGCCGTCAGCGCCGTGTCCTCCTTCACACTGGCAACGTCCGCATTCGCCACCGGGCCGTCGTTGGTCCCTTCGATGGTGATGGTGAGCACGGCACCGGATGCGGCCAGGCCGTCGCTGATGTCGTAAGAGAAATGCTCCTCGACCGACGTACCGTCGCCCAAGGCCTGCACCGCAGCCAGTCCGTTGTCCAACAGGTAGCTGTAGCTGCCGTCGGCCTGCACCCTGAGCTGTCCGAACTGCCCTTTGTGCACACCGGCATTCACCAGCGTCAGGACCGCATCGGCGTCCACATCACTGTCGTTCGTCAGCAGGTTGCCGGCGACCGATGGCGTCTCGTCTTCCTTCACGCGCGCTGCATCAGCGACCGCCACCGGCGCGTCGTTGACCGGCTTCACGTTCAAGGTCAGCACGCCCGAGTTGACCGAGACCAAGCCGTTGTCGACCTTGAAGTCCACGCTTGCGTAACCATCGCCATGGTCGTTGGCCAACGGCGTGTAGACCAGCCGTCCGGCATCGAGGTCTGCCCGCGAGACCACCGTCGGCCCCGCCACGACTTCACCTGCCAGCCTGAGCACACCCCTGGACGGCGCGAACACCGTGAACGACACGGCATCGTCCGGACCATCCGCGTCGGAGAAACGGAGGTCGCCCGTCCCGATGCGGTAGCTGCCGTCCTCCTCCAGGTCGGCTTGACCATCCATGGCCACGGGAGGCTGCTTAGGACGCGAAACATCGACCAACACCTGCGCCGCAGTGAAGCCGCCCTGCCCGTCGGCCACGGTGTAGCGGAAGCTGGCGACGCCTTCATAGCCCGCGTCGGCCACGAAACGAACCTGGCCGTCCGGCAGCAGAGACACCGTTCCATTCCGGGCGTCTCCGACCGCACTCACCGTGAGCACGTCGTTCGTGGGATCGATATCGCTGTCGTTGTCCAGCAAGGCACTGCCTGCCACAGTCAGCACGCCGAGCGCATCGGTGGCAAAGCGCTCGCCTTGGGTCAGCGGCGCATCATTGACGTTTCGCACCGTGAGCTGGTACACGTCGGACGACTGTCCTCCGTCCGGTTTGGTCGCCGTGACCCTCACCTGCAACACCCCGACGTGCTCGTTCAGCGGTGTTCCCTCGAACCGCCCGGCGACCGAATCAAACGACAACCATTCGGGCAGATCGCTGCCGTCAGCCAATGTGGCCGAGTAGGTCATGCCGCTTGCCGGCGTTGGGTCGACGAAGGCGTCTGCAGGCAACGTGTAGGCATACACGGCATCCTCGTCGGTGACCTGATCGGGAACCGGGGTGCCGATCAATGGCGGCAGTCCCTGCTCGTCGATACCCAACGAAAACACGTCCATCGCCGTCGCGCCAGACTGATCGGTCGCCACCAGGCGGATTTCGGTCGGTGCGCGCTGGCCAGCGGGCACCGTGCCGGAGAACGTCATCGAATAGGCATTGAATCGGATCCAGCTGGGCAACGCATTGCCGTTGTCCTGAAGCGCGCTGTACGTCAGACGATCACCGGGATCAAGGTCGGCAAATGTGTTGCCCGGAACCTGGAAGCTGAATGCACGGCCCGCCCTGTACACCTGATCGACCACAGGGTTGATCAACTCGGGAGCGTGGTTGTCGGGTGACAGCTCAACCGTCAGATCAAACTCGTCGGACACGACCGTGCCAGCCAGGTCAGTGGCCGACACCCGGATCGAGTAGGCCCCGACCTGTGCGGACCCGGCGGTCCCCGTCAGAATGCCGTTCTGCTTGTTGAACGTGAGCCAGGAAGGCAGTGCCTGCCCGTTGGTGAGGCTGAACGAGTAGGTCAGCACCTGGTCACGGTCAATCTTGTAGAAGGCGCTGCCCGCATCGATGTACAGCGAGGTGTTCTCCTGCATCACCTTGTCGGCGATCGGCGTGCGCAGGATGTGCGGGTCGTAGACGTTGAGGACGGTGATCTTCAGCGTCGTCTGCGCCCAAGGCTTCATGCCAGGGAGAAGCTTTGGTGGATCCGACCTCCATTCAGGAGAAACCCCCCACGGCCACATTGAATTGCCAGTGAGTACATCCCTTTCATCTGCACTGTAGGTGATCTCGTACGTCCCTACGGAAAAGTCTCCCGGAGTGCCAGAAATGGTGTACGGATCAGCCTTCAACTCGAATGCGAGTTCCCGCTCTCCTGTCAACGGGTTCCAATAGCTGGCCGCTGACTGATGGTAATCGTCAAGAGCCTCGCCCACAGTCAACAGATCGCCATCCGGGTCGGAAACCCAGTTGTCCGGCAGACGGTAGCTGAACGCCTCGTTCTCCCGCACCACGATCTCAGGCACTTGCTCAAACTCGGCGCGAGCGTTCGCAAACGCTTCGAAAGAGGAGTAGCTGGATGCGCCATGCTCATCCGTCACCAGGAATGTGAAGCTTTGGTACCTGGGAGCAGGCAACACACCCACATAGCTCACATCCGCGAATTTCACACCCTCTGGGGTTTCACCAAACTCGAAGCTCCAGTCCTCCGTATTCCGTCCCTTCCAAACAGTGCTGGACAAGTCCCACCGTCCGTCCGGGAGAATCGAATAGGTCAAGGCGTCGCCATCCACGTCAATGAACTTGGGAAGCGCTACCGTGAAACCCCCATTCAAACTCGGCAAGAATTGGTCTTGCAGGTAAGGAGTCTGATCCTTACCGCTCCAATAGAGCTTGTCCCACGCAACCTCGGATATCGGTTTCTCGCTGTCGGGTGCCTCATACAAATCTGCAGAGTAAGCCGACGGAACGACCCAAGGCTTTGCTTGCTTGGACCACACCGGGATGTGATTCAACCCAGGCGTTACGTTCAACGAGAACTCCGTACTGGTTTTGAGCCCTTGGCGATCCTCTGCTGTCAGGCGGAACGTCCAGGTACCAATGTCCCAATAGTCCAGATCGGTGTACCGGAACCCTTGGTAGTAGAGACTGTTCGCAATCGGCGTTATGTCCGACACCAGACTCAAGACGCCACTGCCCGACAGACTGAACGTGGACTTGGCATGCTCAGGCGTGGACACCGTCTCCAGCCGATAGGTCAGCTCGTCCCCCATGTCGGGATCGGTGAAGATGTTGCCGGGCAGCACATACTCGACCCGCGGCCCTTCGACAAAGCTGAGAGAGCCGATCGGGTTGGTCACCACCGGTGCATCGTTGATGTCGGCGACCACCACATCGAAGTCTTCGAAGATGGAACGCCCGGCCGGATCAATGCCCGTGACGCGCACACTGGTCACGCCGACAGTGCCGCTGTCGGAGGTTCCGAAAATCCTGCGCGTCGCGGGATCCCAGGTCAGCCAGTCCGGCAACGGTGCCCCGTTGGTGAGACCCACCGTGATCGAGATCGCATCGCCTTCGCGGTCCACGAACAGGTCTGCCGGCAGCACCACATCAATGGCCTGGCCCTGAACCACCGCCACATCCTCGACCACCCGGAACACGCGGGGTGCGTCGTTGATCGCATCCACCACCACGATGTCAAACACGTCGCTGGCCGTACGGCCACGACGGTCGGTGGCCGTCACGGTCACCGACAGCGGCGCGACATCGTCCATCCCTGGCACCCCGTTGAATGTCCGGGTTCCGGGATCGAACGAAAGCCAGCGCGGAAGCGCACTGCCATCGAGCAGGCTGGCGGACAGGGTCAGGCTGTCCCCCACATCCAGATCGACAAAACTGTCGACCGACACGGTGTACGACAGCGACTCGCCCTGCAAGACACGCTGATCCATCAATGCGTTCTGCACCAGCGGAGATGTGTCGTTCGGGTTGCGCACGACGATCTCAAAGAGATCACTCACCATGAGCTGGGCGCTGTCGGTCGCCTCCAGCCTGAGCTGCAATGTCCCGACATCGCCCTCGGCCGGCGTGCCACGGAAGACCTGCATCGCCGCGTCATAGCTGAGCCACCTCGGCAACGGGTCGCCGTTGTGCAACGACACCCGCACGATCGGCCTGTCACCGACATCCGGATCGGCAAACACCGAGGCGATGCTGAACTCGAACACCCGTCCCACCTGGGCCAGTTGGTCGGCAGCCGCCGCAGCCACCACGGGTGCGCTGTTGGTCGCCATCGCCGCCAGTGAGGCCTCCAGCTCGGACAGCCCCCACACGGTGCCATCCTCGAACTCAAAGCGCTCGACCTGTCCGGCGCTGGTCCACTGCTGCTGCACCACCATCCGGTCGGCACTGTCTCGCACCGTGATGACCAGGTCGTTGCCAGTGCGCCGCAGCAGCAGATCGCTGGCCGCGATGCCCGTCCCGAACAAGATCCTGTCGATCCCCGTTCCTCCGGCATCCAGCACCAGGTCTTCCCCGTCGCCTCTGCCAAACACATAGGTGTCACCGCCAGCACCGCCAGCCAGGGTATCCCGACCCTGCCCACCCATCAGGGTGTCGTCGCCAACGCCCCCGTTGAGCCTGTTGGCCCCGGCGTTGCCCTGCAACCGGTTGTTGGCCGCGTTTCCGGTCCCGTCGATATCCCCCGCCCCGATGAGCGTGAGATGTTCGACGTTGGCAGAGACGGCATAGCTCACGCTGGCCTGCACCTCATCCGTTCCGGCATCCGCCAGCTCCACCACCTGATCCAGCGCGTTGTCGACCACGTACCGGTCATTGCCCAGGCCACCGGTCAGCGTGTCTGCTCCAGCCGCGCCGTCCAGCGTGTCGTCTCCATCGCCACCGGCGATCTGGTTGCGCCCCGAGTTTCCGCGCAACACATTGGCGCGGTTGTCGCCAGTCGCACCGAGGTTGGCCGTGCCCTGCAGCACGACGTTCTCGATGTTCGAGCCCGCCGCGATCGTGTAGCTGAACGACGCCAGCACCGTGTCGTCGCCCTGTCCCTCAAGCTCCACGGCGGTGTCGGCCGCGTTGTCCATCACGTAGACATCATTGCCCTCGCCCCCGATGAGCACATCGGCGCCCAGACCTCCGTCCAGCGTGTCGTCGCCGCCGCGACCCTCGATCCGGTTCTCTCCCGACGTGCCCACCAACCGGTTCGCCACGTCGCTGCCCACGATGTTGATGGGCGCAGCGCCCAATATCTCGTAGTTTTCGATCACGTCACGCGCGACAACGTCGACATCGCTGTACATGCGCACGGTGTCCACCCCACCGCCATCGCGCTCGATCACGGTGTCGTCCGCGTCGGCAAGGTAGAGGTCATCACCGCTGCCACCGTCCAGGACATCGCTGCCCCAGCCACCCTCAAGGGTGTCGTTGCCGTCACCGCCCGTCAGCTCATCGCTGCCGGCGCTGCCCACCAGGACATCGTTGCCTGCCCACCCGGTCAGCCTCGCGGGGAAGCCAGGATCGGCGCGCAAGGTGTCGTTCCCGGCACCACCGGCTTGGGAAGACGCCAGGCGGCTGACGTCATCCGCCGTCCAGAGCGTTCCGTCCGCAAAAAGAACCTGCAGGATGGGGTGTCTCACCGGATCGGCAAACCAGCCGACAAACCGCACCCCATCGCTCCCCGAACCCAGCAACAGGTCTGCGCCGTCGCGTTGCGCCACCAGTTCGTCTGGCGACACGCCCGGGCCCACCTGCAGGCTCTCAAGCAGCGACTCGCTTCCCACACTGACCCAGCCGCCGCCGGCGTCCAACGTCACCTGCCGACTGACCACCGACCAGGTCACGGGATCGATCACCGTCCCGTCGGCGAACCGGATGCGCTCAATGCCAATGCGGGCGTGCCCTTGCCCGGTGATCGAGACACTCTCACCACCGGCCAACCTCAGCACAAGACGCTCACCCACCCATTCGCGCGTGACATCGCCCAGCGATATCCCGGCCCCGAACTCCAGGGTGTCCGTCTCATCCAGACGGTAGCCAAAGTCATCGATGACGTCATGCCCATCACCAAGGCCAAAGCGGTAGCTGTCGTCCCCGTTTCCACCGACCAGGCTGTCGTCGCCCTCGGCACCCGCGAGCAGATCGTTGCCATCACCGCCGACCAGCGAGTCGTCCCCGAGTCCACCCAACAGAAGGTCCGATCCAGCCTGACCCTCCAGGGTGTCGTTACCCTCGCCCCCGATCAGCACATCGTTTCCAGCCAGACCGGCGATGCGGTCATCTCCACCGAGACCGTCGATCACATCCCCCACGATGGAGCCAGACATCTGATCGGCCACGTCTGATGGCTTGAGCAAACGCGACACCACATCGGCGGCGCTCCAGACCGTCCCGTCCCGGAAGCGCACCTCCGACAACGGGATGTCATCGGCATGGACCCCGTAGGTGCTCGCGTTCCAGATGCGCGCCTGTCCGGCGCCACTGGGCAGCGTGAACTGCAGATAGCCATTGACGAGCGACACCGTCACATCGGAGGGAAGAATCCCGACCCCGAACTCAAGTCGGTCGAGCAGGCCATCCCTCGAGCGCTCGACCTCGACCACGTCGGTACCGAAGTTGTAGTCAAAGTAATAGGTGTCCTGCCCCGACCCGCCGACCAGGGTGTCGTTGCCGCCACCGCCCACGATGGTGTCATTGCCGTCGCCACCCCAGGCCCGGTCGTTGTCGGCGCCCGTATCCAGCAGGTCATCGTCCGCACCGCCCACCAGCGCATCCGCACCGGCGCCGCCATAGAGTGCGTCACGGCCGTCCGAACCGATGCGCGTGTCGGCCCCGGCGGTAAACGCAGTGGGCGAGAAGCGTGCGAAGAGGTCCGAACCGCTGACGCTGGTGCCGTCGGCGAACTCAAAGCTCGCCCACGGGGTGGGTACGTGATCAGCGCCAAAGCGGAACTGAATACCCCCCAACTCTGCGGAGGACCCCGCCAGCACCACGGAGAAGGTGCCTGCGTTGCCATTGCCAAAAACGACGTTCTTGATCAACACGTCCTTGGGAAGGACATTGTTTTCAAACCGCACCGTGACGGAGTGGTTGGCCAAATAAGAATAGAGGTTGTCCTGACCGGAGTCGTACCCCATCACGACGGTATTGCTGCCACCGCTCAGGTTGTAAGCATCGTTGCCCGCGCCCCCATTCAGGAGGTTGGCCCCACTCCCTCCATAGAGCGAGTCGTTGCCAGCCCCTCCCACCAAGGTGTCGTTGCCACTGCCACCCGACAGATAGTCGTTGCCGTTCAGGCCGTAGATCCGATCATTGAACGGAGTGGGGTCGATGTAGTCGTTGCCAGGCTGGCCCACAACGATGGCAAATGTGGGGTGGGCCAGATCAAACAGGCTGCCATCGGCAAACACGATGGACTCCAGCCGGTTGGCAGACCCGTAGTCGCTCTTTGCCCAGCCGACGATCCGCAACGAGTCGTCACTGCCATTCAGCGAGATCAGCAGATCATCGCCATCCTGACCGACGCTGAGGTCTTCCCTTGTCACGCCGTCCAGCAACTGGACCCGGTCAGCGGCATAGGCATTGACCACCGTGTCCGCGCCGCTGCCGTAGCCGAAACGCACCGTGCTGGCGTACTGACCGGTCGGGGAAACCTCGGCCCCGAGGTCGATGTGGTCGTCGCCCGCACCGCCATCCAGCAAATCACTGCCCGTTCCCCCATAGAGACTGTCGTTGCCGTCTCCCCCCATGAGGTGGTCATTGTTTTCGCCACCATCCAAGAAGTCGTTGCCGGTCCCCCCGTCCAGCAGGTCCGCGTCATCGTCCCCGAGCAAGATGTCGTCACCCGCCTGTCCAAACAGGCGATCGGCGCCTTCGCCTCCGCGCAGGTAATCGTTCCCTTCACCACCCTCCAGCTCGTCTGCGCCGCTGTCACCGCTCAGGACGTCATTTCCGCCCAGACCCGAAAGGCTGTCGTTGCCGGCGCCGCCGAACAAGGCATCGGCTTCGAGGGTGCCCGCGATGCGGTTGTCCCCCTGGTCGCCGATCAGGTCCAACTGATCTTCCAGCAAAGCCTGGAGGGTCTGGGGGTCCCACACCTCCCCGTCGGCAAAGTGCAGTTCGACGGCCGCCCGCCGATCAGTGAAGGCGGCCCACTCCGAGATGGTCAACACCTCGACACCATCTCCACCCTCGCTGGCGGGGATCAGACCAATGCGGAGATCGCTTCCGGTGAGCCATACGGACACCTGATCGCTGGTGATCCCCGTCGAGAGTTGGACGATCAGTCCCGAGGACTGGCCACTCACGTTTTCAAGCGTGACGCGGTCCGAACCCGATCCCGTTCCGAAGAGCACCGTCTTGAGGCCGCCACCGATCCTGAGCTCATCGTCACCGGCACCGCCGTCCAGCGTGTCATCACCACTCAAGTCAACCAGGACGTCGTTGCCCTCGCCCCCGAGCAGCCCATCATTGCCCTGGTCGCCCTCAATCAGGTCATCGCCGACACCCCCGTCCAGCGTGTCGTCCCCGTCCTTGCCGAGGAGGACATCCGCCCCCTCGAAGCCGGCCAGGCTGTCGTTTCCTGCCCCTCCTACCAGGGTACTGTCGCCAGCGTGGTTCTCCGTATCGCGAACAACGGCATGCGACAACAAAGCCTGCGCGCTCCAGACCGTGCCGTCGCCGAACACGATCCCCGCGACCAGCAGCATCCCCGCCAGCCCGTCTTCGCTGCCCAGCACCTTCAACGACAGGCTCTGAAGATCACCGTTGACAGCGACACCTTGGACTTCGATCTCGCTTGCCAGGAGGTCGGTACACACCCAGACGTCGACATCGGCTCCGTAACCGTAGTTCTTGATCTCATCCCAGCCGTCACCGCGGTTGTAGATCACGGTCGCCGGCCCGGTCACGCCGAGCACATCGTTGCCGATCCCCCCGTCAAGCACGCCGGATCCTGACAGGGTGTCCTGCCCAGAGCCACCAGACAGGTAGCCCGATCCATACACTCCGTCGTTGCCGGCTTCGCCGAGCAACATGTTGTCGCCCTCTGCATCACCCAGGACGTCATCCGCTGTCCCGCCGTAAAGGCGATCATTGCCGGTGCCGCCATACAGCGAGTCTCGCCCGGCGCCAGCAGTCAGCACATCGTCGCCACCGCCACCGGACATCACCTGGGGGCCAACGCCACCGGACAGGGTGTCGGCGCCGCTGCCACCCGCGACCTCTCGCACCAGGTAGTCGTTCCAGTTCCCCGAATCGATCACCGTGCCGTCAGCCGCTTCTATGCGGTCAATGCGCGTGTCGGGCGCCAACAGGATTTGTGCTGTCTTGAGGTCAAGGACGGTGTGGGTGGTCCCCATCCAATCCGTGTAGTGCGAAATGACGATGCTCTCGGCATCGACCCCTTCTCCCAACACGATCCGGTTGCTGCCTTGCGCATCACGGATCTCCACATTGGTGCTGTCGGCTTCAATCAGATAGGTGTCGTCACCCGAACCACCGTCGAGCACATCGTGTTCACCGAAGAACCACGGCAACCCGCCCACATCGCCGGGACCGTAGACCGGCCCCGGTTCGTATCGCCCGCCAACGGCACCGCCGGCCAGGGTGTCGTTTCCGTCTCCACCCAACACCAAGTCCGGGCCCTGGCCACCGTCAAGGGAATCGTCGCCCGCGTGGCCGAATATCTGGTCGGGGCCGTCGCCGCCGAAGACCGTGTCCCCTCGACCGGACCCCTCGATGACATCAGCTTCTTCGGTGGCCGAACGAACGGTCAATCGCTGATCCACGTCATTGGGCGTCCAGATCGTTCCGTCCGCGAAAACGATCTGCTCGATCGCGCCGGCCTGATCTCCGGTGCCGAAGAAGTGGGAGACAAAGATCTGGTCCGTGCCCGATACCGTGATCAACAACTGATCACCTTCGCGGCGCACGCTCACATCGCCCGGGTGTATGCCCTCTCCCAGCAGCAGGCGGTCATTGCCGAGTGCGCTGCTGTCCAGATCCTCGATGTGCAGCGGGCCGTACCCCTGCTTGAAAACATACTGGTCGCTCCCCAGGCCGCCGACGAGGGTGTCATCACCCCCCAGGCCATCGAGGATTTCGCCCCGCTCCGAACCCACGTACTCTTCAGCGCCTTCCGTGGGACGCCACAGCGCGTACCTCGCAAGGTCGGCCCCTGTCCACAGGGTGCCGTCGTGGAAGCGGACCCGCTCCACAGCCGAACTCAGCATCACCGGACCCAGATCCGGGTCCTGGAATATCCGGGCCTCAAAAGAGACCTGCGTCCCGCTGCCATAGTGCTGCAGCTCAAGCCGGTTGTCGGCAGTGCGGAACACCATCAAGTCCTCGGGCCTGATTCCGGCACCCAGTCTCAGGGTATCGGTGCCACCTTCGTCAACGATGACATCGTTGCCGTCGCCCGCATCGATCGTGTAGGTGTCGTGCCCGAGCCCGCCGTACAGCAGGTCGTTGCCGGCACCCCCCGAGAGCGTGTCGTTGCCATCCAGGCCCTTGAGCGTGTCTTCCGCGGCGCCTCCGGACAGCGAATCGTTGCCGGCACCGCCGATGATCAGGTCGTTGCCGCTGGTGGGCAAGTTGGCTCGCCGTTCGAGCTCGGCCCGGTTCCATTCGGTGCCTGCTTCGAAACGCACCCCGGCCAAGGCATTGCCCGACCCGGTGTAGGCGTTCAACACCGTGACGCGGGCGCCATCGGGCATGTGGAGATACAGACTGGACTCGTCGCGCGTCACACGAACGGCCAACGGATCGATGTCCGCCGCAAGCTGGAGCCAATCCGAACCGCTGCCGCTCTTGTCTTTCAGAACGTCGTTGCCGTCCCCCGTCCGGTAGAGATACAGGTCATTGCCGGCACCACCCGAGAGAAGGTCGTCCCCTCGTCCACCCTCCAGCGTATCGTCGCCGCGCTCGCCGTACAGGGTGTCGTTGCCCCCCAATCCTTGCAAGGCATCGGCATCGAGGGTGCCGGCGACGAAGTCTGCCCCGTCTCCGACCGTCACTGACGCGGTCGCAAATGCCTGAAGCTCGGCTGCGGTCCACTCAGTGCCGTCCGCAAAGCGAACCGCATCGATGCCGGGCCCGGCCGCGCCGAACCAGCCGGACAAACTGACGTGCTCGTCGCTGCTTCTGACATACACCAGCAGGTCGTCGCCCGCACGAACCGCCCGCACGTTGTCGGTCGTCAGGTGGGCACCCAGCACCAGCACGTCGTCGTCAACGTCGCTGCCGGTCTCTGTCAGGACGTCATGCCCATCGCCCAGGTCAAAGGTGTAGGTGTCCGAACCGGCGCCGCCTTCCAGGGTGTCGTCACCGGCACCGCCGGAGAGCTGATCGTTCCCGGCAAGACCCGCCAAATGGTCATTGCCCGCGCGCCCCTGCATCTGGTCATCGCTGTCGTACCCGATCAGGCTGTCATCGCCGGCCGTCCCTTCCAGCACCGCCAAACGCATGTCTGCCGCGCTCAGAACCCTGTCGCTGAACTCGAAGTACTCGACCACGGCTGATGGGTCGCTGAAGAAATTGCGCACGGTGAGTCGATCCGACCCGCCCACGGTGAACACCAGATCGTTGCCGACCCTCTTTCGGTCCACCGAGCCGGCGTCCAGCGCTTCGAACCGGACACGGTCGGCATTGCCCTGCTGTGCGGACTCCAGGACCGTGTCCTGCCCCGCCCCGGCACGGAACAGGTAGGTGTCGTCGCCGGCACCGCCCTCAAGCACGTCGTTGCCCGACAGGCCCAGCAGCAGATCATCCCCCCCGGCGCCACGCAGGCTGTCGTCACCGGCGGTTCCCTCAATGCGCAAGGCAGGTGTCTGACCGACCTGCGCGCGATCGAGCAACTGCTGGGCGGTCCACACCGTCCCGTCAGCGAACACCACCCGCTCGACCCCGCGACCCTGGCCGCCCAGTTGGCCTTCAAGCACGACCGTGCCACCCACGCCGCCCTCTCCGGACAACGTCAACCAAAGGTCTTCGGGCCCACGCCAGACATTGACATCCGACGGGTTCGTGTTGAGCAGACGAAGCACGTCGACGTCGTCGCCGACCGTCTCACGAATCCAGTCCAGCCCATCGCCAGCGGAGAAGCTGTACACATCATTTCCGGCCCCGCCCGCGAGGGTGTCGTCCCCTGCGCCGCCACTGATGCGGTCCACCAGAACCGACCCTGTGAGCGAATCGCTTCCGACCGTGCCTGACAAGTCGAAGCCACGCTGCAACAACTCCGCGTAGCTCAAGACGGTGCCGTCGACAAACTCGAAACGATCGACCGCCGTCTGCGTGTGCACGTTCCCGCTGTTGAACCCTTCGATGCGAATCCGATCCTGGCCGTCGTCACCCACCTGGATCACGAGACCATCCAGCACCAGCCTCAGATCCTGGGCAGTGATCCCCGGGCCAAAGCGCAGCGTGTTGACCGCCGCGTCTGAGGGGGTGTCCAGCAGGCGCAAGCTGTCACGGCCATCGCCCACCGAGAACAGGAAGGTATTCCCCCCGCCCTTGGCGACGATGGTGTCGTCGCCTCGTCCCATCACGAAAGTGTGATTCGCCGAGGTCGCCTCGACCGAGTCGGCGGTGTCCGATCCGTACCAACGTTGGTGATCCGCGGCATACGCCGTGCTGCTGCGATCGCTGCGGGCCTGCTGCATCAGCATCGCCCAGTCCAGGCGCCGTCCCTGGCTGTCCTGTACCTCGGACATGTGGGCATCAAGACCACCCTGCACCAGCGACCCGTGTTCCGCATCGCCCAGAAGGACATAAGCCCCCTGGAGCGATTGCCCCGCGCCCTGGACCAGGGTATTGGTCGAGGCACGGAAATCGCCGGCAGCGGGCGCTGCACCACCCTCCGTGAAGTTCAACAGCCCGACGGTCAAACCCGACTCGACCTTGCCGAAGTCCACCGCGCTGTCACCGAGAACGACCCGGTTCGAGCCCTCGGTGTCGTTGATCAGTGATCGTCCCGCCCCCAAGAGATAGCTGTCATTGCCCGCCCCACCGACGAGCAAGTCGTTCCCTTCCTGCCCGGACAGGACATCATTGCCGTCCTGACCGTAGAGCGCGTCGTCGCCACCCCCACCGTAAAGGCTGTCATCCCCCGCCCCGCCTCGCAGGACGTTGTTGCCACGGTTGCCGGTCAACGCGTTGGCCAGCGCGTTGCCATCGATGCTCCAGCCACCGTCGCCGAGCAGCTTCGCGCGGTATTGCCCGTCTCCCAGCGTGATGTCGCCCGAGTCGGAGGCCACGATCGCGACCGCCTGCAGGAAGTCCGCCTGGGAATAGCTCACGCCACCCACGGTGACCGTCGCGACGGCGGCCAGATCGACCTGGACCCGGTCTTCCGCCTCCCCGTAATACAGCCTGCCCGAGGCCAGATAGAGCTGCTGGATCGACGCGCCGTTGATGACAATTCGCGCGTCGGATCCCGACTCGTTGATCACATCGTCGCCATCACCGACCGTGAACGTGTAGGTGTCGGCGCCCTCCCCGCCGATCAGCGTGTCGTTGCCTCGCCCACCGCGCAGCGAGTCATCGCCGACCCCGCCTTCCATCCGGTTGGCAAGGTCGTTGCCGGTCAGCCCATCGTTGCCCGAGCCACCGACGACGTTTTCCAGCACGGTGGCATAGCTGATGTGAGCCTGCCCGTCGGCCAGGATGCTCTGGGCTTTGGCGCCCCGGTGAATCCACGAGCCCGGCGTCAGGTCCGCCGTCACCGCTTCGGTTTCCGCGCTGAGGTCCAGGGTGTCAGCGCCGCCCGCGTCCTGGATGAAGCGCGTCGACAGGGTGTAGCTGTCATCGCCCGCGTTCAGGTTGCCCGCCACGCCGTACAGGTACTGCAACGCGGCGATATCGAATGCCCCCAGATTGGTTTGGGGCGCGTCGCTGTGGGTGTAGGACATCACCGTGTTGCTGCGGTTGTCCTCCGACTCCGGGAGCATCGGCTGCTCGAACGGATGCTTCAGACCCAGCGCGTGACCGATCTCGTGCAGCAGCGTTTCAAACCCGCTTTCGCCCACGGCCAATGACCCGCGGGTCCCGTAGCCGCCCTCTTCCAGCAGGTACTCCTCGGCGTACAACGCGCTGTTGAGGTGAACTTCCCCCGTTCCGGCGGACGCATATCCTGCAAAGCCGCCCAGATTGGCAGAGAGCAAATCATCAAGATGGAACGAAAGGTCCGCAGAGGCGGCGTTGTCCACCTCGACAAACCTCAGGTTCAGCACATCGCTGAACCGGGACAGCGCCTCGCGCACTGCCGCCTTGTCGTCCTCGCTGAACAGCTTCACGCCTGTCACACCTGCTGCGACGCTGCTTGAAAACCCAAAGGTCAGCTCGTGTTTGCCCGCTGCACGAACCTCTTCTCTGTCGAGCAGTGCATTGACAAAGTAGTTGCCCTCCGTGGCCTGGAATGGATCCGTTCCAGGAGCCACCGGCTCCGGCGGCGGCGCCATGCGCAGCAAGTCGAGTGAAGACCATGTCGTGCCGTCGGAGAACTGCACCTCGGTAATCGAATACTGCGCGGGCCCCACCACCACCCGCTCGGAGCCATCCGCCGAGCCGGGGGCACCGCGCCCATAGAAACCCATTGCGGTGATCGAATCGTTCGTCCCGTATTCGATGACCAGGTTCACACCCTCGCGCTTGACCTTGCGCAATTGGGATGGCGCGAACTTGAAGACCACGACGTTGCGCGTCCCGTCAGACCCGTCGTCGTTGATGGTGTCCTGTCCGTCCCCGAGATTGAACACGTAGACATCCGCCCCGCCCATGCCCGAGAGCTGGTCCTGCCCCTTGCCGCCCTCCAGGAAGTCGGCGCCATCTCCGCTGCCGTCGCCATCACCATAGAGGTAGTCGTTGCCGTCGCCGCCGATCAGCACGTCCTCGCCGGCGCCTCCCAGCGCGACATCCCCTTGGTTGCCAGCGATCAGGATGTCATTGCCTTTGCCACCCATGAGGTTGTTGATGCCGCCGCCGCCGACCAGACGGTCGTCGCCCTCTTCGCCCTGGAGGTTGTCGTTGCCGTCTCCACCGTCCAGATGGTCGTTCCCCTGACCGCCAATCAGGGTGTCCTTGTTGGCCTGACCCCAGAGGTAGTCATCGCCTTCGCCGCCAAAACCGTAGTCATCTCCGTCGCCGCCATAGAGGTAGTCGTCGCCGAAATCACCCCACAGTTTGTCGTTGCCCGTGCCACCGTCGAGGTAGTCATCGCCGTGCCGCGCCGTGTCCTCACCGGCGGGATACCAATTTGTGCCGAACAGATAGGGTGTATCGCCAATCAGCGAGTCGTCATCGGCCCCGCCATAGATCACGTCGCTGCCGTAGCCACCGATCAGACGTCCGTCATTGCCGCTGCCACCGTCAAGGAAATCTCGACCATCGCCACCCCAGAGGTAATCCGCCCCTTCTCCGCCCAGCAGCTCGTCGTCCCCGTCGTAGCCGATCAGCACGTCGTCATCGCCCTCGCCGTACAACTTGTCGTTGTCGTTGGCGCCGTAGATGATGTCGTTGCCGGCGCCCCCCCAGAATCGCGCACCTTCTGCGCCCGTGCCTGCGGCGAGCACGTCTGGAGCCTGCCCCAACTGCAGCTTGTAGACAACGGGCAGACCCACTTCATCGGGCGCATGGTTAGAAATTTGGCCGAGCTTGACGTCCAGCGGATTGCCCAAGGTCATCGTCAAGGTCAGCGAGGCCTCGATGCGCAGCTTGGCGCCGTCTCCCACATCGAAGAAATACAGGTACGACTGCGTCTGATCGCTCCACTTCTTGTCCACCGAAATGTCGAACTTGGCCAGCTCGGGGTGGGGGATCGGCTCATTGGTGATCGTCCCGTCGGCATGCCGATAGCGGTAGGTGAACTCCGAGGTCGTATTTCCTCCTGCGTAGAGGTACCGCCCGCCTTGCTGGTAATAGATGCCCGGCTCCCCCCCGACCAAGCCCCACTGCATGTCGAACACAAGCCCGGCGCCCAGGAAGTCGTTCCCGCTGCCGCCATAGGCCGTGTCCTTGCCCGCGCCGCTCAGGATGATGTCGTTGTTCTCTCCGCCATCGAGCCAGTCGTTGCCCCCGCGCCCGTCCAGGATGTCATTGCCCACGCCGCCGGCCAGCACGCTCTGCGCGTCCGTGGCCTGCAGGATGTCGTTACCCTGCCCGCCGTCGGCGGCGTCGTTGTTGATCGCGAGGTCGACGTAGTTGTTGTCGACCCGCGTGGTCAGCGGTTGCGGGGTGGTCTCGGGGGCCTTGGGCGCGGCTTCCTCGCCGTTGAGCTGGATGCCGAACTGCCCGGCGCTCCAGTTCTTGAGGTAGACGGTGTTTTTCTTGTCGCCGTCCTTGTAGATCGCCAGCGTGGTGGTGGCGCCCAGCGTGTGTTTGCGGATCACGTAGCCGTCGCTGGTCACCCAGGCGGCCTTGGCCGCGTCATAGTTGGCCTTCCAGTCCAAGGAAAAGCCACGCGCCGAGAACAGCAGCGTGTTCGCACCCTGCTGGTCGTCGATGAAGTCGGCACCACTGTCGGTTTCGACTAGGTAACCATCGTCACCCTCCCCGCCCTGCATGAAATCGGCCCCGGCACCGCCATAGATATAGTCGTTACCGGATCCAGTGCGAATGAAGTCGGCGCCTGCACCGCCGTTCACATCATCTTTCTTGGCGCCGCCTTCGATCCAGTCAGCCCCATCACCACCTTTGATGGAGTTTGTATCGCTGCCACCCCAGATCCAATCACTTCCGCTGCCACCGTCCAACGTGGCCTTGCCTTGAACCTTGCGGGCGTCCAACAGGTCGTTGCCTTCTCCGCCGCTCATCACCGAGGTCTCAGGCACGGCTTCAGAGGCAACGGATTCGTCGATCAGGTAGTCGCGCCCGATGCCGCCTTCTAGGGTGTCCGAACCGGCCCCACCGTGCAGTAGGTCGTTGCCTTCTCCGCCGACCAGCGTGTCGCTGCCTTTGCCCCCGTACAGACCGTCGTTGTCCGCACCGCCGTCCAGGTTGTCGTTGCCTTCACCGCCCAACAACAAGTCATCACCATCATCGCCCCGAAGCCGGTCGTTGCCAGCACCACCTAGCAGAGTGTCGTTTTCTGCGCCACCATACAACTCGTCGTCGCCCGACTGGCCGTCGAGATAGTCCTTGCCGGCCAGTCCATACAGCTTATCGGCGCCGCCGCCGCCGTAAACTCGATCATCAGTGTCTCCGCCCGAAATCCCGGAATCATTCTTATCCGTCCCGAAAATCACCTGGGGTTTTACTACATTGGGACCACCCAGCCCCAATTCAACTTCGATTGTGCTGTGCAAATCGGAATAGAGAATCGGTTTTCCACTTGTCAGCACCTCCTGTGCATAATCACCCTTATTCTTCAGCAAGAGCAAATTCAGCATGGAGATTCGGTCTTCATACCACATATCGCTGATACTGAATTCATAATCTGTATCCCCATACTGACGAGCATTTGCATCAGCCTGCCAATCCTTGGCTATTTGGCTATGAAGATCCTTAAGTCTTGATATCGCATCAGCACTGATTGCTTGAACCCAAACTGGGCTCAATGCATACAAAGCCATGAAGGCACTGAAGTCTGTCCGCGCTTGGGCTGCTGTAGGCGGTGTTGCCGAAATTTTCATTTCGCCAGACAACGCGCTTGTCACCGTGGCAATCTGACTTGCAAACTCTCGAACCTGATCATCAGTTGCTTGGTCACTCAGTTTTTCGGTGCCAGGAGCCCAAACTCGGGCCAAAGCATTGAGCACAGCCACCGACTCCCTTCCCGCCCTTGAAGAAGCCGCATTGTCAAACACGCTATCAAGGTCCGCACGAACTAGCTTTTTATCGATTCGACCCAACAAAATCGTTACATATACGACCCCAATAGGATCCAAATGTGCCGCCCCCGCTCCATCCGTAAAGGCATCCAAAGCCCGCCAGACACTGTCAGGAATTCTGGAACCCAAATAATCAAAGAATGGGCGACCGTACCGCTCATTCAGTGCCTCAGCAGCAAAAGCAGCACCAACTGCGGCGGCACCACCAATAAGAGCAACGCCTGTCGCCCCCAAAACAACCGGGGCTACAATTCCAGCACCGACACCAAACAATGCGGCCAGAAGTATGGAAATACCCGCCTCCCCAGCCTTATTTCCATCACCTTCTGAGATTGCGGTGTAGACCCCCTTGACATCATAGTAGGCCCCTGCAATCTCCCCCCCCCACTTTGCAATAAAACCCAGCCTACCGGCATAAGTCTCGAGACGGGCCTCCACAGATACTGCGTTGTCTCGCAATGTTTCGTAAACATTTTGTTGATCACGCGCCATCTCCAACCAATAGTTGGCCAGTTCACTGTTGCCAGCAGCGGCTGCATTTTTAAAAAATCCATCAATCTGAATATACATCTGGTAATGCTGCTCAGCCAGCACCGCCAATCTCTGCTCAGCCCCCAATTCAGCGCGCTCGAATGCAGAAACAACCCCACTCGCAAAATTCCCCAAAAGCGACTTTATTTTTTCCCAGAACTCCGCCTCGCGTTGATAGGACAACATCAGTTCACTCATATCACCTCCTGAATTTTTAAACTCACATCCATGAACGACGCGAAACTCGCGTGCAGAAGAGCTGGCCCCAAATTATCAAAACATAGCCCAACGAAGAGCTTATAAGAAGCCCATTCATTAAGAACATCACACCGTATTTTGTCGAGCTTGAAATACTCAAAAAAAATGCTGCACGACCGACATGACTGGTCTCCGCGTAAGGCAGAATCCACAAAACAAAGACAAACAATCCCATAAATAGAGCCACCAAGATCACATGCAAAAACTTATCACTATAGTTTTTGTATATAACCGTGCAATATTTGCCTCTCAAAAAGACAAAGAAATAGACCACGATCCCTTGCCCAAGCAAAAGAGAAATGGCAAGAAAGGTTTCAGTAAAAATTGGATCTGGCGTCAAGCGCGCCAACGAAGATACATTTGGCACCCAATGGACAAATGGCATCAAAAGATCATGAAGAATTTGAAGGGACGCCTGACGAGACAATGCATTACCCACCATCAACATCAAAACGTAATGACCAAAAATTGCCAGACCAACGGGTGGAAGGCGAAATAGCGGTTTTTCCATTCAAACCCTCACTAATTATCAATAGGAATCAGCCTCACCAAATTCATTCAAAACAAGACGCACCGATTTCATTACTTTTGTTTCCTCAGCCCCGTCATCTCAACCATTTGTCCAGCTCCTGAATCTCCACCTCCCCCAACCCACCAACACTCGCTTTGAGCCGCAGCGTCGCCACCAGCGCATCCACCTGCGCCCGCATCAGGTCCCTGCGCGTGGTGAACAACTGCTGCTGCGCGTTAAGCACATCTGAATTGATGCGCAGCCCCACCTCGTAGCCCATCTGATTGGCTTCGAGCGCCACGCGGCCGGAGGTTTCGGCGGCCTTGAGCGCCTGGGCTTCAGCCAGGAACCCGGCGGCTTCGAGATACGCGGTTTCTGCGGCAAGCGCAGCTTCCGCGCGCACACGCTGCAGGTCGATTTCTTTCTGTTCCTGCAGCGCCAGCGATTCGCGCACCTTGCTGCTAGTGAGGCCCCCGTCGTAGAGCGGGATGTTCAGGCGCACGCCGATGTAGGCGTCCCACTGCTTGCTGTAGCTGCGGTTGCGGCTGGCGGGGCGCGAGGTGCTGGTGTCGACCGCGCTCTGGGCGTTGGTTTGCGTGGTGCTGTCGGTTGAGGTGTTTGCGGTGGAGGCGCCGAACGCGCTGGAGTCGGTGGCGGTGCTGCTGGTGCTGCTGGTGCTGCTGGTGCTGCTGGTGCTGCTGGTGCTGCTGGTGCCGCTGGCGCTGACGCTGTTGGTGGCGGTGGACTGGTCGGTCTGGCTGGTGCTGCTGCGGGTGCGGCTGACCTCACGGCTGCGGTTGGCGCCGAGGTTGGCAACGAAGTCGAGCGTGGGCTTGTGGGCGTCGGTCTGTTTGTTCAGCTCTTTGCGGGCGATGCGCAGGCCGAGTTCTTCGATCTGCACCTCGTAGGCCTGCTCCTGCGCCTGGGCGCTCCACTGGTTCAGTTCGCCCGGCAGGGTGAAGCCGCTGAGCAGGTCGTCGACGCGCAGTTGCTGCACCGCGTCGGCGCGCACGCCGATCAGGGCCTGCAGCGCGGTGTTCTTGACCTTGAGGGCGTTGCGCAGGGCGACTTCCTGCGCGAGCACCGCGTCCTTCTTGGCCTGGGCTTCGCGCACGTCGGCGATGGTGACGACGCCTTCTTCAAAGCTGTTTTCCGCCACGGCAAGCTGCTGTTCGATGGCGGCTTTCTGGACCGACAACGCGTCGAGGTTCTCGCGGGCGAGCAACACGTCGAAGTAGGCGCGCGCCACGCGCAAGGCGACGTCCTGCCGAGCGGCCTTGAGCTGCAGCAGGGCCTGTTCTTCGACCAGTTGGCTCTGTTCCAGTTGGCGGTCCAGGCTGGGGCGGTAGAGCGGCCAGGTGAGGTTGATCGCGGATTCGGCGTTGAGGTTGCGCAGGCGCTGGTCGCTGCTCTGGCGAACGGCGGAGGTCGTGGTCTCCGAGAGTTGCTCGTCGCGGCGGGTCTCGCTGCTGGTCTGGGTGGACGTGGTCGCGCCGTCGCGAGTCTCCGAGCTGGAGACGGTGGCCTGCGCGGTGGAGCGGGTATCGGTCTGCTCCGTCACGCGTTCGCTGAGCCGGCTGTCAACGCTGGGTGCGCGGGCAGAGGCGGTCAGGCCCGCACTCAGCGCCACGTTGGGGCGCAGCGCGGCCCTGGCCTGCGGCACCTTTTCCTGCATGGCGCGGTAGGCGGCCTGGGCGGCGGCGTAGGTGCGGTCTTTCTCCAGCGCCAGTTCGTAGGCGCGCAACAGGGTGACGACGCTGTGCTGCGCGGCGGCGGCCTGAACACTGGGCGGCACCACCAGTTCGTGGGTCAGCTTGAGGCCCTCTGCCCTGACCGCTCCCGCAGACAAGGCCGTGAGCGCGCTCAGGACAGGCAACCAGGGGAACGGAGAGGTTTTCATGGGGCTCACCGTTCTCTCAGGCTCTCGCTGGCGCCGCGCATCAGCGGGGCCAGGAAGTACTCGATCACCCGGCGTTTGCCGGTCTTGATTTCCACCGACACCGCCATGCCGGGCGACAGCGTGACGGGCACACCGTCGACCTGGATGTCCGAGCGCGTCATGCGCAGGCGGGCGGCGTAGATGAGGCCGAGCTTCTCGTCGCTGATCGCGTCGCGCGAGACCGAGGCGACTTCGGCGTGGATGGTGCCGTACTTGGTGTACTGGAAGGTTTCGACCTTGATCTCGGCGTCCTGTTTCGGATGGACGAAGCCGATGTCCTTGTTCTCCAGGAAGGCCTCGACCTCCATGTTGGCGTCGTGCGGCACGACGACCATCAGCGCCTGTGCCGGCGTCACGACGCCGCCAACGGTGTGGATGGCCAGTTGCTGGACGGTGCCGTCGACCGGCGAGGTCAGCGTGGTGAGGCGGTTGCGGGCGTCGGCCTTGAGTTGCTCCTGCTCCAGCGCGGCCACCTTCTGCTGACCTTCGTTGACGCTGTCGAGGTGGATGCGGCGGGTTTCGGCGCTCAACTCGGCGCGCTGGCTGCGCGCCTGTCGGATGCCGGCGTCGATTTCCTGCAGGCGACTTTTCTGGTTCGCGAGGTCTGCTTCCTGCTCGATGCGGGCCTGCTCACGGTCCAGGTAGCCGTGTTTGGAGACGAAGTTCTTGTCGACCAGGTTCTTGTAGTTCTGCGCCCGTTGTCGCGCGATCGGCAAGGTGTTTTCCAGCTTGGTCACCAGCTCCTGGGTGGAGCGCAGTTCGGCCACGCGCTGGGCAATCTCGGCGTCGATGCGGCTCTGCTTGGCGGCGTATTCGGCGAGCTGACCGGCCAGCAGGCTTTGGGCTTCCTGGTACGCGCCATCGTCGATCCCGTCCGGCCGCACCAGCGAGGCCTTGCCCGCGCCGTCGAGCGCAGCGAGCACCGCCTTGGACCGCGCGACCTGAAGGCGCGCCGCGGCGAGTTCGCTGCGCACCCGGTCCAGGTCGGCGCGCGAACTGGTCGGGTCCAGTTCGACCAGCACGTCGCCGGCCTTGACCGCCTGACCATCGGTGACGCGGATGGCGCGGACCGAGGCGGTTTCGAAAGGCTGGATGGTCTTGGTGCGGTCGTTGGGGACGATCTTGCCCTGGGCGGTGGCGACCACGTCGATCTGGCCGAAGATGGACCACAGCAGGGCCAGCAGGGCGAACGCAATGATCAGCCACATCGCCACGCGCGGCGCGGGCGAGACCGGGGTCTCCTGCAACGACAGCGCAGCGGGCAGGAACTGCGCCTCGTGCGGCTGGAGCGGCTCGGGTTCCATGTCTTTGCGGTGTTGCCAGGCGTGGCGCCAGACCGCGCCGTAGCGTTGCAGGAGGTCGCCGAAGGCTTGAAGACGAACGCCCATGCTCAGCCTCCCTGCTGCAGCCGATGGAGCTGCGCGTATTGCCCGCCGGGCAGCGTGAGCAGCTCGGCGTGCGGGCCTGCCTCGACGATCTGGCCCTTGTCCATGACGAGGATGCGGTTGGCGTCTCGCACGGCGGAGAGGCGGTGGGCCACGATGATGACGGTGCGCCCCTGGGCAATGGCCTTCATGTTGTTCTGGATGATGCGTTCGCTCTCGTAGTCGAGCGCGCTGGTGGCTTCGTCGAAGATCAGCACGCGGGGATTCGTCAGCAGCGCGCGCGCGATGGCGATGCGCTGGCGCTGGCCGCCGGAGAGCGAGGAGCCGTGTTCGCCGACCAGGGTGTCGTAGCCCTCGGGCAGTTCGAGAATGAAGTCGTGCGCGCCGGCCAACCGCGCCGCCTGCATCACCGCCTCCAGCGGCGCCCCGGGGTCGGCCAGCGCGATGTTCTCGCGAACGCTGCGTGCGAACAGCACGTTCTCCTGCAGCACGACGCCGATCTGGCGGCGCAGCGAGTTGGGGTCGGCCAGCGCCAGGTCCATGCCGTCGACCAGCACCCGCCCGCGCTCAGGCACGTACAGCCGCTGGACCAGCTTGGTCAGCGTGCTCTTGCCCGAGCCCGAGCGCCCGACCACGCCGATCACCTCGCCCGGCTGGATCTCCAGCGAGACGTTGCGCAACACCTCCGGCCCGTCGGCGCGGTAGCGGAACACGACGTTGTCAAAGCCGATGCGCCCGGCCAGCGGCGGCAGCGCGCTCTTCTGGCCGGCCAGCTCGGTGCGGCTGTTGAGAATGTCGCCCAGACGCTGCACCGAGATGCCGGTCTGCTGGAAATCGGTCCAGAGCTGGGCCAGCCGCATCACCGGCTGCGCCACCTGGCCGGCCAGCATGTTGAAGGCGATGAGCTGGCCGACGCTGAGCTTGCCCTCGATCACCAGCTTGGCGCCGAAGTACATGGTGCAGACCGTGACCAGCTTGGAGACCAGGGAGACGCCGCCGTTGGCCAGGGTGCCGATGGTGGCGGTCTTGAAGCTGGAGGAGACGTAGGCGGCCAGTTGGTTGTCCCAGCGGCGCGTCCACTGCGGCTCGACCGCCATGCTCTTGACGGTGTCGATGCCGCTGATGGTCTCGACCAGGAAGGCCTGGTTCTCC
The DNA here is from genome assembly GCA_016790705.1 of Hydrogenophaga sp. Taxonomy (GTDB): domain Bacteria; phylum Pseudomonadota; class Gammaproteobacteria; order Burkholderiales; family Burkholderiaceae_C; genus Hydrogenophaga. The sequence goes on from JAEUOT010000018.1 coordinate 31,831, forward strand.
GCACCGCGGTTGAACTTCTCGTGCAGCCGGGCGCGCAGCACCGGCGTGAACAGGGCAGAAAGAATGGCGTAACACGGCAGCGAGGCGACCACGATCAGCGTGAGCCAGCCGCTGTAGTAGGTCATCACCGCGAGGAACACCACCGAGAACAGGAGGTCCAGCACCAGCGTGAGCGCATTGCCGGTCAGGAAGGCGCGGATGTTCTCCAGCTCGCGGACCCGGGCCACCGAGTCGCCGACCCGCCGCGCCTGGAAGTACGCCAGCGGCAGCCCCAGCAGGTGGCGGAACAGCCGGGCGCCAAGTTCGACGTCGATGCGGCTGGTGGTGTGCGCGAACACGTAGCTGCGCAACGCCGTGAGCGTCACCTCGAACAGCACGACCACGACAAAGCCGATGCCGATCACGTCCAGCGTGGTGTAACCCCGGTGCACCAGCACCTTGTCCATCACGACCTGGAAGAACAGCGGCGTGATCAGCGCGAAGAGCTGCAGCACCAGACTGACCGCCAGCACCTCCAGCAGCAGCTTGCGGTACTTGACGATGGCGGGGATGAACCAGGAGAAGTCGAACTTCGCCATCTCGCCAGCCAGCGAAGCGCGCGAGGTGAAGAGGATCAGCTCACCGGTCCAGCGCGCCTGAAGCTCCTGCAGGCTCAGCTTCTCCGGCCGCCCCACCTTGGGGGACTGGATCAATACCTGGGTGCCCGAAGCGTCGTCATGCGCGCGGGCCAGAATGAAGAACTCGGTCGCGCCATCCGCATCCTTGCCGACGGCCATGGCGGGCAAGGGTGTTTTCGTGAGCCGGTCGGCCTGCGTCCGGACCCGCTTGGCTTGCAGCCCGAGCTTGCGGGCCGCGAGCAAGACCTCCTGGGTGCCCATGGGTCGCCCGTCCACCACGAATTCGTGGGCCAGTTGGGCGGGATCCGCAGCCACGTTGTGCAGCCGCGCCAGCATCACCAGACACACCAATGCCGAGTCCTGGACATCCCCCGACTCGCCCTCAACGGGCCTTGTTTTCTCCTCCCCCACCCAGCAACTCCCCGACTAAAAAAGACCTCAAGAAAGGCCTTTGGATAGTTCGTTTGGATCGCAACGCAGGCGATCTCTCCACGAGCTGAACACCAAAGGAAACATCTTTTAACACAGGGTCCCTGCGCCTCCGGATGGCCTCGGAAGCGCCGTCCTTCGGGAGGAGTAGGCGGCAAGAAAGTTGTGATTTTTTTCACGATCCGGGGTCGTCGTTCGGGACAGTGTTGTCCCTGCCAGAATGCTCGGCGCATCCTTTCGCCCTGACCGCCCCGACACGCCCCATGCCAACGCCCCGCCAGATCCTCCTGATCCACCAGAACTTTCCGGGGCAGTTCAGGCACCTGGCGCCCGCGCTGGCGCGGCGCGGCGACCGGGTGGTGGCCCTGGGCATCCTCGGGGCGCCAGCGGCGAGAAGCTGGCAAGGCGTGCGGGTGCTGTCCTACCGACCGCAAGGCAGCAACACCCCGGGTCTGCACCCCTGGCTGCTGGACATCGAGTCCAAGACCCTGCGCGCCGAGGCCTGCTGGCAGGCGATGCGGTCACTGAAGGCCCAGGGCTTCGAACCGGATGTTGTGATCGCTCATCCGGGCTGGGGCGAGCCGCTGTTCACCAAGCGCGTGTGGCCCGGCACGACGCTGGCGCTGTATGCCGAGTTCTTCTATCGGGCCGAGGGCGCCGACATGGGATTCGACCCGGAGTTCGCGGCCACCGATGCACAGGCAGACGCCTGCCGGCTGCAGATGAAGAACCTCAACCACCTGGCCCACCTGGACCAGGCCGACGCCGCGATCAGCCCGACCCGGTGGCAGGCGGCGACCTTCCCCGATCCCTGGCGGGAACGGATCTTCGTCAGCCACGACGGCATCGACACCGACGCATTGCGCCCCAACCCGGATGTCCGCTTCGAGCTGCCGGGCGGGGCGGGTTCACTGACACGCGACGACGAGGTCGTGACTTTCGTGTCGCGTCACCTGGAGCCCTACCGAGGTTTTCACATCTTCATGCGCGCCCTGCCCGAGCTGCTGCGTGCGCGGCCTGGGGCCCGGGTGCTTCTGGTCGGTGACGAAGACGTGGGCTACGGGGCGCGTGCACCGGATGG
>JAEUOT010000030.1 GCA_016790705.1 Hydrogenophaga sp.
TGGGCCGAGATCTTCTTGCCGCGCACTTCCACCCAGGCGTCGCCGTTGTCGGCGGCCACGATGGAGTAGGGCATCAGGTCGATGTCCTTCTGCACTTCCTTCTCGGTGAACTTGCGGCCGATCAGGCGCTTGATCGCGTAGAGCGTGTTCTTGGGGTTGGTCACGGCCTGGCGCTTGGCCGAGGCGCCGACCAGCACTTCACCGTCTTCCTGGTAGGCCACGATCGACGGCGTGGTGCGCGCACCTTCCGAGTTCTCGATCACCTTGGTGGTGTTGCCTTCCATGATGGACACACAGCTGTTGGTGGTGCCCAGGTCGATGCCGATGATTTTTCCCATGTTCTGCTCCGGTTCGAAAGATTGAATAAGTGTGGGGGTGGGCTGTGGGCCCGTTGTGGAGGAGGTGTGGATAACCGGTGGAGTTTTCAAGACCGGTTGCCCGGTTTTCCTGCCTTTTCCTGTGTTTTATTTGGGGGCCGCGACGGTGACCAGGGCCGGGCGCAGCACGCGCTCGGCGATCAGATAGCCCTTCTGCAGCACGGTGACCACGGTGTTGGTCGGCTGATCGGCCGGCACAAGGCTGATGGCCTGGTGCTGGGCGGGGTCGAATTTGGCACCGGCCTCGGGCGCAATGGCGATCACCTTGTTGCGCTCCAGTGCGCTGCGCAACTGCTTGAGCGTGGCGTCGGCGCCCTCGCGGATCTGCTGCACGGTGGCTTCCTGCACCGCCAGACCGGCTTCCAGGCTGTCGAGCACCGGCAGCAGGCTCTCGGCGAAGCTCTCGACCGCGAACTTGCGGGCCTTGCTGATTTCCTCATCGGCACGGCGGCGGGCGTTTTCCGCCTCAGCCTTGGCGCGCAGGAACTGGTCGGCCAGGTCGGCGTTCTTGGCCTTGAGGTCGGCGACCTCGTTGGTCAGGGTGGCCAGTGCGTCGGCCTCGGCCACCGCGGCAGCGGCCAGCGCCTCTTCGGGGCTCTGGTTCGGGAGGGGGGTGGCGGGGTCGGCGGGGTTCTGTGGTTGGCTCATGGCAAACAAGGTTTTTGAAAATCGGGCAATCCTGCCCGTGCGCGTCACATGGGGGCATTGGCGGCGGCTTCAAGGGCGCGACAGGAAAAATGCCCCACGGGGCTCAGAATGCTGGCTTTTCACCCCGACAACGAGGAAAAACCGCATGAAACTGATCCGCCATGGCCTTCCCGGCGCTGAAAAACCCGGCCTGATCGACGCCAGCGGGGTGCTGCGCGATCTCTCGGGTGTGGTGCCGGACATTGCCGGCGCCGTGCTGGGCCGAGATTCTATGCGGCGGCTGGCGGCCCTCGACCCGGCCGGCCTGCCCCAGGTGCCTGCCGGCACACGTCTGGGGCCCTGTGTCGGCGCGGTCGGCAACGTCGTCTGCATCGGCCTGAACTATTCCGACCACGCCGCCGAGTCCGGCATGAAGGTGCCTGGCCAGCCGATCGTCTTCAACAAGCACAACGGCGCCATCAGCGGCCCGGACGACGACATCTGGATCGCGCCGGGCTCGCAGAAGCTGGACTGGGAGGTGGAGCTGGGCATCGTGATCGGCGAGCGGACGTTCCAGGTCGGCGAGGCCGACGCGCTGAACCATGTGGCGGGGTTCTGCCTGGTCAACGACGTGTCCGAGCGGGCCTACCAGATCGAATATGAGGGCCAGTGGACCAAGGGCAAGAGCTACCCGACACATTGCCCGATCGGCCCCTGGCTGGTCACGCCGGACGAACTCGGCGATGTGCAGGACGTCGACCTCTGGCTGGACGTGAACGGCCAGCGCCGCCAGACCGGCAACACGCGCACCATGATCTTCGGCGTGGCGCAGATCGTGAGCTACCTCAGCCGCTTCATGGCGCTGCAGCCGGGCGACGTGATCCCGACCGGCACGCCGCCGGGCGTGGGCATGGGACACAAGCCGCCGCTGTTCCTGAAGGCGGGTGATGTGGTGACGCTGGGGGGGCGCGGCCTCGGGCAGCAGCGCCAGACGGTGGTGCCGGCGCTGCCGGGCTGACGGCGCCGTCAGCCCAGGTCCATGTAGCGGGAGACGACGTTCAGTTGCCCGACATGGGCCACGCGTGCGGCGGTGCTGGCGTAGATGCGGCCGCCGCACTGTTCGGTCCAGCGGTGGCAGAACGACAGGTCTTCCGAGAGTTCACGGTCGGCCAGCGTGATCCGGCTGAACGGGGTGAGGAAACGGTCGAATTCCTTGCCCAGGGGGATGTTGCGGTGACGCCGTTCGTCCACGATGTCGGGGCAGGCGCCGATCATCGTCGTGATGGCCTGGCGCGAGATCAGCAGGATGCCGGTGCCGCACTGCTTGACCTCCGGAAAACCGGGAACAGGCCCCGGACCGACCGGCTTGCCGATGAACGAACAGGCCTCGGCGTAAGCCTTGTCGAAATCCGTTTCCCGGGAGGCGTGCAGCTTGCGCAGGTCGAGCTTGCGCCGGGGGCTGATCACGCCGACCACATCCTGCTCCAGCGCCAGCATGTCGAACAGCAGGCTGGCCTCGAACCCCATGTCGTCGTCCACGAACAGGATGTGGCTGCAGCGCGGCTGGTGGAAGTAGAACTTGGAGAGCAGGTAGTTGCGCGCCAGGACGATGTCCGCGACGTCCACGGTGGCGAAGCTGAAACCGATGTCGCGGGCCTTGCCGTCGGTGAGCGTGGCAAACAGGCTGTGCAGATAGGGGGCGGAGAAGCTGCCGCCGTAGGCCGGCGTGGCGATGTTGACGCAGACCTTGCCGCTGGCTTCGTGCAGCGGCAACTGACCGGAAATGACGTGGCTGGATCGCTTTGGCATGCCCCGATTGTGGCGTGCCGCCGCTCAGGGCGCCTGCACGACGGAGGCCGGTGCGGTCTGGGCGGCGTTGCCGTTCATGGCCGCGCGGGCCTGCTGCTGGGCCCAGCGCCCGGCAAACTGCTGCATGTCGTTCATGCGTCGGGCCAGGTCTGCGCCCTGCGGCGTCAGCCGGTAGCCGTCACCGGTGTGGTCGACGAGGCGGGCGGCTCGCAGCTCCTTGAGACGTGTGTTGAGCGTGTTCGGCGTGACGCCACCGACGCTGTCCTGCAGCAGCCGGAAGGTCTGGGGATGCCCGTCGCTCAGGGCCCAGATCACACGCATCGCGTAGCGCGACTCCAGCAGGTCGAACAGCTGAATGACCGCCGCATGGTCTTTGGCACTCATGGTTTGTCTCCTGACCAGCCTTCTGTGTCGAGGCTTGAAACCACTATACGGCGGGCGCTACGCGTTCGCTAGCTGGAATGCGCAGGCTTGGGGAAAGCACGGGTCGGGATTTACCCGGATGGCGGCGGCGGGGGCTTTCAGCGTGCGTAGACGCGGTGCAGCAGGCTCTTGAGGGTGTCCAGCTCTTTGGCCGAGAGGCGGCTGGCCACGTCGGCTTCGAGCTGGGTGGCGGTCGACTGGGCGTTTTTCTGCAGCTTCTTCCCGGACGGTGACAGGTGCAGGCCCTGGGCGCGCCGGTCGCTGGGGTGGGGGCGGCGCTCGATCAGTCCGCGCTGGTCCAGGCTCCTGACCATGCCCACCAGATTGGGCGGAAGGATGTCCAGCGCCGCACAGATCTGACGCGAGGTGATGCCCGGGTTGTGGGCGATCAGGGTGAGCACCGAGAAGTCCACCGGCCGCAGGCCGAAGGGCGCCATGCGCTCCAGAAACACGCCGATCACCGCCAGAGCCGCCCGCCGGGCGTTGTAGCCAAGCAGGGTTTCGAGGTAGCTGGTGTCGATGGCGTTGACGGCCTCGTCATCCGGGACGGTTTTCGGGCTTTTCGGCGGCGAGGCGACCTTGCGGGGGCCGCGCGGCCGGCGCAGGGTGTTGGCTACGGTGGTTTCGCTCATGGGCGCCAAGGATAGCGGTGTCTGAGACAAGGTCCCGGACGGGGTCATCCGTTGAGGGATTCGGCCATCATGCCCAGCCGCATGTCGAACTCGGGCCAGACCCAGCGCCAGAACGCGCCGCGCGCCGTCTGCCAGCGCGCGCTGTCGGCGCCCGGGGTCGCGCCGATGCGGGCCCAGGCCCAGGCCATGACTAGCAGCGTGACCGCGCGCAGAAAGTCGTCGGCCAGCCAGTGAGCCAGGTCGGTCGGCGCCTCCTTGGACGTGGCACGCGGCAGCAACTGTTCGCGCAGGAAGCCGGCGAAGCGCCGCAGCTCGCTGCGTGCCCGGGCGGCATCGGCGCCGTCGCCGAGGTCGGCCGCCAGTTCGTCCAGCAGCGTCAGCAGCGCCGCGCCGCCATCGGGCAGGGTCTTGCGCAGCAGCAGGTCGATCGCCTGGATCTCGTTGGTGCCCTCGTAGATCATGGCCACGCGCGAGTCGCGCACGACCTGCTCGATGCCCCATTCGCGCACATAGCCGTGGCCGCCGAAGACCTGCAGGCAGGCGCTGGCGCCGTGGAAGGCCTGGTCGGTCCAGGCGGCCTTGAGCACCGGCGTGACCAGCGTGCACCAGCGGCTGGCGACATCGCGGCGGGCGGCGCTGTCGCTGTGTTTGAGGATGTCCAGCTCCAGCGCGGTGCGGTAGGCCACCACGCGGCCGGCATCGATCCAGGCGCGCTGCGCGTCCAGGATGCGGCGCATCGCCGGGTGCTGTTCGATCAGGTCGGCCTCGCCGGCCTTGGCGCTGCCGCCGGGCGCGCGCATCTGGCGGCGCTCCTTCGAGTACGCGTCGGCCTTCTGCCAGGCGGCTTCGAGCAGGCCGATGCCTTGCAGGCCCACGTGCAACCGCGCCGCATTCATCATCACGAACATCGCGTTCAGGCCCTTGCCGGGCTCGCCGACGATCCAGCCCGGCGCCTCATCGAAGCGCATCACGCAGGTCGGGCTGCCGTGCAGGCCCATCTTTTCCTCGATGCGCTCGCACACGGCTGCACTGCGCGTGCCGTCTTCATAGAACTTCGGGATGAGGAACAGCGACAGGCCTTTGGGACCGGGCGGGGCGTCGGGCAGGCGCGCGAGCACCAGGTGCACGATGTTGTCGGTCAGGTCGTGTTCGCCGCCGGAGATGAAGATCTTGGTGCCCGAGAGCGCATAGCGGCCGTCGGCCTGCGGGACGGCCTTGGTGCGGCACAGCCCGAGATCGGAGCCGGCGTGCGGCTCGGTCAGGCACATGGTGGCCAGCCATTCGCCGGTCGCGACCTTCTCCAGGTATTGCGCCTTCAGCTCGGGCGAGGCGTGGTGCTTGATGCACTCGTAGGCGCCGTGCAGCAGTCCCGGCGCCATGGTCCAGCCGTGGTTGGCGGCGCTGAGCATCTCGTAGAGCATGGCTTCGAGCACGGCGGGCAGACCCTGGCCGCCGTCTTCGGTGGCGCAGGCCAGGGCGGGCCAGCCGGCCTGCCAGAAGGCCTGGTAGGCGTCTCGGAAGCCGGGGGGCATGGTGACCGCACCGTCTTTCCACTGGGCGCCGATCTCGTCGCCGTCGCGGTTGAGCGGTGCCACCACCTCGCCCACGAACTTGCCCGACTCTTCGAGCACCTGCTGCATCAGGTCGGCGTCGGCTTCGGCGTGCGCGGGCAGCGCCTGCAACTGTTGCGGGGCCTGCAGCACGGACTGCAGGATGAAGGCCATGTCGGCGGTGGCGGGCTGGAAGTGGTTCACGGTGTGGGTAAGAGAAAAGGAAAACGTCAGCGGCCGCCGGTGGCGTCCTGGGTCTTGTCGGGCGAGCCTTCGAGTCCGGCCAGCAGGGCCTTGTTGCTGCCGGGAATGACCATCTGGAACTTGTTGTCCACGACGGTGTAGTCGTAGTAGCCCATGCGTGCGATGGGCTGGATCTTGAGCACGTCGACCAGACCGTTGCCGTCGATGTAGTCGTCGTCGATGTGGATGCCGACCACGCGGCCGAACACCACGTCGACCGTGCCCATCGGCGGGCGGCCGGGGAAGCGGACCGTGTTGAGGTACTCGCATTCGAACTGGATCGGCGAGCCTTTGATGCGCTTGGGCCGGACGAGCCGGCTCTCCAGCTTCTCCAGTCCGGCGCGGGCGAACTCGTCGACGCCGTGCGGCAGCTCTTCGGCGCTGATGTTGACCGCCTCGCGCAGCGCATAGGTCGCCATGTTCCAGACGAACTGGCCCATCTGCTCGGCGTTTCGCACCGAGTCCTTGCGCTCGCCCTGCGTGCTCTGGTTGGCGCTGAACATGACGATGGGCGGGTCGAAGGTCACGTTCTGGAACTGGCTGTAGGGCGCAAGGTTGTCGCGGCCCTGCGCGTCCACCGTGGCGATCCAGCCGATGGGGCGCGGGATCACGCAGGACTTGAACGGGTCGTGCGGCAGGCCGTGGGGCGTCTTCCCGGGTTCGTAGTACATGCGGGGTCTCCGTGTGATGGACGTCGAGGGGTCAGCGGCAGGCGAAGTTCGCCGCGTCTTCCAGCGAGCCCGAGCCCTTGTAGGTGGCGACCGTCGGGTAGGCGCACAGCGGACGGCTGCGGTTGGCGGACCAGTCGGCCGGCAGCTCCTTGTTCTCGCCGCCGGGGTTGCCGGCGCCGCGCGCGCTGGCCTTGACGGCCTGGGGCGCCTCGCCTTGCTCGACCCACTTCACCAGCGGCGACAGCAGGTCGAACTGGTCGGTGGCCGGGCCGCCGCTGCAGTGCGACATGCCGGGCACCGGGAAGAAGCGGGCGAAGCGGTCGGCCTGGCCGCCCAGCGCTGTGTCCAGACGCAGCATCCACTGGCGCGTGTCCTCGGCCGAGAAGATCGCGTCGGCCACGCCGTGGTAGACGATCATCTTCGCGCCGCGGTCCTTGAGCGTCGCGAGGCTGACCGGGTTGCCGTTGCCGGGTGGCGTCATCAGCGACAGGCCCGATTCGCGGTACACGTCGTTGGTCGCGCCGAACAGCGGCAGTCGGGTGCTCACGTCCACCTTGAGCGGGTCGACCGGACCGGGCGGCACGCTGAACACGGTGCCGACCGACAGCGGGTCCAGCGCCACCGAGTTGGCGAACTTCCACACCGCCCAGTTGTCACCGGCCAGGCCCGGGTCGAGCGGGAAGGCGGAGTAGATGGTCTGACCGCTGGTGGTGCGGCCGCCGGCGAACACGCTGGCGATCACGTCCTTCTGTGCGGCGCTCAGGCACTGGCCGTTGCGCTCGCCGCTGCAGGTGGCAACGTCGGTCTTGAGGTTGAAGGCCGACTGGCAGGCCTGGGTGGCCTGCACCAGGCCGTCCTTGGCGCCGTCGAGGGCGTCGCACTTGGCGAGGATGGCGTTGGCGACCAACTGGCGCTCGGCCTTGGTGAAGGCGCCGCTCAGGTCGGGGATGGAGGCTGTTGGGTTCAGCGGGTGTTTGGTGGTCGCGCCGGCCACGGCCAGCGGCGCCCACTGCTGCGCGCCCCAGAGCTGGGCCAGGGCGGCGTTGGGCAGGCGGTAGCCGGGTGCGCCGACCAGGTAGCCGTCGTAGGCCTGACCGCGGGCGGCCTCGACCATCGCGTGGCGGCCGCCGTTCGAGCAGCCACCGATGTAGGAGCGGTCCGGCGCCTTGCCGTAGGCCGTGGCGATCAGCGCCTTGGCCATGGGCGTGAGCTTGGCGACAGCCTGGTAGCCGTAGTCCAGCCGCGACTGCGGCTCGGCGCCGAAGAAGGGGGTCTGTGCACCGGTGTGGCCAGCGTCGGAGCTGATCACCGCAAAGCCCTGCACCAGCGCGCCGGTCACCGGGCCGCCGCCGAGCGCACCCTGCGCGGGTTGCACCGAGCCGTCGAGGCCGCCGTTGCCCTGGTAATAGAAGCGGCCGTTCCAGTCCCTGGGCAGCCGCATCTCGAAGCCGATCGCGTAGTCGCGTCCGTCGCTGCCCTTGCGCTTGAACATCGCGCCCTTGACCAGGCAATGCTCGGCCACCGGCTGGCTGCCCAGCTTGAGCGCACCCGCGGCCTGCACTGCGGCCGAGTCGACCGTCGTCTGGTCAAAACGGAACGCCGAGGCCAGGGTCTCGCACTGCTGCAGCGCGGCGCCCTTGGCGGCCGGCAGGGGGCCGCCCTGGGGCGCGGTCGGTGTGTGGCTGCAGGCGCCGAGCAGCAGTCCGAGAGCGGCGGGCCACACCCGATGCACGGGGCGTGGTGCGCGAAGCGTCGGGTTCGTCATGGCGTGGTCTCCGGTCGTCGTGTCGCGGTCAGGCGGCTTTCTGTGCGCTCCCGAGGTAGGTCTCGATCACGCGGGGATCGTTGGCGAGCTGGTCGGCCGGACCTTCGGCGCTGATCTCGCCCATTTCCAGCACGTAGCCGCGGTCGGCGACCTGCAGCGCCGCGCGCGCGTTCTGCTCGACCAGCACGATGGTCACGCCGGTCTTGCGCAGCGATTCGATGATGGAAAAGATCTCGCGCACGATCAGCGGCGCCAGGCCCAGGCTGGGCTCGTCGAGCATCAGCAGCGTGGGCCGCGCCATCAGCGCACGGCCGACCGCCAGCATCTGGCGCTCGCCGCCGGACAACGTGCCGGCCATCTGCGCGCGGCGCTCCTTGAGGCGCGGGAAGATGTCGAACACGTCGGCCAGCCGGTCGCGCCACTGCGCATTGCCCAGGCGCATCTGGCGGAAGCCGCCGAGCACCAGGTTGTCTTCCACCGACATGGTGCCGAACAGCTCGCGCTTCTCGGGCACCAGGGCCATGCCGATCATCACGCGCTCTTCGAGCGTGAGGGCCGAGATGTCCTGGCCGTCGAAACGCAGGCCACCCTTGCCGGGCAGGATGCCCATGATGGTGTTGAGCAGGGTTGACTTGCCGGCGCCGTTGGGGCCGATGACGGTGATGACGCTGCCCTTGTCGGCGTGCAGGCTCAGGCCGTGCAGCACCTCGGCGCGGCCGTAGCCGGCGCGCAGGTCGCTGATTTGCAGGAGGGGTGTGCTCATGAAGGGCTTCCCGTTCAGTGTTCCGTGCCCAGGTACGCGGCGCGCACCATGGGGTCTTGCTGCACATGCTCGGGCGTGCCCTGGGTGAGCAGGGTGCCGAACTCCATCACCACCAGGTGGTCACAGATCTGCATCACCAGATCCATGTCGTGTTCCACCAGCAGGATGCTCATCCCCTCGGACTTGAGCTGGCGCAGCACATCGGCCAGGCCCTGCTTTTCTTTGTGGCGCAGGCCGGCGGCGGGCTCGTCGAGCAGCAACAGGGCCGGGTCGGCGCACAGGGCGCGCGCGATCTCCATCAGGCGCTGCGGACCCATGGCGAGGTTGCCCGCCTGCTCGTGCAGGTACTCGCCCATGCCGATGCGTTCGAGCTGGCGCTGGGCTTCCTTGAACAGGCGCTGCTCCTCGGCGCGGTTGCTGCGCAGCATGGCCGAGAGCACGCCCTTGCTGCCGCGGGTGTGGGCACCCAGCGCGACGTTCTCCAGCACCGTCATGTCGGGAATCATCTTGACGTGCTGGAAGGTGCGCGCCATGCCTTTGCGCGAGATCTCGCGCGAGGACAGGCCGCTGATGGTTTCGCCGCGGAACTTCACCGAGCCGCTGGTCAGCGACAGCACGCCGGTCACCAGGTTGAAGGTGGTGGACTTGCCGGCGCCGTTGGGGCCGATCAGGCCGACGATCTGGCCCGCCTTGATCTGGAAGCTGATGTCGTTCACTGCGGTCAGGCCGCCGAACTGCTTGCGGATCTTGTCCACGTCCAGCACCAGGTCGCCGCTGGCCGGCTTGTCGCGCGCCGGCAGGGCGGGCGCATCGTTCCAGTCCTGCTTGCGCCGGGGGGCCGGCATCTTCTTGCCGACCACCGACCACAGGCCATCGGGCAGGTACTTGAGCACCAGCACCATCAGCACGCCGAAAACGATCACCTCGTAGCTGCCGCTGGTGCCGATCAGCTTGGGCAGCAGCACCTGCAACTGGTCGTCCATGATCTTGATGAGACCGGCGCCGACGATGGCGCCCCAGACCTGGCCGACCCCGCCGATCACCGTCATGAACAGGTACTCGATGCCCATCTTCAGGCCGAAGGCCGAGGGATTGACGGTGCGCTGGAAGTGCGCCAGCAGCCAGCCGGCTACCGAGGCCAGCACGGCGGCCAGCACGAAGATCGTGACCTTGTAGCGGAAGGTGCTGATGCCCATCGCCTCGGCCATCTGCGAGCCGCTCTTGAGCGAACGGATGGCGCGGCCGGCGCGCGAGTCGAGCAGGTGCAGCATGCCGATGGCCGAGGCGATCAGCAGGCCCCAGGTCAGCACGAAGAAGGCGCGGCCCTGGCCGATGTCGAAGCTGCCGATGGACAGGCTGTTGAGACCCAGCAGGCCGTCGTACTTGCCCAGCGCGTCCAGGTTGCCCATCAGGTAGTACAGCGACAGGCCCCAGGCGATGGTCGCCAGCGGCAGGTAGTGGCCCGACATGCGCAGCGTGATCACACCGACCACCAGCGCGCTGATGGCGGTCAGCGCCATGCCGATGAACAGCGTGATCCAGGGCGAGACGCCCATGTTCAGCGTGAGCCAGGCGGTGGTGTAGGCGCCGATGCCCACGAAGGCCGCCTGGCCGAACGAGGTCAGGCCGCCGACGCCGGTCAGCAGCACCAGACCCAGGCAGGTCATGGCGTACAGGCCGATGTAGTTGAGTTGCGTGATCCAGAAGTCGGGCAGCGGCAGCACCGCGATCAGCGGCACGGCAGCGATGAGGGCCAGCAGGCCAATCTTGCGGGTATCCATCTCAGTGATCCTCATCGGAATGGCCGCTGCCCAGCGAACGCGCCAGCAGCACCGGCAGGATCAGCGTGAACACGATGACCTCCTTGAACGCGCTGGCCCAGAACGAGCCGAACGACTCCACCAGGCCGACGAACACGGCGCCCAGCAGCGCGCCGGGGTAGCTCGACAGGCCGGCGACCACGGCCGCCACGAAACCCTTGAGACCGATCAGGAAGCCCGAGTCGTAGAACACGGTGGTGGTCGGGCCGATCAGCAGGCCCGAGAGCGCGCCGATGAAGGCGGCCATGGTGAAGGTCAGTTGGCCCGAGGCGTGGGTCGAGATGCCCATCAGGCGCGCGCCGGTGCGGTTGACCGCGGTCGCGCGAAGCGCCTTGCCGCGCAGCGAGCGTTCGAAATACAGGTAGAGCATCACGATCAGCGCCAGCGAACACAGGCCGATCACGATGGTCTGGCCCGACAGGGCGACCGGGCCCAGTTCAAGCCGGTAGTCCCAGAACGTGGGGTTGCGGAAACCTTCGGCGCCGAAGAACAGCAGGCCGAGACCCGTCATGGCGAAGTGCACGCCGACCGACACGATCAGCAGCACCAGTGGCGTGGCGCTTTCCAGCGACTGGTAAGCGACGCGGTAGACCAGCGGACCGAAGGCGGTGACGATGGCCAGGCTCAGCGCGGCCTGCGCCCACATCGGGAACTGCTGCGGTGCGGCCCAGATGCTGACCAGGGCGATCACCACCGGCGGCACCAGCGTCTTGGCGGCCGAGCGCAGCGCGCGCAGCGGCTGTCCGTGGTGGCGCCAGCGCTCGACCAGCTCCATCAGCGACGCCACGACCGCCAGGATCAGCAGCAGCCAGACCGTGCCCGGCGTCTTGCCGGTCTGCAGCATGGCCAGGGTGAGCGCGCCGTAGGCGACGAACTCACCCTGGGGAATGAAGATGACCCGGGTGACGGTGAACACCAGCACCGTGGCCAGGCCCAGCAGGGCATAGACGGCGCCGTTGGTCAGGCCGTCCAGCGCAAGAATGCTGGCAATTGAGAAGTCCATAAAAACCTTCTGCGAAAGAAGAAGCGCTCACAAAGCCAGGGACACCGAGGAACCGGCTTCGCCGGACCTCAGGTGTCGCCCCCCTCCCGCCGCAGGCGAGAGAGGGGGGAGGCGCCGAAGGCGACGCAGGGGGTGCTTTCGATCAGTCGGCTTTGAACTTGCCGTCGACCACTTTCAGCATCACGCCGGTTTCCAGCGTGTAGCCCCAGTGGTCGGCAGCGGTCCAGTTCATCACGCCGTGCGAGAACACGGTGCGGCCCATGGTTTCCATCGCGTCACGCAGGGCGGCGCGGAACTCGGGCGTGCCGGGCTTGGCCTTCTTCAGGGCCACCGGAACGATCTTCTCCAGCACGATCTGGGCGTCGTAGGCGTGGCCGGCGAACTGGTTGCGCGAGTTCGGGCCGTAGGCCTTCTCGTACTTCTGCACGAAGTCGATGGCGACCGGCTTGGACGGGTGCTTGTCGGGCAGTTGTTCGGCGATCACGGCCGGGCCCGAGACCACCAGGGTGCCTTCGACGGCCTTGCCGCCGACGCGCATCAGGTCCTGCGTGGCCGCGGCGTGGGTCTGGTAGATCTTGCCCTTGAAGCCGCGGTCGACGATGGCCATCTGCGGCATGGCGGCACCGGAACCGGACGCCACGATCAGCACGGCGTCGGGGTTGGCGGCGGTGATCTTCAGGGCCTGCGGCGTCACGCTGGTGTCGGTGCGGGCGAAGCGCTCGGTGGCGACGATCTTGATGCCGGCCTTGTCGAGCTGGGGCGTGATTTCCTTGAGCCACTGTTCGCCGTAGGCGTCGGTGTAGCCCAGGAAGCCGATGGTCTTGATGCCCTTTTCCTTCATGTCCTCGACCACGGCGTGGCCCATGACGGTGTTGGACTGGGGCAGGCGGAACAGCCACTTGTCCTTGCCGGCGGGCACGCCCACGGGCGAACCGGCCAGTTGCACCGTGCCGGCTTCGGCGGCGATGTCGGTCATGGCGGCCGCAACGGCGGTGATGCACGAGCCGATGATCATGTCCACCTTGTCTTCTGTCACGAAGCGGCGCGCGTTGGCGGCACCCTTGCCCGGGTCGGTCGCATCGTCCAGCACGATCAGGTTGACCTTCTCACCGGCGATCGTCTTGGGGAACAGCTTGAGCTGGTTCTGCATCGGGATGCCCAGGCCGGAGCCGGGGCCGGTCAGCGCAAGGCTGACGCCGATGTTGATGTCGGCTTGGGCGGCGC
This sequence comes from Hydrogenophaga sp., assembly GCA_016790705.1. GTDB lineage: Bacteria > Pseudomonadota > Gammaproteobacteria > Burkholderiales > Burkholderiaceae_C > Hydrogenophaga. The sequence goes on from JAEUOT010000030.1 coordinate 12,908, forward strand.
CGGCGGCGAGCAGGGTCACGGCGGCGGCAACCAGGGTCTTGATGGCTTTCATGCGATGTCTCCTTGATGGATGGAACGGGAACAGGGAACGGAAAACGGGGATGGCTTCAGGAACACTTGGCCACGATGTCGGCCGGGATCGGGATCGCCTTGATGCGGTCGGGGTTCTGCGGGTCGCGCATGCAGAAGGCACGCGTCTCTTCGCCCTCGCACAGCACGGTGTCGCCGCGCATGACCACGTGCTTGTGGATCAGCACCTTCTCGCGCCATTCGGTCACGCTGGTGTGGATCTGCAGGCGCTCGCCATAGGTGGCCGGCTTCATGAACTTGGTGTGGATCTCCAGCAGCGGCGTGCCGATGATCCCGGTCGTCTTGACCAGCTCGCGCCAGGGCGGCACGCCGCACTGCACGAAGAAGTTCAGCGAGGAGGCGTCCATCCATTTGCTGAAGTTGGGGAAGAAGACGATGCCGGCGGGATCGCAGTCGCCGAACATCACCTCGACTTCATAGACAACGGTCTTGCTCATGATCGGTCCCTCAGCGCGGGGCCATCCGCAAGGCGCCATCGAGCCGGATGGTCTCGCCGTTGAGGTGGGTGTTGGTCACGATGTGGGTGGCCAGTTGCGCGAACTCCTCTGGCTTTCCAAGGCGCGACGGGAACGGGATGCTGGCGGCCAGCGACTGCTGCACCGGTTCGGGCAGGGTGCGCATCAGCGGCGTCATGAACAGTCCCGGGGCGATGGTGCAGACACGGATGCCGTGCTGCGCCAGGTCGCGCGCCATCGGCAGCGTCATGCCGACCACGCCGGCCTTGGAGGCGCTGTAGGCCTGCTGGCCGACCTGGCCGTCGTAGGCGGCGACGCTGGCGGTGAACACCATCACGCCGCGCTCGCCGTCTTCCATCGGCTCCAGCTTGGCACACGCCGCCGCGAACAGGCGGGCCGCGTTGTAGGTGCCGATCAGGTTGATGTTGATCACGCGGGCGAAGTCGTCCAGCGGTGCGGCGTTGCCGTCCTTGCCGACGACGCGCTTGGCCGTGCCGATGCCGGCGATCTGCATCAGGATGCGCGCCGGGCCGTGGGCGGCTGCGGCCTGCTCGATCGCCGCCTGCATGCTGTCGGGGTCGGAGACGTTGCACTGCACCGCCACACCGCCGATGTCGGCGGCGACGCGCTGCGCGTTCTCCAGGTTGAGGTCGAGCACCGCGACCTTGGCGCCCCGGCGGGCCAGTTCGCGCGCCGTGGCCTCGCCGAGGCCGGAGCCACCGCCGGTGACGAGCGCGGCGTGTCCTTGGATGTTCATGTCAGTGTCCTTCCGGGTTTTCAATGAGGAGGGCGATGCCCTGTCCACCGCCGACGCAGGCGCTGGAAATGCCGTACTTCTTGCCGCTGCGCTGCAGCTCGCGCGCCAGCGTCAGCGTCAGGCGCACGCCGGTCGCGGCCAGCGGGTGGCCCAGCGCGATGGCGCCGCCGTTGACGTTGAGCCTGGCGATGTCCATGCCCAGCTCCTTCGCGACGGCCAGGGTCTGCGCGCCCTGGGCTTCGTTGACTTCGAAGCGTGCGATGTCATCGAGCTTGAGGCCGGTGCGCTCCAGCAGCAGGCGGATCGCCGGCGCCGGACCGATGCCCATGATCTCGGGCGGCACGCCGACGGCCGCCGCAGCGACCACGCGCGCCAGCGGCTTCTTGCCCTGGGCCTTGGCGTAGGCGCCGGAGCTGACCACACAGGCCGCGGCCGCATCGACCAGGGCCGAGCTGTTGCCGCCGGTCTGCACGCCGTTCTCGAACACCGGCTTGAGCTTGGCGAGCACCTCGACCGGCGATACGCGCGGGTGGGTGTCGGTCGCGACCTCGGTCACCTTGCCTTGCAGGCGGATGCCGCGGGCCTTGTAGCCCTCGATCTCGAATTTCTCGCTGACCACCGGCACGATCTCGCCGGCCAGGAAACCGCTCTCCTGTGCGGCCACGGCCTTGGCGAAGGACGACGAGGCGAACACGTCGACCTCTTCGCGCGTGATGCCGTATTTCTTTGCCAGGTTCTCGGCGGTCTGGATCATGTTGATGCCGGCCGCCGGGTCCTTGAGCGCCTCCCACATGTAGTCCTTGAAGCCGACCGGCGACCCGAGCTTGAAGCCGGTGCGGTGGTCGAAGGCGGCGATGGGGTTGCGCGTCATGCTCTCGGTGCCGACCACCAGCGCGACGTCGGCAGCGCCGCCCTGGATGTGTTCACCGGCTTGGCGGAACAGCTCGAAGCCGGTGCCGCAGATGCGCTGCGCCATGATGGCGGGCACCTCGACTGGCACGCCCGCGTACAGGCCGATGTGGCGCGGCAGGAAGAACTGGTCGAAGTCGCCGGGCGCCATGTTGCCGGTGACCACCGAGCCGATCTCGCTGGGCGAGATGCCGGCACGGGCCAGCGCGGCGCGGGCGGCCTTGATGCCGAGATCGGTCGGCGAGATGTGGCCCAGCGAACCGCAGTAATCCACCATCGGCGTGCGCACGCCGTCGACGATCACCACATCGGCGAACGCATTGAAAAAGCCCTTGCTGGCCATGAATGTCTCCTCAGACCGTCGGTTTGACGATGAAACGCAGGCCGTCGCTGTGCAGCTTGGCCACGGTGTCGGCGCGGTGCGAGAGCACGGAGCGCTGGTTGATCGAACCCTTGTCGGTGATCTCGCCGCGGTCGATGGTCGGCGGATCGGCCAGCAGGCACAGGCGCGCGATGCGGTTGGCCGAGCCGGTGGCACTGCGCGCCAGGTCGTCCACGATCTTCTGGAACTGGGCCAGCACCCCAGGGTGGTCGAGCACATCGTGCAGCGAGGCATCGGCGGGAAGGTCGGTCAGTTGGCGCACGGCCGGCGTCGGGAACACCATCGCGCCGACTTCCTTCATGTTCAGGCCGGTGAGCACCACGTCCTGGATGTAGGGCGCGCCGGCGGCGATGATCTTGCCGCGCAGCGGGCCGACGCTGACGAAGGTACCGGTGGCGAGCTTGAAGTCTTCGGCGATGCGGCCGTCGAACTTCAGACCCTGGTGCACGTCGGTCTCGTCGATCCACTTGACCGCGTCGCCGGTCTTGAAGAAGCCTTCCTCGTCATAGGCCTCGGCGGTTTCCGAGGGCATGCGCCAGTAGCCGGGGGTGATGTTCGGGCCGCGGTAACGGACCTCGGTCTTGCCGTCGATGTCGACCAGCTTGAGCTCCAGCCCCGGGGTGGGCAGGCCCAGGTCACCGGCCCTGACGTTCGGGTTGGTCACAAAGATGCCGAACGGGCCGGACTCGGTCATGCCCAGGCCGGTGGTCATCACGATGCGTTCGCCGATCTCGCGCTCGGCGCTCTCGAACAGGCTGTCCCAGACCGGCTGAGCCAGGGCGGCGCCCGCGTAGAAGAACATGTTGACCTTGGCCAGCAGGGTCTTGCGCAACTGGTCGTCGGTCTTCATCGCGTTGGCAATCGCCTCGAAGCCTGTGGGCACGTTGAAGTACACGGTCGGCGAGATCTCGCGCAGGTTGCGCAGCGTCTCGTGCATCAGGGCCGGCGTGGGCTTGCCGTCGTCGATGTAGAGCGTGCCGCCGTGGTAGATCACCATCCCGAAGTTGTGGTTGCCGCCGAAGGTGTGGTTCCAGGGCAGCCAGTCGCACAGCACCAGCTCCTTCTCGGCCAGCACCGGCATCGACGCGGTCATCTGCGCCTGGTTGGCGCACCACTGGCGCTGCGTGTTGATCACGGCCTTGGGCATCTTGGTCGAGCCCGAGGTGAACAGGAACTTGGCGATCGTGTCGGGACCGGTGGCGGCCATCGCGGCATCGACCGCCGGCGTGGGTTCGGTCGCCATCAGCGCCGCAAACGAGGTGGTGTCGCGGCCGGGCACGGTGCCGTGGGCGCAGACGAGTTCGACGTCGTCGGCGACGGTGGCGAGCATGGCGCGGCTGTAGCGCAGCGCGTCGCTGGCGAACACCATGCCGGGCGTCAGCGTCTTGATGACGTGCTTGAGCTTGTCGAAGTCCTGGCTGATCAGCGAGTAGGCCGGCGACGTCGGGCAGTAGGCCACGCCCGCATACAGGCAGCCCAGCGCCAGCAGCGCGTGTTCGAGGTCGTTCTCGCTCAGGATCAGCACCGGGCGCTCGGCCGACAGCCCGCGGTTGAGCAGGCCCTGGCCGATGCGGCGCGCGGCGTCCAGCGCCTGCGCGAAGCTGATGTGCTTCCAGTCGCCGCTGCTGCCGTCGGCGTTTTTGACGCGGCGCGCGAACAGGGTCTGGTTCGGGCGCTCCTTGGCCCAGTGCACCAGGCGGTCGGTCAGTCGCTCGGGGAAGGGACCGAGTTCCTGGTCGGCGCGCAGGTAGTGCACGCCGGTGTCGCCATCACGCAGCGTGGCGCGGGTGACACCGAACTTCAAGGGGCGGTATTTCGCGTTGCTCATGTTGTCTCCATTCGTGTCTTTGTCCGGGGATGCCGAGGACCCGGCTTCGCCGGGCCTCAGGCATCGCCCCCTGGGGAATGACGCCGCAGGCGGCGCAGGGGGGTCAGTTCTTCTTGACTTTCGCCGCCTTGCCTTCGAGGAAGGCACGCACCCTTGCTTTCGCTTCCGGCGCCGATTGCGCGATCGACGCCATCAGGGCTTCGGTGAACAGGCCGTGGTCGGCGGGCTGTTCGGCGATGCGGGGCAGGGCGTGCATCAGCGCGAAGTTGGTCATGCGCGCGTTGGTGGCGATGCGCGTGGCCAGTTCGATGGCCTTCTCGCGCGCGGTGCCGCCGGGCACCAGGTATTGCGCCAGGCCGACGCGCTCGCCGTCGGCGGCGTTGTAGACGCGGCCGGTGAGCATCATGTCGGTCATGCGCGCGGCGCCGATCAGCTTGGGCACACGCACCGCGCCACCGCCGCCGACGAAGATGCCGCGCGTGCCTTCGGGCAGTGCGTAGAAAGTGGTCTCGTCGGCCACGCGGATGTGGCAGGCGCTGGCCAGCTCCAGGCCGCCGCCGACCACCGCGCCGTGCAGCGCTGCGATCACGGGCACGTTGCCCTTCTCGACGCAGTCCAGCGCGGCGTGCCACATGCGCGAATGGAACACGCCTTCGGCCGCGTCGCGCTCGCTCAGTTCGGACAGGTCCAGGCCGGCACAGAAGTGCTCGCCTTCGCCGTCGATCACGGCGGCTTTCACGCTGGCCGGCAGGTTCTGGAACGCATCACGGATCGCCAGGATCAGACCGTCGTTGAGCGCATTGCGCTTGGCCGGACGGGTCAGGGTGATCAGGGCGATTTCCTGTTGCTCGCCATGCAGGTGCACACTCAGGTCGGGATGTTTGAAGCTCTTCATGGTCGGGTTTTCACGCTTGTGGGATGGGGCAAATTATTGTTATAAACAATAACTAAATCAAGCGATACCGACCCCCAATCTCTCCGTGTTTTCCCCTAGTCCGGAGCCGCCATGGACCACCAGAACCTGATCGCCATCGACATCCACACCCACGCCGAAGTGAGCTGCTGGAACCCCTTCGACAACTACGGCGAAGAATACGACCGCGCCGCCGACAAGTACTTCGGCAGCAACCGCCGCCCGACCATCGAAGAGACGGTGGCCTACTACCGCGAACGCAAGATCGGCCTGGTCATGTTCACCGTCGACAGCGAGTCCAAGCTGGGCCGGCGCCGCATCCCCAACGAGGAGATCGCCAAGGCCGCGCGCGAGAACAGCGACATGATGATGGCTTTCGCCAGCATCGACCCGCACAAGGGCAAGATGGGGGCGCGCGAGGCCGAGCGGCTGATCAAGGAAGAAGGCATCAGGGGCTTCAAGTTCCACCCGACGGTGCAGGGCTACCACCCCTACGACAAGATGGCCTGGCCGATCTACGAGGTGATCAACGCGCACAAGATGCCCGCGATCTTCCACACCGGCCACAGCGGCATCGGCAGCGGCATGCGCTGCGGTGGCGGCCTGCGGCTGGAGTACAGCAACCCGATGCACCTGGACGATGTCGCGATCGATTTCCCCGACATGCAGATCGTCATGGCGCACCCCAGCTTCCCCTGGCAGGACGAGGCGCTCTCGGTCGCCACGCACAAGCCCAATGTCTGGATCGACCTCTCGGGCTGGAGCCCGAAGTATTTCCCCAAGCAGCTGGTCCAGTACGCCAACACCCTGCTCAAGGACCGCATCCTGTTCGGCAGCGACTACCCGCTGATCACCCCCGAGCGCTGGATGAAGGACTTCGAGGTCGCCGGCTTCAAGCCCGAGGTGATGCCCGGCATCCTCAAGGGCAACGCGGTGCGACTGCTGGGCCTTTCCTGAGCGTTTCAACGATTTCCCCACCACCCCCCAAAGGAGACAAAACCATGAGTTCATGGAAATTCAAACTGGCCGGTGTTGCACTGGCCGCCGTGACCAGCGTCGGCGCTTTTGCCCAGGAGGTGACGCTGCGCCTGCACCAGTTCCTGCCGCCGCAGGGAACGATTCCCGCCAAGGCGATCACGCCCTGGATCAAGAAGATCGAGACCGAGTCCAACGGCCGGATCAAGATCCAGATGTACAGCGCCATGCAGTTGGGCGGAACCCCGCCGCAGCTCTACGACCAGGCGCGCGACGGCGTGGCCGACATCACCTGGACGGTGCTGGGCTATACGCCGGGCCGGTTCATCAAGACCGAGGTGTTCGAGCTGCCGTTCATCACCGGACTGTCGTCCGAAGCCTCGTCCAGGGCCTTGTTCGAATATGTCCAGAAGAACGCGATGGACGAGTTCAAGGACGTCAAGCTGCTGACCGTGCACACCCATGGCCCCGGCCTCGTCCACACCAAGCAGCCGGTGACCGGTCTGGAGAGCCTGCGCGGCATGAAGATCCGCGGCGGCACGCGCATCGTCAACAACATGCTGGTCAAGCTCGGTGCCACGCCGGTGGGCATGCCGGTGCCCGCCGTCACCGAGGCCCTCTCCAAGGGCGTGCTCGACGGCACCACGATCCCGTGGGAAGTGGGGCCGTCGCTCAAGGTGCATGAACTGGTCAAGAACCACACCACGTTTGCCGGCGGCAACGGCCTGTACGTGACGACGTTTGCGCTGTCGATGAACAAGGCTGCCTATGACAAGCTGCCGGCCGACCTCAAGAAGGTGATCGACAACAACAGTGGCATCGAGACCGCCGCCTTCTTCGGCAAGGCGATGGACGAGGGCGACAAGGTGGGTCGCGACATCGCGCTCAAGGCGGGCAACAAGATCACCGAACTGGATGTCGCCGAAGTCCAGCGCTGGCGCCGTACCGCTTCGACGGTCGAAACCGACTGGGTCAACGAAGTCAAGGCCAAGGGTATCGACGGCGCCAAGCTGGTGTCCGAGGCGCGTTCGCTGATCGGCAAGTACGAGAAGTGATCCGGTAAGGAAATGCCGGGCACGGCGGTGCCCGGCGGTCCTGTGAACCTGCGGGGTGCTCATGCCAAACCGGCATAGCTGAAAGTCGCACCTGCGGCTTTTCAATGGGAGGCAATGCGATCACAGTGCGGTCGCTCCGGCCGCCGTTTCGACAGACGGCAGCCCTGTCCCAACCCCCGTTCCAGGATTGTTGTCATGAAGTTCATTCGCAGATCCGCCCTCGTCGCCCTGGCCTCGTTTGCCCTGACCGGTCTGGCACAGGCGCAGCAGGTCACCTTGCGTCTGCATCAGTTCCTGCCCCCGCAGGCTGTGATCCCGGCCAAGGCCATCGCGCCCTGGGCCAAGAAGATCGAGGCCGAATCCAATGGCCGCATCAAGGTCCAGCTGTTCCCTGCCATGCAGATGGGCGGCACGCCGCCTCAGTTGTTTGACCAGGCGCGCGACGGCGTGGCCGACATCACCTGGACCGTGCTCGGATACACCCCGGGCCGCTTCAACAAGGCCGAAGTCTTCGAACTGCCGTTCATGTGCAGCGGGGGCCCCGAGCGCTGCTCGCGGGCGTTCCAGGAGTACGTCGAGAAGAACGCTGCCGACGAGTTCAAATCGGTGAAGCTGCTGGCCGCGCACACCCACGGCCCCGGACTGTTCCACACCAAGCAGCCCGTGGTCGGGCTGGAGAGCCTGCGCGGCATGAAGATCCGCGGGGGTTCGCGCATCATCAACAACATGCTGGTCAAGCTCGGTGCCACCCCGGTGGGCATGCCGGTGCCGGCGGTGACCGAGGCGCTGTCCAAGGGCGTGATCGATGGCACCACGATTCCGTGGGAAGTGGCCCCGTCGGTCAAGATCACCGAGCTGGTGAAGAACCACACCACGTTTGCGGGCAAGGATGGCCTGTACACGCAGACCTTTGCGCTGGTGATGAACCGCTCGGTCTACGACAAGCTGCCCGACGACCTCAAGAAGGTCATCGACAACAACAGCGGTGTCGAGCTGGCCGCCGCCTTCGGTCGTGCCATGGAAGAAGGCGACAAGGAAGGTCTTGCCCAGGCGCAGAAGGCGGGCAACAACATCGTCGCGCTCGATGCCGCCGAGACCCAGCGCTGGCGCCGTACCGCCTCGGTGGTCGAGTCCGACTGGGTCGCCGAGATGAAAGGCAAGGGCATCGATGGCGCCAAGCTGGTGTCCGAGGCCCGCGCGCTCGTGGCGAAGTACAACAAGTAAGAGATTTCCTTCCGAACCCAAGGTCGCCGGCTGCCCGCCGGTGACTTTGTCCAAGAGGTAGCTGAGAGACAATGAGCGCCCCCGCAGCGCAAGACAAAGGACCCGAGGATGATTGCATTCATATACCGTCTGTCCAACTGGACCGCCATCGTGGGCGGGATTCTGTTGGTGGCCGTGACGCTGATGGCGGTGACCAGCGTGATCGGTCGAGCCCTCATCGGCATCGGTCTGGGACCCGTGCCGGGTGATTACGAGCTGGCAGAGGCCGGCATCGGCATTGCCATCTTCTACTTCCTTCCCTGGTGCTATCTGCGCGGTGGACACGCCACGGTGGATCTGCTGTACATGCACATGCCCAAGTGGTTCCGGACCGCGGTGGACCTCTTCAGCGACATCGCGATGCTGCTGATCTGGATCGTGCTGACCTGGAAGCTCTGGGAAGGCATGCTGGAGAAGAAGGAATACATGGAGACAACCTTCATCCTGCAGATGCCCGTCTGGTGGGCCTACGCGCTGTGCTTTGGCGGAGCAGTCGTTGGCTGTATCGCCTATGTCGCCAAGACGCTGACGCGCATGGGTCTTGCGTCCGAGCCTGCGGGCTGGACGGTGGAAGCCAACGCCGGTCACTGATACGTAGGAACGACACATCATGAGCTCGATTCAACTGGCCCTCTGGTCTTTCCCCTTCCTGCTGTTGCTGATCTTCGTCCGGGTGCCGATCGGCCTGTCCATGCTGCTGTGCGGCCTGGGAGGATCCTGGATCGTCTACGGCAATGCAGCCCCCATCCTCAACCAGCTCAAACAGGTCACGTACACGACCTTTGCCAACTACAACCTCTCGGTGATCCCGCTGTTCCTGCTGATGGGACAGTTCGCCGCGCTCGGTGGTCTTTCGCGCGCGCTGTTCAAGGCGGCCGAGGCCTGGATCGGCCACCGCAAGGGCGGCGTGGCCATGGCGGCCATCGGTGCCTGCGCGGGATTCGGAGCGATTTGCGGCTCTTCGCTGGCGACCGCCGCGACGATGGGGCAGGTGGCGCTGCCCGAACTCAAGCGCGCAGGTTACGCGGGCGGCATCTCCACCGCCTGTCTGGCGGCTGGCGGCACGCTGGGTATCCTGATTCCGCCGTCGGTTGTGCTGGTGATCTATGCCATCCTGACCGAACAGAACATCGCCAAGCTGTTCCTCGCGGCGTTCGTGCCCGGCATCCTGGCCGCGGTCGGCTACATGATCACCATCGCCATCTACGCGCGGCTCAAGCCGCAGGAGATGGGCACCATGCCGCCCATGCCCATGAAGGAGCGGATCGCTGCGACCATCGCCACCTGGCCCGTGGTCGTGATCTTCCTGGTGGTGGTCGGCGGTATTTACAGCGGCCTGTTCACGCCCACGGAAGGTGCTGCCATCGGCGCCGCCGGCACGGGTATCGCCGCCTGGCTGGGCGGCGGGCTCAACCGCAAGACCTTGATGGACTCGGTGCTCGGGACCGCCGTGGCGACCGGCATGATCTTCATGATCGTTCTCGGCGCCGGTCTCTACAACACCTTCCTTGCGCTGTCGCAACTGCCGCAAGAGGCCGCGACCACCGTGGCCGGCTGGGGGTTGAGTCCGATCCTGGTGCTGCTGGCGATCCTCGTGCTCTATGTGATCCTGGGCTGTTTCATGGACTCGCTGTCCATGATCCTGCTGACGATCCCGGTGTTCTTCCCGATCATCATGGCGCTGGATTTCGGCCTGCCGCCCGAAGAGCTCGCGATCTGGTTCGGCATCCTGGTGCTGATCGTGGTCGAGGTCGGGCTGATCACACCACCGGTGGGCATGAATCTGTTCGTGATCAACTCGATGGCCAAGGACACACCGATCCTGCACACCTACCGCGCCATCCTGCCCTTCGTGACCAGCGACTTCGTGCGGACCGGCATCCTGATCGCCTTCCCGTCGATCACGCTGTTCCTGCTTCGACTGTGACAGCGCGGGCCCTGGCGTGAGCACACGGGCCCGCGTGACTGCGGGCCTGTTCGCTTCGGGCCCTTGCCCCCGTCGACCTCATCCCCCAGGAGACTTCCATGCCCCGTCTGCTCTTCCCGTCCCGGCGTGACCTGCTGATGCTGGCCACGGCGCTGTGTGCGATCAGCCCGAGCGGGTGGGCACAAGCGCAGTCCTTCCCCGCCAGACCCCTGCGGATCGTGGTGCCGTTTGCCGCCGGCGGCGCCGGTGACCTCACGGCACGCATCGTCGGCGCCGAGCTGAGCACCTCGCTGGGCCAGCCGGTCACGATCGAGAACCGGCCCGGGGCTGGTGGGGTCGTGGCAGCCGAGACGGTGGCGCGCGCCGAAGCCGACGGCCACACGATGTTCCTGATGTCCAACGGCACGGCCGTGACCGCCAGCCTGTTCAGGAGCCTGCCCTACGACACGCTCAAGGACCTGGCGCCGGTCTCGACCCTGGGCACCTTCGATCTGGCGGTGCTGGTGCCGGCCGACTCGCCATTCAGAACCCTGGGCGAGCTGATTGCGTTCGCCAAGGCCAACCCCAACAAGCTCAACATCGGCAGCATCAACATCGGCAGCACACAGAACCTGGCGGCCGAGCTGTTCAAGTCGAGCGCCGACATCGACGCGCAGATCGTGCCCTTCAAGGCGACGCCGGAGCTGGTCGGGGCGCTGCGCGGCAAGCAGGTGGACGTGGGAGTGGAAATCCTCGGACCGACCCTGGCCCAGATCAAGGCCGGTGCGTTCCGTGCGCTGGCCGTCACGGGCAAGAAGCGCTCCAGCGCATTGCCCGAGGTGCCGACCGCGGTGGAGGCGGGCGTCAAGGGTTTCCAGGAGTCGTCGTGGAACGCGCTGGCCGTGCCGGGCAAGACGCCGCGCCCCGTGATCGACCGCCTGCACAAGGACATCGTGGCTGCGCTGGCCAAGCCCGAGGTGAAGAAGAAACTGGCCGACCTGAACATCGACGCCGACCCCAGCACGCCCGACGAGGCCGCGCTGCTGCTCGCCTCGGACATCCGGCGCTGGGGCGCCGTCATCGACAAAGCGGGCATCCCCAAACAGTAGGAGGTCGCGGCATGAGTGACGTGCGCATCGGCCTGATCGGCTACGGCGAAGTGGGCCGCATCTTCACGGCGGGTCTCAAGCAGCAGGTCGCCTGGACCGGCGCCTGGGACCTGAAGTTCGCCGATCCTGCACAGCGGGATGAACCCCTGTCGCATGCGGCTGCGGCGGGCGTCGCAGCCTGCGACAGCGCCGCCGCGCTGTGCGCGCAGGCGACGCTGGTGATCTCCGCCGTCACGGCCAGCAACACCTTGTCGGTCGCCGAGACGGCCGCGGCCCATCTGCGTCCCGGCAGCGTTTTCCTCGACCTCAATTCCGCCTCGCCCGGCACCAAACAGCGGGCCGCCGAACGGATCGAGGCCGCAGGCGCCCATTACGTGGAAGCCGGCGTCATGACGTCCGTGCCGCCGCACGGCATCCGTGTTCCGATGCTGCTGGGTGGTCCGCACGCCGCGCGCCTGCAGCCGGTGCTGGCCGGTCTGGGTCTGGCCGCGACCGTGGCGAGTGAGCGGCTGGGCGTCGCCTCGGCCACCAAGATGTGCCGCAGCGTGATGATCAAGGGGCTGGAGGCGCTGGTGATCGAGAGCTACACCACGGCCCGCCACTACGGCGTCGAGGACGCGATGGTCGCGACGCTGCAGGAGACCTTCCCCGGCATCGACTGGACCCGGCAGGGGGCCTATTTCTTCAGCCGGGTGGCGCAGCACGGCAAACGCCGTGCAGAGGAGATGCGCGAGGTCGCCAACACGGTGCGGGAGGCCGGCTTCGAGCCCTTCATGGCCGCCGCCATCGCGCAGAAACACGACTGGATGGCGGCGCAGGCCCGGGCTGGCCACTTTGCCGGGCTGGGCCGGGACCCGGCGTGGAAGGACTTCGCCGACCGCTTGCTGGCGGCCAACGACGACCGCGCCTGACCCCACGCGCCCGAACGCCCATGCTCGACATCCTGTCCATCACCGGTCCGATCTACCTCTGCATTGCGCTGGGCTTCCTGGCCACGCGCCATGGCCTGTTCGAGCGGGCCGACATGCGCGTGTTCGGCAAGTTCGTGATCAACCTCGCGCTGCCGGCCCTGCTGTTCAACGCCCTGTCGCAGCGCAGCGTGGCCGAGGTGTTCAACGGGCGCTACCTGCTGGCCTACGCGCTGGGCAGTTTGCTCATGCTGGGGCTGGCGATGCTGTGGTTTCGCAAGGCACGGCGCGAAAGCATGAGCCGTTCGGCCATCATGGCCATGGGCATGGCCTGTCCCAACAGCGGCTATGTCGGCTACCCGGTGCTGCTGCTGACGCTGGGTGCGCCGGTGGCCGGGGTCGTGCTGGCGCTGAACATGGTGGTCGAGAACCTGCTGATCATTCCGGTCCTGCTGGCGCTGGCCGACATGGACCGTCATGCGGCCGGACAGTGGCCCAGGCTGCTGGCGCAGACCCTCAAGGGGCTGGCCCGCAACCCGATGATCCTGGCGATCGTCGCGGGCTTTCTGGTGTCGGCGCTGGGGATTCCCGTGCCGTCACCCGTCACGCGCACGGTCACGCTGTTCGCGCAGGCCTCCAGCGCGCTGTCGCTGTTCGTGATCGGCGGCAGCCTGGTCGGCCTGCAACTGCAGGGCATGCGCGCGGCGGTGGCGCAGATCGACGCCGGCAAGCTGCTCCTGCACCCGCTGTGCATGCTGCTGGTGATGGGGCTGCTGGTGCCGATCGGGGATGTGCAGATGCGAACGGCGCTGCTGCTGACCGGCGCCATGCCGACCATGGGTATCTACGCCATCCTTGCGCAACGCCACGGGCACGAGGGGCTGGCCTCCGCCGCCTTGCTGGTCGGCACCATGGCCTCCTTCTTCACGCTCAGCGCACTGCTCTGGCTGTTGCGCCACGGGGTCGGCTGGCTGGCCTGAGCGCCCGGGCCGTCACGGTGCGCGGACTTTTTCGATCACTTCCTCGGTGATGAGCCAGCCCTGGGCGGTGCGGCGCAGGGACAGCCGTTTGGGTTCGCGCGCGTTGACCGGTCCGGAGCGGTAGTGCTGGATGAAACGCGCGCTGGCGCGGTCACCCTCGACCGTGACCGTCAGCCGTTCGAGGCTCAGGCTGATTTCGCGCGGGGTGTCCAGGCGCTCGCGGCGCTGCTTCCGCCAGGCAGCCAGCGTTTGTCCATCCGCGGGCCGGAAATCGTCGGCATAGGCCGCCAGGTAACGGTCGGCGTCGCGAGCCACCCAGGCGTCGCGCCAGTGGTTCACGGCCGCTGTCGCGTCCGCTTGCGGCGTCGCTGTCGGTTCGGCGGCGGCCGGGAGAACGGGCGCCGGCCCGGGCACGGGGAGGGGCGCTGGCGCCGGGGCGGGGGCCGCCGGTTCGACGGCGCCGGTGGCCGGTGGGCCGGGGTCGGTGGCGCGCACGGCCAGATAGGCCAGCACCAGCGCCAGCAGGGCGAGCGACATCACGAAAGGCCAGCGCCGCCGGCGCGCGTGCATGAACAGCTCGACACCGCTTCGGTGACGGCGACGACGGCGCAGACTGTCGCTGAAGAACAGCGCCACGATGAACACGAGCGCCAGCGCCAGCAGCCCGACGGCCACCGACTGGGGAGTGAACAGGGCGTCCATGGTGGGCTCAGAGCCCCAGATCCTTGCAGACCTGGGTCATGAGGGTCAGCGTGGTGCGCTGTGTCAGCGTGGCCGGTCGCTGGGAGCTGGTGGCCAGGCTCACCCGCGTGCGCAGCGGTGGCTGAACCTGCCTCATCCGGTAGGCCGAGGGGCGGGTCGACGACGCGACCGCATAGCGCGAGAGCAGGGCGGCGCCAGCGCCGTCGGCCACCAGATCCAGAATCGCCGCCACGCCGTCGATCTCCAGAGCGACGTTCGGCCGCAGGCCGATGGCCGCCATCTCGGCCTCGACGTGCATGCGCAGCGCATTGGGCCGGCTCGGGATCACCAGTGGCAGCGCCGCCACCTCGCCCAGGGCGATCGGCGACGGCGGCGGGTCTTCGGCCAAGCCTGGCGGGCGCGGCTGGACCAGCAGCAGCTCCTCTTCCGTCAGGGGGGTGAGCTCGATGTCGGGCGCGGGCGTGGCGTTGTAGAGCACGGCAATGTCCAGCCGCCCGGTGTGCAGCCATTCCTGCATGGTGGTCGACAGACCTTCGGTGATCGAGAGGCTGGCTTCGGGCAACTGCTGGCGAAAGGCGCGGGTCAGCGGCACCGCCATCACCCGCGCCAGGGTCGGCGGCAGCCCGATTGCCACGCGACCCGCCAGGGCACCACGGACCCGGCCCAGTTCCTCGCGCGCACGCTCGACCTGGTGCAGGATGCCGCGGCCGTGTTCGAGCAGCAGTTTGCCTGCCTCGGTGGGCGTGGCGCCCCGGCCGTTGCGCATCAGCAGGTTCTGGCGCAGTTCGACCTCCAGCAGCCGCACCTGGCGCGAGAGCGCGGGCTGGGCCACGTCCAGCGCCAGCGAGGCGCGGGTGAAGCTGCCCAGTTCGGCGACCCGGACGAAGTATTCGAGTTGCTTGAGATCCATGATTGATGCGGTATGACTCGGTTCAGGTTATGCATTTTCGCTCTATCTGGTAGCCGGTGCCGGGTCTGGTCGGCGTCGGCGCGACTGCTCAGAATGGCGGGAGCCCATCAAGGAGAGAACCGCATGAGCCTGCAGAAGCCCCTGATCATCGATTGCCACGGCCACTACACCACGGCCCCCAAGGCGCTGGAGAACTGGCGCAACCAGCAGATCGCCGGCATCAAGGACCCGGCCGCCAGCCCTAAGGTCGCCGACCTGAAGATCAGCGACGACGAACTGCGCGAGTCCATCGAGACCAACCAGCTCAAGCTGATGAAGGAGCGCGGCTCGGACATCACCATCTTCAGCCCGCGCGCCAGCTTCATGGCGCACCACATCGGCGACTTCAATGTCTCGTCCACCTGGGCCGCGATCTGCAACGAGCTCTGCTACCGCGTCTCGCAACTGTTCCCCGACCACTTCGTACCGGCCGCCATGCTGCCGCAGTCGCCGGGTGTGGACCCCGCGACCTGCATCCCCGAGCTGGTCAAGTGCGTGGAGCAGTACGGCAACGTGGGCCTGAACCTCAACCCCGATCCGTCCGGCGGCCACTGGACCAGCCCGCCGCTGACCGACCGCCACTGGTACCCCATCTACGAGAAGATGGTGGAGTACGACATCCCCGCGATGATCCACGTCAGCACCAGCTGCAACGCCTGCTTCCACACCACGGGCGCGCACTACATCAACGCCGACACCACGGCCATCATGCAGCTGATTCAGGGCGACCTGTTCAAGGACTTCCCGACGCTCAAGTTCATCATCCCGCACGGCGGCGGCGCCGCGCCCTACCACTGGGGCCGCTACCGTGGCCTGGCGCAGGAGATGAAGAAACCCCTGCTCAAGGACCACCTGCTGAACAACGTGTTCTTCGACACCTGCGTCTACCACCAGCCCGGCATTGACCTGCTGACCAAGGTGATCCCGGTGGGCAACATCCTGTTCGCCTCCGAAATGATCGGCGCGGTGCGCGGGATCGATCCCGAGACCGGCAACTACTACGACGACACCAAGCGCTACGTGCAGGCCACCGGCAACCTCAGCGACGAGCAGCGCTACCAGGTCTACGAAGGCAACGCGCGCCGCGTGTTTCCGCGCCTGGACGCCCGCCTGAAATCACAGGGCAAGTAGTTTTTCAACAGCACCAAGGCCTGTGGTGGGTGTGCGTTTTGCGTAGGTCAAGGAGGAGCCCGCGAAGCGGGCGGGGGACACGAAGCAAAACGCGCGCGCACCGCAGGCCGCTATTCACGGAGAAAACAAGATGTACGAACTGGGCGTTGTCTACCGCAACATCAACCGCGCCGACCGCGCGGCCGCCGACGGCCTGGCCGCACTCGGCTCGGCCACGGTCCACGAAGCCATGGGCCGCGTCGGCCTTTTGAAGCCCTACATGCGCCCGATCCAGACCGGCGTGCAGGTCAGCGGCACCGCCGTCACCGTGCTGCTGCAACCCGGCGACAACTGGATGATGCACGTGGCGGCCGAGCAGATCCAGCCCGGTGACATCGTGATCGCCACCGTCACCGCCGAGTGCAGCGACGGCTACTTTGGCGACCTGCTGGCCACCAGCTTCCAGGCCCGCGGCGCCCGCGCGCTGATCATCGAAGCCGGTGTGCGCGATGTGAAGACGCTCAAGGAAATGAACTTCCCGGTCTGGAGCCGCTACATCTCGTCCAAGGGCACCATCAAGGCGACCCTGGGCTCGGTGAACATTCCCATCGTCTGCGCCGGCGCCTTGGTTCATCCGGGTGATGTGATCGTTGCCGACGACGACGGCGTGGTCTGCGTGCCCGCCGCCAAGGCCGCCGCGACGCTGGCCGCCGCGATCAAGCGCGAGAGCTTCGAAGGCGAGAAGCGCGAGAAGCTGGCCTCGGGCGTGCTGGGGCTGGACATGTACAAGATGCGCGAGCCGCTGGCCGCCGCCGGTCTCAAATACATCGACTGAGGACGTCACCATGAGCAAACCCACATCGGGTGACTTCACCAAAACCGCTGGCTGGATGGACTGGTACACCGGCCCGTCCAAGCCCCGCTTCCAGTTGCCCGCGGGGGCGGTGGACGCGCACTGCCACGTGTTTGGCCCGGGGGCGGAGTTCCCCTACGCACCCGAGCGCAAGTACACGCCCTGCGACGCCAGCAAGCACGAGCTGTACGCGCTGCGCGACCACCTGGGCTTCGCCCGCAACGTGGTGGTGCAGGCCACCTGCCACGGCGCCGACAACCGCGCCATGGTCGATGCCTGCCTGTCCAGCGGCGGCAAGGCGCGCGGCGTGGCCACGGTCAAGCGCTCGGTCACCGACGACGAGTTGAAGGCCCTGCACGCCGCCGGCGTGCGCGGCGTGCGCTTCAACTTCGTCAAGCGCCTGGTCGACTTCACGCCCAAGGACGAGCTGATGGAGATCGCGGGCCGAATTGCCAAGCTCGGCTGGCACGTGGTCATCTATTTCGAGGCGGTGGACCTGCCCGAGCTGTGGGACTTCTTCACCGCGCTGCCGACCACCGTGGTGGTGGACCACATGGGCCGTCCCGATGTGAGCAAGCCGATCGATGGGCCCGAGTTCGCGCTGTTCCTGAAGTTCATGCGCGAGCACAGCAACGTGTGGAGCAAGGTGAGCTGCCCCGAACGCCTGTCGGTCACCGGGCCGAAGGCCCTGAACGGTGAACAGGCCGCCTACCAGGACGTGGTGCCGTTCGCGCGCAAGGTGGTCGAGGAGTTCCCCGACCGCGTGCTCTGGGGCACCGACTGGCCGCACCCGAACCTGAAGGACCACATGCCCGACGACGGCCTGCTGGTGGACTTCATCCCGCAGATCGCGCCGACGGCAGAGCTTCAAAAGAAACTTCTGGTCGATAACCCGATGCGTCTCTACTGGCCCGAGGAGGTCTGACATGGCCCTGGACAAACCGTACAAGGACGTGCCCGGCACGATCATTTTTGACGCCGAGCAGTCCCGCAAAGGCTACTGGCTCAACCAGTTCTGCATGAGCCTGATGAAGGCCGCCAACCGCGAGCGTTTCAAGGCCGACGAGCGCGCCTATCTCGACGAATGGGCGATGACCGAAGAGCAGAAGCAGGCCGTGCTGGCGCGCGATCTCAACTGGTGCATGCGCACAGGCGGCAACATCTACTTCCTGGCCAAGATCGGTGCCACCGACGGCAAGAGCTTCCAGCAGATGGCCGGCTCCATGACCGGCATGACCGAGCAGGAGTACCGCGACATGATGATCAAGGGCGGCCGCAGCGCCGAAGGCAACCGCTACATCGGCGAGGACGGCGACGCGCAGGCGCACCGCCAACCCCAAGGCGCCGCAGGAAAGAAAGGCTGAACCGATGGCACGCATCACCGCATCCGTCTTCACATCGCACGTGCCCGCCATCGGCGCGGCCATGGACCTGGGCAAGACCCAGGAGGACTACTGGAAGCCGCTGTTCAAGGGGTATGAGTACTCCAAGCAGTGGATGAAGGACAACAAGCCCGACGTCATCTTCCTGGTCTACAACGACCACGCCACGGCCTTCAGCCTGGAGATGATTCCGACCTTCGCCATCGGCACGGCCGCCGAGTTCACGCCGGCCGACGAGGGCTGGGGCCCGCGCCCCGTGCCCCAAGTCATCGGCCATCCCGAGCTGGCCTCGCACATCGCGCAGTCGGTCATCCAGCAGGACTTCGACCTGACCATCGTCAACAAGATGGACGTGGACCACGGCCTGACCGTGCCGCTGTCGCTGATGTGCGGCGAGCTCGACCCGAAGAAGGACGCCTGGCCGTGCCCGGTGATCCCGTTCGCGGTCAACGTGGTGCAGTACCCGGTGCCTTCGGGCAAGCGCTGTTTCGCGCTGGGCCAGGCCATCCGCAAGGCGGTCGAGAGCTACGACGACAACCTGAACGTGCACATCTGGGGCACGGGCGGCATGAGCCACCAGCTGCAGGGCGCGCGCGCCGGCCTGATCAACCGCGAGTGGGACAACCAGTGGCTGGACCAGATGATCAATGACCCGGTGGCCTGCGCCAGCGTGCCGCACATCGACTACGTGCGCGAGGCCGGCAGTGAGGGCATTGAACTGGTGATGTGGCTGATCGCGCGGGGTGCGATGGCCGACGTCAACGACGGCAAGGTCACCGGCCCGCTGCCCACCGTGAAGCACCGCTTCTACCATGTGCCCGCGTCCAACACGGCGGTGGGCCACCTCATCCTGGAGAACACCTGACATGACCATCAAAGTCGCTCTCGCCGGCGCCGGCGCCTTCGGCATCAAGCACCTGGACGGCATCAAGAACATCCCCGATGTCGAAGTCGTGTCGCTGATCAGCCGTGACCTGTCCAAGACGCAGGAAGTGGCCGACAAGTACGGCATCAAACACGTCACCACCGATCTGGCCGACAGCCTGGCCATCAAGGAAGTCGACGCCGTCATCCTCTGCACGCCCACACAGATGCACGCCGCGCAGTCCAAGGCCTGCCTGGAAGCCGGCAAGCACGTGCAGGTGGAGATCCCGCTGTGCGACATCCTGGCCGAAGGCGAAGAAGTCGTCGCGCTGCAGAAGGCCACGGGCAAGGTCGCCATGTGCGGCCACACCCGCCGCTTCAACCCCAGCCACCAGTTCGTGCACAAGAAGATCACGGCCGGCGAATTCAACATCCAGCAAATGGATGTGCAGACCTACTTCTTCCGCCGCACCAACATGAATGCGCTGGGTCAGCCGCGAAGCTGGACCGACCACCTGCTGTGGCACCACGCCGCCCACACGGTGGACCTGTTCGCCTACCAGGCCGGCAGCCCCATCGTGAAGGCCAACGCGATCCAGGGCCCGATCCATCCCAACCTGGGCATCGCGATGGACATGAGCATCCAGCTCCAGGCCGCCAACGGCGCGATCTGCACGCTCAGCCTGAGCTTCAACAACGACGGCCCGCTGGGCACCTTCTTCCGCTACATCGGCGACACCGCGACCTACATCGCGCGTTACGACGACCTGTTCAACGGCAAGGAAGAAAAGATCGACGTCTCGAAGGTCGATGTGTCCATGAACGGCATCGAGCTGCAGGACCGCGAGTTCTTCGCTGCGATCCGCGAGGGCCGCGAGCCCAATGCCAGCGTGGCCCAGGTGCTGCCCTGCTACCAGGTGCTGCACCAGCTGGAACAGCAACTGGCCTGACGCGCGACGCGGCATGCGCGGCGATATGCTGTGCGCATGAAGTGGAAAACCATCGCCTTCGCTGCGCTCGTCGGCTTCGGTCTCTGGCAGCACCTTCAGCACCGCCCGGTCCGACCCGGTCCGGGCGTGGTCGCATCGCAGGTGCCGTCCCAGACCGACTCAGACGCGCGGGCGTTTGCGTTCAAGGGCTACACCCTTGAGCCCTTGCAGGACTTCCGGATCGAGGCGCGCGTGCTCGCGACGGAGACATACCGCACGGACCGCGAAGCGCAGCTCTCACCGGTGGACCTCGCGCTGGGCTGGGGACGCATGTCCGACAGCGCCGTGCTCGACAAGATCACCATCACCCAGTCCGGCCGCTTCTACTTCTGGCGCGTCGACGAGTTCCCGATCCCGCGCCAGGAGATCGAACAGTCCAGCGCCAACATGCACATGATCCCGTCCAGCGATGTCATCGAGCGCCGGCTCAAGGGCGTGCGGCCCGGGCAGACCGTGCGCATCGACGGCTGGCTGGTCGAGGCACAGGCCAGCGACGGCTGGCGCTGGCGCAGCTCGCTCTCCCGCAACGACACCGGCGCGGGCGCCTGCGAGGTCATCTATGTGCGTGACCTCCAGGTGTTCTGACCGCTTCAACCCAAGGGGAACCTCCCATGCCATCACGCCAACTCGGACCCTTCCACGTCAGCGCCATCGGCCTGGGCTGCATGAACATCTGCCACGCCTACGGCGCACCCGCCACCGAGGCAGAGGCCGAGCGCCTGCTGCTGACAGCGCTCGACCACGGCGTCACGCACTTCGACACCGCCGCGCTGTATGGCTTCGGCACCAGCGAGACGCTGCTCGGCAGGTTCCTGTCGAAACACCGCTCGAAGTTCACGCTGGCCAGCAAGTGCGGCATGACCGGCGTGCCCAATGAGCAGGGGGTGAAGGTGCGCGTGATCGATGGCCGTCCCGCCACGATCAAGGCGACCTGCGAGGAAGCGCTGCGCCGCCTGCAGACCGATGTGATCGACCTCTACTACCTGCACCGCTGGGACAAGCAGGTGCCGGTCGAAGAGAGCGTGGGCGCGCTGGCCGACCTGGTGCGCGAAGGCAAGATCCGCAGCATCGGCTTGTCGGAGGTGTCGGCCACCACCTTGCGCAAGGCGCACGCGGTGCACCCCATCGCCGCGCTGCAGACCGAGTATTCGCTGTGGACCCGCAACCCCGAGATCGCGGTGCTGCGGGCCTGCCGCGAGCTGGGTGTGAGCTTCGTCGCCTTCAGCCCGGTGGCGCGCGGCTTTCTCTGCGGTCCGCTGGATGTGGCCGCGCTCGACGCCAAGGACATCCGTCGGTCCATGCCCCGCTTCACGCCCGAGAACCACGCGAAGAACCAGGCGCTGCTGCCGGCCTACAACGCCATTGCCGCCGAGGTCGGCTGCACGCCGTCGCAACTGGCGATCGCCTGGCTGCTGCACCAGGGCGACGACATCCTGCCGATCCCCGGCACACGCAGCGTCGAGCATTTGATTGACGACCTTGGCGCAGCGGATGTGACGCTGTCGTCCGAGGTGATCGCCCGCCTGAACGCGCTGATCAACCAGCACACCGTGCACGGCGACCGCTACAACGCGCAGGCCAACAGCGAGGTGGACACCGAGACTTTTGGCTGAGGGGCGGGGGGGTGACCTCTAGAATGCAACAAGAGGAAACAACGACACCCACCCGATGACCCCCGAGGCCCGCGCCCGCCAGACCATAGACGCGCTGCTCACCGCAGCCGGCTGGCATGTGTGCGATGTGGCCAACGCCAACCTCCGCGCGGCCACGGGTGTCGCCATCCGCGAATTTCCGCTCGACGCTGGCCACGGCTTTGCCGACTACCTGCTTTACGTCAACGGCAAGGCGTGCGGCGTCATCGAAGCCAAGAAAGAAGGCGCCACCCTCAGCGGCGTGGAAGTGCAAAGCGCCCGCTACGCTCAGGGCCTGCCAGCCAGCTTGCCCGCGTGGCGACGCCCGCTGCCCTTCGTGTTCGAGTCCACCGGGGTGGAAACCCGGTTCACCAACGGGCTGGACCCGTTGCCCCGCGCCCGACCCCTGTTCGCCTTCTTTCGGCCAGATATGCTGGTGCAGTGGCTGCAAACGGCCGCACCTGCGTCGCCCAACCACATGGCGCCCGGCACCCTGCCCACCGACGAGCCGCCTGCGAGCTACCTGCCCAGCGGCACCTTCCTCGCCCGTTTGCAACACCGCCCCCCGCTGGTCACCGAATGGGGCCAAGGTGGCGCCCACTTCAAGCTCTGGCCGGCGCAGATCACCGCCATCCAGAACCTGGAAGCCAGCCTGGCCGCCAACAAGCCGCGCGCCCTGATCCAGATGGCCACCGGCAGCGGCAAGACCTTCACCGCCATCAGCGCCATCTACCGGCTCATCAAGTTCGGTGGCGCGCGGCGCGTGCTGTTTCTGGTGGACCGCGGCAACCTCGCGCGCCAGACCAAGAAAGAATTCGACGCCTGGGCCAGCCCGCACAACGCCTACAAGTTCGGCGAAGAGTTCATCGTCCAGCACCTGCAAGGCAGCCAGCTGGACAAGAACGCCCGCGTGGTCATCTGCACCATCCAGCGCATGTTCAGCATGCTCAAAGGCAAAGACCTGCCCGACGAGGCCGACGAAGAAAGCACCGAAGGCGCCGAAGCCCTGTTCAAAGACCCCGAACCCATCGGCTACAACCCGGCCCTGCCCATCGAGAGCTTCGACATCGTCATCACCGACGAGGCCCACCGCAGCATCTACAACCTGTGGCGCCAGGTGCTGGAGTACTTTGACGCCTACCTCATCGGCCTCACCGCCACGCCCAACAAACAGACCTTCGGCTTCTTCAACCAGAACCTGGTCATGGAGTACGGCCACGCCCAGGCCGTGGCCGACGGCGTCAACGTCAACTACGACGTCTACCGCATCCAGACCGAAGTGACCGAGCAGGGCGCCAGGGTGGACAAGGGCTACTGGCTGGAAACGCAAGACAAGGCCACCCGCCGCAAGACCGCCTGGCAGCTCGACGACGACTTTGAATACCGCCCAGAAGAGCTGGACCGCGCCGTGCAAACGCCCGACCAGATCCGCACCGTCGTCCGCACGCTGCGCGACCGCTGGCAGGCCGACCTGTTCCCCCAGCGCAGCGAACTGCCCAAGACGCTCGTCTTTGCCAAGGACGACAACCACGCCGAAAAGATCGTCGAAATCCTGCGCGAGGAATTCGGCCGCGGCAACGAGTTCGCCCAGAAGATCACTTACAGAACGACCGGCACCAGCCCCGAACAGCTCATCAAAGACTTTCGCACCGCCTACTACCCGCGCGTGGCCGTCACCGTGGACATGATCGCCACCGGCACCGACATCAAGCCGGTGGAGATCGTCATGTTCATGCGCTCGGTGAAAAGCCGCAGCTTCTTTGAACAGATGAAAGGCCGCGGCGTGCGCGTGTGCCGAGACGACGACCTGCGCAGCGTTAACCCCGGCGAGCACGTGCGCAAGGACCACTTCGTCATCGTCGACTGCGTGGGCGTGTGCGAACGCGACAAGACCGACAGCCGCCCTATGGACAGCCAGAAAGCCGTGCCGCTGGACAAGCTGCTGCAAGCCGTGGCCCTGGGCAATGTGGATGACGAGGTCATCAGCAGCGTGGCCGTGCGCCTGACCCGGCTGGACCGTGATGTGAGCGAGGCCGACCAGGCCAGGGTGATGGAGGCCAGCGGCGGCCGCAGCCTGCGCGACATCGCCCGTGGCCTGGTGCAAGCGCTGGAAACCGCGCGCGACGAAGACACCCCGCCCCAGCAGGCCGAAGCCGCCTTGCAACACGCCACCGAGCCCCTGGCCAACCCCGCGCTGCGCGAGCTCATCTTGAAGCTCAAGCAGAAGGCCGACCTGATCATCGACACCGTCACGCAAGACGCGCTGCTGCACGCCGGCTTTGCGAAAGGCAGCGACCGCGCCCAGCAACTGGTGCAGAGCTTTGAAGCCTTCATCCAGCAGCACAAAGACGAAATCACCGCGCTGCAAATCCTCTACAACCGCCCGGTGCGCGCGCCCCTGCGGTTTGAAGACATCAAGGCCCTGGCCGACGCGCTGCACGCCCCGCCGCACCTCATCGACGAAGGCGCCCTGTGGCAGGCCTACGCCGCGCTGCAAAAAGGCAAGGTGAAAGGGAGCAACCAGAAGCGCCTGCTCACCGACATCGTCAGCCTGGTGCGCTTTGCCATGCAGCAAGACAACGAGCTGGTGCCGTACCCCGAGCGGGTCCAAGCCAACTTCAAGGCCTGGCTGGCGCAGCACGGTGAACCCTTCACCCCCGAACAACAACACTGGCTGGAAATGATCCGCGACCACATCGCCGCCAACCTGGGCATTGAACTGGAAGATTTCGACTACGCCCCCTTCAGCCAGCAAGGCGGCCTGGGCCGCGTGCACCAGCTGTTTGGCGAACAACTGCCGCAGGTGATGGATGAGCTGAACCGGGAGTTGGTGGCGTGAGTGATCGTCTGGCCGCAGAGGTGATGTCCCGTCCACTCGCAAAAGGTTGGCAATGGATTCCACTTGGGCAGTACGTGGAAAACCTCGATGGTCGTCGAGTCCCGGTTTCTCAGAAGGAGCGGGAGACGCGGCGCGGAGACTTCCCCTACTACGGTGCGTCGGGTGTCATCGACACGATTGATGGACACACGCACGATGGCGAGTTTGTTTTGATTGGAGAAGACGGCGCCAACTTGTTGACTCGCTCGAAGCCGATTGCCTTCCAGGCGAAGGGGAAGATCTGGGTCAACAACCATGCGCATGTCCTGCGCTGCAAACCCGGCTTCTCGAATGCCTACCTTGCGTACTACATCAACTCCATCGACCTGTCGCCATACGTGACTGGTACGGCGCAGCCCAAGCTGAGCCAATCGATGATGAACAAGATCCCTGTGCCCGTCGCGCCGCCGGACCAACAGATCAGGATCGTTGAGGAGATCGACAAACAGTTCTCCCGCCTCGACGAAGCCGTCGCCAACCTCCAGCGCGTCAAGGCCAACCTCAAACGCTACAAAGCCGCTGTCCTCAAAGCCGCCGTCGAAGGCCGCCTCGTCGAAACCGAAGCCAGCCTCGCCCGCCGCGAGGGGCGCGGCTACGAGACTGCAGCGGAGCGGATCGGAAAGACGCCGACACCGCCTCGCCCCAACCGGTTCAACTCCCGTACCGGCGATGTGATCTACGGCCATGGTGCGCTCGCCGTTGGCATACCAGCCGTTTCAGTTCCGGAAGGATGGCAATGGGTCAACTTGGTTGAGATTGCCAAGATGGAGTCGGGCCACACGCCAAGTCGGAATCACCCAGAGTGGTGGGATGGTGATGTGCCGTGGATCGGCATCGCCGACGCCAGAGACCATCACGAACAGGTCATCCTTCGCACGCTTCAGAACACCAACGAGGATGGGCTTGCGAACTCGGCGGCCCGTCTGCTTCCCGCCGGGACGGTGTGCGTGAGCCGCACAGCGTCGGTTGGCTACGTAGTGGTTATGGGTAGGCCCATGGCGACCAGTCAGGACTTCGTGAACTGGGTGCCGACCTCCGCCGTGACTTCAGACTGGCTCCGTATCGTGTTTTCTGCCGACCGAGAGGCACTCATTCGCTTCGGTAAGGGGTCGGTTCACAAGACCATCTACTTCCCAGAGTGGCTGTCCGCTTCCATCGCGTTGCCGCCATTGGCAGAGCAGGTGCGCATTGCTGCCGAAGTCGATCGGCGCGTTTCTGTTTTACGGAGTGTCGAAGCAGAGGTGGAGGCAAATCTCCGGCGTGCAGAGGCATTGCGGCAGGCGACTTTAGAGAAGGCGTTCTCCGCAGGAGAAAAAAATGCCTGAAAAGTTACCTTCTCATTTCGTTGAGCTTGTCCAAGATGCCCTTCTCAAGTCGTATTGGCGTCGGAAGGCGTTTCGCAATGTTCTCCGTCGCAACGGTGTCTCAGAGTCGTTTTTAAATGGTTGGGCGGAGGATGAGTCCAAACGACAGCTGTTGGATCGGCTCATTCCAGGCCTTGAGCGCGCAGAGAAGGGTCACATTGTTATTAAGCAACTTGCCGTGCATCTGGCAGATCAATCCACGTTTCCTGATCTGATGGGATGGCCTGACGAAAAGGAAAAACTTGCTTCCGCGAGGGCTGCGGTGGCCGCGCTGAAGACTTACATCGAGCGCGAAAGATCAAAAGCAGAAGTTGAAGCTGCCCGACTTGCGATCCGTGAAGAGGCCGCTCGCCAGCGTGCTGAGAAAGTTGCGAGCCAGCAGGACTTAGCAAGGTTGCAGGCGAAATTGATTGAGCTGCATCCCCAAGCGGGTACCCAAGCCGGTGGCTACGCTTTTGAAAAGTGGTTCTACGATTTCGTGAAGTTTTTCGATGTTGATCATCGGCTGCCATACAAAGCGGATGAGCGTCAAATAGATGGGTCGGTCACCATCGAAGGGACAACATATCTGGTTGAGCTCAAATTCACGACCAATCAAACAAGTATTGGTGATATTGACTCATTCTTGGCCAAGGTCAACAACAAGGCAGACAACACCATGGGCCTGTTTGTATCGATGGCGGGCTATAGTTCTGTTGCTATATCTCAGGCCTCGAAGCCGAGGACGCCGTTGTTATTATTGGATTCCGCTCATATATTTCTCGCTTTGCAGGGTGTTTGGGAGCTTCCAGAGTTGGTTTCTCGTGTAAGGCAACATGCCTCTCAGACCAGTGAGGCTTATTTGCCCGCTGACAGGTTGTCTCGTTGAGTGGGGTGATTTCTTATCGCAGCAGGGGGTGAATGTGGCGAAAATTATCAATACTGGTAACGCCAGCGTCAGTGAGTCAGGAGAGTTCAAAGTTCACTACCACTTGAATGGTGGTGAACATCAAATGGATGCCGTCGTCCGAAATAGGGCCGAGGGTGAGTTGCTTGCGTTGCTGAAGGAAGTTGGGGTGGTGCTCGGGCTCCCCGTTCACTTAAGAACTCAAGCTTATAGCGAAGGTGGGCTCGTTGAGTACTTGAATTTGGTGTTTCAAAACAAGGATCAGATCGGGACGGTGATGGCACTGCTGAGTCCTTTGCTTGGTGCCCCTTTCTACATAGACAAAATCAAACAATCCAAGCAACAGACCGCACTCAACGAGCTTAATCTTCAAAAGATAAAGCTGGAGATAAAGGAAAAAGAGGCTGCGGCAGCCGTGCTGGAGGCTGAGAAGGTAAAGGGTGTCGAAAACAAAAACAAAGCATTGGAGCTTGAGCCACCTCCCACGCCCGATGAGATTGCCCAGGTGCTATTGACTAGAAAGAAAGTTGCTCGGCGCAGGTCCAATTATTACGAAGCGCTTCTCGGTGACTCGAAAATTGACGCTGTTGGATTTGCTCCTTCTCATGCTAAAAGTGTTATGGAGCTGCGAGTCCCAAGAGAAAGGTTTTCTGCCTACGTGATTGCCAAGTCCGATCTAGAACCACTGGTGTATGACCGGATTTCTCTAGAAATTGTGTCACCAGTCCTTCGTTCTGGAGCAATTAAGTGGCGAGGGATTTTTGAAAAGAAGATTGTTAGTTTTGAGTTGCTGGATCAGGCGTTCCGTGGCGAGGTGGCAAGTCAGAAGGTTCAATTCCAAAATGGCACAACGCTGATTTGTGATTTCGAGGTATATCAGCGCGAGGATGACGCTGGGGACGTTGAGATTGCAGGCTACGCAGTCACGAGGGTTCATGAAGTGAGAACGCCTCAGGGTGGGCAACGTCGGGAAGAACAGTTGACGTTGCATCTGCAAGATCCGCCCCCACCCGAAGAAGGTTCCTGGTGATTGCTCCTTTCTCCCTCCGCATCTTCGTCGCCGACGGCGACCCCGACGGTCTGCGCATCGTCGAGAAGTCCAACTGGATCGGCAAGGCGCTGGTGTTTCCGCGGGCGCTGCTGCCGCAGGTGAAGGTGCGGCCGGAGCTGGCGCAGACCGGCGTCTACCTGCTGCTGGGGCCGCGGCCTGACGGCGAGGGCGAGATGCTCTACGTGGGCGAGGGCGACCCGATCCTGCCGCGCCTGCAGGACCACCAGGCTAAGAAGGATTTCTGGACCCGTGCCATCGGCTTCACCACGGCCACGGCCGGGCAGCTGAACAAGGCGCATGTGCAGTTTCTGGAGGCGCGGCTGATCGCGCTGGCCCGTGCGGCCAAGCGCATGCCGCTGGACAACGCCAACCAGCCCACCGAACCCAGCCTGAGCGAGGCCGACCGGGCCGACATGGAGGTGTTTCTGGCCCACATGCTGGGCGTGTTGCCGGTGCTGGGGGTGCATGCGTTTGAGCAGGCGCCAACCGTGGCCGTACCACTGGCGACACCGGGACAGCCGGCGCTGGCGGCGCCCACGCTGCTGTATTGCCGGGGCAAGGGTGTGGAGGCCACGGGCTACGAGAGCACCCAGGGCTTTGTGGTGCGCAAGGGTTCGCAGGCGGTGACCGAGGTAGTGCCTTCGTTGGAGAGCAACAAGCCCGCCCGCTTGGCGCACCGCGAAGACCTGGTCGAGCGCGGTGTGGTTGTGCTGGATGGTGCCAGCTACCGGTTCACTCAGGACTATGTGTTCTCGTCACCCAGCGTGGCTGCCACGATGGTGCTGGGCAGAAGTACCAACGGCCGCACCAAGTGGAAAGACGCGCTGGGGCGAACGTTGAAGGAATTGCAAGAGGCGGAGGCTGGTTCGACCAGCTAGCAGATACAGGTACAGGGAGGATTGGCGATGAGCGAGTTGCATGTGCTGGTGGATTTCGAGAATGTTCAGCCCACCATGGACGATCTGATCAAGCTGGCGCCCAAGCTGAAGGACGTTTGGCTGTTCCACGGCCCGACGCTTGCCAAGCGGGCACTCAAGGTCAAGGGAGACGACGCGCGCGTCACGCTGGTGCCGCATTCCGGCAAGGGCAAGAACGCCTTGGACTTTCACCTGACGTTCTATCTGGGCTACCTGGCGGCCAAGCGGGCCGAGCCCCGGCTGCTGGTGGTGTCCAACGACCAAGGCTACGACTCGATGTTGGACCATGCAAAAAGCCTGGGTATTGAGGCATTGCGGGTCGGCTTCAAGGTGAAGGAAAAGCCTGCAGCAAAGAAGGTTGCTGCGGCCAAGAAGGTGGGACCGGCGGAGAAACCTGCGGCGGCGCCAGCACCTGCACCTGCGAAAAAGGCAGCAGCGAAAAAGACGCCTGCCAAGAAAGTGGCTACGAAAACGTCTGCGCCTGTAGCGCCAGCAACGAAGAAGACCGTTGCCACGAAGGCTGCGACGAAGAACGCCACAGCCAAGAAAGTGGCCGCCAAAGCAGCTCCTGCCAAGGCGGTGCCGGCGAAAAAGGCCGTGGCAAAGAAATCTGCCCCCAAGAAGGCCGCTGTACAGAAACCCGCGGCAGTGAGCAGCGCGCCCGCAGCCAAGGCGGCGGCGAAAGCGGCCGCACCGAAGGTTCCGGCAAAGGCGGCCTCGGCAGACAAAGTGCTGGCGCGCGCCAAGGCTTCGTTGTCCAAGATGGGCAAGAACCGGCCGACCAAACTGTCTAAGCTGCTCCGGCACCTGATGTCCATCGTCGGGCAGGGTGCCACCCCAGAGCAGGCGGATGCGCTGTCGCGCCAGCTGGAAGACGCCAAGGTCATCCAGGTGGTGGGCGATCTGGTGCTGTATCCCTGACGGGTTGAAACAAGCCCGTTGCCGATTCGGATGGGTCTTGTTAT
This sequence comes from Hydrogenophaga sp., assembly GCA_016790705.1. Classification (GTDB taxonomy): domain Bacteria; phylum Pseudomonadota; class Gammaproteobacteria; order Burkholderiales; family Burkholderiaceae_C; genus Hydrogenophaga. The sequence continues at coordinate 42,979 of JAEUOT010000030.1, forward strand.
ATTCTGTATTCGCAAATCGCGAATATTGAACAAATGCAACTCAAGCCCCAAGACTTTCTCGTTGCTCTCAAGCTGGTCGCTTGGGGTGAGCAGCGCTGGACGTATGCCCGGCTGGCGCAGGAATTGGGGCTGAGCGCGTCGGAGGCGCATGCCGCGGTCAAGCGCGGCATACAGGCAGGTTTGCTGGTGGACGCTGCGTTGCTGGCGCCACCGCCTGCCAGTGTTCCAGGCGTTCAAGAGTCGCCGTCGATCTACCGGGTGCGTACCAAGCCGCGCCGTGCTGCCGCCGGTGAGGCCAGCGGGGCGGACAACCCGGCGCGGGTGAACAGCCGCAACCTGGCGGAGTTTGCGGTGCACGGGGCCAAGTACGCCTTTGCCGCAGATCGGTTGCCGGTGGCGGTGGGTGTGCCCACGAGCCACAGCGCGCCAGCGTTTGCGGGCGTGTTTGCGCCCGGCTCTGAAGACTGGGTGTGGCCGCACCCCAATGGCACGGCACGCGGGCAGGGGTTGGCGCCTTTGCACCCCAGTGCGCCGTTCGCGGCCACGCAGGACGCCAAGTTGTACGAGATGCTTGCCCTGTTTGATGCCCTGCGCGTGGGCCGCGCCCGGGAGCGGGGAATGGCGCTCAAGCGGCTGCCGCTGCTGATCTACCCGGACGGCCCCAAGCCCGAAGAAAGGCCCATGCATGGCTGACCCCAACCTGGAATTGCTCTCTGGCATGGCCCACGCCATGGGGCCGCTGTGTGAGCAGGTGGTGTTTGTCGGCGGCTGCGCCACCGGCTTGCTGATTTCGCAGCCGTTGGTGGCTGACGCGCGCGCCACCGAAGATGTCGATGCCATCGTTGAGGTGGCGTCTTTGGTCGCCTATCACGCGCTGGCCGATCAGTTGATGGCCCGTGGCTTCAAGCAGACCATGGCCGACAACACGCCGCCGTTTCGCTGGTTCTGGAACCGGATGCAGCTGGATCTGGTGCCGCTGGATGAGAAGGTGCTGGGTTTTGCCAATCGGTGGTACCGGCCTGGCTATGCGGCGGCACAGGTCGCCACGCTGCCCACGGGTTTGACGCTCAGGCATCTGTCGGCCCCCTACTTTGTGGCCACCAAGCTGGAAGCCTTCAACGACCGCGGAAATGGCGACATTCTGTTGAGCCACGACCTGGAAGACATCATCACCGTGGTGGACGGACGGGAGGAGTTGCTGGCGGAACTGGCCGCGGCGCCGGGTGAGTTGCGTCGCTTTATCGCCGATCAGTTTCAGGCGGTGTTGAATCACACCGACTTTTCCAACACGTTGCCGGGCATCGTCGCGCAGAGCACACGAGCCGGTCTGGTCCTGCAGCGGTTCACCGAAATCGCCAAACTCCAAACACAATGAACACCCACACCCTCGTCCAGAAACTCTGGAACTACTGCAACGTGCTGCGCGACGACGGCATGAGCTACGGCGACTATGTGGAACAGCTGACCTACCTGCTGTTCCTGAAGATGGCCGACGAGCGCAGCCAGCCGCCGTACAACCAGCCCAGCATCGTGCCGCCGGCCTATGGCTGGCAGGAACTGCTCAAGCGCGATGGCGACGGCCTGTTCGACCACTACCGCCACACGCTGGAGCGGCTGGGCATGGAGCGGGGCACGCTGGGGCTGATCTTTGCGAAGGCACAGAACAAGTTCCAGGACCCGGCCAAGCTGCGCCGTGTGGTGGCAGACCTGATCGACACCGAGACCTGGACGATTCTGGGCGCGGACGTGAAGGGTGACGCTTACGAGGGTCTGCTGGAGCGCAACGCGCAGGACACGAAGAGTGGGGCGGGTCAGTACTTCACACCGCGCGCGCTGATCCAGGCCATGGTGGACTGCATCGCGCCGCAGCCGGGCGAGACGATATGCGACCCGGCCTGTGGCACGGGCGGCTTTCTGTTCACGGCGCACAACCACATCACCGCGCACCACAAGAACCTCACACGCGACCAGCTCAAACACCTGAAGGAAAAGGCGTTCACCGGCTACGAGTTGGTGCAGGCCACGGCGCGGGTGTGCGCCATGAACCTGATGCTGCACGGCATCGGGTCTGAGAAGTCGGTGCCGGTGGTGGTGGGCGATGCATTGGGCAGCGACCCCGGCGAGCGCTACGACGTGGTGCTGGCCAACCCGCCGTTTGGCAAGAAGAGCAGCACGGTGATCGTTGGCGAAGATGGCCGCACGAGCACCGAGAAGGACATCATCGAGCGCGATGATTTCTGGGCCACCACCAGCAACAAGCAGCTCAACTTTGTGCAGCACATCAAGACGCTGCTGGCGACCCACGGCCGGGCGGCGGTGGTGCTGCCGGACAACGTGTTGTTCGAAGGTGGCGCAGGCGAGACCATCCGCCGCAAGCTGCTGCACGAATGCGACCTGCACACTTTGCTGCGTCTGCCCACGGGTCTGTTCTACGCGCAAGGCGTCAAGGCCAATGTTCTGTTCTTCGACAAAAAGCCGGCCAGCGAAACGCCGTGGACGAAACAGCTCTGGATCTACGACCTGCGGACGAACCAGCACTTCACGCTCAAGACGAATCCGCTCAAGCGCGAGCACCTGGACGAGTTTGTCGAGCTGTTCAAGGTGGGCAGCCGCCATTTGCGACAGCCGACGTGGTCCGCCGAGAACCCGGATGGCCGCTGGCGGGTGTACGGCTACGACGAACTCGTGGCGCGCGACAAGGCCAGTCTGGACATTTTCTGGCTAAAGGACGATTCACTGGCCGACAGCGACAACCTGCCAGCGCCCGAGGTGATTGCGCAGGAGATCGTGGAAGACCTGCAGGCGGCGCTGGAGCAGTTCAAGCTGATCGCCACCGACCTGTCAGGGAGTGATGCGGATCAGTGACGATCTGCATCAATCCGTTCAGCTCTCTCAACGCGCCTTCAGAAACTCCCCCACCTCCAGCAGGATCAGCTCGTTGTCGTCGGCCTGGTTGGGCTCGCGGCTGCTGGAGAACGGCAGGTTGTTGTCGTTGCCGACCACGATGTGGGTCGCGTCGACGATGTCCACGTTCTCGATGGTGAAGAACGGAAAGCTCAGTTCCCCGTTCACCAGAGGCTTGCGCGAACGCTTGTCGGGGTCGGCGATGTGCAGCAGGTCGATGTAGCCGATCTTGCGCAGCGGACCGTTCACATTGGCCTCGCTCAGCTCGACCTTGTAGACCCGCTTGAACTGGGGCAGGTCGTGGAAGCAGTCCTTGCGCTTTTCTCCGGCGGGGCAGGCCTTGTCGGGTGTGCCTTCGCCGTTGTCGCGCTCGATGATCAGACCTTCGGTGGCGCTGATCATGTTGAAGTCGCCGATAGCGTGGTGGTTGGCTTCGAGCAGGTACTTCCAGTGCCGGCCGGTCCATTGTTCGGTCTTGACGTCGAACTCCAGCACGCGCAGGAACTGCTTGCCGTCCAGCGTCTCGGGCGCCTTGGCGGCCTCGTCCCAGAGCGCGCCTTCGAGCAACGCGTAGAGCTTGCTGCCGTCGGGCGAGGAGGCCAGGCCTTCGTAGCCCTTGGAGCGGCGCGACTGGAACTTCAGCTCTCCGTTCGGGGCGCCGGGGGTGGTGAGCGAAGGATGGTCGGGCGACACGATGGTCTTGCCATCCACCTTCGTTTCATGGACGGCCCGTACCCGGCCCTTCATGTCGGCCTTGATAAGGTACGGACCAAACTCGTCGCCGATCCAGAAGTGTCCGCCAGCGATCTGGAAGCCTTCGGTGTCGAAATCGGAACCGGTCAGGTAGCGCTGCTTCGTGCCTTCGTGGACGATGCGGAACGGCACCTTCTTGTCGGGGTCGTGCAGGAACACGGTCTGCAGGCGCTTGAACTGGCCGCTCCTGAAGTCCACCGCGTAGCGGTTGAGGAACAGCGCGAAGTCGGGCGAGTTGGCCTTCGAGCCCGCGCCGTTGTCGGTCAGCAGCCAGAAGCTGCCGTCGGCCATGCGCTTGATGCCGGAGTGCCCCTGGATCGGCTGGCCCCGGAATGGCAGCGAGACGCCGGTGGGACGACCAGCCGACAGGCCATCGACCGATCCGATGGCGTCGACGCGGCGGCCGGTGGTGAACTTGCCGCTGACCTGCAGATCGGCCGGCGCGTCCTTGGGTGCGGCGATGAAGCTCTTGGCGGGCATCACGGCGTGGCCGGACAGGGTGGCGGGGAAAGCGGTCTGTGCCTGGGCGGCAGAGGCGCCGAGCATCAGTGCGATGGCGGCGGCGAGGGAGAGGTGTTGGGAGCGCATGGCGGCGGAGGTGTGTTGGAACCGCCGGGAGCTTCGCCGGCACGGGTGACACCGCCGTGAACGCCGGGTGACAACACAATGACCCGGCCCTGAAACAAATCGAAAAAAAGCGAGACCCCGCCGACACCCGAGCCGCAGGTCGTCCCGGCACCATGACGGTCATGTTCAACAGCTTCCTGAAAGGAGCTTCCTCATGAAACCCTGGATCAAACGTTCCCTGATCGGCCTCGCGGTCGCCACCGTCGCCCTCGGCGGCCTCACCGCCTGTGGCGCCCGCGGCGACCATGCCCGCGGCTGGAGCGACGAGAAGATCGTCGAGATGCGCGGCAAGGCGGTCGAGAAGATCAGCAGCAAGCTCGACCTCAACGCCGAGCAGAAGGCCAAGCTGGGCGTGCTGGCCGACGAAATGATCGCCTCGCGCAAGGCCCTGCGTGGCGAGTCCGCCAACCCGCGCGCCGACATGGCGGCGCTGATCGCCGGCGACAAGTTCGACCGCGCCAAGGCCCAGCAGATGCTGGAGCAGAAGACCTCCGTGCTGCAAGGGCAGGGGCCCAAGGTGGTGACGGCCTTCGGCGACTTCTATGACAGCCTCAACCCCGAGCAGCAGAAGCAGGTGCGCGAGAAGCTGGAGCGCCGTGGCCACGGGTGGTGGGGCCGTGGCTGACGCCATCCACGCGATCGCCCGGCAGGTCCGCCCGCACACGGCGGTCCTGCTGGCCGGCGCGGACGACCCGCACGCCGAGCTGCTGACCCTGGTCTGGGGACCGCAGTTCGACCGCGAGTACGCGCTGGCCCTGTGGGCGAGCTTCTCGCAGCAGCAGCCGGTCGAGGCTGTGCCCCTGTTGCCCGAGTTGCTGGCGGTCGGAGACCGATTCGATGCCCTGGAACGCAACGAGAAGGACCGTCTGCGCCGCCTGATCGTGCGCCACGGCGCGTTCGCGACCCGCGCAGAGGCGGAGCGCGGGGGCTCGCCCGATCCGGCGCCGGGCCGCCCCAAGCCGGATCAGCCCCCTCGGGGGGCAGCGACCCGCGCAGCGGCGGAGCGTGGGGGCCATGACCGCCCTGTCAGAATGAACCGATGAACCGCATCCTGCTGATCGACGACGACGAGAACCTCGGACCGCCGCTGGCCACCTACTTCCAGCGCTTCGAGCTGCAACTGGTCCACGCCACCCGGCCCAGCGCCGGGCTGGCCCAGCTGCGCAGCGGTGGCTTCGACGCCGCCATCCTCGACGTGATGCTGCCCGAGATGGACGGCTTCGAGCTGTGCCGCACCATCCGCAAGGACAGCGACATTCCCATCGTCATGCTGACTGCGCGTGGCGAGGTGATGGACCGCATCGTGGGGCTGGAGATTGGCGCCGACGACTACCTGCCCAAACCCTTCGAGCCGCGCGAACTGGTGGCGCGGCTGCAGACCGTGCTGCGCCGGCTCAAACCCAATGGCAACGCGCATGCGACCGCGCTCGGCGCCGCGCCGACGCTGAAGTTCGAGGGCCTGACCATCGATACCGCCCGGCGCAGCGTATTGCGCCAGGGTGAGGCGGTCGAGCTGACCGGCACCGAGTACGAACTGCTGGCGATGCTGGCGCGCGAGCCGGGCCGGGTCTTCAGCCGCGACGACATCCTCAACCAGTTGCGTGGCCACGAGGTGGATCTCTACACGCGCGCGGTCGACATCGTGGTCAGCCGTCTGCGCAAGAAGCTGGAGCCGCTGGACTGCATCAAGACGCTGCGCAACGCCGGTTATTCGCTGGCGCTGCGGCGGGAGTCCGAATGAGGTCCGAGCGAAAGTCGGCCTGGCGGCGCGCCAAGCGCCGCGTCGCGCATTCGATCAAGCTGCGCATGGTGCTGGTGTTCCTGGTGCTGGCGGCGGCGCTGAGCTTCGTGTTCTTCACCGGCGCGCAGAAGGCGTTCACCATGGGCTGGCGCGACGCCGCGCGACCGATCCTGATGGACTACGTGGATCGTCTGACCCTGGAGGTGACGGGCGGCGGAGAACCTTCGGTCGAGCGCGCACGGGCCATCACAGAGCGCCTGCCGCTGACCGTGCGCATCAGCGGGCCGGTGGTCAACTGGGCCTCGCACCCCAACCAGGGGCCGCCCGACTGGGTCCGCGCGCGCAACGACGGAGCGCCAGCGGTGGGACAGGACTGGGGCAACGGCAGGGACTGGCCGCGCATCCTGCACCGCCAGACCGCCGATGGCCACACCATCGAGTTCGGCATCAACGGCGATGCCTTCGAACACCGGCCGCGCATGATCGGCTACCTCCTGGGGGCGTTGCTGCTCATCACGCTGATGGCCTGGCTGTATGTGCGGCATCTTCTCAAACCGCTGGATGCGATTGGTGAAGGCGCGCGCCGCTTCGGCGCTGGCGACTTCAGCCAGCCGATCCCCGAGCGCTGCGTGCACGGGCCGGATGAGCTGGGCGAGCTGGCGCTGACGATCAACACCATGGGCCACGACATCCACCAGATGCTCGAAGCCAAGCGCGCGCTGCTGCTGGCGATCAGCCACGAACTGCGCAGCCCGCTCACCCGGGCGCGGCTCAACGCCGAGCTGCTGCCCGAGGACGAGGACGTGCAGCCGCAGCGCGATGCCCTGCTGCGTGACCTGCAGGAAATGGCGACGCTGATCACCGATCTGCTGGAGAGCGAACGGCTGGCCGGCCACCACGCGGCGCTGATGCGCGAGCCCACCGACCTCGCGGCGTTGTCGCATGCGGTGGTGCAGGACCTTGGGGCACGGCATGCCGGTGCGAGCCGGATCGTGGTGGAAGCGCCGGCCGGTCTGCCGGTCGTGGCGGTCGACCCCGCGCGCGTGCGCCTGCTGATCCGCAACCTGCTGGACAACGCCCTGCGGCACGGTGGCGGTGCCGACTTGCCGCCAGTTGTGCGGCTGTCGGTCGAAGGCGGCGCGGCGCGCATCGAGGTGCGGGACCATGGCCCCGGCGTGCCCGACGAACAGTTGGCGCAACTCGCGCAGGCCTTCTACCGCCCGGACAGTGCGCGCACGCGCAGCGCGGGTGGCGTCGGGCTCGGGCTCTACCTGTGCCGTCTGGTGGCGCAGGCCCACGGCGGCAGCTTCGAGGTGCGCAACGCCCAGCCCGGGCTGCAGGTCACGGTGACGCTGCCGCCGGTTTGACGCCGGTCATCGACGCCCGGTGCGGTGCGTGCCATGCTGGCGGCATGAGCACCCACGAACCCACGCCGCTGCCCGGTTTCGCCACCGCCCCGACCCGCTTCCTGTTCTTCACCGGCAAGGGCGGCGTCGGCAAGACCTCGCTGTCCACCGCCACTGCGATCGCCCTGGCCGACGCAGGGCGTCAGGTGCTGCTGGTCAGCACCGACGCGGCCTCCAACCTCGACGAGATGCTGGGCGTGCCCTTGTCCAACCGGCCCGTGGCGGTGCCGGGTGTGCCGGGGCTGCAGATGCTCAACATCGATCCCGACACCGCGGCCGAGGCCTACCGGCAACGCGTGTTGTCGCAACTGGAGGCCGGTGCCAGCGACGAGGAGCGCGCCACGGTGCGCGAGCAGCTCTCGGGCGCCTGCACCACCGAGATCGCCGCCTTCGACGAGTTCGCCGCGCTGCTGGCGGGCGAGGGCATGCCCGGCCACGTCGACCACGTCGTGTTCGACACCGCACCGACCGGCCACACCCTGCGCCTGCTGAGCCTACCCAAGGCCTGGAGCGGCTTCCTCGCCGGCAACGACCGCGGCGCCTCCTGCCTGGGTCCGCACTCGGGGCTGAAGATGCAGGAGGCGCGTTTCAACGCCGCGCTGCGCGCGCTCAGCGACCCGGCGCTCACCACGGTGGTGCTGGTCACGCGACCCGACCCGCGGCCGCTGCAGGAGGCGGCGCGCACGGCCGTGGAGCTGCGGCAACTCGGGCTGGCCAACCAGCGGCTGGCGGTCAATGGCGTGTTCCGCGCCAGCGACCCGGGCGACCGCGTGGCGGTGTCCATCGAGGCCCTGGGCCGCGATGCGCTGGCCGCTTTGCCCGACGCCCTGGCGGATCTGCCGCGCGACGAGGTGCCGCTGCGGGCCTTCGACACGGTGGGGTTGCCGGCGCTGCGGGCCTTGCTGGGGCGCGGCACCGCCCCCGTGGCGCCGGTCGTCCCGGAGGACTGCGCGTTGCCCGCCGGCTCGCTGGCCGCGCTCACCGACGAACTCGCCGCGGCCGGCCACGGGCTGATCATGGTGATGGGCAAGGGCGGCGTGGGCAAGACCACGGTGGCTGCGGCGCTGGCCGTGGGCCTGGTGCAGCGCGGCCACAGCGTGCACCTCACCACCACCGACCCGGCGGCCCATGTGGCCGAGGCGTTGAACGGACAACTCGACGGCCTGAAGGTCGGGCGCATCGACCCCAAGGCCGTAACCCAGGCCTACATCGACAAGATCATGGCCACGCGGGGCAAGGCGCTGGACGAACAGGGCCGGGCCCTGCTGCTCGAAGATCTGCAGTCGCCCTGCACGGAAGAGGTGGCGGTGTTCCACGCCTTCAGCCGGGTGGTCAACGAGGCGCGCTCGTCCTTCGTCGTGCTCGACACCGCACCCACCGGCCACAGCCTGCTGCTGATGGACGCGACCGGCGCCTACCACCGCCAGATGACGCGGCAGTACGAGGGCATGGCGAATGCGAAGCACATCGTCACGCCGCTGATGCGCCTGCAAGACCCGGACACCACCAAGGTGGTGATCGTGACCCTGCCCGAGGTGACGCCGGTGAGCCAGGCCGCCGCGCTGCAGGATGACCTGCGCCGCGCCAGGATCGAACCCTGGGCCTGGGTGCTCAACAAGAGCATCGCGGCGACCGGCACGACGGACCCGCTGCTGCAGGCGCGGCTGGCGGGGGAGCGGCGCCAGATGGCGCGGATCGCCGACGGACTGGCGACGCGCACCTGTGTGTTGCCGTGGCTGCCCCAGCCGCCGGTCGGGGTGGCGGCGCTCGCGGCGCTGGTGCGCTGAGGCGGCGCCGGTTCAGGCGGGCGGCTGGTCCGCCAGCACCGCGGGCACCAGGGCCTCCAGTTGCCCGCGCAACCAGCGGTGCGGACCGTCGTCCTGGTGGCGGCGGTGCCAGATCAGGTACATCGGCAGTTTCGGACAGGGCAGGGGCATGGGCACGCTCGCGAAGCCGGCCAGCAGCCCGCGGCCCAGCAAGCCGGGCGCCGCCGCCAGCAAGCGGCTGCCGCGCAGGAAGCCGGGCATGCCGGCAAAGCCCGGCACCATTACCGCAAACCGCCGCCGCACGCCGCGCTCGGCCAGGGTGCGGTCCAGGTCGAGCGCGCGCCGGGGTTCGTAGACCACGGTGATGTGGTCGGCCGCGAGGTAGTCCTTGAGCGAGGCCGGGGCTTCGCGCGCGGCCGGGTCGTAGAACACCCGGTACTCGTCCTCGAACAGGCGCTTCTGCAGGATGTCGCTGCCGTCGGGGGGCCGGGGGCTGATCGCGAGGTCGCAGGCGCCGTCGCGCAGCATCTCCAGGCTTGGGATCGCCGAGGGGATCACCCGCAGCGCCACCCCCGGCGCGGCCTCGCGCAGCCGCGCCATGAGCGGGGGCAGCAGCACGTCGCGCTGGAAATCGTTGGCGGCGATGGTCACCGTGGTCTGCCAGCGCGCAGGGTCGAAGGCTCCCGTGTGGGCGAAGCCCTGCAACTGCCGCAGCAGCTCGCGCGCCTGCACGGCCAACTCGCCCGCGCGAGCGGTGGCGACGATGCCGCGGCCGCTCTTGACGAACAGCGGGTCGCCGGTGATCGCGCGCAGCTTGTCGAGCTGGTGGCTCACCGCCGACTGCGTGACGCCCAGGGCGTGGGCGGCGCCGGTGATGCTGCCGGCGTCCACCACCGCGACCAGCAACTGGAGCAGGCGGGCGTCGAGGTCTGACCAATCGAAATCATTCATGTGTTTGATGATCATTCATCTGTTTATCTTTGGCAATGCCGCCGGAATACTCCCGGCTTGACCGACGTCAATCCACCCCATGCAGGAGACCGATGTGAGCAAGACCATCCCCGGCACCACGCCCTTCGACGGCGACGCGGCCCAGAAGGGTTACGCGCTGAACAAGATGTGCTTTTCCTTCAACCACAAGGCCAACCGCGACGCCTTCGTGGCCGACCCCGAGGCCTACATGGCGCAATACGGCCTGAACCAGGAGCAGGCCGAGGCCATCCGTTCCAAGCAGGTGCTGGCCCTGATCGCGGCCGGTGGTAACGCCTACTACCTGGCCAAGTTCGCCGGCATCTTCGGCCTGGACATGCAGGACATCGGCGCCCAGCAGACGGGCATGACCAAGGACGAGTTCAAGGCCAAGCTGGTGGCCGCGAACGACCAGTGCTGAACCAGGAGACACCCCATGGCACAACTCATCGGTGGCCTGGCCACATCCCACATTCCCGCCATCGGCGGCGCCATTCACAAGGGCAAGCAGAACGAGCCGTACTGGAAGCCGTTCTTCGACGGTTTCCCGCCGATCCACCAGTGGCTGGCCAAGGTCAAACCCGACGTGGTCGTGGTGTTCTACAACGACCACGGCCTGAACTTCTTCCTCGACAAGATGCCGACCTTCGCCGTGGGCGCTGCGGCGACCTACAGCAACGCGGACGAGGGCTGGGGCATTCCCACGCTTCCGCCGATTCCGGGTTGCCCGGACCTGTCCTGGCATCTGATCCGCGAGCTGATCGCCAAGGAGTTCGACATCGTGACCTGCCAGGAGATGCTGGTGGACCACGCCTGCACGCTGCCGTTCAAGTTGTTCTGGCCGGAGCATGAGATCGCGCCGGTGCAGATCGTGCCGATCAACATCAACACGGTGCAGTTCCCGCTGCCGACGGCAAAGCGCGTCTACAAGCTGGGCAAGGCGGTGGGCGAGGCCATCAAGAGCTGGGACAGCAGCCAGCGCGTGGCGGTGATGGCCACGGGCGGCCTGTCGCACCAGCTCGATGGCGAGCGCGCGGGCTTCATCAACAAGCAGTTCGACCTGCAGTTCCTGGACAGCATGGAAACCAACCCCGAGTGGGCGACGCAGTTCACCGATCTGGAGCTGGTGGAGAAGGCGGGCACGCAGGGCGTGGAGTTGCTGATGTGGCTGGCGATGCGGGCGGCGCTGACGGCGGCCGGGTCCGGTGTGCGCAAGGTGCACAGCAATTACCACATCCCTATCTCGAATACCGCTACCGGGGTTCTGGCTCTGGAGACGGTCTGACCTGTTGTCTCTGTTGCCGAGTCGAAGAGGGGCCTTTGTGGCCCCTTTTTTCATGCCTGCTTGTGTGGTGTGGTTCGGCGTGCGCGGGTGCCCTGCGCCGCTCATGTCCCCCGGCGGCCTGCGGCCGCCTCCTCCTTGACTTCGCTCTGCAGGGCACCCGCACACGCCGAACCGCGAATACCTTAGCGCACCACCGTTGGCTGGACGACGCCTCGTGGTGCCTGAAGCGTCGGGTGTCCGCGCAGCGAAGTAAAGGAGGAGAACCGGCGCAGCCGGTTCGGGGGACATGAGCGGAGTCGGATACCCGGCGATTCAGGCGCTTGCCAGCCAAGGTGGCGTGAAAAACAAAACGGGAGCCCGAAGGCCCCCGTTGTGACAAGCGAATCGCTGAAAGGAATTACAGCGAATCGATAAAGCTGCGCAGCTTGTCCGAACGGCTCGGGTGCTTGAGCTTGCGCACCGCCTTCGACTCGATCTGACGGATGCGCTCGCGCGTCACGTCGAACTGCTTGCCCACTTCTTCCAGCGTGTGGTCGGTCGACATCTCGATGCCGAAACGCATGCGCAGCACCTTCGCTTCGCGCGGCGTCAGGCTGTCCAGAATCTCCTTGACCACCTCGCGCAGACCGGCCTGCATGGCTGCCTCGATCGGCGCCGTGTTGGCCTGATCTTCGATGAAATCGCCCAGGTGCGAATCGTCGTCGTCGCCGATGGGGGTTTCCATCGAGATCGGCTCCTTCGCAATCTTCATGATCTTGCGGATCTTGTCCTCGGGCATCTCCATCTTCTCGGCCAGGATGGACGCATCGGGCTCGAAGCCGTGCTCCTGCAAGTGCTGGCGGCTGATGCGGTTCATCTTGTTGATCGTCTCGATCATGTGCACCGGGATGCGGATGGTGCGCGCCTGGTCGGCGATCGAGCGGGTGATCGCCTGGCGGATCCACCAGGTCGCGTAGGTCGAGAACTTGTAGCCGCGGCGGTATTCGAACTTGTCCACCGCCTTCATCAGGCCGATGTTGCCCTCCTGGATCAGGTCCAGGAACTGCAGGCCGCGGTTGGTGTACTTCTTCGCGATCGAGATCACCAGACGCAGGTTGGCCTCGATCATTTCCTTCTTCGCATCGCGCGACGTCGCCTCGCCTTCGTTCATCCGCTTGTGGATGTCCTTCAGGTGGGTCAGCGGCACCACCACGCTGTTCTGGATCGTGATCAGACCCTGCTGCAGCTCCTGGATCGGCGGGATGTTGCGCTCCATCACCACACTCCAGGCCTTGCCCGACGACGCTTCCTTCTCGACCCACTTGAGGTTGAGCAGGTTCTCGGGGAAGGCAGCGATGAACTTCTCCTGCGGCATGCCGCACTTGTCCACGATGATGCGGCGCAGCTCGCGCTCTTTCTTACGCACCTCGTCCACCTGACCACGCAAGGTGCCGCACAGCTTCTCGATCGCCTTGGCGGTGAAGCGGATGGTCATCAGCGTCTCGGTGATGGCCTTCTGGGTTTTGTGGTAGCTGGGGCTGCCGTAGCCTTCCTTGTCGTAGATCTTGTGCAGTTTCTCGAACTGCTCACGCATCTTGTCAAAGCGTTCCAGCGCCTCGCGCTTGAGTTCTTCGAGCTTGCGCGTCAGGGCCTTGGAGCCGCCCTTGCCGTCGTCGTCGTCGGCCTCGTCGTAGTCGTCGAAGTCCTCTTCGGCCACGTAGTCATCCGCCTCGTCGGCGTCGGCAAACCCGTCGACCACCGTGGAGATCACGACCTTGCCTTCGCGGATTTCCTCGGCCATGGCCAGCAGCTCGGCGATGGTCGCAGGACTCTCGCTGATCGCGGCCATCATGTCGTTGAGGCCACCCTCGATGCGCTTGGCGATCTCGATCTCGCCTTCGCGGGTCAGCAGCTCGACCGTTCCCATCTCGCGCATGTACATGCGCACCGGGTCGGTGGTACGGCCGAACTCGGAGTCCACGGTCGACAGTGCGGCTTCGGCTTCTTCTTCCGCTTCTTCTTCGGTCGCGGCGGTCGGGCCGGAGCTGGAGAGCAGCAGGGTTTCGGCGTCCGGTGTCTGTTCGTAAACCGCCACGCCCATGTCGTTGAGCAGCGAGACCACGACTTCCAGCGTCTCCGCTTCGACCAGCTTGTCGGGCAGGTGGTCGTTGATTTCGCCGTGGGTCAGATAGCCGCGCGTCTTGCCCAGCTTGATCAGGGTCTTGAGGCGCTCGCGGCGCATCTTCGCCTCTTCTTCGGACAGGACCGTTTCGTCCAGACCGAATTCCTTCATCAGCGCGCGCTCCTTGGCCTTGCTGATCTTCATGCGCAGCGGCTTGACCTTCTCGGCCGGCTGCGCCTCATCGACGACTTCCTCGACCACTTCTTCGGTCAGGTCCTCTTCGATGTCGCTCAGGTCGGCATCGTCCAGATCGCTTTCCTCCTTGGCGCCGGCCTTGGGCTTGCGACCGCGCTTGGCGGCGGGCTTGTCGGCAGCGGCGGCCTTGGCCGGGCGGCCGGCCTTCTTCTTGGCGGGCTCTTCAGCGTCGACGACGTCCAGTTCTTCGGCCTTGGTCTTGCCGGTCTTGGTGGCCTTCGCGGCGGGTTTGGCCGCCTTGGCGGCGCTCTTGGCAGGGGCTTTTTCGGTCACGGGAGCAGTGGCTTTCTTTTTCGGCTCCGCAGTGGCGGCCTTGGCGGCGGGTTTCTTGGCGGCTTTGGTGCTGGTGGCAGGCGTACTGGCTTTCTTCGCGGGCATGAGGACCTCAAAAAAACACAGGAAAGGAACCGGCTGAGACACACAAAAATCGCCAGAATTCCGTCCTCGGGACGCGACTCCGGTGGTTTTTGTCGGGCGATACACATGCACACAGCCCGCGCTTCGCCGGAGAAACGCGGGCCCGCAAGCTGTCTGGGCGAACATTTGGTGTGCAGCCCTTGCGGGGTTCCGCCGGGTCCCTTGGGGTTCAGGGGACGTCGGGGTGGCCGGGAATCTGATGTCCGTGACCCCTGTTCTGGGGCTTGGCCGGGCCGGAGGTGCTGCTGTCGCGCTTGCGGTGCAAAGCCTTGGATTATACCGGGTGACCGGTCTGCAAGGCGCGCAGGCGCTCGGTCACCCGCTTGAACTCTTCATAGGCGCCCCGGTCGCCCGCCTGCACGCGCGCCGCCAAGGCGTCTGAACGGGCCTGCAGATCATCCCGGCGCAGCAGGTTCATGACGCCCCCCAGTTCTTCCCGCTCTGCCGCCGAGTCGGCGGCGATGGTGGCCTGTTCGACTTCGGCGCAGGCATAGGCTTCGAAGGGCTGACCACGCAGAGCCTCTCTCAGTGCGGCCCAGGGCTGCGGGCCGTGTTCATGCAACTGGGCTTCCAGCCAGGCGAACACCGGGCCGTGAGGTTCCGGGAGGTGGGCCAGCATGGTGTGATCGTCGGCCGACAGGCTGTCCCAGGCGGACGCATTGGCCAGCAGCAGACCCACGGCGCGGTCGGTGCGGGTCTGGCTGGCGGTCTGGCGGCCGAGCATGCGCGGTGGCGGTGGTGGCCCCTTGCGCCAGCCGCCGCGCCCGCCCCCGGACCAGCGGCCGGTGGCTGCGGCCGAAGGGTTCCAGCCACCGGATGCGGCTGGTGCCTGTGTCGATGCGGCGAACGTTCCTCCCGGGTGCTCGGCCGGCGCCGGCCGCCCCTGGTCAGCGGATGCGTGGTGGTCTTCGCGCGGTCGCCGCAGGCCCCGATCGTCACGCTGCCAGAGCTGTTGCAGGTCGGCCGTACCGATGCCGATCTGCTGCGCAAGTTCGGCCAGCAGTTGTCGCTTGAGCGCGCCTTCGGGCAGGGCGCTCCACAGCGGGCGGGCCTGGCTGGAGAGGCGGGCGCGGCCCTCGGCCGTGGCCAGGTCGCAATCGGCGCTGGCGGCGTCGATCAGGAAACGCGACAGCGGCACCGCCTGTTTCACGAAGTCGGCGAACGCCTCGGCGCCGTGTTCACGGATGTAGCTGTCCGGGTCGTGTTCGGTCGGCAGGAACAGGAACTTGACGCTGCGCGTGTCGGTCGCCAGCGGCAGGGCCGCGTCCAGTGCCTTGCGCGCTGCACGGCGGCCGGCGCCGTCGCCGTCGAAGCTGAACACCACGGCGTCGGTGAAGCGGAACAGCTTGTGCACGTGGTCGGGCGTGCAGGCCGTGCCCAGCGTCGCCACCGCGTTGGCAAAACCCAGTTGTGCCAGCGCGACCACGTCCATGTAGCCCTCGGTCACCAAGGCGTAGCCGTGCTGACGGATGGCGGTGCGGGCCTCGAACAGGCCGTACAGCTCGCGGCCCTTGCTGAACACCGGCGTTTCGGGCGAGTTCAGGTACTTGGGCTCGCCCTTGTCGAGCACGCGGCCGCCGAAACCGATGCATTCGCCCTTGACGTTGCGGATTGGGAACATGATCCGGTCGCGGAAACGGTCGTAGCGCTTGGCCTCGCCGTCCTGGCCCTTCTCGTCCTCGTGTTCGATGACCAGGCCGGACTCGACCAGCATAGGTTCGCCGTAGTCGGGGAAGACCCCTGCCAGGTGCCGCCAGCCCTCGGGTGCGTAGCCCAGGCCGAAGGCCTTGGCGATCTGTCCGGTCAGGCCGCGGCGCTTGAGGTAGTCCACCGCGCGCGGCGAATCCTTGAGATCCTTCTGGTAGGCCTTGGCGGCTTTTTCCAGGACATCGGTGAGCGTGGCCTGCTTCTGGCGCTGCTGGGCGGCGCGCTCGCGATCCTGCGGCGAGACGTCGTCTTCGGGCACCTGCAGGCCCACCTGCTGCGCGAGGTCCTTGACCGCCTCGACGAAGTTCATGCCGGCGTGCTCCATCAGGAAACCGATGGCGTTGCCGTTGGCACCGCAGCCGAAGCAGTGGTAGAACTGCTTGGTCGGGCTGACGCTGAACGACGGTGATTTTTCGCCGTGGAACGGGCACAGCCCCATGAAGTTGGCGCCGCCTTTTTTCAACTGGACGTACCGGCCCACCACGTCGACCACGTCGACGCGGTTGAGCAGTTCCTGGATGAAAGATTGCGGTATGGCCACACGCTTATTCTCGCCGAGCAACCACAGAAACCATGGAGCCCCGGATGACCAGCATCTACGACCAGGACCTGCCCCGCAACGAAGCCAATTTCGCGCCGATCTCGCCACTGTCGTTCATCGAACGCACGGCTGAGGTCTATCCGGAGCGGCTGGCTATCGTGCACGGCAGCCTGCGCCAGACCTGGGCCCAGACCTACGCCCGCACCCGCCAGCTGGCCAGCGCGCTGCGCAAGGCCGGTATCGGCAAGAACGACACCGTGGCGGTGATGCTCCCCAACACCCCGCCGATGGTCGAGGCGCACTTCGGCGTGCCGATGGCTGGCGCCGTGCTCAACGCGCTCAACACCCGGCTCGACCCCGAAGCCATTGCCTTCATGCTCGACCACGGCGAGGCCAAGGCGGTGATCGTCGACCCCGAGTTCGCCGGCACCATGGCCAAGGCGCTCAAGCTGCGCCAGGCAACCACCCCGCTGCTCGTGATCGATGTGCAGGACGCGCTGTTCACCGGTGAAAGCCAGCCCATCGGCAGCACCACCTACGAGGCCTTCATCGCCGGCGGCGATCCGGCCTTTGCCTGGCAATTGCCGGGCGACGAGTGGGACGCCATCGCGCTGAACTACACCAGCGGCACCACCGG
Source organism: Hydrogenophaga sp. (assembly GCA_016790705.1). Classification (GTDB taxonomy): domain Bacteria; phylum Pseudomonadota; class Gammaproteobacteria; order Burkholderiales; family Burkholderiaceae_C; genus Hydrogenophaga. The sequence continues at coordinate 60,088 of JAEUOT010000030.1, forward strand.
CAACCCCAAGGGCGTGGTCTACCACCACCGCGGTGCGGCCATGAACGCCATCAGCAACATCCTCGAATGGGACATGCCCAAGCACGCGGTCTACCTCTGGACCCTGCCGATGTTTCACTGCAACGGCTGGTGTTTCCCGTGGACCGTGGCAGCGCGCGCGGGGGTCAACGTCTGCCTGCGCCGGGTGGAGGCGCAGACGATCTTCGACCTGATGCGCGCGCACGGGGTGACCCATTACTGCGGCGCCCCCATCGTGCAGGGGCTGCTGGTGAACGCGCCGGCGGCGATGAAGGAAGGGATTCCGGCGGGCGTGAAGGCCATGGTCGCGGGCGCGGCGCCGCCGGCCTCGATGATCGAGGGCATGGAGCAGATGGGCTTCGACCTGACTCACGTCTACGGCCTGACCGAGGTCTACGGGCCGGCCACGGTCTGCGCCAAACACGAGGCATGGAACGACCTGGACATCGGTGAGCGCGCGCGGCTGAACGCACGCCAGGGCGTGCGCTACCACCTGGAGCGCGACGTGCGCGTGCTCAACCCCGAGACGATGCAGCCGGTTCCGCTGGACGGCGAGACCATGGGCGAGATCATGTTCAAGGGCAACATCGCCATGAAGGGCTACCTGAAGAACCCGAAGGCGACCCAGGAGGCGTTTGCCGGCGGCTGGTTCCACAGCGGCGACCTGGCGGTGCAGTACGCCGACGGCTATTTCAAGATCAAGGACCGCAGCAAGGACATCATCATCTCGGGCGGCGAGAACATCTCGTCCATCGAGGTCGAGGACGTGCTGTACCGACATCCCGACGTGCTGGCCGCCGCCGTGGTGGCGCGGCCCGACCCGAAGTGGGGCGAGACGCCCTGTGCCTTCGTCGAACTCAAGTTCGGCGTGCACACGACGCCCGAGGACATCGTCAAACACTGCAAGCAGCACCTGGCTGGTTTCAAGGTGCCGCGCTACGTGGTGTTCGGCGAACTGCCCAAGACCAGCACCGGCAAGATCCAGAAGTTCGAACTGCGCAAGCGGGCCGGATCCGCGTCGGCCATCGACGTCTGAGCTGCGAAGCGTCGAAGCACGGGGGCTTCAGTCCCCGGCCACCACGCCCTCGCGCCGCGGGTCGGCGCCGCCGAGCCACACCGCTCGACCGTCTTTCTCGCCGCGCTGGATCGCCTGCAGCCCGCTGGGCATCGGCGCTTCGCTCACGGTGTGGCCCTTGGCCTGCAGGGCCTGCACCGTCCCGGCGGGAAAGCGCCCGGCCTCCAGCATCACCGGTCCGCCCAGCGTGCCGAAGTTCGGCAGATCGATCGCTGCCTGCGGGCTCAGGCCGCCCTGCAGCGTGCCCAGCAGCGTCTTGGCGGTGAAGTGAATGATCAGCGCGCCGCCCGGGCTGCCCGTGCTCATCAGCAGCCGGCCACTCCCGCCGTCGAACACCAGGGTGGGCGACATGGACGAGCGGGGCCGCTTGCCCGGTTCGACCCGGTTGGCGATCGGCGTTCCCTTGCCGTCGCGGGGCGCGAAGCTGAAATCCGTGAGCTGGTTGTTGAGCAGGAAGCCGCCGGGCAAGGCGGGGTTGCCGACCATCAGCCGGGCACCGAACGCCGCTTCGATGGTGGTGGTCATCGCCAGCGCGTTGCCGTAGCGGTCGACGATGCTGATGTGGCTGGTGCCGTACTCGGTCTGTTCGGGCATGGGTGCCCACGCGATGGCCGACGCCCCTGGCTGGCCTGCCGGCGCCTGTGGCATGCGCTGCGCGCCGATCAGACGCGCCCTCTGGTCGAGATAGGCCGGATCGAGCAGGCTGTCCCATCGGCCCGCCGGTGCCGCGACCTTGTCAGGGTCGGCCAGGTACATCGCCCGATCGGCAAACGCCAGCCGCGACGCTTCGGCGTAGGCATGCAGCCAGTCCGCGTCCGGTGTGCCGGTGAGCGCACGTCCTCCTTGCGGCGTGCGCGCCAGCAGGCCGAGGATCTGGCCGATCGCGATTGCGCCCGAACTGGGGGGTGGAAAACCACACAGGCGCAGTGCCATGCCGGCCGCCGCGTAGGGGGTGCACAGCGCCTCTCGCGCGACGGGCCGGTAGTTCGCGAGGTCTTGCTGCGTCAGCAGGCCCGGGTTGGCGGGATGCTGCCGGACCTTGTCGACGATGGCCTGTGCCAGGGGGCCTTGTTGCAGCGCCAGTGGTCCCTGCAGCGAGATGGCGCGCAGGGCGGCGGCCAGCGCGGGATTGCGCAAACGGTGACCGACAGGCAGGGGAGTGCCGTCGGGGCGATAGAAGTAGGCGGCAGCGACCGGGTCGGTCCGCAGGGCCGACTCTTCGGCGAGCAGGGCATGCAACCGGGGGCTGACCGCAAAACCGTCTTCGGCCAGCGTGATTGCCGGTTCGAACAGCCGGGCCCAGGGCAGGCGGCCGTGCTGTTGGTGCGCCATGGCGAGCATCGCCACCGCGCCCGGCACGCCGACCGCGCGTCCGCCGACCACGGCTTCCATGAACGGCATCGGCTGACCATCGTCGCGCAGGAACAGGCGCTCGCTCGCCGCCGCCGGTGCTGTCTCGCGGCCATCGAAGGCCTGCACGCGCTGGCCGTCGAAATGGAGCAGGAACGCGCCGCCGCCGATGCCGCTGGACTGGGGCTCGACCAGGCCCAGCACCATCTGCACCGCGATCGCGGCATCCACGGCACTGCCACCCGCTTGCAGCACCTGCAGACCGGCGTCGGCAGCCAGGGGATTGGCGGCCGCGACGGCAGCGTGCGGATAGGCCCAGCCGGGTTTTGGGACCCAGCCGGAGGCGCCTTCCGGCTGTGTTGCCGCCGCTGGCGGCCGGTTGACGCCGTTGCCCGGGGCGCTGCAGGCGACCAGGCCCGCCGCAAGGACGAGGGCTTGCGCCGCCGTCGTCAGGGGGGACAACGGGCGGGGCCGGGTGCGTCGGTCTTGAGACATCGGTCACTGACTCCACGGTCCAAGGCAGGTTGCACTTGCCCAGGATCAAACAAATTGTTACTGGTGCGGTTAATGTTGACGTCGAGGGCTGTCCCTCAGCCCCATTTGCCGCAGGAGATTTGATGACCACCACGGCCCAGACATCCGGTCCGGCGACTTTCCTGGCTTCGTCCCGGGCGGTCGTTCACACGCTGCCACAACTGCTGGCGGCGCAGGAGATGCACCGGCGCATGCCGATTGTCGGCCTGCGCGACGCCTTGCTGCAACTGCGTCTGCTCGATGAGGACACCGTGCAGCGGCTGCAGGAGGAGGATGCCGACCTGTTGCGGTCCCGCTCGGGCGAACTGGTGCAGCGGCTGCTGCTGACCGAAGACGAGCTGCAGCGGGCGCTGGCGCGGGTGGCCGGGTACATGGAGATCGAGGTGCTGGGGTTCGATGGCGACCCCAAGGCATTTGCCACGTTGCCGCTGCGCCAGGCGCACGCGCTGCACGTGGTGCCCCTGGGCATGGCCAACGAACAGTTCTACGTGGCCTCCTGCGCGCCGACCAGCGATGCGCTGCACCGTCAGTTGTGTTCGCTCACGGGGCATTCGGTGGCCATGGTCTGGGCCAGCCGCGAGGCGATAGAGCGCCGCCTGGAGGTGCAGGACCGGGTGGAGCGCGCCGGCCATGCGCGCAGTGCACCTGCCGTCGTCGACGACGTCAGGCGTCGGCTGACGCCCGCCAATGGCAGCGGACAGACAGCGGAGCACGCCGTGGTCGAGGATCTGGTGATGCAGGCCATGGTGGAGGTTGGCTCGGCCGCAGAAGCCGAGCAGCTTGCCTCGGCCAGCGAGTCGGCCGGCATGGTGCGGCTGGTCAACGAGATGATCAGTGAGGCGCAGCGGGTGCATGCCTCGGACATCCACATCGAGACCAACCCTGGCGAGGCGCTGACAGCGATCCGTTTTCGCCGCGACGGTGACCTGGAGCCCTACCTCTGGCTGCCCGCCAAGCTGCGCGCACCGCTGGTCTCGCGCATCAAGATCATGGCGCGGCTGGACATCGCCGAACGGCGGCGTCCGCAGGACGGAAAAATCGATTTTTCGGAGTATGGCGGTCGGGCACTGGAGTTGCGGGTGGCGGTGATGCCGACCCACGACGGGCTGGAAGATGTGGTGCTGCGCCTGCTCGAATCGGCCAAGCCGATTCCCTTGTCAGGCCTGGGCCTGCAACCGCGGGACCTGGAAACGATTGCCGGTTTTTCGCAGCGCAGCTTCGGCATGGTGCTGGCCGTGGGACCGACAGGCTCGGGCAAGACCACCACGCTGCACTCCATGCTGGCCGAGGTGAACACGGCCGACAAGAAGATCTGGACCGCCGAGGATCCGATCGAAATCACGCAGGCCGGGCTGCGCCAGGTGCAGGTCAACCCCAAGGTCGGACTGACCTTTGCCAGTGCGATGCGCAGCTTCCTGCGGGCCGACCCGGACATCATCATGATCGGCGAGATCCGCGACGCAGAGACCGCCAAGATCGCCATCGAGGCCTCGCTCACCGGTCACCTGGTGCTGTCCACGCTGCACACCAACAACGCCAGCGAGAGCGTGGTGCGTTTGCTGGATCTGGGCATGGATCCGATGAATTTCGCGGACTCGCTGCTGGGACTGGTGGCGCAGCGGCTGGTCCGGGCCTTGTGCACGCGTTGTGCCCATGAGCGTGCGCTTGACGAGGTGGCCTGGGGTGCCCTGCTGGAGGAGTATCGAGAGGGCAGCGACATGAGCCTGCCGGAGGCGCAGGCGCGGCTGCTGGAGGCGGCCGGTGTGGCCACACCGGCCGCGATCCGGGTGCGCCACGCGGTCGGTTGCGAGCATTGTGGCGGCAAGGGCTACAAGGGCCGCATGGGCATCTACGAAATCCTGCAGAACAGCCGCAGTGTCCGGCAACTCATCCAGAACCGGGCAAGGCCTTCGGACATCTTCGATCTGGCCGTGCGCGAAGGCATGCGCAGCCTGCGCCACGACGCGCTGGAAAAGGTGGTGCAGGGCCGCATCGATCTCAAGCAGGCCCGGACTGCATACCGGTGAACCCGTCAGACGCGGCCAGGGTCAGAAAGACGCACCGTCGGCGCAAGCAGCCCCACCCAGGATGCGGAGGAACCGGCTCCGCCGGGCCGCTCGCATCGCCCCCTTGAGGGGCGCGCGCGCAGCGCGGCGGGGGTGTTCCTGCTCAGCGGGGCGCCAGACGGATCGCGCCGTCCAGGCGGATCACTTCGCCGTTGAGCATGTCGTTCTCGATGATGTGCTTGGCCAGCTTGGCGTAGTCCTCGGGCGTGCCCAGGCGGCTGGGGAACGGCACGCCGGCAGCCAGCGCGTCCTGCACTTCCTTGGGCATGCCGAACAGCATCGGCGTGCCGAAGATGCCGGGAGCGATGGTCATGTTGCGGATGCCGTTGCGGGCCAGGTCGCGTGCGATCGGCAGCGTCATGCCGACCACGCCGCCCTTGGACGCCGCGTAAGCCGCCTGGCCGATCTGGCCGTCGTAGGCCGCGACGGACGCGGTGGAGATCATCACGCCGCGCTCGCCGGTGGCTTCCGGCTCGTTCTTGCACATGGCGTCGGCGGCCAGACGGATCATGTTGAAGCTGCCCACCAGGTTGACCATGATGGTCTTGGTGTACACGGCCAGCGAGTGCGCGCCATTCTTGCCCACGGTCTTCTCGGCCGGTGCAATGCCGGCGCAGTTGACCAGGCCCATCAGCTTGCCCATCGACAGGGCCTTGGCGACCACAGCCTGGCCGTCGGCCTCGCTGCTGACGTCGCACTTGACGAAGGCGCCGCCGATCTCCTTGGCGACGGCTTCGCCTTTTTCTGCCTGCATGTCGGCGATCACGACCTTGCCGCCGTTGGCGGCCAGCATGCGCGCCGTGCCTTCGCCCAGACCCGATGCGCCGCCGGTGACGATGAAGACCTTGCCTGCGATGTCCATGGAATGCTCCTCTTGGGTGGAATTGACGTTAACGTAAACGTCAATTATGGCCGACAAAAAAGCCCGCGGGAAGCGGGCTTCTGGCGCGAGACAGGGATTACTTGAATCCGGCGCGGTCCAGCATCTGCTGCACCTTGACCAGGTTTTTCGCAACCACACCCAGCGGAATTTCCTCTGCCTTGAAGCGATCGCCCCCCATGGCCCTGAGCGCCGGATTGTCGATCTTCACGCCCTTGGCGGCCGCAAACTCGTGGTTGCCGTTGGCAAAGTAGTCTTGGGCGAACGGGCTGGCCAGGTACTCCATGAAGGCGACCGCGTTGTCGCGGTTCTTGGCGTACTTCGCGACCGCGGCGCCAGCAATGTTCACGTGTGTGCCGGTCGTGCCCTGATTGGGGAACACCACGCGGACCTTTTCCATCACCGCGCGGTCTTCCGGCGCGGCCGACTTGATCAGGCGCGCGATGTAGTAGGTGTTCGACAGCGCCACGCCGCATTCGCCCGAGGCCACGGCCTTGATCTGGTCGGTGTCGCCGCCCTTGGGCGCGCGCGCCATGTTGGCGACCATGCCCTTGAGCCAGGACTCACCCTTGGCGTCGCCCAGGCGCTCGATCACGGTCGAGAACAGCGAGAGGTTGTAAGGGTGCGAGCCCGAGCGGGTGCAGAACATCCCCTTGAGCTTGGGATCGGCCAGTTGTTCGTAGGTAGCGACGTCGGCGGCCTTGACGCGCATCGGGTCGTACACGATCACCCTCGCACGGGTCGAAAAACCGGTCCAGGTCACACCGTCCTTGGTCGGATCGGCTCGCAGGTGGGCCGGGATCGCGGCGTCGAGCTTTGCCGACTTGATCGGCTGGAACAGGCCTTGGGCGTCCGCAGCCGCCATGCGGGCGGCATCGACCAGCAGGACCACATCGGCCGGCGAGGCCGACCCCTCGGCCTTCAGGCGTGCAACGATGCCCGCGTCATCTGCATCCACCCGGTTGATCTTGATTCCTGTTGTCTTGGTAAAGGTCTCGTACATCGCCTCATCGGTCTGGTAGTGACGGGCTGAGTAGATGTTGAGCACCTTGTCCTGGGCGAGGGCACTCACGGACAAGGTGGCGGTGGCGAGGACAATCGGAAGGCTAAGGAGCGTGCGCATGATTTCGGATGGCGAATGAAATTGCTGACATGCTAACACAAATGCGAATCGTTATCGATAAAAGATGGCTGCTGGTTGGTGTTGTGGGACTCATGCTTGGGCTGGCGGGTTGTTCGGCGCTCGGACCTGCGCCTTCCGTCGACCCCCACGAAGGGCCACCACAGCGTGCGCCGCGGCTGGGCCTCGCGCTCGGCGGCGGCGCTGCGCGTGGATTTGCCCACGTGGGCGTGATCCAGGTGCTTGAGCAGAATGGCATCCGGCCGGACCTGGTTGCCGGGACCTCGGCCGGCAGTCTTGTGGCTGCGTTGTATGCCAGTGGCAAGAGTGCTGCAGAACTGGAGCGGGTCGCGCTGGGCATGGACGAGGCAACGTTGACCGACTGGACAATGCCGCTGGCCAGCCGGGGGTTGATGCGGGGCGAGGCTCTGGCGCGTTATGTGCGCCAGGCGATAGGCGGTCGGCTGATCGAGCAGATGGTGTTGCCGCTGGGCATCCTGGCCACGGACCTGGGCAATGGCCAAGGGGTGCTGTTCCGGCGGGGCGACGCGGCCCAGGCTGTTCGTGCTTCCAGCGCAGTGCCCGGCGTGTTCAATCCGGTTCCGATCGCTGGAAGGGAGTACGTCGACGGGGGGCTGGTGGCACCGGTCCCGGTGCGCCAGGCCCGCGACATGGGGGCTGAAGTGGTGCTGGCCGTCGACATCTCGGCGGATCCGCAGGACATCCCGGCCGATGGCCTGCTGACGCTGTTGCCCAAGACCACCGCGATCATGGGTCAGAGCATCAACCGCCTGGAGCTGGCGCGGGCCGATGTTGTCGTGCGGCCTTCGCTGGCAGGTGTGGGCAGTGCCGACTTCACCGCCCGGCAGCGTTCGATCGAGGCGGGACGGGCCGCCATGCTGGCTGCTCTGCCGCGGCTGAAGCTGGCCCTGTCGCACCTGCGGGCGCAGGAAACCCATTGAGGTTTCCAAAGCGCACGACATAAAAAAAGCCCCCGCTTTGCAGCGAGGGCTTGAAGGGGTCCGATGAAATCGGGATTTCGAAAAGGACCCGAGGAGACAACCAGAAAAACGGTCTGAGGGTTCAGCGCCGCCTTCACAGGTCAGACGCCAGTCTGCTTGAGTTCCATGTTAGTGGCCTTGACCGAAGTCAAATACCGGAACTCAGGCAGGAACCCGGTGCAAATCAACGCTTCTTGGCGGCAGCCTTGGTGGCGCTGACGGCTTGGGCGGTGACCGTGTTGAAGTTGGCTTCGGCCATTTCGGTGGCTTGCTTGACAGCCTTTTGCACCGATTCCATGGCGTTGTTGGCGGCGGAGACGGCACTCTTCATCACGGCGACGGCGGTTTCGGAGCCGGCGGGAGCGTTCTTGGCGGCGTTGTCGACAACGGCCATGAACTTCTTCTGGGCGTCGGCGGCTTGCGCTTCAGCGGCCTTGCCGAACTCGGCGCCGGTGCCCGAAGCGATGTCGTACAGGTGGCGGCTGTAGGCCACGGTCTTCTCGGCCAGGGGCTGCATCAGGCTGGCTTGCAGCGTCAGCAGTTCCTGGGCGTCCTTGACGGACAGCAGGGCCTGGGCGCTGTTGGCGGACTCGCTCAGGGCGGCCTTGGTGGCTTGCACATTCAGCTCGACCAGCTTCTCCACGCCTTCGAAGGCTTTCTGGGTCAGGCCGAAGAGGGTTTCGATGTTGGCTTTCTGGGCGGCAACGATTTGTTCAGCGGTCAACATGTTTCTTTCTCCTAAAAGGGTTGAAGGTGTAGTTGAAGGCTGCTTCGAGAACTTGGCGCTGTCTGGACGCTGTTGTTGTCGTTCGCTTTGCTGCGCTGCAACATGGAACGAATTATAGGGACGACTCGACGCGTTGCAAGCGTTTTTTGCTGCGATGCAGCAATCTAGGGTGGCTTTTCTAAAGCAGGGTGTGGCGCCCTGTTTTCACAGGCCCGCCACAATGCGCCCGTGCATGTCTTCTACGCCACCGAATTTGTCTTGCCCTTGCCACCGGGGCACCGCTTTCCCATGGCCAAGTACGGCCGGCTGCGCGAGCGGCTGGCGGCCGAATGCCCGGCCGTCCGCCTGGGCCAGGCGCTGCCGGCCAGCGATGGCGAGTTGGCGCTGGTGCACGACCCCGGCTACATCCAGGCCATCCAGCACGGCACCCTGAGCGCGGCGGCCCAACGCGAGATCGGGTTCCCTTGGAGTCCTGCCATGGCCGAACGGGCGCGACGCTCGGTCGGCGCGACCATCCAGGCCTGCCGAACCGCGATGGCTGGCGAGGGCATCGCCGCCAACATCGCTGGCGGCACCCACCATTCCTACGCCGACAAGGGCAGTGGCTTCTGTGTATTCAACGACGCGGCGGTGGCTGCCCGGCTGATGCAGGCCGAACACGCGCGCCAGTACCGGGGGCGGGGACCGTTGAAGGTGGCCATCGTCGATCTGGACGTGCACCAGGGCAATGGCACAGCCCGCATCTTTTCGGGCGACGACTCAGTGTTCACGCTCTCGCTGCACGGCGAAAAGAACTTCCCGTTCCGCAAGGAGCCCAGTGACCTGGACGTGGAGTTGCCTGACGGCACCACAGACGCTGCGTATCTGGAAGCCCTGGAGCGTGCGCTGGACGAACTGGAGCGCCGTTTTGAACCCGGGCTGGTGATTTACCTGGCCGGCGCCGATCCGCACGAAGGCGACCGGCTCGGACGCCTGAAGCTCACGTTTGACGGGCTGGAGGCGCGGGACCGCCGCGTGATGGACTGGGCCTGGCAGCGGCGCCTGCCGCTGGCGTTTGCGATGGCGGGCGGCTATGGCACCGACATGGAGGCCACCGTGCAGGTGCAGATGAACACCTACAGCGTCGCGCTGGACTACCACGCCCGCTGGGCCGCGCTCGCAGGCCCCTCGCCGCGAGCAGCCGCGACAGCGGCCTGAGTGCACAGCGGGCAGAATTTGGCGCATGAACGCTCCCGCTTCCCCCACGCCCCGGCCCCAGGCCAAGCCCCGCGACCACTACCGCGTGTTCCGCTCTATCGGCACGCGCTGGATGGACAACGACATCTACGGCCACGTCAACAACGTCGTCTACTACAGCTGGTTCGACACGGCGGTCAACGCCTGGCTGATCGAACAGGGTGCGCTGGACATCCACGCGGGCGAGGTGATCGGTCTGGTGATCGAGACCCAGTGCAACTATTTCGCGCCGCTGGCCTTCCCGCAGACCATCGAAGCGGGACTGCGCGTGGCGCACCTGGGCAGCTCCAGTGTGCGCTACGAGGTCGGGCTGTTCGCGCAGGGCGAGCCGCTGGCCGCAGCCTGCGGGCACTTCGTCCATGTCTACGTGGACCGCGAAACGCGGCGTCCGGTGCCGCTGCCGGCCGTGCTCAAGAACACGCTGCAGACCATCGTCTGAATCCGCCCCGGCAGAAACCGGCGCGGCTTGACATAATTGACGTTAACGTAAACGTCAAATACAGGAGACACCATGAGCCAGAACCCGCCCACCACGGCGCCCGTGATTGATGCCGCCAGCGTCGACGCCGCCATCACCTTCCGCCTGTCGGCGCGCGCCTTCTTGCCCAAGGCGGTGCCGCGCGAGACCATCGAGCACGTCCTGCAGGTCGCCAGCCGTGCGCCCTCGGGCACCAACACCCAGCCCTGGAAGGTCTACGTGCTGCAGGGCGCAAGCCGCGACAGCCTGGTGGAGAAGTGCTGCGCGGCCCATGACGCGATGCGGGCCGACCCGTCGCTGGCCGGGCAGTACCGCGAGGAATACGACTACTACCCGACCCAGTGGGTCAGCCCCTACATCGACCGCCGCCGCGAGAACGGCTGGAGCCTCTACGGCCTGCTGGGCATCACCAAGGGCGACAAGGACAGGATGCACGCCCAGCACCAGCGCAACTTCCGTTTCTTCGACGCGCCGGTCGGACTGATGTTCACGCTGGACAAGGTCATGGGTCGCGGCTCGCTGGTCGACTACGGGATGTTCCTGCAGAACATCATGGTGGCCGCCAAGGCCCACGGGCTGGATACCTGTCCGCAGGCGGCCTGGAACGGTTTCTCGAAGATCATCCTGCCGCACATCGGTGCCGGCGAGAACGAGATGCTGGTCTGCGGGATGGCGCTGGGCTACGCCGATCCCGCCGACAAGGTCAACGGTTTCATCACGCCGCGCGAGCCCGTGGCGTCTTTCACCCACTGGCTCGGCTGATCAGCGGTCCGGGTCGGGCACGTAGCCGCGGTGGGATCCGGGGAACGCGCTCGGGCGCCGGTCGCGCCAGTGCGGCCGCTCCGGCGGAATGATGCCCATCGCGATCAGGTTCTCGCGGCTGTCGTAGCGGATGCGAATGACCTCGTCCGGGCGGTCGCTGCGGCGCTCGAAATCCGTCTGACCGACACGGTCGCGTTCGCGGTCACCGTGCCCCGTACCCAATGGAGTGCCCGGTTCGCCTCGGGCTGACTTGTCCTGCAGTTGAGGCGCCGAGCGCATGTCCGGCGCACCGCGGTCGAACGGCGGAAAGGGCGGGCGCGGCGGACGGGGCAGCACAAAGGGCTCGCGCTCCCGGAACACGGCCACACCGATCACGCCCACATCGTCCGGGCGCCCCGTGCGGGCCGCATAGGACCGTGACAGGCGGGTGAACTCGAAGGCGGCGATTTCCTTTCGGCTCTTGCGCCAGCCATTGACGTCGTAGCGCTGCTGCGGTTCAAGCACATAGCCGGCCTGGTCGAATGAGGCGGTTTCGCCGGTCACCACATTCACGCCGTCGACCGATACCACGTGCAGCAGGCGTTCGCGGCTGTGGTTGAGCAACTGGATGCCGTAGCGGCCGCCAGGCTCCCCGGCCACCCAGAGCTCTCTGCGGAACTGGTAGAGCGGCAGCACGGTATCGCGGTCTCGATCGATCAGGCGCACGTCGCTGAGACGGCCCAGCGCAATCGCGGGCATGCTGGCCAGTGCGGCGGCGCCAGCCAGACTTCCCAGCAGCATGCGACGGGAAACAAGGGGAAGGTGGGTGCTCATTGCGGGTCTCCTGGACCGGTGGTTGGGGTGGCGTCAGTACACCGCTGCTGCGTCAAGGCTCTGTCCATCCACTGCAAACACCTTGTAAACAGGCGCTCGAAGTGTTGCCGTTGTTCGCTTGTCCAGGCGGGCTGGAATAATCGGCCTTCCCTTTTCCAAACGAGGACTCTTTCATGATCACCACCCCCAGCGGCCTGCAATACGAAGACACCACTGTCGGCAATGGCGAGGTCGCTCAGGCCGGCCGTTATGTGCAGGTGCACTACACCGGCTGGCTCTTCAACGATGGCGTGCAGGGCGCCAAGTTCGATTCGAGCAAGGACCGAGGCCAGCCGTTCGAATTCCCCCTGGGCGCGGGCCACGTGATCAAGGGCTGGGACGAGGGCGTGCAAGGCATGGCCGTCGGTGGCACTCGCCGCCTGGTGATCCCGGCCGCACTCGGTTATGGCGCGCGTGGCGCTGGCGGCGTGATCCCGCCCAATGCGACGCTGCTGTTCGAAGTCGATTTGCTCGCTGTCTGAGCACACGCATGCGCCAGCGTCCCGCCATCCTGATCGCTCGCGACGTGTTCCCCGCTGTGGTGGAGCGCCTGCGCGAGCACTTCGAGGTCGAGACCACGCCGCCCGGCGTGGTCTGGTCCGCGGTCGAATTCACTGAACGTCTGCAGGACAAGGACGGGGTGCTGACGACGGGCGGCGAGCGCATCGACGCGGCGCTGCTGGCCGCGTGCCCCCGTTTGAAGATCGCGGCAAACCTCGCGGTCGGCCACAACAACTTCGATCTCGACGCAATGACGGCGGCGGGCGTGCTGGCGACCAACGCGCCCGATGTGCTGACCGAGACCACGGCCGACTTTGGGTTCGCGCTGCTGATGGCCACAGCGCGGCGCATCACGGAGAGCGAACATTTCCTGCGCGCCGGCCGGTGGAAACAGTGGTCACTCGACCTGTTTGCCGGTGCCGACATTCACGGCACCACCCTCGGCATTCTGGGCATGGGCCGCATCGGTCAGGCCATCGCGCGCCGTGGCGCGCACGGTTTCGGCATGCGGGTGATCTATCACAACCGCTCCCGGCTGGACGCCGCGAAAGAGGCGGCCTGTGGCGCACGCTATGTGTCGCGCGACGAGCTCTTTGCTCATGCCGACCACGTGGTGCTGGTGCTGCCCTACACCCCGGCTGCGCACCACACGGTGGGCGCGGCGGAGTTCGCACTGATGAAGCCCGGCGCGACGCTGGTCAACATCGCTCGCGGCGGCATTGTCGATGAGGATGCACTGGTCGCTGCTCTGCGGGAGCGGCGCATCGCCGCCGCCGGGCTGGACGTGTTCGAAGGCGAACCTCAGGTGAACCCGGCGCTGCTGACCGTGCCCAACGTGGTGTTGACGCCCCACATCGCGAGTGCGACGCTGCCCACTCGCATGGCGATGGCCATGCTGGCCGCAGAGAATCTGATCGGCTTTTTCACCACGGGTCAGGTCAGAACGCCGCTCAACCGGGTGTCGTCCGTTTAAGTCGCGATCAGCGCAACAAGGGCAGCAACGTCGCATGACCGTTGCGCTCGGCATGGTCAGCCGCACTCAGCCCCTGGGGATCGCGCAGTGTGCGTTCCGCACCCGCGGCCAGCAGCAAGCGCACGATGGCGATGTCGCCCCGTCGTGCTGCTTCCATCAGCGGCGTCTGGCCACGGCCGTCGCGCTGGTTCGGATCGGCGCGCGCTTCCAGCACCTGCCTCACGGCGACCGGGTCCCCCGCCGTCACTGCGGCCATCAGCGGTGAGGCGACAGGCACCGATCCGCTCTCGCGCCGTTCACGAGTCATGCCGTCCGCGGTCGCGCTCTTCGCCACGGGCGCCGCTGCCGGAGCTGGTGCCGGTGCCGGCATGGGGGCTGCAGCGGCGGGCGCCTCGGGGCTGCGCGCTGCGCCCGGGGCAGGTGCCGAAGCGATGGAGGGGGGCTCGGCGGCGCGCTCCGCCTCGGCCAGGGCGGGCCTGTCCGGCGCCGTGCCGAAGACACGGGGTGCCGGTGGAGCCGGTCGTGCTGGCGCGGGCTCGGGAGTCCGGGGCGCCGCACGCTGTTTGTCTGTGGTGGGAGCCGGGGCCGCTGTCACCGCGTTGTCGGTCGGCGGCGAGGCCTCGGGGGCGACGGGCAGCGTCGCTTGACCGGTCGGCTCGGGCGGCGGCGCCGACGGGCGCGACACGCCGGTACCCATTGCAAGCTCCTTGTCCTCCGGGGAGCCGCGGTCGAACTGCAGCATCAGCAAGCCGACCAGCCCCACGACCGCCAGGCCGCCAAGCGCCCGCCAGGTCCAGACGCCGTCGTTGGCCGCCGTCTTCGGCGCGCGTAGCGGTTTCTCGGTGGTCGCCGCCGCCTGACGGGCGTGGGCCAGCACCCGCTCCCGCAGCGCGGGTGCCGGGCGCGCCGCATCAAGCGCATTGGCCTCCCGGTAGCGCTGCAGCAGAGCGTCGTCGGGGCGGGGCGGCAGATCGTCTCGGCTCATGCGTAGGCCTCCAGCGTCTCGCGCAAGCGCGCCCGTGCGTAGCGCAGGCGGCTTTTGGCGGTTTCCGTCGCCACGCCGGTGGCCTCGGCAATCTCGGCCACGCTCATGCCGGCTTCGGCCTGCAGCAGAAAGGCTTCCCGTTGCGCCTCGGGCAGCGCCGCCAGCGCGTCCAGAAGTGCCTGGGCCTGCTCACGCGAATCGAGACGACGCTCGGGTCCGAAGCCCGATTCGGCCGCCAGCATGTCGGCCAGCGCCGCGCCATCGTCCGTCTCGGCGTCCAGGCTCGCATGGTTCTTGTGGGTGCGCCAGTGGTCGACGATGCGGTGGTGGGCCAGGGTGAAGAGCCAGGTCCGAAACTTCGCCCGGGGCTCATACCGGGGCGCCTGGCGGACCAGCGAGAACCAGACGTCCTGCACCAGATCGTCGGCGAGCGCGCTGTTCTGGACACTGCGCTGGACGAACCGCCACACCGGCAGGGCGTGGCGGTCATACAGGGTCTCGAAGGCGTGCATGTCTCCCGCTGCGTAGGCGCGCATGAGCTGTTCGTCAGAAGGGGCGTCGGCCGCAGACATGCCGGCGATTATGGTCGGCCCGGGCCCGTCGGTCGTTCACTGCGGATCGGGCACGTAGCGGCGAGAGCCCGGAAACGCCTCGGGCCACCCCGGCGCCGGCTCCGGCGGCAGCACGCCCATGGCAACCAGGTTCTCGCGGCTGTCGTAGCGGATGCGGATTACCTCGTCAGGCTGAGGACTGCGCCTTTCAAACCGGGTGTGAGCGACCTGATCCCATTCCCTTTCGCCGTGGCCTGTGCCCAGGCGTGGTGCGGCGGCCGGTGCCGCACGTTTGCCCTGTGCAGCCGCGTCGGCTGTGGCGTTTGCGGCGCCGCCGAACCCGGCGGCCGCGGATTCGCTGGAAGGGGACGCCGGGGCGGCGCTGCGTGCCAGTTGGTCGCGCTCGGCCTCGCTGAGTTCCCGGCGATCTCGCCAGTTGGGCGCCACTGGTTCCGCAACGGCGGCGGACGCCTCCTTTTCCCGGAACACCGCCACGCCGATCACTCCGACGTTGTGGGGGCGCCCGGTGCGCGCGGCGTAGGAGGCCGACTGGGCGGTGAAGCGGAATGCGGCGATTTCCGAGTCGCTTTTGCGCCAGCCGGCGATGTCGTAGCGCTGCCAGGGGCTGAGGACGTAGCCGGTCTGCTGCCAGCCGGCGGTCTCGCCGGACACCACGTTCACCCCGTCGACCGCGACGACGCCCATCACGCGTCCCGCCTGCGTGTTGCGAACGGACACCGAGTAGCGTGCTCCCGGGCGCCCTGCGACCCAGTACTCGCCCCGGTGGCGGAGGATGGGCAGGGTTTCGCCGCTGTCGCGGTCGATCACCTGGATGTCGGCCAGTCGGCCAAGGGCGTGGGCGGGCGCTGCGCCCAGCAGGGCCAGGCAGGCAAGGGTGGCGAGGGAAGCGCGGTGCAGGCAGGAAGAGGCGGTCATGGTGACTCCGATGGGTTGTGGAGTCCACTGAAACGCGCCACGCGGGCGGACGGGGTTAGGCGGGTCGAAAAAAAGTTGCCCCCGGACGGCGACGAGTGATCAGCACATCGAGCAGGCCGCCATGGCGCGCGCGACGGCGGCGCGTGACTGCTCGGTGAGGTGGTCGAGGAAAACCTCGGTCCGCTTGGGAAGGAATTTGCGGCTGGGCAGCGCGGCGTACAGCGTGAAGCGTCCGGTGATCCAGGGGGCGAGCACGCGGGTGAGCGCGCCGCTGGCCAGGTGGGGGGCGGCCAGCTCGACGGTCGACCCGGTGATCCCTGCGCCGTCCAGGGCGGCACGCATCAAGGTGTCCGTGTGGTTGGCCCAGAGCACCGGCTGCACATCCAGATGCACGTCCTGCGCAGCGTCGTCGGCACGGAACAGGTGCCACAGCCTGGGGCGCGGGCCGGCATCGGGCTTGATGCGCAGGCAGTCGTGTTGCAGCAGCTCCTCCGGTGCGCGGGGCGCCCCCCGGCGCGCAAGATAGGCCGGCGAGGCCACCAGAAACGCTTCGGTCGAAATCACCTTGCGCGCCACCAGGTCGGCGTTGAAACCCTCATCGGCTCCCAGCAGGGTGATGTCGTATTCCTCGATCGGGGGCTCGCGGTGGCTGGCCACCTCCAGGTCCAGCCGGATCTGCGGATAACGCTGCAGGAAGCCGGCGACGATGGGGGCGATCACATGGGTGGCCAGCACCGGTGGCGCCAGCACGCGCAGGGTGCCGGAGAGCTGATGGGTGTGGGAGCTGACCAGGGCGTGGGCCTCGTCGAGATCCAGCAGGATGTGGCGCACCCGCTCAAGGTAAGCCTCGCCAGCGTCGGTCAGCGACTGGCGCCGGGTCGTGCGCTGCAGCAGGCGTGTGCCCAGGTGGTCTTCCAGGTCCGCGATCAGCCGGGTGACGACGGCAGGGGACATGTCCAGCGAACGCGCGGCGGCGGCAAACCCGCCTTCGTCCACCACGCGGACAAACACACGCATCGATGAGAGTCGGTCCATGGCTTGTGGGGTCGGATTGTTTCTTTGGACGAAACAGAATGGATCCAATCGGGGAAATTGGGTCCGGATGAGGAATTCTATTCAGGAGGCAGTCTGGTACAACCGTGCTGGTTGCCACCGCCTCGGTGGCCGGAGACACCATGACCCGTTTTACCAAGGTGGTGCTGTACACAGGCACCGACGGTCGCGCCGCGTTTCGCGAGGAGAGCGTCGACCTCACCGAGGGCTCGCCTGCGGCCCGCCTGTCCCCGCTGATGCCGTCGGGCGGCTATCAGTTGCGCCAGAGTCCGGTCGGCTTTCGCAGCGAGTTCCACTGCACAGGATCACCGCAATGGCTGTTCGTGCTCAGTGGGCGGATGGAGATCGGATTGCAGGATGGCAGTTCACGCCTCTTCGGTCCCGGCGAGCATTTCTACTCCGCCGACACCCTGCCCGAGGGCGCCAGCTTCGATCCCGCCGTGCACGGTCACTGGAGCCGTCAGGTCGGCGACGAGCCGCTGGTGACGCTGTTCGTCAGAGGCTGATCGGGCAGTCGCAGGCGCAGCAAGGCCCGCACGAAGCCGTGGTCGCTGCGGCTGCGGTCGCGGCCTTCGTGTAGGTGGTCGTTGAACACCTCCACCCGGCGCACATCGCCGATCGAGGCGCGGCTGGCGGCGACGAATTCTTCACTCACCAGCACCTGGTCGAGCACCTCGGGAAAGCCCTGGTGAATGTGCGAATAGGCGACGTCCCGGCGCAGCGCAGCCTCACCCTGCACATCCCAGGCGCTGAACAGCGCGTTGTCGCGTGCGCCCTTGTCATAGGCGACTTGGGAAGTGGCCGCGATCAGTTGGGTGGTGACACTGTGCGGGCTGTCGTTGAAGTCGCCCATGGCGATCAGTGGCAGCCGGGTGCGGTGCAGCAGTTCAACCACTTTCAGGCGCAGGGCCAGCGCTTCGGACGCGCGCATCAGCAGCGACCGCAATGAGCCGATCGCCTGCACGGCCGGGTCCTCGGTGTCCTCCAGCGTTCTGCCCTGCGCGTCCTGCAGGTACTTGGGGCGCTTGGACTTGAGGTGGGCCGTGATCACGGCGATCTCCTGTCCGTGCTTCATGCGCAAGGTGGCCAGCAGCGGGGGCCGCTCGAAACGGGTATGGGGTCCCAGCCCCGGGATGTCGAGCACCGCCGCAGAGGGGAAATCGGTGAGCGACTGCAGGGACTCGACCTTCAGCCGGGTGACCAGTCCCACCCTCGGCGTGCCTTGTGCGCCGTGCTGTCCGGGTCCGTTTTCTGCACCCGGCACCGCAACGGTCCCGTATTGCAGCCCGCTCCGTGCCACGGCGGCGCGCAACGCCAGTTCGTCCCAGACCTCCTGCACCGCCAGCACATCCGCATTGAGCACCCGGATGCGCTCGCCCAGCCAGTCGACCTTCCGTTCGAACTCGTTCTGGCTGTAGGGCTCCTGTCCTTCATAGAAGAGGCGCCCCGCCTGTGCCAGGTTGAGCAGGTTGCAGGTGGCGACGGTCAGGGTTGCCCAGCGGGCGGAAGGGGCCGGGGTGTGGTCGGTCATGTTGCGACTGTACCGAGACGCGGGCGAAAAAAAAGCGGGACAAAGTCCCGCTTGTGCTCGAAAGAGAGCGTCCGATCAGGACTTCTTCTCTTCAGCCTTCTTTTCTTCAGCCTTGGGGGCGGCGGCCTTCTTGGCCTTCTTCACCTTCTTGGCGGGCTTCTTTTCTTCAGCCTTGGGAGCGTCGGCCTTCTTTTCTTCGGCCTTGGGGGCAGCGGCGTCAGCCTTCTTTTCTTCGGCCTTGGCGGGGGCAGCGGCGGCGGGAGCAGCAGCCTTCTTCTCTTCAGCCTTGGCAGGAGCAGCGGCAGCAGCAGGAGCGGCAGCAGCGGCGGCGGGAGCAGCAGCGGGAGCGGGGGTGGCGGCCACAGCAGCGGCAGCGGACACGGAGGCGATCAGGGCAATCAGCAGTTTGTTCATGATGTCGGTATGAAGAATGTCAGCCTGGGAGGCTTCCCGAGGCGGGCAGATTATTGCCGCCGTCCTGGAGGACAGGCTTAAGGTTTTCTTATGGCGTGTCGGGTGGTACTGCACCCACGTCCGCAGACGCGGCAGATGGCGCTCGCAGGGGCAGCAGGATGCGTACCGTGAGCCCGCCACCGGGGGTGTCGTCCAGCGCCATGCGGCCGCCATGCAGTTCGGCGGTTTCTCGTGCGATCGACAGCCCAAGGCCGCTGCCTTTGACCTCGGTCTGGTTCAGTCTGGTGAACCGTTGCATGGCCTTCTCGCGCTGCTCCAGCGCAATGCCGGGGCCGTTGTCGCTGACCTCGAGAACCGCCAGATCGTCCTGGTGGCGAACGCAGAGATCGATGCGCGCGCCGGGAGGTGAGTAGCGCAGGGCGTTGTCGATCAGGTTGTCCAGCATGGCGCGCAGCGCGAATCGGTCGCCCGACACCACCAGGGGTTCCGTGCCGACCAGACCCAGATCGGTGTTCCGCGAGTCGGCCTGGGCCGAGAATGCCGCCACCGCTGTGCGCACCAGCGCATCGAGAGCCACCGGTTCACTGGTCGGTGCCCGCTGGTCCGGCTCCAGCCGCGCCAGTTGGAGAAGCTGGGCGGCCAGGTGGATCGCCCGTTCAATGCCCGCGTCGAGGTCGTCCAGCGCGGCCTTGCGCTCGGCGTCGTTGGCGCGCCGGGCGAGCTGAGCCTGCAGCTTGATGGCGGCCAGCGGGGTGTTGAGCTCGTGGGCCGCATCGGCAAGAAACTGGCGCTGTCCGGCCAGCAGGTGATCCAGCCGCCCCAGTAACTGGTTGAGGGTGCTGGCCAGCGGGGTCACTTCGGTGGGCATGTCGTCCATCGACAGCGCG
Source organism: Hydrogenophaga sp. (assembly GCA_016790705.1). Classification (GTDB taxonomy): domain Bacteria; phylum Pseudomonadota; class Gammaproteobacteria; order Burkholderiales; family Burkholderiaceae_C; genus Hydrogenophaga. The sequence goes on from JAEUOT010000030.1 coordinate 80,018, forward strand.
TGCAGCTGGGCGACCTCCCGCTGTCCGAGTTCGTCTCGCAGCCTGTCCAGCGGTTCGAGGGCCCGTGATACCGCCTCGTGGATCAGCGCGGTCAGCAGCACCACCAGCAGGCCGATCGGAAGCAGCAGCCAGGTGATCAGGGTCGACAGGGCCTTGTTGCGGTCGTGCCGCGTTACTGCCACCTGCGCGATGCGCGTCTCCCGGGGCAGTGTGAACACCCGCCAGGTGTGGTCCTGCCAGACCACGGAGTGCATGCCAGGCGACTGCAGCGGAGGGCCTTCGTCCAGGGCCGAGGAGTAGATCAGCTTGCCCTGCTTGCTCCAGATCTGGGTGACGAACTGCCCCTCGTCGGGCTCATCGTCCGCAGGTTCATCGATGGTGTCCGGGTCCCCGGGCGTGGCATCCGCTGCGGGTGCGCCGCCGGGCGCCGCCGTGTGCCGGCCGGGCGGAGCCGGCACCGGCGTCTCGTCGTGGCGCAAGACGGTGTGGGCGACCTGTTCGAGTCCGTAGTCCTGCACTTCGTTGAACCCGTCTGCGGCCAGCCGGTAGGTGAGCATGCTGACCACCAGGGCCGTCACCAGCAGGGCAGAAATCTGCCAGATCAGCAGGCGTGAACGGATCGAACTCAAGCGACTTCCACCAGCTTGTAGCCCACGCCCCGCACGTTGCGGATCCAGGGCTCGCCCAGCTTGCGCCGCAGATGGTGGAGGTGGACCTCGATGGCGTTGCTGGCGACTTCTTCTCCCCAGCCGTAGAGCTTGTGCTCCAGTTGCTCGACGGAGAGCACGGCACCCGGCTTTTGCATGAGTGCCAGCAGCAGGTCGAATTCACGCTGGGACAGCGTCAGTGTTTTTTCGCCCAGCCTGGCAACACGCTCGATGGGTCGCACCTCCAGCCGACCCAGTTGCATGACCGGATTGGCCTGACCGGGTTGGCGTCGGGCCAGCGCGTGGATGCGGGCCACCAGCTCATCGAGGTCAAATGGCTTGGTCAGGTAATCGTCGGCGCCCTGGTTGAGCCCGGTCACGCGGTCCCGCACCGTGTCACGCGCCGTGACCATCAGGACCGGCGTGGACTGTCGCTGCTGGCGCATGCGTTGGAGCACCTGCAGGCCGTCGATCTCGGGCAGTCCGATGTCCAGCAGCACAACGTCGTAGACCTGCGATTGCAGGGTGGTGAGCGCGTGCTGCCCGTTGCGCACCCAGTCCACGGTGAATCCGGCCTGGACCAGGGCCTTTTCCATGCTTGTGCCCAGCATGGCATCGTCTTCGGCAAGCAGCAGCTTCATCGCGGATCGGTGTGAAACAACGGTGATTGAAACAAAAAAGGCGGGACTGATCCCGCCTTCTGTGAAAAGAAAGGTCCGATCAGGACTTTTTCTCTTCGGCCTTGGGGGCTGCTGCCTTCTTGGCCTTCTTGACTTTCTTCACCTTCTTGGCGGGCGCTGCGGCCTTCTTGGGGGCTTCGGCGGGCTTGGCAGCGGCGTCCGCAGCAGGCGCGGCAGCGGCGGCGGGTGCCGGAGCGGCAGCGGCCGGGGCCGGCGTGGCTGCCTGGGCGGCGAAGGCGGTGGCGGAGACGATCAGTGCGGCGAGGAGCTTGTTCATGATGGGAGTCCTTTCGGGGTTGGTCCAGGTGAAGCGGTTTCCCCTGCGACGCGCCCATTGTTTTGCACGCTCACTTAGTCGCTGCTTAATGTCTCTTACCGCTTTCTTAAGAAGGTTCCGCCGCGTTCCCGGTCAGCGGATGCGGCCGTAGCTGGTGCGCAGGGGGTCGGCACCACCGCCGTTGCCACCCCGTTGTCCCCCACCGCCGCCGCCACCACCCCGGTTCTTGTTGCGGTTGCCGGTGCGCATCGAATCGATGCTGGTGCGCAACGGGTCCGGCTGACCACCGGGCGACGCGGTACGGGCTCTCGGCTCGCGGATGCGCAGGCTGCCCAGGTGGGCGTTGGGTCCGGGCTGGCGCTCGGGGCGGTCCTCTGCCTCGTAGCGGTCTTCCCGCGGCGCGCGCGGCGGACGGTCATTCTGGCGAGGCTGGTTCTGGTTGTGGCCGTTGGCGTTGGCCTGGCGCGGCTGCCCGTTGCCACCACCGCCACCACGGCGGTTGCGGTTGCGGCGACGGCCTTCGCCCTGGCCCTCGGCGGGCGGCTGGCCTTCGCCGGCTTCGGCGCGCTGGCGCGGCTGGCCGCCGCCGTTGTTGTTGCTGCGCCCGCCATTGCCGCCCTCGGCCTTTTTCTCACGGATGCGCGTCATCATTTCCTGGCGCGCGGCCTTGGCGGCGGCGGCCATGACCTCGCGGCTGGGCGGCTTGCCGGCGCCGCCCCAGATGGTCTGGCGGCCCATGGCGATCGGCTCGGCCTTCTCGCCCGGCTCGGGCATGAACTCCTGGAACATCTCGACCGGAATCTGCTGCTTGGTGAAGCGCTCGATGTCCATCATGAAGCCTTCTTCGTCCAGGCTCACGAGGTTCACCGCCTGACCTTCACGGCCGGCACGGCCGGTGCGGCCGATGCGGTGCACATAGTCTTCGCAGACGTTCGGGATCTCGTAGTTGACGACGTGCGGCAGCTCGTCGATGTCGATGCCGCGGGCGGCAATGTCGGTCGCCACCAGGGCGCGGATCTCGCCGCTCTTGAAGTCGGCCAGCGCCTGGGTGCGGGCGCCCTGGCTCTTGTTGCCGTGCAGCGCCATGGCCTTGATGCCGTTCTTGGTCAGGTAGTCGGCGACGTTGTTGGCGCCGAACTTGGTGCGGGTGAAGACCAGCACCTGGCTCCAGTTGTGCTGGTTGATGATGTGCACCAGCAGGGCCTTCTTCTTGCCGCGGCCGACTGGGTGGATCACCTGGGTGATGCGCTGCACCGTGGTGTTGCGCGGGGTCACCTGGATGCTCTGCGGGTCCTTGAGCAGGTTGTTGGCCAGGTCGCGGATCTCATCGCTGAAGGTGGCCGAGAAGAGCAGGCTCTGCTTGCTCTGCGGCAGCAGGGCCAGCACCTTCTTCACGTCGTGGATGAAGCCCATGTCCAGCATGCGGTCGGCTTCGTCGAGCACCAGGATCTGCACCTGCGAGAGGTCCAGGAAGCCTTGTTGCTGCAGGTCGAGCAGGCGGCCGGGAGTGGCCACAAGAATGTCCACGCCGCGCTTCATGGCGTTGATCTGCGGGTTCATGCCGACGCCGCCGAACACGACGGTGGAGGTCAGCGAGAGGTGTTTGCCATAGGTGCGCACCGATTCTTCGACCTGCGCGGCGAGTTCGCGCGTGGGGGTCAGCACCAGGGCGCGGATGGCGATGCCGCCGAAGCGGCTCTGGCCACGTTCGCCCTGTGAGAGGCGCTGCAACATGGGCAGGGTGAAGGCGGCGGTTTTGCCGGTGCCGGTCTGGGCGCCTCCGAGCAGGTCGCGGCCGGCCAGGACGGCGGGAATCGCCTCGACCTGGATGGGGGTGGGGGTTTCATAGCCGTGCTCGCGCACCGCTTGCACGATGGCCGGAACCAGGTTCAGATCTTCAAATTTCATGGATGAGGCGCCCATCCAGGGCGCTGGGGGCATCTGCCTGTGCGGTCGCCGGGGCGGCCGTTCAGTTGAAGGCAGACGGGGTCTACGGGGTGGACCGGCGGACTCGGGAATCGAGGTGACGGACCTCCAGCGGGCTGCTGGTGTTGCGAGCCACTGACACTGCGCAACGGGGCCTATTGTCGCACGTCTTGCCCAACGACCGTCCGGCGCCTGTCCGCACGCCGCCTGTCGGCCTGTCCTCCCATAATGCGCGGTGGGCCACCCGGCCCGCAGTCCTGAACGAGGGCACGCAATGTCAACCCCGAAAATGATCCGTTCCGGCGTGGCCAATGACACGGGCCGGCTCAAGCCTACGCTGCAGCATTGCCTGGAGGCGGCGCTGTCGATCACCGACACCATGGTCGACGAGATGCTGGATCGGCTGGCGCTGATCGTCGACCCCGAACGCGTCACACCGCTGCCGCTGGAGCTGGAGCAGATCGATCCGGACCTGATCCTGCAACTGATCGACGAGGCGGACACGGTCAAGGCCTCGTGGCAACGCCACCTGCGCCAGTTCTTCTTCCATGGTGAGGGGCACGACGCGGATCTGTCGTCCACGGTGCGCTTCGACGACCTGCGCCTGATGGACGACGAGCACATCGACGCGAGCATCGAGTACGCGATGGTCGAACAGGCGCTGGCCAAGCCATCGATGGACCTGTTGCCACGCCTGAACGCGCTGGTCAGCGGCCTGATGGGCTGGATGACCGTGCAGCCGGAACTCAATCCACTCAAGCCGTCGGCCTATGCGAGGGCCTTGCGTGCGGTGATGGTGGAGCAGGTGCCCGATCCGGAGCAGCGCCGGATGCTGTTCGTGCCGGTCGCCGGCATCCTCGGTGACAGCCTGAGGCAGGTCTACCGGGAGCTGATTCAGTGGTTGCTGGCCCACGGGGTGGAGCCCGTCGAGAGCCCGACCCAGTTGGCGGGCAGCGAAGGTGCGACAAGCAACGCGGTTGGCCGGACGCTGTTGACGCTGGGGCGGCTGCGGCAACTGCTGGCGGGGGACCTGAACGAGTCGGCTGGCGGGGACGGTGTGTTCGTGCATACGGTGCCTTTGTCCCTGACCGGGCTGGAGGACATGGATCTGATCGAGCCTTTGCTCAAGCGGCTGCGCGAGCGACCGGCCGCGACCGAAGGGCGCAAGGCCGTCGCGGAGCTGCCGGTGGTTTCCGGTCGCCATCTGGGACGTCTGCTGGGCCAGGAGGTGGTCCGGCTGATGCTGGACAACCTGACCCAGGACGAACGCCTGCTGCCCGCGATCAGGCAGCAGATCGGACAGCTGGAGCCCGCGCTGATCCGCCTGTCGCAGAGCGACCCGCGTTTCTTCAGCGACCGCCAGCACCCGGCCCGCCAGTTGCTGGAGAGCGTGACCCAGCGCAGCCTGGCGTATGCCAGTCAGAACGAGGACGGTTTTGCCGACCTGTTGCGCTCGGTCCGGGGGGCGGTGCAGTCGTTGGCGGACGTCGATGCGTCGGAAGAGGTGTTTTCGCGTCTGCTCAAACGCCTGCGCCGCCGCTGGGAAGAAGACGATGCCGCCAAGAACCAGCGCCAGATCGAAGCGGCGCGAGCGCTGATGCACGCGGAGCAGCGACAGGTGCTGGCCGAGCGACTGGCGGGCGAGTTTCAGCAGCGTCTGCAGGACAAGGACGTGCCGGAGTTCGTGCAGCGCTTTCTGGTCGGACCCTGGGCCCAGGCGGTCGCCGAGTCCCGTCTCACGCCGGCCGTGGCGACGACCGAGGAGGGCGAGCCGATCGAGGGCGTTGTCGACGAACTGATCTGGAGCGTGCAGCCGGCGCTGATCCGCCGGGATGTGGACAGGCTGGCGCGGCTGGTGCCGCGCCTGCTGGCGCAGATGCGCCACGGCCTGCAGGCGATCGACTATCCGCTCGAACCCACCGGGCTGTTTTTCGACGCGCTGGTGTCTTTGCACGAGAAAGCCTTCGACACGCCGACGCTGCAGACGCCGCCGGCCGGTCCGTCCGATGCCCCGTTGCCGCCCCAGCAGGAAGAGGAGACCTTCTGGATCGCGGGGCGGGAGGCGGCCGAGGCCGGGTTTGTCGATGCGGGCACCGGGCCGATGGGCCTGGAGGGTTTGTCGGTGGTCGAGCTGGACCTGTCCACCGGCGCCTGGGTCGACCTCAAGGTTCAGGGTGAATGGGTGCGGGCCCAGCTCACATGGACCAGTCCGCGCGGCGGCCTGTTCATGTTCATCTCGGCCAGCGGTCTGGCCCATTCGATGACCCGCCGGACACTGGACCGGCTGCTCGGCAGCGATTCGATTCGTATCGTCTCGCGGGGTGGTGTCGTCGAGGGCGCGCTCGATGCGGTGGCCCAGCAGGCCATGCTCAATACCCAGCGGCCGGACGCGCTGGACCGTCCCTGAACTTACCGAACCCCCACGTGACCACCACCACCTTCGGCTATCACGCGACACAGGACCGCATCTGGATGCGGGTGCACGACCGGGACGTCACCGTCTGGTTCACGCGCCGCATGGTGCGCAGCATCGTCGGCCCCATGCTCAAGCTGTTCGAGGACTCGACGCCCGGCAGCCAGGGCGGCGCGGCGCCCCGTGCGCGGGCGTCGATCGAACACCAGTTGTCCCTGCACGAGGTCGCGCCGGGCCAGCGACCCGCCCAGATCCGTGCCGGGCATGAAACCCCCAGCGCGTCCAGCGATCCGCAGGAGAGTCTGTGCACCCGCATCACCACGCAGGCGACCGCCCAGGGCGTGAACCTGAACTTCGAGACCGAGGCTGGTCCGCTGGTGCTCAACCTCAGCCGCAAAGGCATGCACCTGTGGTACCGGGGCCTGGCGATGGTGCTCAAACAGGCCAGTTGGGATCTGCCCGAGGGCTTGCCGGAGTGGCTGCGGGCCGACATGACGCCGCCTGCGGTACAGGCGTTGCTCAAGCGCCCCTTGCCGCCGGACCTGGACGATCCGCCCGACGGGCGATAATCCGCGTTTCCCCTTTTCGACCTCGTTCGCGTCGTTCACGCCATGGCCCAGTACGTCTTTTCCATGAACCGCGTCTCCAAGACCGTGCCGCCCAAGCGGCAGATCTTGAAAGACATTTCGCTGTCCTTCTTCCCCGGCGCCAAGATCGGCGTGCTCGGCCTCAACGGCTCGGGCAAGTCCACCCTGCTCAAGATCATGGCCGGCGTGGACAAGGAAATCGAGGGCGAAGCCATCCCCATGCCGGGCATCCAGATCGGCTACCTGCCGCAGGAGCCGCAACTGGACCCTGAACAGACCGTGCGCCAGGCGGTCGAAGAAGGCATCGGCGGCGCGCTCAAGGCCAAGGCCCGTCTGGAAGAGGTGTACGCGGCCTACGCCGAGCCCGACGCCGATTTCGATGCGCTGGCCGCCGAGCAGGCCGAGCTGGAGGCCATCATTGCCGCCAGCGGTTCCGAGAACTCCGACCTGCAGCTCGAACTGGCCGCCGACGCGCTGAACCTGCCGCCCTGGGACGCCACCATCAAGAACCTCTCCGGTGGCGAGAAGCGCCGCGTGGCCCTGTGCCGCCTGCTGCTGTCCCGGCCCGACATGCTGCTGCTCGACGAACCGACCAACCACCTGGATGCGGAAAGCGTCAACTGGCTGGAGCAGTTCCTGCAGCGCTTCCCCGGCACCGTGGTGGCCATCACCCATGACCGCTACTTCCTGGACAACGCCGCCGAGTGGATTCTCGAACTCGACCGCGGCCACGGTATCCCCTGGAAGGGCAACTACTCCGAGTGGCTGGACCAGAAGGGCAAGCGCCTGGACCAGGAACAGAAGGCCGAGGACGCCCACCGCAAGGCGATGAAGGAAGAGCTGGAGTGGGTGCGCAAGAACGCCAAGGGCCGCCAGGCCAAGAGCAAGGCGCGCCTGGCCCGCTTCGAGGAGCTGAGCGACGTCGAATACCAGAAGCGCAACGAGACCAACGAGATCTTCATCCCCGTGGCCGAGCGCCTGGGTGCGCAGGTCATCGAGTTCAACGGCGTGACCAAGTCCTTCGGCGACCGCGTGCTGATCGACAACCTCAGCTTCAAGCTGCCGGCCGGCGCCATCGTGGGCATCATCGGTCCCAACGGCGCGGGCAAGTCCACGCTGTTCCGCATGATCCAGGGCGTCGAGAAGCCCGACGCGGGCGACATCACCATCGGCCAGACCGCCAAGCTGGCCTTCGTGGACCAGAGCCGCGAATCGCTGGAAGGCGACAAGACCGTGTGGGAAGACGTCTCCGGCGGGCTGGACAACATCACCGTGGGCAAGTTCATCATGCCCAGCCGTGCCTACCTGGGCCGCTTCAACTTCAAGGGCAATGACCAGCAGAAGCTGGTCAAGAACCTCTCGGGCGGTGAGCGCGGTCGCCTGCACCTGGCCAAGACCCTGGCGCAGGGCGGCAACGTGCTGATGCTCGACGAACCCTCGAACGACCTGGACGTCGAAACCCTGCGCGCGCTGGAAGAGGCGCTGCTGGAGTTCGCCGGCTCGGCCATGGTGATCTCGCACGACCGCTGGTTCCTCGACCGCATCTGCACCCACATCCTGGCCTACGAGGGCGACAGCCAGTGGTACTTCTACGACGGCAACTTCACCGAGTACGAGGCCGACAAGAAGAAGCGCCTGGGCGAAGAGGGCGCGCGTCCCAAGCGTGCGCGCTTCAAGAGCCTGAAGTGATCGCAGCCATGGAGCTGACCGACGAACAGGTGCTGGCCGACACCCGCCGCTGGATCGAGAAGGCGGTGATCGGGCTGAACCTGTGTCCGTTCGCGCGTTCGGTGTACGTCAAGAACCAGGTGCGCATCGTGGTCAGCCGCGCACGGCACCTGGATGCTTTCCTCGACGAGCTGGACCGCGAGCTGGATCTGCTGCAGAACACGCCGGCCGAAGAGATCGACACCACGCTGCTGGTGCACCCGACGCTGTTCCCGGACTTCGAGGTTTTCAACGACTTCATGAACGTGGTGGACGACGTGGTGGCCGAGCACGAGCTCGAAGGCGTGATCCAGGTGGCGAACTTCCATCCGGACTTCCTGTTCGAAGGCGAGGCCCCGGACGATGCGAGCCACTTCACCAACCGCGCGCCCTATCCCACGCTGCACCTGCTGCGCGAGGACAGCGTGGAGCGCGCGGTGAGCAGCGAAGGCGGCGACGCCGACAAGATCGTCGAGCGCAACATCGCCACCCTGCGCGAGCTGGGCGCCCAGGGCTGGCGGGACCTGCTGGCTAAGCCCTGAACTGGACGTTTTTCCAGGCCTGATCGGGCCTTTGGTGCTGGGCGGGGTGCCCACAATCGGTCGGAACTCTGTTCTGACCCCGTCACCTCACCACCGCCATGAACGCCCGTGCCGAACTGCCGTTTGACACCTGCATCCAGGAGGCCCTAAGCCAGTCCCGGGGATGGATGGGGCAGTGGGTCCGGGAGCTGGCCGCGACGCTGACGCAGCGCGAAGCCTCGGAGCTTGCGCCACACACCAAACGCGCCGCGGGTCAGGCCCGCGCGGCCCTGGCCGCCTGCGCCGATCGCCTGGCCGACCGCTGGTCCGACGCCTTTGCCCAGGCCGTTCGTGCCGATATCGCCCGCAACGGCAATGCCCTTTCGCAGCCGTCAGCCCCCAAGGCGCTGAGCCTGGACGAGCTGGAGCTGATGGATCACCGGCAGGTGCAGGCCTCGGTCGAACTGGCCCGCCTGCAGCAGATCGTCAAGAGCGCGGTGGACGAAGAGCAGATCGCGCTCACCGCATTGCTGTGCGCTGCGCGCGGGCTGAGCAAGGTCCGCTCGGAGGCCAATCCGCTGCGACCGGAGGTGGTGGTCGACGCATTGACGACCGCGCTGGACGGACTGAACGTCGACGATGCCTCGCGCCAGCGCTGGCTGCAGGCCGGCGCGCAGTCGCTGGGCCAGATCCTGTTGCGAACCTATGCGCTGCTGGTGCAGCGTCTGCAGAGCCAGGGCATCGAGCCCGCCGGTTTCGTGGTGGTGCCCGTGGTCTCGGCTCGACCCTCGCCCGGCGGCGTGGCAACGCGCGGCGAGACGGCCGTGGCCACCGGCGGTCCCCATGGGGAACAGCCGCTGGTGCTGACCCTGGACCAGTTGCATCATTTGCTCGTGGGCAACCTGGCGCAGGGCGGGACGGCCGTGTCCGACCACGGCAGCTCCGGCTCCGGCAACGCCATGGTGCGCACGCTCGCCGCCGAAGTCGTGACCCTGATGCTGCGTGGCATCGCGGAAGACCAGCGGCTGCTGGCGCCGATCCGGGAGATGGTCCAGCAGCTCAAGCCCGCGCTGCTGCATCTGGCTAAGACCGACCCGCGCTTCTTCGCCGATCGCCACAACCCCGCAAGGCGCCTGCTGGACGTGATCATCGCGCGCAGCCTGGCCTTCGCCAGCGAGCAGGACGAGGGCTTCGCCGCCTTTGCGCTGCAGGTCCACTTGAGCGTGCAGTCGCTGCAGACGCTCTCGAACAGCCTTTCCGAGCGCATTGCCGAGCGCGTGCACCAGCTCGAATCGCTCGACACCGCAGACCAGGCGCCCGCGATGCAGACCCTGGTGCGCGCCGAACAGCGCCACCTGCTGGCCGAGCGGATCGCCTGCGAGATCCGCGAGCGGGCGGACTTCGCGCGGGCGCCGACGCTGTTCAAGCGCTTCCTGCTGGGACCCTGGGCGCACGCGGTGGCCCACGCGCGGCTGCACGCGGACGAGCTGGGCGACACGCCAATGCTGGCCGACCAGTCCCTGCCCCCGGAGGCGCCCGCCCAGCGATACATGGACATCCTGGGCGACCTGCTGTGGTCCTGCCAACTGGCACAGGCCAGCCAGAACCGCGCCCGGCTCATCCGCGTCATTCCCCAGGTGTTGCGCACACTGCGTGAAGGCCTGGACGCGATCGACTTCCCGCGCGGGCAGGCCGAGTCCTTCTTTCAGGCGCTGATGGGGCTGCACGAAGCGGCCTACAAGACCCAGCGCAGCGACGATTTCCTCGCCGCCGTGCAGCGCGGCATCGTCGACGGACCTCTGGAGCCATGGCTGGCCGACGGTGAGGCGCGCGAGTCCGGTTTCATCGACACGCAGCCGATGGAGCCCGCGTTCCTCGATACCCAACCGATGGAGCGCGAGCCCGAGCTTGGGGAGGCGCTGTCGGTCGGCGCCTGGGTCGAGCTGCAGCAGGAGGGCCGTGTGCAGCGGTGCCAGTTGCGCTGGCTCAGCCCGCATCGCACCATGTTCCTGTTCGCGACGGCCGAGGGGCAGCCGGTGTCGCTGACCCGCCGCGGACTGGATCGCCTGATCGCCTCGGGCCGGCTGCGTGTCGTGGCCGAACACGGCGTCGTCGACGAGGCGCTGGCGCAGGTCGCGCGCCTGGCCTGGGTCAACTCGGGCAGGCTGGCCTGATCCCTCGCCTGGGACTCAGGTCCTGTTCTGCAGCTTGCGGCGCACCATGCCGATGTTGCCGCGCAGCGCGTACAGCTCATCGGTATAGGCCAGCGGCACGACCACCTGTTCCACCCGCGCTTCCAACTGGTCGAGCTCTCCCAGCAGCGCCTCGACCGGGGCCGCCGGGCCAGCGTCGAAATAGCGCTGCTCGATGCTGCGCAGCTCGGCGTACCAGCGGAACACACGGGAGCGGATGCGGAAGGTGTAGAGCGGCGGCACCACGCGCGACAGCGGCAGCGCCAGCGCCAGGATCAGACCCATGGCCAGCCACATGCGCTCGACCAGATTGGCCAGCCAGAACGGCAGGTAGCGCTGCAGGAACGGCGGCCCGCTCCGGATCGCACGAACCGCCTCTGAAGAAACGGGCACTTCGCTGTGCTCCAGGCTCGGGTACTCGTGGGCCCGGTTGAACCAACTGCTGCTGCCGTGCAGGGAGACCGCCGTCTGTGCGAAGAGCTGGAGGATGGCGGGATGGGTCTTGGCGCCGGCCAGCAGGCTGGTGGTCGAGGCCACGAGATGCATGTCCCGCTCGGGGATGTTTTTCGAAAGGTCCACCACACCTTGCGGCATCACCACTGGCGTGAGGTAGCCGAAGCGGCGCGAGTAGGCCTCGCTCTGGGTGAAGTCCAGCAGACGCACGCCCGGGGACTGCAGCAGCATCTGCACCAGCAGCGATTCGGGCGCCGACGCGAACACGATGGCGTCGATCTGGCCGTCGAGGAAGGCCACCGTGGCCGGCGTCTGTTCCAGCTCGCTCAGTTGCAGCTGCTGGCGGTCGATCCGGTTGACGTCCAGCAGGGTCGAGAACAGCCGCGGAACGCCGCTGCCGGGCGTGCCGACGTTGACACGCCAACCGGTCAGATCACCCAGCGACCGGATCTCGGGCCGGCCCTTGAGGCGCTGCGCGGCGTCCTCACGGTAGAACAGCCACAGCGGCTCCACGAACAGGCTGCCCAGCGAGGAGATGGCTTCCTCGTCGTCGTAGCCGATGTCGGCGCTGCCGCCCTGGACGAAGCCCAGGTCGGCCTTGCCAGCGCGCAGCAGCTCGAGATTGGCCGATGAGCCCTGCGAGGGCAGAAGTTCAACTGTGATGCCGTAGCGCGAGAGCGCCTGCGCATAGCGTTTGCCGAATTCGTCGTAGGCGCTTTGCGCAGGCCCCGTGGCCAGCACCACCCGCTTGGGCGGATTGGGGTCCAGCCACCAGTAGGCCAGTGCCAGCAGCAGCAGCGTCAGCAGCGCGAACGGGCCGATGGACGCCAGCAGGTCGCGCAGCGACAGCAGGGTGTAGCGAAGGTTCTGGGGCATGTCCACAACCTTAGCACGGCAGGATTTCCGCCCGGTAAAGCCGTCGCTGCGGCCGGCGTCCCCGGTCCGGCGCCCGCGTTCAAGGTGCCGGAACGATGTCGACCGCGGTGTAGACGCCCTTGATCACGTCGGCGCGGAAGCGCACCTTGTCACCGGCCTTGAGGCCGGTGAGCTGGGCGGGCTGGCGCGCCACGAACACCATGGTCATGCCGGTCATGTCCAGGTTCGGGATGTCGCCGTGCTTGAGCGTGACCTTGCCGGTGGCGGGGTCGACGCGGCGCACTTCGGCGTCGACCAGCGGCAGGGCCGATGCGCTGGCGGCAGCGGCCGGGGTGGCGGCGGTGCCCTGGGCCAGCGCAGGCGGGGCGGTGTTCAGGCCCAGGGCCAACAGCGCGAGCGGGAGCAGTGAGGTGGTGTTTTTCATCGGGAACTCCGGGATTCAGCTTCGAAAGTAGGAACGGTACACACGGCTGCTGCCATCGGCCATCACCAGCAGCACATCGAACGGGTCCTTGCGTCCGCCGTATTCGGGGCCGTCCATGCCGGGGCTGCCCACCGGCATGCCGGGCACCGCCAGGCCCAGCGCCTTGGGTTGTTCTGCCAGCAGGCGGCGGATGTCGGCCGCGGGCACATGGCCTTCGATCACGTAGGCGCCGATGCGCGCGGTGTGGCAGGAGGCGTACTTCGCCGGCAGGCCCAGCCGCTGGCGGATCGCGGCGTTGCCGGTCTCGAACAGTTGCGTCTGGAAGCCCTCGCGTTGCAGGTGGCTGATCCAGTCCTTGCAGCAGCCGCAGCTCGGGTCTTTCCAGACCTGGGCCACGGGCAGGTTGGTGGCAGGGGTCGCGGCTCGCGCGACCAGCGTGGTGGCGCCCAGCAGGGTGGTTGCGCCGATGAGCAGGGAACGTCGTTGCATGGTGTGCTCCTTGGAGAGAAATCAGGTTGTGGGGAGGACGCGCAGGGTGCCGCGCATGCCGGCCTCGAAGTGGCCGGGGATCAGGCAGGCGAACTCGAAGTCGCCCGGGCGGTTGAAGGTCCAGGTGATCTCGCCACGCCGGCGCGAGGGCACATGGGCCATGTAGGGCTCGTCGTGCTGCATGTTCGGGTGCTTCTTCATCATCTCGGCGTGGGCCATCAGCGCCTCGCGGGTGCCCAGCACGAGTTCGTGCAGCACCTTGCCGCGGTTGGCGATCCGCAGGTGGACCGTTTCGCCTTCGCGCACCTCGATGTGCGAGGGCGTGAAGCGCATGTCGTCGCCCATGCGGATGTCGATGCGCCGCGTGGCTTCGGCGGGTGCGGCGGCGATGCCCCAGGGCATCTGTTCGCGCACGACCTCGGCGTCGGCGGGCCTGGGGTGTGCATCGCCGTGGGCGAGGGCGGACAGCGGCAGCAGCGCCGGGCCGGCGACGGCCAGCAGGTAGCGCAGCGCAACGCGGCGGTGGGTGGATGTCGTCAGGGTCATGGTCGGGGCGTTCAGTGGTGGTGTGTCTGGCCCGGCTTGCGCGCGCTGGCGTCGGCCGGTGGGGTGGCAGGTTGCGCGGAGGGTGCCCGCGCAGGCTGGGCGGGTGCGGGCACCTCGCGGGCCTGGGTGCCGGCGGGCATGGCGTACCAGCCCGGGTCGGTGTAGTCGCCGGGTCTCTGGTCGGCGCGCACCTTGACGGTGCTGAACATGCCGCCCATCTCGATCGGACCGAAGGGGCCGGTGCCGGTCATCATGGGGAAGGTGTTGTCCGGCAGCTCCATCTCCATGGCGCCCATGTCGGCCATGCCGCGTTCGCCCATCACCATATAGCCCGGCGCGTGGCGCTGGATCTTCCGGACCAGGCCGCGGTGGTCGACGCCGATCATGGTCGGCACGCTGTGGCCCATGGCGCCCATGGTGTGGTGGCTCTTGTGGCAGTGGATCGACCAGTCGCCGGGCTCGTCGGCGACGAACTCGATCTGGCGCATCTGGCCGACGCCCAGGTCGGTCGTGACCTCGGGCCAGCGCGCGGTTTTCGGGACCGGTCCGCCGTCGGTGCCGGTGACCTCGAACTCCATGCCGTGCATGTGGATCGGGTGGTTGGTCATGGTCAGGTTGCCGATGCGCAGCCGCACCCGATCCCCCAGCCGCGCCACCATCGGGCTGATGCCCGGGAACACGCGGCTGTTCCAGCTCCAGATGTTGAAGTCCAGCATGGTGTTGACCTGCGGCGTACGGCTGCCGGGCTCGACGTCGAAGGCGTTGAGCAGGAAGCAGTAGTCGCGCTGCACCTCGGCGATCAGCGGGTGCCTTGCCTTCGGGTGCGTGATCCACAGGCCCATCATGCCCATCGCCATCTGCGTCATCTCGTCGGCGTGCGGGTGGTACATGAAGGTGCCGGGCCTGCGCGCGACGAACTCGTAGACATAGGTCTTGCCCGGCGGGATCTGGGGCTGGGTCAGGCCGCCGACGCCGTCCATGCCGGCCGGCAGACGCTGGCCGTGCCAGTGCACCGTGGTGTGTTCGGGCAGGCGATTGGTGACGAACAGGCGCACCCGGTCGCCCTCGACCACCTCGATGGTCGGACCCGGGCTCTGGCAGTTGTAGCCCCACATGTTGACCAGGAAGCCCGGCGCCATCTCGCGCACGACCGGCTCGGCGACCAGATGGAACTCCTTGACGCCGTCGTTCATCCGCCAGGGCAAGGTCCAGCCGTTGAGCGTCACGACGGGGTTGTAGGGCCTGCCGGCGCCGGTGACGCCGGGGGGCGTCCATGGGGGCGCGGTGTCGGCCGAGGTCTGCTGCACGGCCTCGGGCAGGGCGGCCATCGCGACCCGGCTCACGCTGGCCGTGGCAACCCCGATCGCGGCGCCGGTGAAAAACTGTCGTCGCTGCATGTCAGTGTCCTCCTTCATTGCCGGCGGCCGGATTGCCGCCAGGCGTCTCCGACGCATCGCCGGCTCCGGCATATCGGCCGCCCGCCAGCAGGCTGCGCCAGTCCGCCTCCGCCAGCCAGTAGCGCAGCCGCGCCTGAGCCGCCTCGTCCAAAGCAGCCAGCCGCGCGCGTGCGCTGGCCAGCAGATCCCAGGTGCTCAGCAACATGCCGTTGTAGCGGCGCAGGGTGTCCTGTTCGGCGGCGCCCTGACGCGCCAGCAACTCGTCCTGCGCCAGCCGGGCCAGCGCGTACCGGGTCGTCAGCGCCGCTTGTGCCTCCCGGGTCTGGGAGCGGCGCGCGCCGATCGCCAGTTGCAGCGCCGCGCGCGCCTGGGCCGCGTGTTCGATGCGCTCGTTGCCGGCCAGGCGACGGTCGGCCACGAACGGCGGGTCTCCCGCAGCCGCTCCTGCGGCAGCCGCAGCACGCACCGCGTCGTCAACCGCCTGGTCCCAGGCGGCAAGGTCGGTCGCCGTGCCCGCGCGACGGGCCGATGCGCGCAGCGTGTCCAGCGATGGCCAACGGTCCAGGGCGAGGGCTTGCGCGCCAGGGTCTGTCGGCGCCTGGTCCGGCAACGGCGGCAGCCGGGCCGGCAGTCGCGCCGCCAGGGCGTCGACCTGGCTGTCCTCCACATCGCCCATCAGCCTCACCAGGGATTCAAGGCGCACCCGCTGTTCCAGCCCAGACGACAACCAGGCCTGGTGGGCCCGCGTCTCCGTGAGCTGTTCGCGCAGCAGCCGGGCCTCGGACCAGTTGCCGGCCTGCACCATGCGCTGGGCCAGCTCGGCGCCGACCCGGGCGTTCTCCAGCACATCGGTGGCGTAGCGGTGCCGCTCGTTGGCCGCGACGGCTTCCAGCCATGCCGCCTGCACCTGGCGCACATGATCTGCCCATTGCGACCGCAGCCGGGCGCGCTCGACGCCGCCCATGTCGGGCCGGGACAGCAGCTCGGGTCGCCACCGCAGCGAGGCGCGCAGGACCTCGGCGGGCTGCAGCGGGTCGGTCGATGCGCCATGGCTGCCCTGTGGTCCGGGTTCGGGTACCTGACGCGCCTCCCAGCGCAGCAAGTCCATGTGTCCGCGGGGAAATTCGGCGACGAGGGCATTGGCCCTCTGCCAGGCTTTCAGCGCCAGCGCGTGTTCGCTCTCGGCTGCCGGCTGGGCCAGCGACGGTGCTGCGGCAAGCGACCCGAAGGCCAGCAGGCCGGCGAGCACCGCTGCCGTCCGCAGGCGCCCGTAGCGTCGCAGCGCAATGGACCGATGTCCATGTTTCATGAGGATCTCCTGAGTTTTCGCGATCAGCGTCGGCCAGCCGGCACAGGCAGGCGGCGGACGCACCAAGGCTGCGGAAGCTCAGGCGATGGGCGGGCGGTGGTCGAGTCCCAGCCAGACGTTGGCAAACCAGACCCGGGGCGCAGGCGCGGCGGCCATGAGGGGGGCGGGCACCGACAGCGCCGCGGGTGGCGCGGTGAGTGCGGGCCCGTGGCAGAGATCGCAGAGCTGATGACCGGCGTGGGAGCCGGTCGCGGGGTCGGCGGCGGGATCGGTGTGGGCGCTGACGGCGTCCGGGTGGCAGGGCGCCGCCTGAGCGATGGAGACCGGGGCCGGGTGTTCATCGCACAGGGCACCGAGCATGACGCCGCCCGCCCATGCCCTCAAGGGCAACAGGAAGATCATCAGGATCAGGATCCAGCGGCGCATGTGCTCATGATACGTTGCCTTGGCAAAGGTTCCGGTTCAGTGGTGCTGCGGCTGGGGCGGTTGCAGTTCGCTCAGCGCATGCCGCACCACGGTCACCCCGGCAGAGAGCGCGAGCGCCGCCATGACGCCTGCCACGACCAGGTCCGGCCAGGCGCTGCCGGTGCCGAATACGCCCAAGGCCGCCAGCATGACGGCGATGTTGGACAGGGCATCGTTGCGCGAACAGAGCCAGACGCTGCGCATGTTGGCGTCGCCGCTGCGGTAGGCATACAGCAGGACGGCGACACCCGCGTTCACCGCCAGCGCCAGGGCACCGACCACGCCCATGGTCAGCGGCTCGGGCACGCTGCCCAGGTGAAGCACCCAGCCGGCCTTGGCGACCACGAACACGCCATACGCCGTCATGGACAGTCCCTTGACCAGGGCGGCGCGGCTGCGCCACACGCTGGCCATGCCCAGGACCGCCAGCGACAGGCCGTAGTTCGCAGCGTCGCCCGCGAAGTCCACGGCATCCGCCAGCAGCGAGACCGAACCGGCGTGCAAGCCGGCCGACAGCTCGACGACGAACATCAGTGCGTTGAGGACCAGCGCGATCCAGAGCGCACGGCGCCAGCCAGGGTGGCTCGCGCTTTCGCGGCCGTTCGATTCGATGGTGCAGTGGTCGTGGCAGTCACAGCTCATGGGGACATTCTTCCTGAAGGATGGGTTTGTGCGAGGATTGGAAACCCTAAAGCAACTTCAAGGTCAAGCGCGTGCCATCGTCAGACATGAACGCCCCTCGATGGAAGATCGGTGAGGCCGCCCGGCTCAGCGGGGTGAGCGCCGCCAACATCCGTTACTACGAGCGCGAGGGATTGCTCGCGCCACAGATGCGTGCAGACAACGACTACCGGCTCTACGGCAGCGGCGATCTGCACCGGCTGCGTTTCATCCGGCTGTGCCGCGCGATGGACATGTCACTCGAAGAGGTCCGGGCCCTGCTGTCGCTGGATCTGGTCAGCAAGGCAGATTGCGCACGGGCTTGCGAAGTGCTGGACGACCACCTGGCGCATGTGCGCGAGCGGCTGGCGGAGTTGCGCGCGCTGGAGAAGGACCTGCGCAGTCTGCGCGACCGCTGTGACGGCGCCGGTGACCACTGCCAGATCATCGAAGCCCTGCACGCGCGCGCCGATCAGGCGGTGCCTGCGCCCGGCGGCACCGGGCGGCGGCGCCACGTCTGACGCGCAGCCGTCCGACCGGTGCGGGGACTCAGTGCCCCAGGATCTTCGACAGGAAGTCCTTGCTGCGCTCGTTCTGCGGGTGGTTGAAGAACTCCTCGGGGGTGTTCTGCTCGACCACCTGGCCCTGGTCCATGAAGATCACGCGATCGGCGACCGCCTTGGCAAAACCCATTTCGTGCGTCACGCACAACATGGTCATGCCCTGGTCGGCCAGGCCGATCATCACGTCCAGCACTTCCTTGATCATTTCCGGGTCGAGCGCCGAGGTCGGCTCGTCGAACAGCATGATCTTGGGCTTGAGGCACAGCGCACGGGCGATCGCCACGCGCTGCTGCTGACCGCCCGAGAGCTGCAGCGGGTACTTGTTGGCGTGTTCGGCGATGCGCACGCGTTCGAGCTGGGTCATGGCCTTCTCGATCGCCTCGTTGCGCGGCATCTTCGCGACCCAGGTTGGCGAGAGGATCAGGTTTTCCAGCACGGTCAGGTGCGGGAACAGGTTGAACTGCTGGAACACCATGCCGACCTCGCGGCGCACCTTGTCGATGCCTTTGAGGTCATCACCGATCACGGTGCCGTCCACGGTCAGCTTGCCCTCCTGGTATTCCTCCAGCGCGTTGACGCAGCGGATCAGGGTCGACTTGCCGGAACCGGACGGACCGCAGATCACGACCTTTTCGCCCTTGGCGAAATCCAGGTTGATGTCACGCAGCACGTGATAGCCATTGCTGGCGTACCACTTGTTGACATTCTCGAAACGGATGATGGGAGCTTCTGCTTGGCTCATGATGGGACTTTCGGAAAAGGTTTGCTGCGCTGCTTCAACGGGTCTTGCTGACGGCGGTGCGCTGCTCGACCCAGAGCGAGTAGCGCGACATCGTGAAACAGAAGACGAAATAGATCAGCGTGATGAAGAAGTAGGCCTCGAGCTTGAACGGCCGCCAGTCGGCGTCGGAGTTCAGCGCCAGTGCCAGCGCGCCGGTCAGTTCATACAGCGAGACGATGGTCACCAGCGAGGTGTCCTTGAACATGCCGATGAAGGTGTTCATCAGCGACGGCACCACCAGCGACAGCGCCTGCGGCAGCACGATCTTGCGTTGCGTCTGCCAGTAGGTCAGGCCCAGCGTCGCGGCCGCTTCAGTCTGCCCCTTGGGCAGGGCCTGCAGACCACCACGCACCACTTCGGCCATGTAGGCGGCGGAGAACAGCGTGATGCCGACCACGACGCGGATCAGCACGTCGATGCTCACGCCGTGCGGCATGAACAGCGGCAGCATGAACGAGGCCATGAACAGCACGGTGATCAGCGGCACGCCCCGGATCAGCTCGACGTAGAGGGTGCACAGCGTCCTGATCGCCGGCATCGTGGAGCGGCGCCCGAGCGCCACCAGAATCGACAGCGGGAACGCGAGCGTCATCGAGATCACGGTCAGCATCACGGTCAGCGGCAGGCCGCCCCACTGGTCGGTCGGCACCTCGGTCAGGCCCAGCACACCGCCCTTCATGAGCGTGAAATAGACCACCAGCATCACCAGCCACATCACCGGCAGTGACCGGTTCCAGAAGCGTGGCATGCAGCTGGCTGCCACCACACCCAGCATCAGCGCCGTGGCAATCACCGGGCGCCAGTGCTCGACCGCCGGGTAGCGGCCCATCACGATCTGGCGCCCTTTTTCGGCCACCACACCCCAGCAGGCGCCGACGCCGCGCGCGCTGTTGCAGGCCTCCAGATTGGCACCGAAGACCGCGTGCACCGCCGTCCAGCTCAGCGCGTGGTAGAGCGCCAGCGCGGCGACAGCGATCAGCGCCAGCGTCATCAGGCTGTTGAGCGGGCCGGAGAACAGGTTGGTCTTGAGCCAGGCGGCGGTGCCGGTGCTGCGTCCGGGCATGGGCCGGGGCGAAATCGGCGTGAAAGTCGTTTGGTTCATCTGTGTGACTCCTTGGCGTTCAGCGTTCGCGGATGGCCGCACTGGCGTTGAACCAGTTCATCAGCGCCGAGGTGATCAAGGACAGCGTCAGATACACCGCCATCACGATCGACAGCGCCTCGATGGCACGGCCGGTCTGGTTCAGCGTGGTGTTGGCGATCGACACCAGTTCGGGGTAGCCGATGGCCACCGCCAGCGAGGAGTTCTTGGTCAGGTTCAGGTACTGGCTGGTCAGCGGCGGAATGATCACGCGCAGCGCCTGGGGCAGCACGACCAGCCGCATCGACTGGCGCTTGGTCAGGCCCAGCGAGGCAGAGGCCTCATGCTGACCCAGCGAGACCGAGGCAATGCCCGAGCGCACGATTTCGGCGATGAAGGACGCGGTGTAGAACACCAGGCCGATCAGCAGCGCCATGAATTCGGGCGTGACCGCTGCGCCGTTCTCGATCTGGAAATCGCCCCGCGCCGGCATGCTCCACTCGGAGGGCGCTCCGCCGAGCACCCAGCCGATCACCGAAAAACCGACGATCAGGCCCAGGTTGACCAGCAGCACCGGGCGCTGTTTGCCCGTCAGGTCGAAGTGGCGCCGAGCCATGCGGCTGTAGCCCCAGGCGGCGAACACGCCCGCCACCAGTCCGGCCAGCGCGAGCGTCTGGCCCCATTGCCACACGGGCCAAGGGAAGGAGAAACCGTTCTTGCTCAGGAAGAAGTGCCCCGCCTGCCAGGCGTCTTCATAGGCGGGCAGCACCTCGGTGAACACGATGTACCAGATGAGCAGTTGCAGGTACACCGGCACGTTGCGGAAGAACTCCACGTACCAGTAGCAGATCTTGCGCAGCAGGTAGTTGCCGGAAAAGCGTCCGACGCCGACGAGGGTGCCCAGCAGGGTCGCCAGCACGATCCCGATGATCGCCACCTTGAGCGTGTTGAGCAGGCCGATCGAAAACGCCGTCCAGTAGTTGCTCATCACGTCGTAGGGGATGAGCGACTCGCTGACGTCGAAGCCGAAAGGCTCGTTGAGGAAGTCGTAGCCGCTCTGGATGCCACGCTCGCGCATGTTGGCGAGGGTGTTGCGCACCAGCAGGGCTACGAACGCGACCACCGAAAGGATGGCCACGACTTGATAGAGGACGCCGCGACCCTCGCGGCTGTTCCAGGAGATTGATCGGCGCTTGCGACCGGGTTGCGGTCGGGCTTCAATCATCGGACGTGTGTTCATGACGTCGGTCCAGATTCACGGGCATAAAAAAAACGGCACAAGCACCTGGGGAATTCCTTCCACAGGCCACTTGTGCCAGTGTCGATCAACGCTGAGAGAAAACGATCAGCGCAGCGGCGGGGCGTACAGGAAACCGCCCTGGCTCCACAGCGCGTTCTTGCCGCGCGGCAGGTTCAGCGGGGTCTTGGGACCGACGTTGCGTTCGAAGATCTCGCCGTAGTTGCCGACGGCCTTGATCGAGCGGGCCAGCCACTCCTTGTCCAGGCCCAGCAGCTTGCCCAGGTCCTCGGTGGAGCCCAGCATGCGGCCGATCTGCGGGTCGGTGCTCTTCTTCATCTCTTCCACGTTGGCGGCGGTGATGCCGTACTCTTCGGCCTCGATCAGGCCGTTGAGCACCCATTTGGTGATCGCGAACCACTCGTCGTCGCCACGGCGCACCATCGGGCCCAGCGGTTCCTTGGAGATCAGCTCGGGCAGGATCACGTGGGCCGACGGGTCCTTGGCTTCCTTGGCGCGGGTCGAGGCCAGACCGGAGGCATCGGTCGTGTAGGCCTGGCAGCGGCCGGAGAAGTAGGCGCCGGTGGAGGCTTCCAGCTTCTCGAACACCACGGGTTTGATGTTGAGCTTGTTGGCGCGCGAGTAGTCGGTCAGGTTCTTCTCGGTGGTCGTGCCGGACTGCACGCAGACCGTGGCGCCCTTGAGCTGCTTGGCGCTGGTGATCTTGCCCTTGGGCACCAGGAAGCCCTGGCCGTCGTAGTAGTTCACGCCCACGAAGTTCAGGCCCAGCGAGGCGTCGCGGGTGAGTGTGTTGGTGGTGTTGCGCGAGAGCACGTCGACTTCACCGGACTGCAGGGCGGTGAAGCGCTGCTGCGCGTTCAGCGGGACCCACTTGACCTTGGTCGCATCGCCCAGCACCGCAGCGGCCACTGCCTTGCAGTAGTCGGCGTCCAGGCCGGTCCAGTTGCCGCTGGCGTCCGCTTGCGAGAAGCCGGCCAGGCCGGTGTTGACGCCGCAGATGACCTGACCACGGCTCTTGATGGCGTCCAAGGTCTTGCCGGCGTGCGCGGGCAGGCTGGTCAGGGCGGCCACGGCACCCAGGGACATCACGGCCAGTTTCAGGGAATTCAATTTCATCGGTCACTCCGTTTGTGAGGAAGTTGTGAGCTGCCAGGGTCGGTACGCACCAGATCGGCGCAACCTGCACCCGCCGAACGAATGTATTACCGCCCGGCTGGCCGGGACATCGGGGTTTACGTGGGAAAACTATGCGAAGAATGTATGAGCGCATGGTTTGCCGTTGTGGCCCCGGTCCGTGCCCATGGTACCAGCAGGTTCCATGCCAGCCGAGCCCGCGCAGGCCGTCCCGGCAGCGACATCGGTGCTTTCCTTTTTGCAGCGCACAACCGTATGCTTCGGACGAAAAGACGTATCAGGAGACAAGTCCATGCTGACCTCGACCGACACCGGTGCGGCTGTCGCTGCGCTGCGCCCGCATCACCGTTTCTGGCCGCGGCGTCTGCCGCATGCCATCACCCCGCCCGCCACCTCGCTCTGGTTCAATCTTGCGGTCAGTGCCCGGCGCTACCCGGACAAGCCGGCGCTGGTGTTTTTCGACCGGACAGTCTCCTACCGCGAGCTGCACGACCAGGCCGAGCGCCTGGCGGCTCACCTGCACGCCCGTGGCGTCCGGTCTGGTGACCGGGTGATCCTCTTCATGCAGAACTGCCCCCAGTGGGTGGTGGCCCACTATGCGATCCTGCGCGCCAACGCCGTCGTGGTGCCGGTCAATCCGATGAACCGGGCGGAGGAGCTCAAGCACTACATCACCGATCCCGATGCGGCGGTGGCCATCTGCGCGGCCGATCTTGCCGGCGAGTTGCTGCAGGCCAATGCCGCGCTGCCCGAAGCGCAGCGCCTGCGCCATCTCGTCGTCGCCCACTATCAGGACGCCATCGGCCCCGCCGCCGATATCCCGCCCGCGTGGACCGACTGGTTGACGACCCGGCACCCGGTGCCGTCGCTGGACGCAGGCAGCGTGGCCGACTGGTCCGAGGCCCTGGCCTGTGCCGACGCCGCGCCCCCTCATGATCGCCAGCCGCACGACCTGTGCGTGTTGCCCTACACCAGTGGCACCACCGGTCTGCCCAAGGGCTGCATGCACACCCACGCGACGCTGATGCACAACGCAGTCGCCTGCCAGCTCTGGACCATGGGCACACACGAGAACGTGTCCCTGGTGGTGGTGCCGATGTTTCACATCACCGGCATGGTGGTGGGCATGCACTCGGGTCTCTACACCGGCGCGACGCTGGTGCTGATGCCGCGCTGGGACCGGGAGCTGGCCGGCCGTCTGATCTCGAAGTGGAAGGTCACGCACTGGAGCAACATCCCGACCATGGTGATCGACCTGCTGGCCAGCCCGCGCTTCGATCAATACGACCTCTCCAGCCTGGTCTTCATCGGCGGTGGTGGCGCCGCCATGCCCCAGGCCGTGGCGCAGCGCCTGTTCGAGCAGTTCGGCCTGCGGTATGCCGAGGGCTATGGCCTGACGGAGACCGCGGCACCCTCGCACAACAACCCGCCCGATGCCCCCAAGCAGCAATGTCTGGGCATCCCCTTCGTCAGTACCGACGCGCGCGTGATCGATCCCGACACCTTGCAGGAAATGCCGCAGGGCGAGGCCGGCGAGATCATCATTCGCGGTCCGTCGGTCTTCACGGGCTACTGGAAGCGGCCGGATGCAACCGAGGCCGCGTTCATCGAGTTCGAGGGCCGGACCTATTTCCGCTCGGGGGATCTGGGCCGGGTCGACGAGGATGGCTATTTCTTCATCACCGACCGCCTCAAACGCATGATCAACGCCAGCGGCTTCAAGGTCTGGCCGGCCGAGGTCGAGGCGCTGATGTTCAGGCATCCGGCCATCGCCGAGGCCTGTGTCATCAGCACCAAGGACGCCTATCGCGGCGAGAGCGTGAAGGCTGTCGTGGTGCTGCGCGATGCAGCCCGTGGCCAGACGAGCGAACAGGACATCATCGACTGGTGCCGCGAGAACATGGCTGTCTACAAGGCACCCCGTGTGGTGCAGTTCGTCGACGCGCTGCCCAAGAGCGGCAGCGGCAAGGTGATGTGGCGCCTCCTGCAGGAGAAGGAGTAGCCGCGGTCGCTCAGTCCGCTGCGGGAACGATCTGGCGGTAGGCGTGCCAGGTCGCGTGGCCGATCACTGGTCCGGCGATGAACAGGCCGAGGAACAGCGGCAGCATCGCCAGCAGGATGATGCCGGTGATCAGCGCACCCCAGAGAAGCATCACGCCCGGGTTCTGCAGGCAGGCGCGGATGCTGGTCAGTCCGGCGGACACGGCGTCCACCTTGCGGTCCATGATCATCGGAATCGAGATCACGCTGGTGGTGAAGATGATGCTGGCGAACACGGCGCCGACCACGGTGTAGGTGATCAGGAAGCCGATGTTTTCGGGGTCGATCAGCATCGCCAGCAGGTTGGCCTTCTCCGGCAGCGTGTTGAAGCTCACCGCAAACACCACCAGCGAGGCGCGGCCCCAGAGCATCTCCAGGATCAGCAGCACGCCGGCGAATATCGCCATCGTGCTCTTCGTCGGCCGCCAGGCTTGCAGCGAGGCACGCAGCGACGGGCGATGGTCGTGGATCTCCAGCGCCTTGCTCGCGTCGTACAGACCCAGACAGAGGAAGGGGCCCATCAGCAGGAAGCCGGCGCTGAGCGCGAGCACATAGGCGGGCGCGTTCTGGAACACCGCCAGCAGCGCGTGTCCCATCAGGAAGAAGCACAGGCCATAGAACAGGCCGATGCGCGGGCAGGCGCGGAAATCCTCCCAACCGCGTCGCAGCCAGCGCAGCGGATCGGCGGTGGACAGCGTGGCCAGCTCAAGCGAGAAGACCGACGGCCCCCGCTCCTGCCCGCCCGCCGCCGGCTGCCCAGCGTCGTCCACCGAATGGTCGGCGGGACCGTTGGGCGTGGCGTGGGCGTGCAATACATCTGCCATGGAGCGCTCCTATTGATAAAAATCAATATAGCCATGGCTGGGGCATGGTCTCACATGGTTTTCCCGGAGACCGCGCCGGCGTCAGTGACAGCGTCAGGGTCTGGGCACGGCGTGTTCCCTGACCCGGTGCGTGCGCCGCGACGCTGCCGGTGCGGGCGCAGAGCGCATGTGCAAGGCCAACGCGGCATCCAGGGTCTGCGTGTGCTTGGCGAACCAGGCCGCCAGCTCACCGGCCATCTCGCGAACCGAGCGCAGATCGCCAGCGCGCGCCAGCGCCAGACCTTCGCGCAGCACATTGAGCACCACCTTGTGCTGCATGATGTGGTTGTCGGCTGCGGCAAAGCGCGTGCGCCGCATCCACTCATCTTCTCGCCCGAAATGGTGCACGGTGTGTTCGATCACCTCGGCCCAGGCTGTCGGCAACGCATCGTCCGGCGCCGCCTGCGCCATGGCCAGCAGGTCCACAAACGCGTGATGCACCTCGTCCATTGGTGGGTAGTCCAACTGCAGGGCTTCGGACCATTCAACTTTGTGCATAGGCACCTCCATCGCTGGCATTCAGCTTGACAGTGCCGATTCGGGTGATCTTTGATCCAGCGCAGAAACACGGTGCGCCGACCGCTCGCGACACCCGTTTCTGCAGGGAGTTTGAGCCAGCGCAGACCGCTACACTGCCCGCCATGCCGCTCGCCTTTGAACCTCCGTATTCATCTCTCTCCCGGCGCGATGCCGACTTGGCCGCCCGTGGATTTGCGCTGCTGCGCGCCAGCGATGTCGGCGCCTGGCTGGAAGCCGATGCCCGGTCGCTGGACCGCCTGCATGGCGCCTGGAACGACTTGCCCGCTGACGGTTACCTGAGGGACGGCGGGCACTACCGGCGCCGCCGCCACAGTTGTTGTGTGGTGGAGGCCGGCCAAGTCACCGAGGCCCCTCATCGGGCCCATTGGCAGCCGCTGGAATACAACGCACTGCACGGGGGCATGCAGCGCTGGTTCGAGCCTGTGCAAGAGGCCACCCGCAGCGACCCCCTGTGGCGCCGCATCCTGGTGCAGGTCGGCGAAGCGGTGTCGGCGCTGCATGGCCCCCGGCCGTGGTACGTCGAGGCGCACCCGTTCCGCATCGACACCACGGATGGCATCGGTCGGCCCACGCCCGAGGGCGCGCACCGCGACGGGGTGGACCTGGTGGCCGTGTTCATGCTCGAACGCCACGGCATCAAGGGGGGCGAGAGCCGGGTGTTCGAGGCCGAGGGCCCGAGCGGACAACGCTTCACGCTCACCGAGCCCTGGTCGCTGCTGCTGCTGGACGACGCGCGCGTGATCCATGAAACCACCCCGATCCAGCCGCTGGTGCCCGGCGAGCTGGGTTGGCGGGACACCCTGGTGCTGACCTACCGGCGCAGCGGCTTCCAGGGGGATTGAGCCCCCGCGCTCCGCCGCTGCGCAGGTCGCTGGCCCCCAGGGGGATGCGTTCCGCCGGCTCTTGCCTCCGCATGCTCGCGAATGTGCGCCGGCAGCCGGGAGAGCAGCCAGCGCAGCGCCATCGGCACGATCACCAGGTCATCGACAACCCCCAGCACGGGGATCATGTCCGGGATCAGGTCGACCGGGGAGAGCAGGTAGAGCACGACGGCCAACGCGCCGGCCTTGAGCCATCCCGGGGCCTCCGGATGGCCCAGCGCGTACCAGAGCCGCTTCACGTCACCGCGCACGGCCAGCCAGAGCACCGACAGACGTTTCCACATACGCACCACCTCCTGGAACACATGAACGCATCCGGCCCATCCGGACGGCGCTCAGTGTGGGGCGGTGGACCCCGATCTCAAGGGCGGGGTTCCCGTCGCACATGTGAAAAGGCCCTGCGTGCGCAAAACGCACGCAGGGCCCGGCGGGGCGTTGCGCCCACGCGTCAGGATCAGATCCGCTCGAAGATGGCGGCGATGCCCTGGCCGCCGCCGATGCACATGGTCACCAGCGCATAGCGGCCGTTGACGCGCTGCAGTTCGTACAGCGCCTTCACGGTGATCAGCGCACCGGTGGCGCCGATCGGATGGCCCAGCGAGATGCCCGAGCCGTTGGGGTTGACCTTGGCCGGGTCCAGGCCGAGCTCCTTGGTGACGGCGCAGGCCTGGGCAGCGAAGGCTTCGTTGGCCTCGATCACGTCCAGATCGTTGACCGACAGGCCGGTCTTCTTGAGCACCGCCTGCGTGGCGGAGATCGGGCCGACGCCCATGATCTTGGGGTCCAGACCGGTGTGGGCGTAGCCGACCAGGCGGGCCAGCGGCTTGGCGCCACGCGCCTTTGCAGCGCCGGCGTCCATCAGCACCACGGCGGCGGCGGCGTCGTTGATGCCCGAGGCGTTGCCGGCGGTCACGGTGCCGTTCTCCTTGATGAACACCGGCTTGAGCTTTGTCATGTCTTCCAGCTTGCAGCCCGGGCGGAAGTGTTCGTCGGTGGCATAGGCCACGTCGCCCTTCTTGCTCTTGAGCATGACGGGGACGATCTGGTCCTTGAAGCGACCCTCGGCGGTGGCGCGCTCGGCGCGGTTGTGGCTTTCAACGGCCAGCGCGTCCTGCATCTCGCGGGTGATGCCGTACTTGGCAGCCACGTTCTCTGCGGTCACGCCCATGTGGATGTTGTGGAAGGGGTCGTGCAGGGCGCCGATCATCATGTCCACCATCTTGGTGTCGCCCATGCGGGCGCCCCAGCGCATGTTCAGGCTCGCGAACGGGGCGCGGCTCATGCACTCGGCGCCGCCGCCGATGGCGATGTCGGTGTCGCCCAGCAGGATGGACTGCGAGGCGCTCACGATGGCCTGCAGGCCGGAACCGCAGAGGCGGTTGACGTTGAAGGCGGGCGTGCCTTCGGCGCAGCCACCGTTGATGGCCGCCACGCGCGAGAGGTACATGTCCTTGGGTTCGGTGTTGACCACGTGGCCGAACACGACGTGGCCGACGTCCTTGCCCTCGGTGTTCGCGCGGGCCAGGGCCTCGCGCACGACCAGCGCGCCGAGTTCGGTGGGAGGGCTGTCCTTGAGACTGCCTCCGAAGGTACCGATGGCGGTACGGACAGCGCTGACGACGACAACTTCACGGCTCATGTTCATCTCCTGTTGGACGGGTGGATAGGGACTGTGCAATCGGACATGGTAGGGGTACTTGGCTTACGCGGGCCTTGTGACCAAGGCTCAGCCTCGTACATCGGCGACCGGTTCCATGCCGAAACGGGGGTGTCTGAGGAAGGCCAGCACCTGCGAGGCCGCCTGTTCGGGGCTGCTGAGCTGGCCCTGCGCCTTGAGTTGCTGGAAACGTCCCAGATCGGGAAAGTCGGCGGGATCGCCGGCGCGCAACTGCACCTGCATGTCGGTGTCGATCACGCCCGGGGCCAGCGAGACGACGCTGGCGCCATGGGGCCGTTTGGCTTCTTCCAGCGCAACGCAACGCGAGAAATGGTCCATCCCCGCTTTGGCGGCGCAGTAGGACGCCTGCGCTGCCATGGGCCGGCGGCCGAGCCCGGAGGATATGTTGAGCACCTTGCGCGGCCCCCGCCAGCCCGCGTCCACCCAGGCGCCGCTGGCGTTCAGGAACGCGGCGGTCAACAGCATCGGGGCTTCGAGTCCGACCCGCAGCGCCTGGGCAATGCCTTCCGGGGGACAGTGTTCAAGCGACCTGATCTCCGGAATCACGCCGGCGTTGTTGATCAGGGTGGCGCCCGCCAGGCTGGGCGCGTCAAGCTGGGACAGCCACAGGTGCAGGCGTTTGGCGACCGGCGCCGGATCGGCGAGGTCGACGCTCCACTGGAGGACGGTGGCGCCGCGTGCCTTGGCGAGTTCGTTGAGTTCGGGGCGTGTCTGTCGCGAGAGGCACAGCAGCGGGCGGCCCGGCGCGATCAGTTCGCGCGCCATCGCCAGTCCCAGACCGCGCGACGCGCCGGTGAGGATGACCAAGTCTTGCATGGTCACAGTTTCGCACCGTTCGCGCCGGCCCCCTGTGGGCGGGCCGTGTTCAGAACGGGCAGGGCGTCTCGAAGCGCATCGGCTGGTCGGTGACCGGGTGCGGGATCTCGATCGTTCGGGCGTGCAGCAGCAGCCGGGGGGCCATCGCTTCCTGGGCCTCGCTGGCGTAGAGGGGATCGCCGACGATGGGGTGACCGATGGCCATCAGGTGCACCCGCAACTGGTGCGAGCGCCCGGTCACCGGTTCAAGGTCCAGTCGCGTGGTGCCCGGCAGGCCCGCCGGTTCGCTCGCGACGCGCCAGCGTGTGAGGCTGGGCTTGCCGATGTCGTGGTCCACCTTGCTGCGGGGCCGGGCCAGCCAGTCGACGATCAGCGGCAGGTCGATGCAGTTCCACGGCGCGTCCGGCGCTGCGCCGGGCAGTTCGCCGGCGACCACCGCGACATAGCGTTTGTGGACCCGGCGCTTTTCGAAGCTCATGCTCAGGCGGCGCTGGGCCTCGATGCCGCGTGCCATCACGATCAGGCCGGAGGTGGCCATGTCCAGCCGGTGCACGATCAGTGCATCGGGAAACCGGGCCTGGGCGCGGGCACTGAGGCAGTCCTGATTGTCCGGACCGCGCCCGGGCACGGCCAGCAGTCCGGCCGGTTTGTCGAACACCAGCAGGTGGTCGTCGGCATGGACCAGGGACAGGTCCGGATTCATGGCGCCAGGGTCAGCGCCCGCCGCACTTCCTCGGCCGGCAGGCTGCGTGCAGCCCCGAACCCCGCCACCTGGCGTGCCCCCAGCAACGCCAGTCGCACGAAGCGGAAGTCACCCAGCGTCGTCATCATCTCGGCCTCGGGGAAGCGCTGCAGGTAGACCTCCCGCGCGCGCTCCGCGTCGGGACTGCCCGGCTCGGCGAACCGGGCGTGCGCCTCCAGCGTGACACGGGGCAGCGCGTGCACCGGCTCGCCTTCGGTCTCGCCGGCGCAGACCAGCAGGGAGACTCCTGGCTCGCGGCGCATGTTGCCGCTGTGGGCGGCGAGCCCGCTGACATGCAGCACCAGTTCATGCGCCCGGTCGTCGATCGCGTACGGGACCATGGAGACGAACACACCGCCCTGTTCGTCGCGCGTGCCCAGTGCCGCGGTGCGGCGGGCCAGCAGCAATTCACGCAATGCCCTGGTCAGGCTGTGCTCTCCCATGGCGTGCCTTCAGCGGACGAAGATTTCGGCGCGGCGGTTGCGTGGCTCGGGCACATCGTCCTCGGTGGGGACCACCGGTTCACGCTCTCCACGGCCAACCGGGTCGATCAGCTCGGGCTTGAATCCCTTGGAGGTCAGGATGTCCCGGATCGCGTTGGCGCGACGCAGCGACAAGGCGTCGTTGGCGTCGGCGGCACCCTGACGATCGGTATGACCGACCACCACGATTTCTCCACCGCTGCGGGCACGGGCGGCTGCGATGACCGTATCCAGCTCGGCCTGCGACGACGGGGTCAGGGTCGAGGTGCCGGGCTGGAACTCGAGCGTGAATTTCTGCGGCGGCGGGGGTTGCAGACCCACCAGCTCGGGGTAACGCGAACGGACCTCAGCGTCGGACAAGCGCACGGGCCGGATGTCGCCCTTGGCGCCCAGATCGGCGGCGGCATACGGGGAATCGAGCGTGACGGAGCCGGCTGGCGTGGTCACCGTCACCGCCGAGGGGCGGTCCGGCTGGGGCAGAAGGACGACACGACCGCTGGGCGCACAGGCGGCGCACAACGAGAGGACAAGCGAGGTGGCGGACCACCGGAACAGCGAGGAAACCATGGACCATCAATTGCAGCAAGTTGTGCTGCAGTGCACGGAGATGTTGCTCTTGGGCGTCATCGCCGCAGTCTACTATGGTCCCTCCAGTCGTGGGTGATGAAGAAGCGCAGTGGCGGCGTGGGTTCCGCTTCGACGATGAAGTCGGTGCCCCGCACCCCCACCACCGCCGTGGGTGTCTTGACCTTGAAGCGCTCCGGGTTTACCTTGGACAGCAGCCCGGTGACGACCCGCACCGAGCCTTGCAGCAGGTCCAGCAGGAGGTTGCCGTCCTGGGTGGTCGAGTCGAACTGAAACTGGCTCAGGTCGGCGGTGGTGTCGGGGCCGAGCGTGAGCACGGTTCCATCCTTGAGCACCAGGCTGGCCGCGCTGTTCTTGCCCGTGACGATGCGCTCGCCAGCGCGCAGTCCGTCGCCGGGTTGAGGCGCTGCACGGCGGCTGTCCTTGCCCAGGAAAACCTCGCCCTGCACCTGCTTGAAGGTGCCGGCGCGGCCATCCATCGGCGCCGCCGGGGTCTGCGCGTTGGCCAGGGCGGCCGACAGCGTCAGCGCGGCGATGGGCAGGGCACGGACAAGACGGCAGACGGTGGGAGAAGGCATGAAGAAGGCTCCGGATCAAAGCTGAGCCTGTCATGGTAGCGGCTGCATCCGGCACTGGACAGCCCGCCTCCTACAATGCCCGCGCCGATCAAGACACCCATGAAATCGCCCCTGTTGCTGCTCGCGCCGATGGAAGGCCTGCTGGACGCCACGCTGCGTGATGTGCTCACGCGCACCGGCGGGCTGGACCGCTGCGTCAGCGAATTCATCCGCATCACCGACACCCTGCTGCCCGAGCGGGCGTTCGTGCGCGTGGTGCCCGAGCTGCTTCGGGGCGGCCTTACGCGCGGCGGGGTGCCGGTGCGTCCGCAACTGCTGGGCTCTGACCCGGGCTGCCTGGCCGAGAACGCCGCCCGACTGGCCGGATTGAGTCCGTTTGGTGTGGATCTCAATTTCGGATGCCCCGCCAGGACGGTGAACCGCAGCCGTGGCGGGGCCGTGCTGCTGGACGAGCCCGAGCTGATCGGGCGGATCGTCGCAGCGGTGCGGCGCGCGGTGCCCGACCACCTGCCGGTGTCGGCCAAGATGCGACTGGGCTACGACGATGACCGGGTGGCGGAAGACTGCGCGCTCGCCATCGCAGAGGCGGGTGCACAGGAGCTGGTGATCCATGCCCGGACCAAGGCACACGGTTACCGGCCGCCGGCCTACTGGGACCGCATCGCGCAGGTGCGTGGCGTGCTCCCGCCGGCGTTGCGGGTGGTGGCCAACGGCGAGATATGGAGCGTCGACGATGCCCGCCGGTGCATCGAGGTGAGCGGCTGCGATGCGCTCATGATCGGGCGCGGGATGGTGACCGATCCGGGTCTGGCGCTGGCCATCAGGGGGCAGGGCGGGGTGCCCTGGTCGCAGATCTCGCCGTTGCTGTCGGCTTTCTGGACGCAGGTCTGCGGCCGGGTCGAACGGCGCCATCGCGCGGGGCGTCTCAAGCAGTGGCTCAACTATTTGCGCAGGCGCTATCCCGAAGCCCAGGTGGCCTTCGATGCGCTGCGCGAGTCGAATGATCCGGACGCCATCAGCGCCTGGCTGGGTCTGCCACACCTGCCCATCCCCGTGCTTGAGGCAGAGATTGCGGCGGCGTGCTAAGGTCCGCCGCAATCACGACTCGAGATCACCATGAAGACCCTGCAACAGCGGCTGGAGAGCCTGGGGGCGCAGCGCCTGGGCGGCATGCGGCGCGGCCTGGAAAAAGAGAGCCTGCGCTCGCAGCCCGACGGCCGACTGGCCCTGACCCCTCACCCTGCGGCCCTGGGCAGTGCGCTCACCCATCCCCACATCACCACCGACTACTCCGAATCGCAACTGGAGCTGATCACGGGGGTGCACGCCAGTGTCGACAGTTGCCTGGCCGAGCTGGCCGAGATTCACCAGTTCACCCTGCGAAGCCTGCGCGATCAGGGGGGTGCGGCGGGCGAGGAGATGCTCTGGGCGTCCAGCATGCCGTGCGGTCTGCCGACCGATGAAACGATTCCCCTGGGTGTGTACGGCAACAGCAATGTGGGCCGGGCCAAGAGTGTCTACCGCATGGGGCTGGGCCACCGGTACGGCCGACGCATGCAGACGATCAGCGGCATCCACTACAACTGGTCACTTCCTGGTGTGGACAACGCGGGCTATTTCGCGCTGATCCGAAATTTCCGGCGACACGCCTTTCTGCTGCTCACGCTGTTCGGCGCGTCGCCCGCACTGTGCTCGACCTTCGTGGCGGGCCGCGATCACGGGCTGCTGCCGCTCGGTGACAGCGGCACGCTGCACATGCCCTTCGGCACCAGCCTGCGCATGGGGCGGCTGGGCTACCAGAGCGACGCCCAGGCCTCGCTGGCCGTGAGTTACAACAGCCTGGAGGGTTACGCGGCCTCGTTGCACGACGCGCTGACCCGCCCGTGGCCGGCCTACGAAGCGGTCGGCATCCGCAACCCCGGCGGAGACTACAACCAGCTCGCGACCACCCTGCTGCAGATCGAAAACGAGTTCTACGGCACCATCCGGCCCAAACGCGTCATCCACCAGGGCGAACGCCCGCTGCACGCCCTGCGCGAGCGGGGCGTCGAGTACATCGAAGTCCGCCTGATGGACCTCAATCCCTTCGAGGCCATCGGCATCGACGCCGCGACGCTGAGGTTTCTGGACCTGTTCCTCCTGCATTGCCTGCTCAGCGACAGTCCGCCGGACACCCCCGAGGAAATCCGGGAGCTGGCGCAGAACCAGCATCTGACGGCTGCGCGCGGGCGGGAGCCAGGGCTACGGCTGTTGCGGGGCGGCGAGAGTGTGTCGCTGGTGGAATGGGGGCTGGAGATTCTGGATCAGTTGCCGCCGGTGGCTGCGGCGCTGGATGCCCTGGATGGCGGCGCGGCGCATCGTGAGGCGCTGGCACGCGCCCGCGCCTCGCTGCTGGCGCCCGACACGCTGCCCTCTGCGCGCGTGCTCGCTGCCACGCGCGACGAGCATCACGCTTCCTTCATCGACTTCGCGCGCACCCGTTCTCAGGCGAGTCGCCAGGCCTTGCTTGGCCTGCCGTGGAGCGATGAGCAGCAGCAGCGCTACGAGACCATGGCCGCGCGGTCCTTGGCCGACCAGAAGGCGATCGAGGCGGGCGACACCCTTCCGTTCGAGATTTATCGGCAGGAGTACGTCTCGCCGGCCCGGCTGTCGCCGCGTGCGCTGGCTCGCAGCGCCTGAGCCGTCTCTGCCTGGCAAGACCGGGATGCCGGGTGCTGCCTGTTGTTTGGGCAGGCTGATGAACTGCCTTGTGCGACAAGGACTTGGGTGCGTCGTACAGGACTTCTCCAAGCTTATCCACAAGCTTGTCCCGAAAATCTTGGGAAAAGTTGAGAGGCGTCAACTTGCGGTCAGCCCGATGCGGGTAAATTCAGGGTTTTCCCTAGATTCGTATTCTGAGCATGTACAGCCTGACCGGCGCCGACCGGACCTATCGCCTTTTTTCGGGCAGCGTCATTCTTCTCGTCGCCCTGTCGTCGTTGAACGGCCTGCTGCAGGTACTGGCCTTCGCTTCGGCGGGCCTGATCCTGACCACCGCGATCATCAATTCCTGTCCGCTGGTGGAGCGGCAGGTCCGCACGAACCCGTAGTCACGCCTCGCCGCCGAAGCGTTTGATCAGGTTGGCGATGTATTTCTCGACCAGCTTCTCGAACTCGCCCTCGACCACCGGCACCACGACCATCTTCATCAGTCCGGGCAACGGCACCTCGATCTCGCCCTGGATCGCCAGCACGATGCCGGTCGACTTTTTCTGATCGGTGATGGCCCAGTTGCCGGATACCTGGGCATTGCCGACACCCTTGACCGGGGTCCACTTCACCGAACCCTGGCCCTTGGCTGCGTCAAACTTGCTGACGTATTTGCAGGCGTAGACGGTCTGGATGTTGACCTGGGCCGTGCCGACTTTTTCCATCTCCCAGCGGTAGGTGTTGCCGCCCATGTCGACCAACTGGTCGACTTTGGGAAAATGGCTGACCGAGGTCGGGACATCCGAGAGCACCTCGAACACCTCGGCGGCTTTGGCCTTGACGGCGAACTCGTAGCCCAGATCAATCTTGACGGTGATGGCCATGGGGTCTCCTCTTGGTTGGGTGCCGGACAATTGCGGTTCATTGTGGCACGCAGAAAGTACAACGATTCATGAGCATCCAGTGGTTTCCCGGTCACATGCACCTCACGCGCCAGGCCATCGCCGACCGCGTCAAGGAGATCGACGTCGTGATCGAGATGCTAGACGCGCGCCTGCCCGGCAGCAGCGCCAACCCGCTGATGCAGCAGCTCACCAGCGGCCGACCGACGCTCAAGGTGCTCAACAAGCAGGACATGGCCGACCCGGTGCGCACCGCGCTCTGGCTGGCGCACTACAACGCGCAACCCCACACCCAGGCGATACCGCTGGACGCCAGCGTCACCGCGCCCGCGCGGGCACTGATCGATGCCTGCTACCGGCTCGCCCCTCAGCGCGGAGGCATGTTCAAGCCGATGCGGGTGCTCATCTGCGGCATTCCCAACGTCGGCAAGTCCACCCTGATCAATACGCTCAAGGGCAAGCGCGCGGCCAAGACCGGCGACGAGGCCGGCGTCACGCGTACCGAAGCACGCATCGTGCTGGCCGACGACTTCTACCTCTATGACACGCCTGGCATGCTGTGGCCGCGCATCATCGTGCCCGAAAGCGGACACAACCTCGCCGCCAGCGGTGCGGTCGGCAAGAACGCCTACGACGAGGAAGAGGTGGCCTACGAGCTGATCGCCAAGCTCAAGACCGACTACCCGCAGCTCATGGAGGCCCGCTACGCGCTGGGCCTGTCGCCCGAGGCCTGGGCACAGACCCACGACGATGAACTGGTCGAGGCCATCGGCCGCCGGCGCGGCGCGCTGGCCGGCGGCGGCAAGGTGAACATGCAGAAGGCCGCGGAACTGGTCATCGCCGACTTCCGCGCCGTGCACATCGGGCGCATCACGCTGGAGACACCCGAACAGTTCGCGCGCTGGCTCAAGGCGGGCAAGCAGGCCGACGCCGAGCGCGCCGCGCGCAAGAAGGCGCTGCGCGAAGCCGGTCACATCAGCCCGGCGCGCAAGCCCCGGCCGCCCGCCAAATCCTCCAAACGCTCGCCCCGTTGAGCCGCCCGCCATGAGCACCGTCGCCCCGTCAGCAAACCCCGAATCCGATCCCCGCGTCAAGGCCGTCTTCGACGACATCCGCGCCACCCGGAAGACCGATTTCATCAACAACATGTGGCGCTACCTGGCCTTCGACCCGGCGCTGCTGGAGCAGACCTGGGCCGAGGTCAAGCGGGTGATGGCCACGCCGTCGACGCTGGACCCGCTGACCAAGGAACTGGTCTACATCACCGCCTCGATCATCAACGGCTGCAGCTACTGCGTGCATTCGCACACCGCGGCCGCGACGGCCAAGGGCATGACGCGCGAGCAGCACGCCGAGCTGCTGTCCATCATTGCGCTGGCCGCCAAGACCAACCAGTTGGCCACGGCCCTGCAGGTGCCGGTCGACCCGGTGTTCGACCGGGGTTGATGCCGGTCAACGACGGCCCATCCAGGCCGTCGCAGCATGGCGGTGTCTTCAAGGAGCATCGCCATGACCGCCTCGCCCAGCCGCATCCTGATCGTTGACGGACATCCGGATGTTTCTTCGCGCCATCTGGTGCACACGCTGGTCGACGCCTATGCCGAAGGCGCCCTGGCTGCGGGCCATGAAGTCCGGCGCGTGGACGTCGGTGCGCTCGACTTTCCGCTGCTGCGCAGCGCGGCGGACTGGGAGCACGGGGTCCTGCCCGATACCCTGAAGGCGGCACAGGACGACATCGCCTGGAGCCAGCACATCGTGCTGTGTTTCCCGCTCTGGATGGGTGACATGCCGGCGCTGCTCAAGGGCTTTCTGGAGCAGGTGGCCCGACCGGGTTTCGCGTTCCACCGCGACGAGCAGAACCCGTTCGGCAAGAAGGCGCTGGGAGGCCGCTCGGCGCGCATCGTCGTGACCATGGGCATGCCCGCGCTGCTTTACCGCTGGTATTTCCGCGCCCACAGCATCAAGTCGCTGGAGCGCAACATCCTCGGCTTCGTCGGGATCGCGCCGGTGCACGAAACCCTGATCGGTCTGGTCGACGGATTGGGCGAGAAGGGGGTGGCGCAGTGGTGCGCCAAGCTCGGCAAACTGGGTCGGCAGGCGGCCTGAGGGGCCGCATTCAGGCCTCGACCTTCACGCCCCTCCAGAACGCCACGCGCCCGCGGATGTTATCCGCTTCAGGCTTGGGGTCGGGATAGAACCAGGCCGCGTCGGCGTTGAGTTCGCCGTTGACCAGCAGCGAGAGGTACTTCGCTTCGCCTTTCCAGGGGCAGGTGGTGCGGTGGTTGCTGAAGGTGACGAAAGCGCGGTTGAGCGCGCTTTCGGGAAAGTAGTGGTTGCCTTCGACCAGCACCGTGTCGTCGCTCTCGGCGACCACGGCGCCGTTCCAGGTGGCTTTCATGCGACGCAGTCCCGGCTCACTTGTACTTGTCCTTGTCCTTGCCGCGCGGGATCACCGAGGTGACCGGGGCGACGGGGCGATCCGACGACACCGGGCCCTTGGGCAGCGAGGTGTCTTTCTTCGGCTTCTTGCTCATCTTTTCGTTGCGCTGTTCCTTGCCCATGGTGTGCTCCAGATAGGGCCGCGGGTGCGGCGGATGCCCCGATGTTAATGGCCGCGGCGAAGGCGTTCATGGTGCCGCTTGCAGCGCCCGCAACTCCTGCGGCGGTGCCACCGTGACGGCGACCTCCAGCGTGTGGTTGGCCCCGCCCTGGATCACGCCGCGCATCGGCGAGACGTCGGAGAAATCGCGGCCGGTGGCCAGTTGCACATAGTCTTCCCCCGGACTGTCTTCGCCGGCGCGGTTGTTGGTCGGGTCGAAGTGGAACCAGGCGCCCTGGCCCGGCACGCTCGGTGCCGGCTCCGGAACATAGACCGCGACCCAGGCGTGCGAGGCGTCGGCACCGATCAGGCGCGGCTTTCCCGGAGGGGGCTGGGTGAGCAGGTAGCCGCTGACGTAGCGCGCCGGCAAGCCCAGGCTGCGCAGGCATCCGATCATGATGTGGGCGAAGTCCTGGCAGACCCCCTTCCCCTGGGCCAGCGCGGTGAGGGCGGGCGTGTTGACCCCCGTGCTCGCGGTTTCGTAACTCAGCTCGGTGTGGATGCGCTCCATCAGTGCGCGCGTGGCTTCGAGCATCGGCCGGCCCGCCACGAAGGCCGGGCGGGCGAAGGCCGAAAACGCGTCGTCGCGCGGGACGTGGGGCGAGGCAAACAGGAACTCGCTGGCCGGGTTGAAGGGGGCCTTGGCGCGGTACCGGAAATGTTCGCGCACCGCCTCCCAGCCCAGCGCCTGCCAGGCCTGGGCCTGCGGACCTGAGGGCAGCGGACGTGGCTCGCGGGTCTCGATCTCGCTGTCGGCCTCGACGGTCAGCGTTTCATGGGGCGATTGCAGGGAGAAGAAACACCGGCGGTTGCCGAAGGCATCGAGGATCTCGCTGTGGCCGACCGGCTCGGGGCGGATGCGCAGCGCATGCGCCAGCACTTTCTGTGTCGCGGTGTCGATCGGCGAGAGATGGACCATGTGCTGGGCCAGATCGACATTGCCTTGGTAGTGATACGTGGTGGTGTGCAGTACGCGCAGCTTCATGGTCGGGGCGGGTGTCAGGCACCCAGGCTCTGGCGGCGCTGGTCGGCGTGGCTGAAGTGCAGTCGCGTGATTTCGTCGGACAGCTCGGCCGCCGAGGCCTCGCACTCGTCGAGCAGGGCCCCGAGCATCGCGTGCACCCTTCGGCCGTCCTCGTGGCGTTCCCAGCCGCTGAGTTCGGTCAGCACCCAGGTGTCCGGGTCCGGCAGCCCCTGGGCCAGCACCGCGTCCCGTGGCGTCGCGCTCTGTGACAGCTTGGCCAGCCGGGACCGGAGGGTCTGCACCACCCAGGCCAGGGAGCGCGGGTTGTCGCGGTCCATCACCAGCAGATCAACCAGCGCGACCATGTCGCGCCGCTGCTGGTACATGGCGTGGAAAGTGATGGTACTGTCGAACTGCGCGACCACCGCTTCGAAACCGCTCGGGTCGTCGAGGCTGTGGTGGTCCAGCGCGAGCATCAGGGCCCGCGACAGCGTGATCAGCCGCTCGATGTGGCGGCCCACCGAGAGCAGGCGCCAGCCGCTGTCCCGCACCATGCGGTCGGTCTGCGCGCCGGTGATCGCGGCCAGCAGCTCGCTGGTGTTGTTCAGCGCCGCCATGGCCTCGGCGATGGCGTACTCGGCGTCGGCCGCCATGGCGGTGCAATCGCGAGCGAACTCGCTGTCCGCGCGTTCGATCAGGTTCCAGTGTTCGGGCGAGAGGCGGTCGCGCACCTGGGCGGCGGCGTGTCGCAGGGCCCGCAGGTTGAAGCCGACGCTGTAGCTGCGGCCGTGCATCGGGGTGCCGGGCTGCGGAGAGAGTCCGGCCATCAGGGCCCGGGCGAACACCCGTGCCGACTGCTCGGCCGAGGGCACATCCGGCAACACCAGCGCATTTTCCCGGCAGGCCTCGGACAACCAGGCCAGCAGGGCGCGCGAGCTGGGCTCTTCTCCGCCGAGGTGGTCCAGCGCGATGCGGGCCAGGCGCACGCCGTTCTCCGCCCGTTCGGTGTAGCGGCCCAGCCAGAACAGGTTCTCGGCAGCGCGGCTGGTGACGGGGCGCTTGTGGTGGGCCAGTGCCAGCGTGCTCGGTGCCGACTGGAGCAGGCTGGTGGTGTCGACGGCCGCACCCGTGTCGACCCAGCAATCCGCGCTGGAGCCCCCGCGCTGCATGGACGCCATGAGCTGGCCGCGCGGTGCCAGCCGCACCAGGCCACCCGGCAGCACGCGCCAGCTTCGCGCGCCATCGGCCAGCGCGAACACCCGCAACAGGGTCGAACGTGGCAGCAAATGTTCGCCAGTCCAGGTCGGTGTCTGCGACAGCGGAAGCCAGGTCTGCACCGTGTAGTCCTCGGGATGGCGCACCATGCGGCCGGCCCATTCGTCCATCTCGCGCGGTCCCAGGCTCTGGCCGATCGCCGTGTCCAGGCCGGACTGCGGGTAGGTGGGTTTGATCACCCCGTCCTTGAGCAGCGGCAGCACTTCGCGCAGCGCCGCATCTTCGCCGCACCACCAGGTGGGCAGCGAGGGCAGGCTCAGCTCCTCGCCCAGCATGTGGCGGCTGATGGCCGGCAGGAAGCCCAGCAGCGCGCTCGACTCCAGCGGCGCAGAGCCGGGCGCGTTGGCCAGCAGCAGGTTGCCCGCGCGCAGCACCTGCAGCAGCCCGGGCACGCCCAGGCTGGAGTCCGAGCGCAGCTCCAGCGGGTCCAGCCACTCGTCGTCCACCCGCTTGATCAGCGCATGCACGGGCTCCAGGCCCTTGAGCGTCTTGAGGTAAAGCCGCTGGTCGCGAACGGTCAGGTCATTGCCCTCGACCAGGGTGAGGCCCAGGTAGCGCGCGAGATAGGCGTGCTCGAAATAGGTTTCGTTGTAAGGCCCGGGGGTCAGCAGTGCGATGCGGGCGTCTTCCCCCTCGGGCGCGAGCGCCTTGATGCCCTCCATCAGCGCGCGGTAGCTCGCCGCCAGCCGCTGAACCCGCATGCCGGCGAAGGCCTTGGGGAACTGCCTGGCCACCGCGATGCGGTTCTCCAGCAGGTAGCCCAGGCCCGAGGGCGCCTGGGTCCGCTGCCCCACCACCCACCAGCGGCCGTCCGGTCCCTGCGCGAGGTCGAACGCGACGATGTGCAGCCAGGTGTCGCCGGCAGGGCGCACACCCTGCATGGCGCGCAGGTAACCCGGGTGGCCCTGGAC
Organism: Hydrogenophaga sp.; assembly: GCA_016790705.1. GTDB lineage: Bacteria > Pseudomonadota > Gammaproteobacteria > Burkholderiales > Burkholderiaceae_C > Hydrogenophaga. The sequence continues at coordinate 120,948 of JAEUOT010000030.1, forward strand.
CAGCGCCGCCGGCAGCAGCGCACGCTGCACCAGCTCGCGCGGACCGTAGAGGTCGGCCATCATCGCGTTGAGCAGGCGCGCGCGCTGTGTCACGCCCGCCTCGATCTGCGCCCAGTCCTGCGGCCCGATCAGCATCGGGAACAGGTCCAGGGCCCAGGGGCGCTGCTGGCCTGCCGTGTCGGCGTAGACGTTGTAGGTCACGCCGTTGTCGCGGATCTGGCGCTGCAGGTTGTCGTTGCGCCGGTTCAGCTCGGCCAGGCCCTCGGTGCCGACGTGCTCGAAAAAAGTGGCCCAGAGCGGATCGAGCGCCTGGCCGGAGGCATCGCGCAAGGCATCCCGGTGGCCCGCATCGGCCCGCACCGACATGGACAAGGCCCATTCGGCGGGCGAGTCGGGGCTGAGGTCGTCGAAGAGGGACTCGGGGGCGTCGTGGTTCACGGAACCAAGTATGCCTGCGCGTGCCCGTCCCTCACGCCCTCAGGTCCAGCGTGAACGGAAACTCCCTGCTGGGTGTGGCAGCGGTCACACTCAGGCGACCCGGCGTGTGGCCCATCTGGAAGAAGCGCGAGAGGCGGCGGCTCTCGGCCTCATAGGCGTTGATGGGGAAGGTGTCGTAGTTGCGGCCGCCCGGGTGCGCCACGTGGTACTGGCAGCCGCCCAGCGACTTGTTCATCCAGGTGTCCACGATGTCGAAGGTCATGGGCGCATGCACGCCGATGGTCGGGTGCAGCGAGGAGGGCGGATTCCACGCCTTGTAGCGCACGCCGGCGACGTGTTCACCCACCGTGCCGGTGGGCTGCAGCGGCAGGGCGCGACCGTTGCAGGTGATGGCGTAGCGGCTGTTGTTGTAGCCGCTGACGCGCACCTCCAGCCGTTCGAGCGAGGAGTCGACATAGCGCACCGTGCCACCGGTCGCGCCTTCTTCGCCCATCACATGCCAGGGTTCCAGCGCGTTGCGCAGCGTCAGCTCGATGCCGCGCGCGGCCACCTGACCGATCAGCGGGAAGCGGAACTCGAAGTGCGGCTCGAACCAGGCCATGTCGAAGCGATAGCCCACCTCGTTCAGTTCCGTCAGCACGTCCTCGAAGTCCATGCGGATGAACGTCGGCAGCAGGAAGCGGTCGTGCAGCTCGGTGCCCCAGCGGGTCAGCGGGGCGCGGTAGGGCTGTTGCCAGAAGCGGGCGATGAGTGCGCGCAGCAGCAACTGCTGGGCGATGCTCATGCGGGCGTGCGGTGGCATTTCGAATGCGCGCAGCTCCAGCAGGCCCAGGCGCCCGGTCGAGGAGTCGGGCGAGTAGAGCTTGTCGATGCAGAACTCGCTGCGGTGGGTGTTGCCGGTGACGTCGATCAGGATGTTGCGCAGCGTGCGGTCGACCAGCCAGGGCGGCATGTCGCTGCCGTGGATGCTGCGGTTGCTCTCGATCTGTTGAAGCGCAATCTCCAGTTCGTAGAGCTGGTCATTGCGGGCCTCGTCGACCCGCGGCGCCTGGCTGGTCGGGCCGATGAACAGGCCGCTGAACAGGTAGGACAGCGAAGGGTGGTTGTGCCAGAACGCGACCAGGCTGCCCAGCAGCTCGGGCTTGCGCAGGAAGGGCGAGTCGGCGGGCGTGGCGCCGCCCAGCACGAAGTGGTTGCCGCCGCCGGTGCCGGTGTGGCGGCCGTCGGTCATGAACTTCTCGGCGCACAGGCGGGTCTGGTGCGCGGCCTCGTACAGGAACTCGGTGCGCTCGACCAGTTCGGCGAAGCTGCTGCTGGGGTGAATGTTCACCTCGATCACGCCGGGGTCGGGCGTGACCTGCAGCATCTTCAGGCGCGGGTCGCGGGGCGGCGGGTAGCCTTCGAGCACGATGGTCACGCCGAGCTTCTCGGCGGTGGACTCGATGGCCGAGAGCAGGTCGAGGTAGTCCTCCAGCCGCTGCAGCGGCGGCATGAAGATGTAGAGGTGCTGGCTCTTGCCGCCGCTGTCCTTTTCGGCCTTGGGGCCATTGGCGCGTTGCGGATCGCGCGCTTCGACGCACAGCGCCGTGCGGGTGAGCCAGGCGGCGGACTCGCCGCGTTGGGGGAAGCGCGAGGAGAGGTGTTGCGCCGGCGCAGAGGCTGGATGGGGCTGGCCCGGGCGCAACCCCAGGGCATCGGCCTCGCCGTCCTCGAACCAGTCGGTGCCCTGCATCGACACGGTGCCACCCTCGGCGAACCCGCCTCCGACGGTGTGGGGGTGCACCTGGTGGCGCAGTGCGGCGCCCTTGGGCAGCGGGTCCCTTGCGCTGTGGGGGTCCTGTTCGATGTGGTACGGATAGTCGCCCTGGGACACCCAGGGCAGCGAGTCCAGCGGCAGGCGGTAGCCCATCGGCGAGTCGCCGGGGATCAGGTACATGCGCTCGTCGCGGAAGAACCAGGGGCCGGTGGACCAGACGGTGCCGCTGACGCGGTGGTAGCTGCTCTTGCCGTTGTTCGACAGCGGTCCGTGGCCGGCGGCCTGCAGCGGCAGGACATACCCCACCGTCGCATCCAGGCCCTGGCCGAACACGCGGCGCAGCCGCGCGCGCTCCAGTTCGTCGTCCAGCTTTGAATCGAAGGGGTCGACGTTGACCGGCAGGCGGCGCTCGCGCCAGAGGAAGTACCAGGTGTCTTCGAATCCGGGCGTGATGTACTGGGTCGAGAGGCCGAGCTTGCGCGCCAGGGTCTGGGTGAAGCGCTGCGCGTCCTCGTGGGTGTAGTGGGCCTCGTCGCGTTCGTCGGCCAGCAGCCCGGGGTTGTTCCAGCAGGGTTCCCCGTCGGCGCGCCAGAAGATCGACAGCGCCCAGCGCGGCAGTTGCTCGCCCGGGTACCACTTGCCCTGACCCATGTGCACGAAGCCGCCGTCGCCGTAACGCTCGCGCAGCCGGCCGACCAGCTCGGTCGCGTAGCCGCGCTTGGTCGGACCGAGCGCGTCGGTGTTCCATTCGGCGGCGTCGCGGTCGCTGGTCGCGACATAGGTCGGCTCACCGCCCTGCGTCAGCCGCACGTCGTGCTGCACCAGATCGGCATCGACCTGTTCTCCGAGCTTGAGCACCTCCGCCCATTGGTCGTCGGTGTAGGGCTTGGTCACGCGCGGCGATTCGTAGATGCGGGTGACCTTCATCTCGTGGCCGAACTCGACCTCGCACTTGTCGACCCCGCCTTCGACGGGCGCGGCGCTGGAGGGCTGGGGCGTGCAGGCCAGGGGGATGTGCCCTTCACCGGCCAGCAGGCCCGAGGTCGGGTCCAGCCCGATCCAGCCGGCACCGGGCAGGAACACCTCGCACCAGGCGTGCAGGTCGGTGAAGTCGGCCTCGGGCCCGCTGGGCCCGTCGATCGCCTTGACGTCCGGCGTGAGCTGGATCAGGTAGCCGGAGACGAAGCGCGCGGCCAGGCCCAGGTGGCGCAGCAACTGGACCAGCAGCCAGCCCGAGTCGCGGCAGGAGCCGCTCTTGAGCGTGAGGGTTTCTTCCGGCGTCTGCACGCCCGGCTCCATGCGGATGGTGTAGCCGATGTCTTTCCAGAGCTTCTGGTTGATGCCGACCAGGAAATCGATGGTGCGCTGTTCGCTGCGGTCGACCTGGTCCAGGTAGCTCTTGATCAGCGGCGTCAGCGGTGCGGCGGCGAGGTAAGGGGCCAGTTCCTGCTTCTGCGCCTCCTCGTAGGTGAACGGGAAGGTCTCGGCGCGTGGTTCGAGGAAGAAGTCGAAGGGGTTGTGCACCGCCATTTCGACCACCAGGTCGATCGTGACCTTGAACTCGCGGGTCGGCTCGGGGAACACCAGGCGGGCCTGGTAGTTCGCGAACGGGTCCTGCTGCCAGTTGATGAAGTGCACGCCCGGTTCGATCTTCTGCGAATAGGACAGCACCTTGGTGCGGCTGTGCGGTGCGGGGCGCAGGCGGACGACCTGGGGGCCCATCTTGACGAGGCGGTCGTACCGATAATGGGTGATGTGGCTCAGGGCGACATGGATGGCCATGCTGGGGTCACTTTCAACAGGGAGACACAAACAATGAAGACGCAAGCAGAGCGGGAATCCGCCCGCGTCCCCCCGGATCTAGCAAGTCTCGCGCCACGAATCATTCGAGCGCGATTGTGAAGGCCATGCACCCGGTGTGGGCGGCACTGCCCGGTGTGGTGCTGGGCGTCGGCCTCCAGCTCCAGCAGGCGGCCCTGTGGCCGGTGTCCGTCTACCTCGCTCTGTCCGGCGCCGCGCTGCTGCTGATGTGGCTGGCGGGGCGTTGCCGCCGTGGCGGCGCGCCGGCCCTTTTGGCCGGGTTGCTTGCGGGGGCGCTGATGTCGGCAGGGATCACCGGCCTGCGCGCCGCCCACCAGCTCGCGCAGGTCCTGCCGCCCGGGCTGGAGGGGGTCGATCTGGTGGTGGTCGGCGAGATCGCTGCGATGCCGCAACACGGTGCGGACAGCGACCGCTTCGAGGTCCAAGTCGACAGCGCCGTGCGGGACGGACAGGTGGTCCGTGTGCCGCCGCGTCTGCTGTTGAGCGATTTCCGGACCGAAGGCGCAAGGCGCGACTGGCGGGCGGGCGACGCCTGGCGGCTGACCGTGCGGCTGCGCCGTCCGCACGGCGCCTCCAACCCGCACGGCTTTGACCGGGAGCGCTGGCTCTGGGAGCAGGGCTTCGGTGCGACAGGGTACGTGCGGGCCACGGCGCGCGACCCGGCCCCGGTCTTCCTCGGCGCGCGGGGATGGCACCCCGTCGAGCGGGCGCGACAGGCGGTGAGCGAGCGGATCGTGGCCCGGGTGGGCGATGTCCGCAGCGCGGGTGTGCTGCAGGCGCTGGTGGTGGGCGACCAGGGGGCGATCGAGCGTGGTGACTGGGCCTTGTTCCGGACCACGGGCATTGCGCATCTGCTCAGCGTATCGGGGCTTCATGTCACCATGTTTGCGTGGCTGGCGACAGCATTGATCGGCTGGGGCTGGCGGCGGCTGGCGCGGGTCTGGCCGGGCGCCCTGATGGCGCTGCCGGCGCCGGTCGCCGCAGGCTGGGGCGGGGTGCTGATGGCCGGCGGGTACGCGCTGTTTTCCGGCTGGGGCGTGCCCTCGCAGCGCACGGTGCTGATGCTCGCAACCGTCGTGGGCTTGCGGCTGGGCGCTCGCCAGTGGCCTTGGCCGATGGTGTGGTTGCTGGCGATGGTGCTTGTGCTGGGGCTCGATCCCTGGGCCCTCTTGCAGCCGGGTTTCTGGCTCAGCTTCGTCGCGGTGGGCATCCTGTTTGCCTCCGGTACCCAGGCCACGGACCGGGACCGGGAGGCGTCGCGGCAGCAGCCGGGCTGGCGGCGGCTGGCGGGAGCCGGCCTGTCAATGGTGCGCGAGCAGGCGGTGGTCACCCTGGCGCTGGCGCCGCTGGGGCTGCTGCTGTTCGGGCAGGCGTCGGTGGTGGGGCTGCTGGCGAATCTGGTCGCGATCCCCTGGGTGACGCTGGCTGTCACGCCCCTGGCCCTGCTGGGCGTGCTGCTGCCGCCCTTGTGGGACCTGGCCGCGCTGGCGGTGCAGGGACTGACGGTCTGGCTGGATTGGCTCGGCGGGTTCTCCTGGGCGGCGCTGTACCGGCCGGTGCCGCCGCTGCCGCTGGCGGTGCTGGGGATTGCGGGTGGTGTGCTGCTGGTGCTGCGCCTGCCCTGGCTGCTGCGCAGTGCCGGGCTGCTGCTGATGGCGCCCTTGCTGCTGTGGTCCCCGCCACGGCCAGCGCCGGGCGCATTTGACGTGATGGCGATCGACGTGGGTCAGGGCAGCGCGCTGCTGCTGCGCACCGCCGGCCACAGCCTGCTCTACGACACCGGTCCGCGCTACGGTCCCGGCAGCGACGCGGGCGACCGCATCGTGGTGCCGCTGCTGCGGGCGCTGGGGGAGCGGCCCGACACGGTGGTGGTGAGCCACCGCGACAGTGATCATTCGGGCGGCGCGGCGGCGGTGCGGGCGGCCTGGCCGGAGGCGCGCTGGCTGGCGTCCTTCGGCGAGGGGGAGCGCTGCCTGGCCGGCCAGCACTGGACCTGGGACGGGGTGCATTTCGAGGTTCTTCACCCCTCGCCGGAGCACTACGGGCCGGATGGCGAGGGGCGGCTCTCGACCAACGCGATGTCCTGCGTACTGCGGGTCGACAACGGGCAGCGTTCGGCCTGGCTCAGCGGGGATCTGGATGCGGAGCGCGAGACCCGGCTGTCGATGGCCCACCCCGATCTCCGGGCCGACCTGCTGGTCGCTCCGCACCACGGCAGTGCATCGTCCAGCGCGCCTGTGCTGCTCAACAGCCTGCAGCCCCGCACGGTCCTGATCCAGTCGGGCTACCGCAACCGCTTTGGCCACCCGGCACCGCTGGTGCTGGACCGGTACCGGGCGCGCGGCATGCTCTGGACAAACACGCCTCAATGTGGTGCATCGCTGTGGCGCAGCGATACCCCTGACCGGGTGTCGTGTCACCGTGATGAGGCACGCCGCTACTGGCACCATCCGGGTGCGCCAGACAGCGTGCCCGACGAGGGGGACGACACCGGTCTTCCTTGAACGTGGCCCGCTCCTTGCTATGCTGGTGGCAGGAGAAAAGTCCATGAGCCGACCGATGTTTGACGAAATGAATGCCTCGCCCAGCGAGGTGCGGACCCACTACCTGAACTACGCACGGTGGCTGGCACAACAACCCGAGGAGGTCATGGCATCCCGGCGGCAGGAGGCGGAAATGATCTTCCGCCGCGTCGGCATCACCTTTGCCGTGTACGGCGCCAAGGACGAGGACGGCGCCGGGACCGAGCGCCTCATCCCCTTCGACCTGATTCCGCGCATCATCCCCGCGCACGAGTGGAAGAGCATGCAGGCAGGGCTGGTGCAGCGCGTGACCGCGCTCAACCGCTTCATCCATGACATCTACCACGGCCAGGAAATCATCAAGGCGGGTCTGATCCCCTCCGAGCAGATTTTCCAGAACGCCCAGTTCCGTCCCGAGATGATGGGCGTGGACGTGCCCAACCAGATCTATTCGCACATCTCGGGGATCGACATCGTGCGCGCGCCCAATGCCCAGGGCGAGGGCGAGTACTACGTGCTCGAAGACAACCTGCGCGTGCCCAGCGGGGTGAGCTACATGCTCGAAGACCGCAAGATGATGATGCGGCTGTTCCCGGACCTGTTCACGCAGAACCGCGTCGCCCCGGTGGCGCATTACCCCGACCTGCTGCTGGAGACCCTGCGCGCCGTCAGCCCCGCGACCACGGCCGAGCCCACGGTGGTGGTGCTCACGCCTGGCATGTACAACAGCGCCTACTTCGAACACGCCTTCCTCGCGCAGCAGATGGGTGTGGAGCTGGTCGAGGGCCAGGACCTGTTCGTCAAGGACAACTTCGTCTACATGCGCACCACCAAGGGCCCCAAGCGTGTGGACGTGATCTACCGCCGGGTGGACGATGACTTCCTCGACCCGCTGGCGTTCCGCCCCACCTCCACCCTGGGTTGCGCCGGCCTGCTGGGCGTGTACCGCAGCGGCAACGTGACCATCTGCAATGCAGTGGGCACCGGCATCGCCGACGACAAGTCGATCTATCCCTACGTGCCCAAGATGATCGAGTTCTACCTGGGCGAAAAACCGATCCTCAAGAACGTGCCGACCTACATGGGCCGCAACCCCGACGACCTCAAGTACATGCTCGACAACATGGCCGAGCTGGTGGTCAAGGAAGTGCACGGCGCTGGCGGCTACGGCATGCTGGTCGGCCCGGCAGCCACCAAGGCCGAGGTGGACGAGTTCCGCGCCGTGGTCAAGGCCAAGCCCGACGGCTACATCGCCCAGCCCACGCTCAGCCTCTCGACCTGTCCGACCTATGTCGAGAAGGGCATTGCGCCGCGCCACATCGATCTGCGGCCCTTTGTGCTTTCGGGCAAGGAGGTGCAGATGGTGCCGGGCGGCCTTACCCGGGTGGCGCTCAAGGAGGGCTCACTCGTTGTCAATTCCTCCCAGGGTGGCGGAACAAAAGACACCTGGATTCTGGAGAACTGACATGCTTTCGCGTACCGCCGACCACCTCTTCTGGATGTCCCGCTACACCGAGCGGGCCGAAAACACCGCGCGCATGCTCGATGTGAACTACCAGACCTCGCTGCTGCCGCAGTCCGCCGCCGTCGCGCAGGTGGGCTGGCAGGGCCTGCTGTCGATCAGCGAGCTGCTGCCCAGCTATGCCGCCAAGTACGGCCAGGACATCACGCCGCGCAACGTCATGGACTTCATGGTGCGCGACGAATCGAATCCGTCGAGCATCGTTTCCTGCCTGCGGGCGGCGCGCGAGAACGCGCGTGCCGTGCGCGGTGCGCTGACGACCGAGCTGTGGGAGACCCAGAACGCGACCTGGCTCAAACTGGCCGGCTACCTCAAGTCCAAGGACTTCGAGCGCGACCCGGGCGCTTTCTTCGAATGGGTCAAGCACCGCTCGCACCTTTCCCGCGGCGTGGCCGTCGGGACGATGCTGCAGGACGAGGCTTTCCACTTCTACCGCATGGGGTCGTTCCTGGAGCGTGCCGACAACACGGCGCGCCTGCTGGACGTGAAGTTCCACGCGGTGCAGAGCGACTTCTTCGGTGCCGCGAGCGCCGAGGACCAAGAATACGACTTCTACCACTGGAGCGCGATCCTGCGCTCGGTCTCCGGCTTCGAGGTCTACCGCAAGGTCTACCGCGACGTCATCACGCCCGAGCGGGTGGCCGAGCTGCTGATCCTGCGCCCCGACATGCCGCGCAGCCTGGCGGCCTGCATGAACGAGGTGGTGGCCAACCTCAGCGTGGTGGCCAACGAGGTGTCCGGCGAGACGCAGCGCCGGGCCGGCAAGCTCAAGGCCGATCTGCAGTACGCCCGCATCGACGAGATCCTGCTGACCGGCCTGCACGCCTTCCTCACCCAGTTCCTGGACCGTGTGAACGAACTGGGCGGCCGGATCAGCCAGGACTTCCTGGTGCCGGTTCACTAGCCCGGACGGCGGACCGGCAACCGCGGGCGAGACGGGTGGTGGGGGCGGGGCACAATGCGGCTTTCGGGTTCACTGCCGGGCGCTCCCGCAGTGCCCGCGTCGCATGAAGCTTCACATCCGCCACGTCACCCGCTACCACTACAGCCAACCGCTGCTCTATTCGGTGCAGAGCCTGCATCTCTGGCCGTCGGGCAACGCCTGCCAGACCGTGATCGACTGGGACCTGCGGGCGCCCGCGCCGCTGTTTCTCCAGCCCGACGGGCAGGGCAACCGGAACCACAGTTTCAGCCTGCTCGCGCGCCCCGAGCGCAATCTGCGCGAGATCGCGATCACCGCCACGGGCACGGTGCTCACCCACGGCGTGGCGGACTTCGTCGACGCCGGCCACCTTCCGCCACCGGGCTTCTACCTGCGTTCCGCCGCGCTGGCCGAACCCCATCCGCGCATGGCGCTGTGGGCGCTCCAGGTGGTGCCCGCGCTGGTGGCTGCCCGTTCGCGCGGTGACCAGCCATCGATTGCCGATCTGCTCGCGCTGACCGAGGCGGTGGCCGACAAGGTGCGTTACCGCAAGGGCAGCACCGGCGTCGAGACGACCGCCCTCGAGGCCTTCGACTGGGAGCTGGGGGTGTGCCAGGACCAGGCCCACGTGATGGTCGCGGTGTGCCGGAGCATCGGGTTGCCGGCGCGGTATGTCAGCGGGTATTTCCATGCCGCAGACGAGCCCGAGCTGGCCAGTCACGCCTGGACCGAGGTCTGCATCGACCCGGAGGCCGGCCGCTGGCTGAGCCTCGATGTGACGCACCGGGGGCTGACCGATGAGCGCCATGTGCGGCTCGCCGCCGCCACCGACTACACCGCCTGCCCGCCGGTCAAAGGCCTGCGCCGGGGTGGCGGCGAGGAGCGCATGTCGGTCGACGTGCGCATCACGCCGGTCTGAGGGCTCAGGGTTTCTTCACCAGCGCCTCGATGGTCCGACCCAGTTCGAGCACGGCCATCGCGTAGTAGCTGCTCCAGTTGTAGCGCGTGACCACGTAAAAATTGTCGGTGCCCGCGACATAGGTGGGCGCCGCGCCGCCCTGGGCCGGGTCGCCGTTCTGGAGCTCGATCAGCGCCAGTTTGCCGATGTGTTTCTGCCCCTCGGCATCGAGCAGTGCGCCCTTGGCCATGAAGCTCTCGACGCCGAAGCTCGGCAGAATGTCGGGCGCCAGCAGGCCGTCCTTGTCGAGCGTCTGCAGGTCGAAGCTCACGGGGTAGTGGGTGGGCTGGCCGGTCTGCCAGCCGTAGGACTTGAAGTAGTTCGCGACTGAGCCGATCACGTCGTCCGCGCTGCTGAACAGGTCAACCTTGCTGTCGCCGTCGAAGTCGATGGCGTAGCGCGACCAGCTGCTGGGCATGAACTGGGGCCAGCCCATGGCACCCGCGTAGCTGCCGCGCACGGTCAGCGGGTCCATCCCGTTGCGGCTGGTCAGGCTGAGGAACTGTTCGAGTTCGCTGCGAAAGAACTCGGCCCGCGACTCGGCGCGCGGATGGCTGGCCGGAAAGTCGAACGCCAGGGTGGTCAGCGCGTCGATGACACGGAAGTTGCCCGTGTGCTGACCGTAGAGGGTCTCGACACCGATGACGCCGACGATCAGGCTGGCCGGAACGCCGTACTCTCGCTCGGCCCGCTCCAGCGCCTCGCGATGGGCTTCCCAGAAGCGCTGGCCCGCGCGGATGCGGATCGGCTCGACGAAACGTGCGCGATAGGCCGCCCAGTTCTTGTAGGCCGCCTTCGGGGCCGGCAGGGACAGCCGGATCACCGCCGGCAGGCGCCGCGCGGAGCCGATCTGCTGGCGCACCCACTGCGGGTCCAGCCCGCGGCGCTGGGCCAGGTCGTCGGCGAATGCCATGGCGACCGGCGACAGCGCATAGGTGGTGGCGTCGGTCGTGGGGGTCTCGGCGGGTGGCTGCGCGGACACGGAGCCCGCAGCCAGTGCGGCGACCAGCAGCGCCGGTCGCAGGAAGTGGAATGACATATGACTCAGGCAGGAGGCCATGGGGCGGGCCAGGGCAGTTGTTGCAGCAGATTCTGCACGGCCGCCAGCGTATCCGGACTCTGCGGCGCATAGCGCAGGGCCTCAAGACGCAGCAGCGCCTCGCGCAGCCGGTCTGTGAATTCGTTGTCACCGAACTGCGCCGAAGCGACGCGCGCCAGTTCGCGCGGAGTCGCGTGGGCACCGGCCTGGATGCCCACCTTGCGCAGCCGGTGGCGCACGCGTTCCAGCGCCCGCAGCCAGGGGTCGTGCTGCTGACGTTCCCACAGCGTCCAGGCGGCGCCCGCCAGACTCACGCCGACCACCACACCGATCAGCACATAGACCAGGTCCGTCCAGCTGGGGGACTCGAAGCCCAGTTGCTTGAGCAGGTCCAGTTGACGGCCCTGGGTGTAGTTGAGCACCCACTGGTTCCAGCCGTTGTTGACCGCGTCCCAGGCGTCCCTGAGACGTTGCGCGAGTGTCGGGTCGAAGGTTCGCAGTGCGTTCGCGAACACCCCCTGCGGGGGTTGCAGGCGCTCCAGGGAGCCGGTGCGCGAGGGCGCCACCGCCCCCGTCGGATCGACCCGGACCCAGCCCTGCCCGGCCAGCCAGACCTCGGCCCAGGCGTGCGCGTCGCGCTGACGCACCATCCAGTAGCCGTCGACCACGTTGAGCTCCCCGCCCTGGTACCCGGTCACCACGCGGGCCGGGATGTCCATGGCCCGCATCAGGATCACGAACGAGGACGCGATGTGCTCGCAGAAGCCTTCCTTGCGGTCGAACCAGAACTCGTCGGCGGTGTGCTGGCCATAGACGCCCGGATCGAGGGTGTAGGTGTAGCCGCCGGTGCGCAACCGATCCAGCACCACATCGACTAGCGCCCGCGCCGACCCGGGGCCGCTGCCATGTTCGCGGCGCAGCGACTGCGCCAGTGCCAGCGTGCGCGGGTTGTAGCTGGCCGGTAGCGCGCTCAGGTCTTCCAGCGCCAGCACCTGCTGCTGGGGTCCGTGGCGAAAGCGCGTGTACGCCTCGGCCTTGAAGCGCACCAGCTCGGTGATCGGCTGGCGGGTGACCCACAGCAGCTCCGGCGTCATGAAGGCGCGGTTGCCCGGCAGCGACGGGGCATTCACCGCAGCCTCCAGCAGCGGCAGCCAGGGGCGCTGGGACGGCTCCAGCGTGACCTCGTAGGTCACCGGCGCACCGTCGACCGACAGGTTGGCCGGCAACTCCATGGGGGCCGGAAAACCCGAGCGCGCGGGCTTCCACTCGACACCGTCGAAATCCCCGAGCACGGGGCCACGGAAATACAGATCCCGCTGGGCGGGCACCGGGCCTTCGAAGCGGATGCGCATCGCGATCCGCTCGTCCAGCACCAGTTCGGCGATCTGCCCGACGCGCATCCGGTCGGACAGGCCGGTGCGCGCCTGGTTGTCGGCGCCGGGCATGCCCCACAGCGGCGCCAGCCGCGGAAACAGCATGAACGCGACCACCATGATGGGCGCGCCGAAGACCGCCATCCGCAGCGCGATGCCGGCGGCCCGCGGCAGCGGGGGGCGACCCACCGGCATGTGGGCGTTGACCAGTGCGGTCAGCAGCCCGAGCAGCGCGATCAGGATGCCCGCTGCGGTGAGCAGGGATTGCGAAAAGAAGAAGTGCGTGAGCAGGGTGAAGAAACCCAGGAAGAACACCACGAAGGCATCGCGTCGGGCTCTCAGTTCGAGGGTCTTGAGCGCCAGCAGCACCACGATCAGCGTCACGCCGGCATCCCGCCCGATCAGCGTCCTGTGGCTGAACCAAGTCGCCGCCACCGTCAGCGCCAGCAACCCGATGCGCCAGCCCCAATGGGGCAGCGGGCGCCCCCGCAGCGACAGCACGGCACGCCATGCGAGCACACCCGCCGTCAGCGCGGTGCACCACCAGGGAATGTGCGCCACCTGCATCAGCCCGATCCAGCCGATCACCACCAGCAGGAACAGGGTGTCGCGGGTTTCGCGGGGCAGGGCGCCCAGGCGCTGGCGCAGGGTGTTCAGCACAGTGCCATCGCCTCCAGGCAGCGGGCGCGGTGGGCCGAACCCTGGTCGGGCGGGATCTCCTGCCCGGGCAGGCGCAGACCGTAGTCCAGCCCCATGCGCTCGGCCATCAGCACCCAGGCCGTCAGCCGCGAGAGCCGCGCCTCGTGATCGGACACGCCGCAGCGGGCGTGGTCCAGCCAGAGTTGCTGGCGCTGCGACGACAGCGCATCCCGGCTCACCAGGTCGTTGCGGCCGGCCGCAAAGCTCTGGGCCGCCTTCTTCCACACGATGGTCTTCTGCGGGTCGCCCCGGCGGTAGGCGCGCACGCCGTCGAACTCGCCGGTGCTCTGCACACTGGCGCTGCCAGCGAAACCGGGCTGCGGTTCGCCCGGCGGCAGGGGCGGCGGATGGGCTTCGGGGGCCGGATACACCAACAGTTGGGCGGCCGGCCGCCACACCGTCCAGACCCGGAAGGTGCCCAGCGGGAACAGCGTGAGCGCGGTCAGTGCAGGCAGCGCATGCTGGCCGCGCCGTGCGGCGGTCCAGGCCACCTGGAGCTGGGTGCTGCCCTGCGCCGGCACATCGGTCCAGGCCAGATGGGCATCGCCCGTCGTCGCGTCATCGTCCACGCCCAGGCCGATCCCGTAGCGGGGTGTCTTGCGCTCGCTGGCCAGGCGGATGCCCAGCAGGGCCGGCTGGCCCGCATGGACCGCTGAAGGCGGCGTCAGGTGCAGGCTCAGCCCGCGCAGGTTGGCGTGGCAGACATGCATGCCGACCACCGCGCTGCCGGCCAGCAGGAAGGTCAGCAGATAGCCCAGGTTGAGCTGGTAGTTGATGCTGCCGACCAGCAGCAGGAGCAGGGTGAAGGCCAGCATCCAGCCCGCGCGTGTGGGCAGTATGTAGACGTTGTGCTGGTGCAGCAGCAGGGTGTCGCTGCGCGGCAGCCGCTCGTGGAACCAGCGGCGCAGACGCTGGCGCAGCGGTGCAAGAGGGCTCACGGGAGCGGTGTGGCGTCGATCATGGCCCGCACCTGTTCGGCCGCTCCGCGGCCCGCGTCGCTGACCGGGATCAGCCGGTGCGCCACGGTCTGGGGCAGGATGGCGGCGATGTCGTCGGGGGCGACGTAGTTGCGACCTTGCAGGAAGGCCTGGGCCTTCGCGGCCCGCACCACCGCCAGCGCCGCGCGGGGCGAGAGACCCTGCGCAAACCAGCGGCCGGAGCGGGTCGCGGCGACCAGGTCCTGCAGGTACTCCAGCACCGGATCGGCCGTGTGCACCGCCATCACCTCGGCCTGCAGTCGCATCAGGTCTGCCGGCGAGAGCACCGCAGGCAACCGCTCGATGAGGTCGCGCCGGTCGGCGCCACGCAGCAGCTCGCGCTCGGCCGCGCGGTCCGGGTAGCCCAGCGAGATGCGCATGTGGAAACGGTCGAGCTGCGATTCGGGCAAGGCGTAGGTGCCCAACTGGTCGAACGGATTCTGTGTCGCGATCACGAAAAAGGGCTGGGGCAGGGCGCGGGTCTCGCCCTCGACGGTCACCTGCTTTTCTTCCATCGCCTCCAGCAGGGCGCTCTGGGTCTTGGGGCTGGCCCGGTTGATCTCGTCGGCCAGCAGCACCTGGGCGAACACCGGCCCCGGATGGAACACGAAGGCCTCGCGTCCGCGCTCGTAGATGGAGACGCCGACCAGGTCGCTGGGCATCAGGTCGGCCGTGAATTGCACCCGCGCAAACTGCAGGCCGAAGGCGCGAGAGAGCGCGTGTGCGAGTGTGGTTTTGCCGACGCCGGGCACGTCCTCGATCAGCAGGTGGCCACCCGCCAGCAGGCACCCAACGCAGTCGGCCACCTGGGAGTTTTTGCCCACGATGACCGTGTTAAGCTGATCCAGAAGCTGTCGGATTTTTGTGTCGGCGTGCATGCCGGCAACCTTACCGTAAAAAAGTGATGACCCAGGCAACCGGTTATTTCACCCACAAGGACTGCTGGAGACACGAAATGGGGCCCGGACACCCCGAGTGCCCGCAGCGACTCGACGCGATCGAGGAACGGCTGATGGCCGGCGGACTGGGGGGCGCGCTGCAGCGGCGCGAGGCCACCCCGGCGTCGGTGGCCGAGCTGGAGCTGGCCCACGGACGCATGCATCTGGCGGCGCTGCGTGGCCTGTCCGACCAGTTGCGGGACGACATCTCCGCCGGTGGCCCGACCCACGCGCAGATCGATCCCGACACCTCGATCAATGTGCATTCCTGGGACGCCATCCTGGCGGCGGCCGGTGCAGCGATCGATGCCACCGACGCGGTGATGGCGGGCGAGCTGTCCAATGCCTTCTGCGCCGTGCGGCCGCCGGGGCACCACGCCACGCGCAACCAGGCGATGGGATTCTGTTTCGTCAACAACGTCGCGGTGGCGGCGAAGTACGCGCTGGAGCGGCACGGGCTGTCGCGCGTGGCCATCATCGACTTCGACGTGCACCACGGCAACGGCACCGAAGACATCGTGGCCGGTGACGAGCGCATCCTGATGTGCAGCTTCTATCAGCACCCGTTCTACCCGCCGTGGGAGCATTCCACGGCAGCCAATCTGGTGAACCTGCCGGTGCCCGCCTACACCAAGGGCATGGACATCCGCGAGCTGGTCGACATGATGTGGCTGCCGCGCCTGGAGGCGCACAAGCCGCAGATGCTGTTCATCAGCGCGGGATTCGACGCCCACCGCGACGATGGCATGGGGCAACTGGGCATGACCGAAAACGACTTTGCGTGGATCACCGAAAGGGTCATGGAAGTGGCCCGGCGTCACGCCAGGGGCCGCATCGTGAGCTGCCTCGAAGGCGGCTATGACCTCGGTGCCCTGGCCCGCAGCGTGGAAGCCCATCTGCGGGTGCTGGCCGACCTCTGACCGGACAAGACCCATGAGCGACAACATCCTGCTGCACGATCGCGATGCCCGCGGTGTGCACACCATCACCCTCAACAACCCCAAGGCCTTCAACGTGCTGTCGGAGGCCATGCTGACGGCGTTCCAGACGGCGGTCGACGGCGTGGCCGCCGATGACGGCGCGCGCGTGCTGGTGATCGCCGCCGAGGGCCGGGCCTTCTGTGCCGGGCACGACCTCAAGGAGATGCGTGCCCGACCGGAGCTCGCCTACTACCAGTCGCTGTTCGCCACCTGCTCGAAGCTGATGATGGGCTTGCGCAAGCTGGAGGTGCCCGTGATAGCCAGGGTGCATGCCCTGGCCACGGCCGCCGGCTGCCAGTTGGTGGCCCAGTGCGACCTGGCCGTGGCGGCCGAGGGCGCGAGCTTCGGTGTCAACGGCATCGATGTCGGCCTGTTCTGCGCCACACCCGGCGTGGCCTTGTCGCGCAACATGCTGCCCAAGCAGGCCATGGAGATGCTGCTGACTGGCGATTTCATCTCGGCGACCGAAGCCCGGGCGAGGGGCCTGGTGAACCGCGTGGTGGCGCCGCAGGCGCTGGACGCGGAGGTCGGGACACTGGTGACGCGCATCCTGGGCAAGCCGCGGGAAGCGGTGGCGATGGGCAAGACGCTGTTCTACCGGCAGTTGGAGACCGGCATGGAGTCGGCCTATCAACTGGCGGGTCAGACCATGGCCTGCAACATGGTCCACGAGGTGGCGCAGGAAGGCGTACAGGCCTTCATCGACAAGCGCGCGCCGTCCTGGCGGCCCTGAGCGGCCGGATGTTCCCACCAGCTTGCGCGGATCGATGGCACCCATGATGTCCCCTCCACCTCCGATCGACGATTTCCAGGGCTGGCTGCTGGGCTTCACCCAGCCCACGGTCTGGGTCGAATTCGCGGCGCTGGCCGCCTGCGTGGTCATTGCCTGGGCCCTGGCCACCGGCCTTCGGCGGGCGCTGGGCATGCGGGACAACACCGCTTCCGTGCTGTTCGGCCGTCGGGTGTTTGACGGCGCGCTGTTCCCGTTGCTGCTGCTGACCCTGGGACATGTGGCGCGTGTGCTGTTGCTCAAGTTCGTGCCGCTGGCGGTCTTCAAGGTGGCGATTCCGGTGCTGGTGTCGCTGGTGGTGATCCGTCTGGGTGTCAAGGTGTTGCAGGTGGCCTTCACCTCGGCGCCCTGGGTTCGTGTGCTGGAGCGAACGATTTCGTGGCTCGCCTGGGGTGTGATGGTGCTCTGGGTCAGCGGCCTGCTGCCGGTGGTGCTCAACGAGCTGGACGACATTCACTGGAAGGTGGGGGCCTCCACGCTGAGTCTGCGCACCTTGCTGGAGGGGGCGCTGACCGCCGGTGCGGTGATGATCGTGATGCTCTGGATCTCGTCCGCGATCGAAGCGCGCCTGCTGCGCTCGGCGGTCGGGGGGCAGCTCTCGCTGCGCAAGGCGATCGCCAATGCCACCCGCGCGGTGCTGCTGTTCTTCGGCCTGATCTTTGCGCTCTCGGCGGTGGGCATCGACCTGACCGCGCTGTCGGTGCTGGGGGGCGCGGTCGGGGTGGGGATCGGCCTGGGCTTGCAGAAGCTGGCGGCCAACTATGTCAGCGGCTTCGTGATCCTGGCCGAGCGGAGCATGCGCATCGGCGACAACGTGCGGGTCGACGGGTTCGAGGGGCGCATCAGCGACATCACGGCACGCTACACCGTGATCCGGTCCGCCGCCGGTCGGGAGTCCATCGTGCCCAATGAGATGCTGATCACCAACCGGGTCGAGAACCTGTCGCTGGCCGACCCCAAGGTCTGGCAATCGTCGGTGGTGTCGGTCGGCTATGACAGCGACGTGGAACTGGTTCGCCGGCTCTTGTCCGAAGCGGCGCTGGCGCAGCCGCGGGTACTCAAGGATCCCGAGCCGAGCGCGGCACTGTCGGCGTTTGGTGCCGACGGGCTGGAGTTCACCCTGGGCTACTGGATCGCCGATCCCGAGAACGGCCAGCTCAACCTGCGCTCGGACATCAACCTGAGCATCCTGCGCGCGCTGCGGGAAAACGGCATCGACATTCCGTACCCGCAGCGCGTGGTGCACATGAGGCCCTAGCCCATGAGACGGGGCAGGACCAGGGAGATCGACGGGATGGCGATCAGGATGCACAGGCGGACGATGTCGGCCATCACGAACGGCCATACGCCCTTGTAGATCGTTCCCAGCCGCACTCCCGGCAGCAGCGAGTTCAGCACGAACAGGTTCAGCCCCACCGGGGGCGAAATCATGCCGATCTCGACGATGGTCACGATCAGGATGCCGAACCAGATCGGGTCAAAACCCAGGCCCGTGATCACCGGGAAGAACACCGGAATGGTCAGCAGGACAATCGCCAGTTCCTCCATCACCATGCCCAGCGCCAGGTAGATCACCATCATCACGACCACCACCATGAACGGGTGCGGGCTGAACTGCAGGACGAAATCGCGCAGGTCGCCCGGCATGCTGGTGAAGTTGATGAAGCTGGTGAACACCATCGCACCGATCAGGATGGTGAACAGCATCGCCGTGGTCCGTGTGCTTTCCAGCAGGATGTCCAGCAGAACCCTGGGTGTCAGCGAGCGGCGCGCCAGCGCGAACAGGAAGGCTCCGCCAGCACCGACGCCCGCGCCCTCGGTGGCGGTGAACACACCGCCATAGATCCCGCCGATCACCATGCCGAACAGCAGCGCCACGCCCCATATGCCACGGACGGCGGCAAGCCGCTGCGGCCAGGTGAAGCGCTCGGCCGGCGGGCCTGCGGAGGGATCGCGCCAGGTGACGAAAACAACGGCCATGCACAGGCAGGTGATGGCAACGATGCCGGGCAGGATGCCCGCGATGAACAGCTTGCCGATGTCGGTTTCCGTGATGATTCCGTAGATCACCAGGATGGTCGACGGTGGAATCAGGATGCCCAGCGTGCCGCCTGCGGCGATCGAGCCGGTGGCCAGCGTGTCGCGGTAGCCGTGCGCCTTCATCTCCGGATAGGCCACGCGCGACATGGTGGCAGCGGTGGCGATGGACGAGCCGCAGATCGAGCCAAAGCCGCCGGAGGCAATGATGCTGGCCATCGCCAGTCCACCACGGCGGTGACCGACAAAGGCATTGGCGGCGGTGAACAGCTCCTTGGCCATGCCGGCCCGCGCCACGAGGTTGCCCATCAGCACGAACAGCGGGATCACCGAGAGGACGTAATGGAAGCCGGTCTCGAAAATGACCTGGCTGGTGCTGGCGAAGGCGGGCTGCCAACCCCGCAGCAGGCCCAGTCCCACCAGCCCGGAGATCGACATGGCGACCGCCAGCGGCACGCGCAGGAAGGCCAGCAGGAAGACCGCGATGAATCCGATGAACGCGGCGGTCATGGGTTCGCTCCCTGATCCTGCACCAGGTGCGATACGGTTCGCGGGGGATGGACCACCAGCACCAGATGGGCGATCGCCGTGACCAGCAGCAGCCCCGACATCAACCAGGCGATCGGGGACATCGAGAGTTGCAGATGCACCGTGGTGTCGCCGTACTCGGCAAAACGCTGTGCGCGGGTGGTCATGAGATAGGCCAGGAATGCGAAGGTGCCGGCGCAGGTCAGGTGTACCAGCCGGGCCTGCACGTCCCTGAGCCACTCGGGTATGTAGGGGTCCAGGGAGTCGAACACCACGTGTTCGTTGCGCCAGGAGACCAGGGGCAACGCGCCGAAGATCACGACCACCATCAGGATCTCGGTCAGCTCAAGGCCGCCGGGCACGGAGTGGTTGAAGAACTTGCGGCCGCTGACGTCCACCATGGTGAGCCACATCAGGGAGAACAGGGCCATGGCGGCCATCAGGCCGGAGGACCACTGCAGCACTTTTCCGAAGGTTTTTTGCATGGGGTGCGGAGTCCAGGAAATGAAACCGGCGGGCCGTTGCAGCAACGGGCCCGCCGGCAATTCGACGGTGTGAGACTGGCGCCTGCCTTACTTGACCTTGGCAATCTCGGCGCGGAACTCTGCCAGCACGCCCTTGGGGTTCTTCAGACCCTTGGCCTCGACGGCAGCCGCCCACTTGTCTTCCAGCGGCGCCTGCTTGGCCTTGACCTCGTTGATGAAGGCTTCGCTGGCTTGGATGCGGGCCACGCCCTGCGCCTTCTGTGCGCCGTTGACCGAGGCGTCGTCGGCACGCTCCCAGTTCACGCCGTAGGTGCGGGCCACGAATTCGCCGGAGAGCTTGTCCACCACGGCCTTGTCCTGGGCGGACAGCGCGTCGTACTTGCCGGGGTTCATCATGAACACGAAGCTCGTGTTGTAGAGACCGCCGGGGAAGGTGGTGGCGTGCTTGATCATCGAGAGCTTGAAGGCGCTGACCGATTCGTCGGGGAACAGCGTGCCGTCCATCACACCGGTCGAGAGCAGTTCGAAGGCTTCGGTGGCGGGCTTGAGCGTGGTGTTCCAGCCCAGCAGCTTGGTCAACTCGTTGATGTTGCCGCCGCCGATGCGCCACTTCAGCGAGGCCGCGTCCGCAGCGTGCGTGACGGGTTTCTTGCTGTTGAAGATGATGCCCGGGCCGTGGGTGAACACGCCAAGCACCTTTACACCCTTGTGCTCGCCCATCGGGGCAAAGTACTTGGAGTAAATCTTCTGGTAGGCGACGGAGGTGGCGATGGCGTTGTCGCCGAGGAAGGGGAACTCCGCGACCTGGGTGGTCAGGAAGCGGCCGGGGGTGTAGCCGTCCACGGTAAAGGAGATGTCGGCCAGACCGTCGCGCACGGCGTCAAAGGTACCGGGCGGCGCGCTGACGGCCTTGGGCAGGATGTTGCACTTCATCCGGCCGGCGCTTTCCTTTTCCAGGGCATCGCACCACTGCTTCTGGGAAACGCTCAGCGGATGGGTCGGCGGCACCCAGCTCGATGCGGTGAAGACGGTCTGGGCTTGGGCCGCGCTGCCCAGCAGGGCCAGGCCGAAAGCGGCGGCAATCGGACGGAATTTCATGCAGTTGTCTCCTGTTGTCATAGCAGATACCCAAGTCGGACACTTGGCCCGGATCACTATAGGTCAATCACCCCTGCGCCCCCCTACAGACTTACCCGAGTTAACCGACCGATTGGTTGGTAATAGGGAATTCCCTTGCTTTGTCGTCCCGACGGCAGACGCGCTGGGCGGCAATCGCCATGATCCAGACTTCACCTATAATCTGAAAAAAGCACGACCGTTCTATTTTTCTTCCCTGACGCACGGCAAATGTCGTGCAAGGTGTCAGGGGCCTACAATCCGAATTGACGTGCACGTCAACTCGGGTACCCGTTTCAACCGCCTTTTTCCAATCATCAGGAGCAAACCAGCATGAAGGTCATCGTCCCCGTCAAACGCGTGGTGGACTACAACGTCAAGGTGCGAGTCAAGAGCGACGGCACGGGCGTGGACATCGCCAACGTCAAGATGAGCATGAACCCGTTTGACGAGATCGCGGTGGAAGAGGCGGT
>JAEUOT010000043.1 GCA_016790705.1 Hydrogenophaga sp.
GCCACCATCGTTCCTTACGATGCCCAAGACCAGGTTTACCTGGACATCAAGTCCGGCCGTCTGGACGGCACCGTGGCCGACGTGGTCGAAGTCAATGGGGGCTTCCTGTCCACCCCGGACGGCAAGGCCTACAGCTGCGCCGGTGGCCGTATCCCGGTCGAGTTCGATGCCAAGTACTTCGGCGAAGGCGCCGGCGTGGCCATCCGCAAGGAAGACACGGCCCTGCGTGACGCACTGAACGCCGGCATCAAGGCCATCCGCGACAACGGCAAGTGGAAGGCACTGGCCGAGAAGCACGTCCCGGGCGTGGACATCTGGGGTTCCTGATCGACTGAGCCAAACCGCGAGCGCCGATGACGACCTATTTCATTCAGATCCTCCAGGGCCTGCTGGTCACTCTCGGTGTCTCGCTGGGCGCGCTCGTGGTTGCCGCCGTGCTCGGCCTGGCCGGCGCGGCGGCCAAACTGTCTCCCTATCGCTGGCTCAACTGGGTCGGCGATATCTATTCGACCGTGATCCGGGGCGTCCCGGATCTGGTGTGGATGCTGCTGCTGTACTTCGGCGGGCAGATCCTGATCAATGACATCTTCGAGGCCATGGGCTATCGCAGCGGTCCGCAGATCAATCCATTCGTGGCGGGCGTGCTGACCATCGGCTTCGTGTACGGCGCGTACATGACCGAAACCTTCCGCGGCGCCATCATGAGCGTGCCCAAGGGGCAGTCGGAAGCCGGATGGGCCTTCGGCATGAGTCGCTTCTACACCTTCCGGCGCATGGTGCTGCCGCAGATGGTGCGCTTTGCGCTGCCCAGCTTCACCAACAACTGGCTGGTGTTGCTCAAGGCCACCGCACTGGTCTCGGTGATCGGGCTGGCGGACATCACCAACCTCGCCAAACAGGCCGGTGCCGCCGCCCGCGGACACATTCCCGGCGCGGCCATCATCTTCATGGCCTTTGCCGGCCTGCTCTATCTGCTGATTTCCTCCGTCAGCCTGCTGCTCCTGCGTAAGGCCGAAGCCCGCTATTCGGTGGGCGTGAAGCGGGGGGACTTCTGATGGACAAGTTCTCCATCATCTTCCAGCCACAGAACCTCCAGCTCTACTGGGCCGGCTTTCTGGCGACCATGCAGCTGCTGTTCATCAGCCTGCTGGCCGGTGGCCTGCTGACGCTGCCGCTGACGCTGATGCGCGTTTCGCGCAACCGCTGGGTGTCGACGCCGGTCTGGCTGTTCACCTACGTGCTGCGCGGGACACCGCTGCTGATCCAGGTCTATTTCATCTACTACGGCATCGCCCAGCTGGAGTGGGTCCAGTCGCTCTGGGACACCCACTGGCCCTGGACGCTGTTCAAGGACCCGTTCTTCTGTGCGGTGGCGGCCTTCTCGCTCAACACCTGCGCCTACACCGTGGAGATGCTCGCGGGTGCGATCAAGGAAACGCCGGCCGGCGAGATCGAGGCCGCCCAGGCTGCCGGCTTCGGCAAATGGAACATGATGTTCCGGCTGGTGCTGCCCAGTGCCTTGCGCCGCACCCTGCCCGGCTACTCGAATGAGGTGGTCATGATGCTTCACGCGACCTCGCTGGCCAGCGTGGTTCCTGCGCTCTACGACCTGACCAACGCCGCCTACGCGATCTACAAGACCTACTACCTGGCCTTCCAGCCCTTCATTGCGGTGGCGGTGCTGTACTTCATCCTCACCTTCATGCTGGTCTACGTCTTCCGGTTGCTCGAGCGCCGCTTCCTGGCCTACCTGCGCCCGCGGACCCACTGAACGGTGGTCTAAGGCCGATTCCTGTCTCTCCTGATGCAGCAGATCCATCACCCCCTGCTTTCACCCGCGCTGGGCACCCAGCGGCACATCACCAGCATGCATTTCGGACAGGCAGGCAGCGGCCGCAAGGCCTACATCCAGTCCAGCCTGCACGCCGACGAGCTGCCGGGCATGCTGACCGCCCACAAGCTGCGGGGCCTGCTTGAAGCGGCCGAGCGGCGCGGCGAGGTGACGGGCGAGGTTGTACTGGTGCCTGTCTGCAATCCGATCGGTCTGGACCAGAGCCTGATGCATCACCAGGTCGGCCGCTTCGAGCTGATGGGGATGGAGAACTTCAACCGCAACTACCCGGACTTCTTCAACCTCCTCAAGGAGCGCATTGCGCCCTTGCTGACCCAGGACCCGCAAGCCAACAAGCGGGTGGTCCGCAAGGCCATGCACGAGGTGCTCGGCGAGCAGACGGTGATGACCGAGCTCGAGAGCCAGCGCAAGGTGCTGATGCACCTGTCCTGTGACGCCGACCTGGTGCTGGACCTGCATTGCGATTTCGAGGCGGTGCTGCACATGTATGTGGAGGAGCCGATGCTGGACCAGATGACGCCGCTGGCCCGTCTGCTCGGTGCACGCGCCCTGCTCTGGGCCCGTGGTTCCGGACCGTCGATCTCGTTCGACGAAGCCTTGTCGGGGCCCTGGTGGCGTCTGCAGGAACACTTTGCGGGCACCGCGCCCATTCCCCTGGCCTGTGCCAGCACCACGGTCGAGCTTCGTGGCCAGACCGATGTGTCGGATGCCCTGGCCAGCCAGGATGCCGACGCCATCATGGCGTTCCTGCGGCACGCCGGCATCCTTGCCGGCCAGGGCCCCGCCCTGCCCGAACCCTTGTGCGAAGCCACCCCGCTCTCCGGCACCGAGTCGCTGCACGCCGGTCATCCGGGCGTGGTCGATTTCCTGGTGCAACCTGGTGACCGGGTGGCGGCGGGGCAGTTGATGGCCCGCATCGTGGACCCGTTGACACCGCGCGAAACCGAGATCCGCAGCAGCATCGACGGTGTCGTCTACGCCCGCCACAACCTGCGCTGGGCCACCGCCGGCATGGAAATCTGCCGCGTCGCCGGCAAGCAACCGATCCGTTTTGGCAACCTGCTGAGCCCCTGAATCCACTCGAACGCAACATGACCACCAAACTCGAAGCGATCGACATCCGAAAGAGCTACGGCTCGCATGAGGTGCTCAAGGGCATTTCCCTGACCGCCCAGGCCGGCGACGTGATCAGCATCATCGGTTCGTCCGGCTCCGGGAAGTCCACCTTCCTGCGCTGCATGAACCTGCTGGAGCGCCCGCAGCAGGGCCGCATCGTTGTAGCCGGCGAGGAAATGAAGCTGGTCACCGCCAAGGACGGCATGCTCAAGGCCGCTGATGACAAACAACTGCAGCGCCTGCGCGCCAAGCTGGCGATGGTGTTCCAGCACTTCAACCTCTGGTCCCACCTGACGGTGCTGGAAAACGTGATCGAGGCGCCCATGCATGTGCTGGGCAAAGGCAAGGACGAGGCGATCGCGACCGCGCGCAAGTACCTGGACAAGGTCGGGCTGCGGGATGTCGAGGGCAAGTACCCGGCGCACATGTCCGGCGGCCAGCAGCAGCGCGTGGCGATTGCGCGGGCGCTGGCCATGGAGCCCGAGGTGATGCTGTTCGACGAGCCGACCAGCGCGCTCGATCCCGAGCTGGTGACCGAGGTGCTGCGCGTGATGCGCACACTGGCCGAGGAAGGCCGCACCATGGTGGTCGTCACCCACGAAATGGGCTTTGCGCGTGAGGTCAGCAACCACGTGCTGTTCCTGCACCAAGGGCGCATCGAGGAACAGGGCAACCCGCGCGAGGTGTTGGTCAATCCCCAGTCCGAGCGCCTCTCGCAGTTCCTCTCGGGCAAGCTCAAATAACGGGCCGCCGGCGCGGCAAACCGGAAAACAGAGGGAATTCTTTCCCGTT
This sequence comes from Hydrogenophaga sp., assembly GCA_016790705.1. Taxonomy (GTDB): domain Bacteria; phylum Pseudomonadota; class Gammaproteobacteria; order Burkholderiales; family Burkholderiaceae_C; genus Hydrogenophaga. Next base: position 3,761 of record JAEUOT010000043.1, read on the forward strand.
GTTGGCGTTCTTGACGGGCGGTGCGATGCGGGACCATTGGTCCGTATCGGAAACATCCGCCCTGAAAGGAAGCCTCCCATGAACACTGTCGACACCAGCAACTCCAGCGCCTGGTCCCAGACCCTGTCGTCCCTCAATGGCGCCTTGTCCTCGCATCTGCAGGACAAGATGCTCAAGAAGATGGACACCGACGGCAGTGGCGGCGTCGATCAGAGCGAATTCCAGGCAGCGCTCGAAAAGGTCGCGGGCAAGCTGGGTATCGAGGTCGGTGAAGGTGGCTCCGAGCTGTATGCCTCCCTCGACACGGACCAGGACGGCACGCTCAATGGCTCCGAGGTCGGTTCGCTGATGCAGAGCATGCTGGGCGCGATCGGCGGTGGCGGGACCCAGGCCTTCGTCCAGTCGCGCGGTGACGAAGCGCGGTTTGCCGAGCTCGACAGCAACAGCGACGGCATGATTTCCATGGAAGAGTTCGGCATTGTTCCGCCGGGGACGGAAGTGATCACGACCACGACGACGACGGTCGTCAGTTCGGGTGAAGAGGCGCCGGCGGAAAGCCCCGCCAGCAGCTTGTCAGGTCTTGCTGCAACCCTCTTTGCTGCGGCGCTGGCGGGTGCGTTCAAGGGCGGCGGCTCCGGTGATGCGGAAGAGATGGCGGCCGGGGAAGAAGGTGCCGCCGAAGCAGAGGCCGTGGCGGAAGCCCAGCCCGAGGCGGCTGCCGCCGGATCAGCCACAACGCTCGCGGCCAATGACGCCGTCCGAGGTCACCGCGGTCACCATGGTCATCATCGGCGCGCCGACGGCCAGAGTGGCGACCAGGATGGCAACGGCAAGATCTCCGGCATCGAACTCGCTGCGGTCGCATCCAAGGCGAACGCGCAGCAGGCAGAGACTGCGAGCAAGCGCTACAACGACACGGCGTTGGCCGAGCTCAGCCGCCAGCAGTCACCCAAGCGGCGACTCAACGCGGCAGCCTGAGTCCTCCGCCGGCGCAGGCCTCATGGCGACAGCGTGAGCGTGCTGCGCCACACGGGCGGCTTCATGCGCAGCGGCCGGTACCGCACGTCGACCCATTCATCGCTCATGTCGCGATAGCGCCCGGACAGGGCGTTGCCGCTTTGTCCCGTCTGGTAGATGAACTGTGAGTTCTCGGGCTCGGCCAGGTCGTAGATCGCCCGCAGGCTGGCGGCGTGACGATTGGCGAACGGCGCATCGGCCTTGTCCAGGTGATATTGCCCCACGTTCACCGTGAACGGATCACCACCGGTTTCCCGACGAACTTCGAACAGGGGCGCCAGCGCAGCGACGTTGCTGAACGGCCGATGCACCGAAATGGCCGGGTGGGCGGCTCCCCAGCGCCAGCGCGATACATCTGTGCCCTGCATGGCGACGATCCGGTCCAGCGCTCGGTCCAACGCCGCAGCGCTGGCCACGGCGCAACCCGCCGCGCCACACCAGTCCTTGTCGTCGCGTTCCAGGATGCCTTCGATCGCGTTGCGGAACAGCCGCTTGCCGTACAGCTTTTCGAACCGCTCCTTGCCCAGCCGGCCGCCAACGACGCCCCGCGTGAACTCGTCCGCCCAGACCGAAAAGATCAGCGGAGCTGCGGCGTTGACGCCCATGTCGCCCTGGAAGGTCTGCAACTGGGCCCGGGCAGCCCCGGCCTGAGGGTGTTGCGAGGGGGCCTTGAGCAGGAACGGCAGCAGGCGCAGGGCGGCCTCGGCGTGCTGGTCGGCGTGGATGCTGCGGAAACTGGCGGCATCGTGGCGGGGCGTACGTGCCAGCAAGGCCTCAATGCGCTCGTACCGGTAAGGAGCGGCCCAGTCCTGCGTGACGAAATGCGGGTAGTCCGGCGCGTGGATGCGCTGGTTGGCCGTGGCGATCCATCCCCGGCTGCCGTCGTCCTGCGGCGTGTCGTCGTAGGGCAGCCAGCCTGTCCAGTCGTAGCGCGCATCCCAACCGGGCGCGGGCGCAATGCCGCGGATGTCGTTGTCCGGCGACCGCAGCGGGATCCGCCCCACGGCCTTGTAGGCGATGCGCCCGCTGCGGTCGGCCATCACGGCGTTCTGCATCGGAGAATGAAAGTCGCTGAATGCGTTCTTCAGCTCATCGACCGAGCGCGCGCGGTTGGACGCCAGGCTGGCCTGCACGTTGCGGTTGTCGGCCTCCAGCGCCGTCCAGCGCAGCGCCAACGCATACCTCGACGTGTCGACGAGTTCCTTGGCCCGCCCCGGAATGTCACTGAGCACCGGTCCATGGCGCGTGCTGCGCACGGTGTGGACCACGTCGCCCTCCCCTTTGACCTTGAACGTCTCGACCCGTTCGGTGAACCCGCTCCAGGCCTCCTGGCCATTCGCCGCCGGCAACCGGTACGCGCTGGCGTTGCCCGGTTGCAGTTGCTCCAGATAGAGGTCCTGCACGTCGGGGCCTGTGTTGGTGAAACCCCAGGCCACGTCCGGCGTCCGACCCAGGACAACGAAGGGCGTGCCAGGCAGCGTGGCGCCGATGGCGTCCATGCCCTTGATCCCCGGCACATCGGGCGCCTGCAGATGCGCAAAGTACCAGATCGCTGGTGCGCTCAGTCCCAGATGCGGATCGTTGGCCAACAGCGGCTTGCCACTGGCGCTGCGGCTGCCCCCGACGACCCAGTTGTTCGAGCCCTTGCTCTCGACGTAGCCCAGCGTGTCCACCCATTCGCGAATACCTTGAGCCATCTGCGAGGCCGGCATTGAGCTCGCGGGCGGGATGTCGGCGGAGGCGGTGGTGGTTCGATAGACACCCAGTTGCCGGTACAGCGCCGCAAGGTCGGCCTTCGATGCCGGCGGCTCCCCCGGATAGGGCGGAAAGAGCTGCCACAAGGCATTCGTGTCCAGCACTTGCAAGGCGGAGAGACGGGCCAGCTCGTTGCCCCAGTTGCCACCCAGGTCCAGGGCCATCATCAACGACCAGCCGACACTGTCCTCCAGCTCCCAGTAGCGCCCCGCAGCGGCCTCGTCCCTCGGGTCGATGCGCAGGATCTGGAATTCCGGCGACAGGGCCTGCGAGCGGCTCGCGAAGAAGGCGTTGATGCCGTCGGAATAGGCCTTGAGCGCCTGGCGGCTCTCGTCATTCAGGCCGGCCAACTGCGCCTGTGCCGCCTGGCGGATCCCCAGGGTGCGCATCAGCAAGTCGGTTTCCAGCGTCGTCTTTCCGAACACCTCCGACAGACGACCGCGCATCAGACGCCGGTTCATCTCCAGTTGCCAGCCCCGCTCCTGCGCATGCACATAACCCAGCGCCATCCAGGCGTCGCGGGGATCGGAGGCCAGGATATGCGTCACATCGGCGTCGTCCCGCTGGACCTTGACCGCGCCACGCAGTCCGGTGAGTGTCAGCGTGCCGTCCACGACGGGCTGGCTGCGCCAGGCGTAAACGGCCAGCGCCAGCGCCAGCAACAACACCACGGCCAACAACCCACGAACGATCCGGTTCACCCAACGCATGCGCCTTCTCCAGTCAATCACCCATGGTAGCGGTGCGGAACCACCCGGTACCAGAGGGAAAGCGTGAAGCTCAGTCGCGCAGAGGACCGTGTCCCAGCACCATCTGGCCGTCGACCAGGCGGAAGCTCACGGTAGGGGCGCTGATGTCGGAGAACGGAGCCCCCATGGAGAACTCCCCGTCGCTGTGCAGCAGACACTCCTGGCGTCGCAGCGCGATGGCGTTGTCGGCCCCGGCAAATCGGACCCAGGTCCCGTAGCTGCTCGTGTCTTCGAGCAGGTAGTTGCCCGAGCGGATGTCGATCGAGGCGTGCATCCGGGACACACGAGGATCGTTGACCACGAAATCCGCCTCCGGCACCCGTCCGATCTTCAAGGGAAGGTCGGTGAGATTGAATGACTGGCTGGCATCCAGCCAGCCCAGTTCGATGCCGCCGAACACCGATTCGGTGGTCTTGCGCAACGCGTGCAAGTCGGCGGGCAGCGTCAGGAACTCGGAGAGCATCTCGGTCTGCCATTCGATGCGGAACACCTCCGCCGGCTCCACCCGCCCCTTGATACGGATCGGTCCAAGACTGCGGCTGCGCACGTGGTGCCCTTTGCCAAGTCTTCGGATCACGGCATCGTTGGCAAGGATCTGTTCCGGACCGGCCAGGTCGCTGAGGCGCGATGCAACGTTTACCGCATCACCGAAACAGTCGCCATCCACCTGCACCACCTGACCACGCGCCATGCCAATCTGCATCATCAGCTTCAGACGGTTGGGCCACTGTGCGACGCGCTGCGAATGCTCCTGCTGAATGGTGCTCATGCACTCGACCGCCAGACGGTTGTTGCTGAAGGACAGCAGCACCCCGTCGCCGAGCATCTTCACCACCTTGCCGTTGTGTTCGAGCCCCATGGAGCCAATCCATTGGGTGAGCTTGGTGACGGCCTTGGCCGCCCGGTCATTGCCCAGTGTTTCAAACACCGACACGCTGCCGGTCAGGTCCACAAAGGCAATCGTCAGTTCGGCCATGTAGTCAGTTCAAAATTCCGGCGCGGGAAAGCGGGTCCGAATGCAAGCGTCTGTGGTGTTTATCACGAATCATCGATTTGAATCGCTGGAACAGGGGCTGATTCTGACGCCAGACATGCATCAGTCGCTGTATGCATTCCAAGGTTCTAGCCCAACGCGGTTGCGTGGGACATCCTGCAGACCAACGGATCCATCTCGTCGAGCCGTGTATATGCAATATCTTAAACAGTCTTTCTAAACGCTTGATTTGGCTGTTGTTTTATTGACTTCAATCAAGTTCACGCGCTTGCGTGCGCGGTCTTTGCGGCCGTATCCTGCCGGCCTAGAAGACACACACACGTCGTTGAGAGTTGCCCCATGCGTTGGATCAAGCCTTCCCTTCGCCACAGCATCTCCGCCTTGCTGGGGAACGAAGTCCGCAAGCACTCGCCGGAGTCCCTTGAGCCGGTTCGGCAAGCCATGCTTGCCGCGCTCGGCGACGACGGCGCCCGTGCCAATCCCCGGTTGAAACATCGGCTCATGTACGTGCACGACGCGCATGCACTCTGGTATGCGCGCTCCGAGATGGTCGCTGTGCTCAGCCGCCTTCACGGTGAAGCCAAGGCGGTGGACGTGGTCCGCCAGTTGACGCCCGCTTTTCACGGCCTGCTGCCCAAGAGTCTGATGGAAGCGGCTCGCGCCGGTCGCTGAGCCGGCGCCCGTCTGGTCAGCCCCAGAACATCAGGGCATCGCGGCCCTGGACCAGCAGTTCAACTTTCTGGCCGACCGGCAGCAGCACCTTGGTCGGCACATGCCCGAACGGCAGGCCGGTCAATACCGGCGTGCGGGTCCGGCTCCTTAGCCAGTCGATCACTGTCTGCAGCTTGTACCCGCGGTCATGGGGCACGGTCTTGAAGCGGTTGAAGCTGCCCAGCAAGACCACTTTCTGCCGGTCGATGATCCCCGCATGCAGCAACTGGGTGAGTTGCCGCTCGATCCTGTAGGGATGCTCATTGACGTCTTCCAGGAACAGCGCGCCGCCCTTGATGGCCGGCAGCCACCGCGTACCCACCAACGAGCACAGCACCGACAGATTGCCTCCCCACAGCGTCGCGCTCTTCAAGTGCAGTTGGGCTCCCTCCCCGCTGCTGGCCTCGGGCAAGGTGGGCAGGTCCTTCTTCGGCAGAGTCCATCCGGTGCCCTCGCCCATGCCCCCGGTCAAGTCGTCAAAGCAGGCCTCCATGATGTCGTCCGGTGCTTCGGCTCCGAAGTCCTCACCCAGCGCCGGACCTGCCCAGGTGACTGCGCCGGTCTTGGCCAGCAACGCGCTCTGCAAGGCGGTGAAATCGCTCAGCCCCACGAAATGCGTGCCCTTCTCCACCGCCTTGGCCAGCTGTTTGTAGGGCAGCTCCGGCAGGATGCGTGTGAGCCCGTAGCCCCCGCGAGAGATCAGTGCGATGTCGGCACCGCTTGCGGCCGCCCGGCCGATGGCGGCCAGCCGCGTCGCGTCGTCGCCGGCAAAACGCATGTGGCTGGCCAGGGCGGCTTCGTCCACCTCAACCTCGTGACCGAGCTGCTGCAGCCGTTTGACGCCACGCCGGAACGCGGCCTTGTCGCGCACCGCGCTGGACGGGGAATAGATGTAGATGTGGCTCATGGAATCTTCGGTTCGCGTTCAGAAGGAAAAATGCCGGCAGGCTTCGTGTGCAATCGTCTCGCCATGCTCCTGCACGAAGTGGCCCGCCTCGGGGAGTATCCACGGTGGCGGACAGCCACGGATATCCCTGGCCAGTGCCCGCATCACCGGTTCACCCAATACCGGGTCCCGTGCGCCGACCACCATCAGGCTGCGGCCCTGCCACTGCGTGCGCCAGAAGTCACGCGCCTGGCGCGACACCTCGGCGCCGTCATCGTCGGCATGTTCCGGGACCAGGCGCGGAAACGCCCGCAGCGCAGCCCTGTGACCGGCATCGGGGAACGGCGCATCGTAGGCCGCACACTCGGTGACGCTGAGGTGAGGATTGCCGCGCGCAAACAGTCGGCCCACGTCGTATTGCGGCTTGCTGGCACACATCTCGCGCCAGGCCAGGAAGCCGGGTGACAACGGCGCGTCTCCGGTGGCCAGCATGGTGTTCATGACCAGCAGGCCTTTGTATCGGTCAGGTGCCGCGATGGGCAATGTCAGGCCCAGCAGCCCTCCCCAGTCCTGGACCACCAGCACGACGTTGCACAGATCCAGCCGTTCGACCAGTTCGAGCAACACCTCGCGGTGCCAGCCGAAGCGGTGAAAGCCGTCCTTCTTGGGCTTGTCGCTTTTGCCAAAGCCGATCAGGTCGGGCGCCACCACGCGATCGCCGGCGGCCTGCCACACGGGGATCATCTTCCGGTAGAGATAGCTCCAGGCCGGGTTGCCGTGCAGGCACAGCCAGGTGCGTGATGCGTCCGCCGGTCCCTCGTCAAGGTAATGAAGTCGCAGTCCGGCCAGCGACGGCAGGTCGCTGAGGTAGTTCGGTGTCCAGGGGTAATCCGACAACCCAGCAAAACACTTCTCCGGCGTGCGCAGTGCGTCCTCGCGCAGCGGGTGCGCCTCGCGACGGTGCTGATCGCGCCGGGCCCGGAAAAATTCGCTCAGCAAAGCACCGCACTCCTCGGCCCGCACGCCAGCCTGAACCGCCGTCTGGTGATTCAGTCCCTGCTTCGCAAACAGGTTCAACACAGAACCAGCGGCGCCGGTCTTGGGGTCGCGGGCACCGAACACCACCCGCTTGATCCGCGCGTGCAGCATGGCGCCGCTGCACATGGCGCAAGGCTCCAGCGTCACGAACAACTCGCAATCGTCCAGGCGGTAGTTGCCCAGGCGCTGGGCAGCCGCGCGCAAAGCGACCGTTTCGGCATGTGCGGTGGGGTCGTTCGATCCGATCGGCGCGTTGCGACCGACGCCAATCACCTCTCCATCACGCACCACCACCGCGCCCACCGGCACCTCGCCCGCAGCTTGCGCGGCCTCGGCCTCTTTCAGGGCCAGACCCATGTAGTCGGCATCGTTCATGACGCGATTGTCACGCACCCGTTCGGGTCGATTCCGTCATCGAACAGCGATGCCTGCCGGTCCCACAACGACCAGCGCGCCAGCACCTCGTGATGGCCCTTGCCGTAGTGGCTGTCGACGAGCAGCACCTCGTTCACATCCCATGACAAGGGCTCGACGGCGCGGGCGCAGACCGGGTCGTGTTCGTAGTCCACGGTGATGTGGGGATAAAAGCCGGGCCGTATCCATTCTTCAGGCCAGCCAGCCTTGAGCAGCGCATGGACGACCTGCCGGCGCAGGCGGTACAGCGGCTGCACACCGGCGCCGTGACCCGCGAGTTCGACCGTGCCGGGCGACTGTCTGGGGCCGCGCGATTGAAGGGTATCGAAACAGACGCGGAACGGAGCCTCCTCCAGCAGCGCCCCGGCATGCAGTGCCACGCGCAAGATGTGAGGAGGAATTCGGTGCGCATACGAACCCAAGGGAACCAGCGTTGCGTGTAGCCGTTCCGGGGCCATGGGTCTTGATGGCCCGTGGTACCCGTGGTTGAGAACACACTGCGCGCGCACGATCACACTGGCGACCGCTGGCGGCACGTGCAACATCACATAGAGGTCGTGTCGGGGATCCATGCAGCACCTCCTGAGGCGGCGTTTGGAGGATCCCATTCTGCACAAATACTGTTTATTTGAACAGTATTTGTCATTGAACGCGGCATGTTGCGCCGCGCCCGTTCACTCCCACTCTATTGTCAATAGCAGGTCGCGTCTCAGAGGAAAAGCCCGCTGTTCGCAAGGCGAGAACAGGCTCGATACCGACAGAACTACCGTCGCATTCGAGAGCCGTTCACGAGGCTCATCGCTCTCGGACTCTTTCGTTGATGGTTCGCCGCAGCGATTGGAATGCGAAAGTGGCATGTTCTGGGGCGCGATGACGGTATCGGTTGCTCTCACCGGAGGGAGAAGACGGTACTGTATGGGTGGATGACGGTATCACAACCTTCTTTGCTCGGACCTGCTCGGTGCATGCTGATCGTGTGGATCACTGATGCACGATTTGAGCCTGAATCCAGCATTGGGACTGAAATCCTTTGCTCTCACAGTGAAGGTGTTGCTTCAACCGGGAGACGCACCGTGCAGCACCTCAACATCAATTCCCCTCAAGACCATAACGCCCCTCCTTCGGCCGCGCTCCTACGCATGCGCGCCGTCATGAAGATCACCGGCCTTGGTCGATCAACGATCTATCGCTTGATGGCGAGCCATGAGTTCCCGAACCCAGTGCGGCTCGCTCCGCGCGCCGTGGCATGGCGGAGCGCTGACATTGATTCTTGGAGCAAGACTCGGCCCATTGTGACTCACTGAGTACAACGCTTAGTGGGGTGTGCCATGGGCCTAATTCACGATCCGAACACCACACAGTGGCAGCCTGGCGACCTGGTCATCCACGACTCGGACGCCAAACGCACGGACATGCTCATGATTGTGCTGGGGCAAGATGCCGCAGGAGTATTTCGAACCCGCTACGCGTTTCCCTGGGCCCAGCCCAGACCGTGGCGCCGCAAGATATGGCGCAACACGGTCGAGTGGCTTCACGACCCTGCTCGTTTCGGGATCACCGTGCCGCGACTGTCGAGTCCCTCAAGCGAGAATCTTCAGGGCAGCCCCCAGCATCGTCAGACCGAGAACCACCACACCCCATCGCCATGTGGTGAAGCGGTAGCGGTGGTTCAGCCAGATAGCCCGACGAAGCCGAGCAACTGACAAGGTAAAAGCAGCCACCGCCAACAACGGGCCGACAACACCAAGCGGCACGAGCGATTGAAAAACAATCAGAACGACGAGCAGCGGCCAAGCGACCGCGTCCAACACGGCAAGACTCTTCCTGCCGGCCCATTGGGGGGCATCCGGCCCTGGTTCCCGAGCGACCAACAGCCACATGGTGTGTCTCCTTGTTCAGCTTTTAGCAGGGTGCCACGTTCCCTCCGTTGATTCATACCGCACGGCAACCGCGTGTAATTTTTGTTGGCGCGCACGATCTGTCTTCCCCTTGGAGCAGCCAAAACAAAACACCACTCGTTACCACTCAGAAACGAATGACACCTGAAAACCATCGACACGCTTTTCGTCCGCCCCCCTAAATGGCGAAGGTTGGCAACCGCGACAGACAGACATTGGGAGGTACCCATGCTGGATCGTGAACAGTTGGAGACTTTTGCGGTGGTGATCGAGCAGCAAAGCTTTGAAAAGGCGGCGACTGCGTTGAGCATCACCAGGGGTGCTGTGTCACAGCGCATCAAGGCCCTGGAGGAATCGTTGTCCACGGTTCTGGTGCTCCGGGACCGCCCCATTTCACCGACGTCGGCAGGAGAGGTTCTGTTGCGGTACGTGAAGACGTTGAGGGTCATGGAGGGATCGGCTTTGCAAGAGCTGACGCCCCAACCCAAGCTGCATGCCCCCATTCCGCTGTCCATTGCGGTGAATGCGGACTCATTGGCTACTTGGTTCCCGGCTGTGCTGAAGGAGTTGCTGTTGAGCCAACTTGTCGCCCTTGAGGTGGTCGCAGACGATCAGGACCACACCTCGCAGCTGCTGTCTCGCGGTGAAGTCATCGGGTGCATCTCAACCGCTCCCAAAGCGGCCGATGGGTTCATCGCTGAACGCCTGGGCGCCATGGAGTACCGCTGTTATGCCACGCCCGAATTCGCTTCACGAGCCTTCCCTGACGGTTTGACTGTCCCAGCGGTCCTGGCCGCGCCGGCCGTCCTCTTCAACCGCAAAGACTCCCTTCACGACGACTTCTTGAAGAGCCGGTTCGGGTTTTCGATTGACCGATACACCAAGCACTTTTTGCCGTCGCCGGTCGCCTTGCTCGAAGGCGTAGCCATGGGCGCCGGCTATGGCCTGGTTCCGAGCAGCCAGGCCAGGCCACTGGTGGAAAGCGGGCAACTGGTGGACCTGTGTCCCCAACACGCGGTCATGGTGGATCTGTACTGGCACCACTGGGAACTCGAACCGCCCTTGGCCCATGACGTGACAGCCTTGATCGTGAAGGTGGCTCATCGTGAACTGATCTCAGTTTTGTCCAACGAATCGGTGGTGGTGCTTGCCGAGCCGAACGGATCAATGGCAGGACTTCGTCACGCCAGCTCCGCGAAGGCCGGCAACACAGCGAAAGCCGACTGCAACACCGAATGACGCGGCGAGTCCGGCCAACAAGGAGCTGATATCGGCCTGCTGTGGTACCAGTCCCCACCAACTGGCGACATAAACACCACCCGACACTACAAATCCAGCAATCAAGGTTGCTCTGGCGTGTTGAGCGGGCAACCGGATGTTCGCCAACAGCGCGACAAAGCAAACACCAATGCTGGCCAGATAGACGATATTGACCGACACCATGGTTTGTACGATGCCCTGATCTCGCGAGGCAAGCATTGCCCCCAACATCAGACCTGCAGCCGAAGCGAAACCTGGCCGCCTTGTGCTGGGCAGAATCGTGCTGATGGCTGAAGCCATCGCTCGCAAAATCGCGGCGCCCGAGCCCAGAGCGGCCAGGGACAGCGCCACCAACATTCCCGGCCCCAAAACACCCATGAGGTCGCCCGCCTTGCGGGACAGCACCCAAGGAATGACTTGCTTCCCGTCGGGCATGTTTGCCAGCGCTCCGGATGACTGCATCGCCACCACAACCGCTGCGGGCAAAAATCCTATGAGGATCAGAGCCAATCCCGCCAAGACACATCCGATCACCGCGCTTCGAGCGGTTCGACCTGACAGCACGAACTGGTGGTAATCCGCCCCTGTGACCACCAAGAGGCCGACGGCAACCGACATGGTGCTCACCTGGGAGGCTGTGTAGGTGTCCAAGTCCTCAAAAAATCTTGGCACCGCCTGCCAATAAAGGGGCACTCCGTCAGCGGCGACAAGTGCGTACACCAGAACCAACCCACTCATCAGCAGGCATCCTGCGAATACGCGCGAGGCCATGTGGAGGCTCATGTGCGCTGCAGCGTAAACCAGCCCGAGCACCATGAACAGGCCATACGGATCAGGGATGCCCAGCAAGCGAGCGGCGGCCACGCCCCCATGAATTTGCGCCGCGAGCACCCCCGCCATCCACACCAGCGAGAGCACGGCCACCAAGCCACGCAGGCTCGATCCGTAAGCGCGACCGAACAAGTCCCATACCGACAAGCCGGACCGCCACAGCGGTTTGGCGGCCACCGCCAACGCCAGCATGCCCACGCCAGTCGCCATACCGTAGATGCTGCCGGCCATTCCGTGTGTCAGCGCCAGTTCGCCAGAGCCGAACAAAAATCCAATGCCGTAGCTGGCCGACACCAACAAGGCCACGATCTGGACGCTGCTCAAAACGCGTTCCATCACGCCACCGCCCTGCTCTGCCACTCGGTTGTCACCGCATTTCCTCGGCGGAAGTAGGCACTGCAGATGTGCGAGCGATCCTCAAACATCGGAACCTGACGAAGCAATGCGTGAGCCTCGGGCAACCTGTAGTACGGCACGGCAGGCAGCAGATGATGGGTGAGGTGGTAGCCGTTGTTGCGTGGATGAATGATCCAACGCCAAGGTCCGTGACAGACCATGTCACGGGTGAAACCAAAAACCCCACCGGGTAGCAGCCCGAAGTGATCGCACATCTCACGGAAAGTGGTGATGCAATGGAACAGCGTCGCACGCGCGATCAACCAAAGGGACATGAAGACCAGTGCGAAATCACCTCCGATCAACCATATCAGCAAACCGCAAAAGTATGCCCACCAGCCAAGGATGAACGCCTTGCTCCGCCAGCCGACCTCGTGGTCAAGCAGGTGACCGCCCAGTGAGCCCCGCCAGGTAGTCTTGGAAAACAGGCACCGGGCGTAGCTGACGATCCAGGACGAGGGCAGATGGTCCTGCCCCGGAATCAGGTCAGGGTCGCCTTGCACACGGCCCAGTTCCAGGTGGTGTTGAAAGTGCGCCTCCCGGTATCGGGAAAGGCTGGCAAACAGCAGTGGCGCCACCAGCACCCTTGCGATCAAATCGTTCTTGGCTTTCTCCCGCCAGATATTCCGGTGACCTGCGTCGTGAAGGATGTTCCCCAGCGCCCTTTGCCGGTTGGCCAACACCAGCACAGCCAAAGGAACGAACATCACATCCAGCCACACGACAGCTGCAACAGCGCCAACGATGAGCACCCAGTCGAACGCAATATCGATCAACACGCGTGCCGGGTGAAGCTTGAACAACTCGCTGTAGGGGCTGCCCTGCTGTCTCAGCTGCTGGCGAAGATTGGCCATGTCCGCGAGGACTTCGGAAGTCGGTGCCATGTGGACACTCCTTCTCAACGTGCTCTGCCGTAGGGTGCCCGGCTGCAGAAGCAGTGGATGGCGGGGTCTGTTCCGGGCTGCGCCAGACGGTAGCAGGACATCCCGCAGAAACGCCGTGGTTTAGGAACTTTGGCTCCGTGTCAATTCAGCTAAATCGGCCCTGCCAGGAGCACGGATGCGCATTTCTGCACGTGCCGGACATGCGCCCGCCACCCATAATCAAGGCCGAAAAGCCTACCCGTTGCCCTATGCAGGAGAAGATCTGATGAGTGGAGAAACAGACCACGTTCGGCTGCAGCAGATGATGGCGCCTGACCTTCGGCCGGAGACCTACGTCTACTGCACCTTCCAGGACCATCGACTTCCCGATGAACTCTCTCCGATCTGCACGTTCCGGGAGTCGGAAGGCCTCACCGCCATCGTGGAGCGCGCCCAAGCCGTGCGTGCCAAGGTACCCTTCATCTTCGAGGCCAAGCTCATCACCTTGACCGTGCATTCGTCGCTGGAGGCCATCGGGTTTCTGGCCACGATCTCCAAGGCCTTGGCCAAGGCTGGTATCCCGTGCAACGCGGTCGCCGCCTTCCACCACGACCATCTGTTCATACCGGTTGATCGGGCCGACGATGCATTCGCTCTGCTGGAGGCCCTGAGCCAGAGCCACACAGCGGCCACAGCGTGACGCGGTTCGCGCACGAGGCTTTCGCCGTTTAGCTGCGCTGAACCGGCTGCAGAAATGGTCGCCCTGGCCCGATTTCCTTTGACACCGCGCAACGGACTTGTCTACCCTTCCCTCCATCCAGTCCATTGAGACTTGATGCGAGGGCCGCGCGGTATCAGCACTGCGCGACCTGTTGGTCAACCAGACCTGCAGGAGTGAGGATGAACAACCGTCCACTTCCCGTGATGTCGCCGCCAGCACCTTCGGGGTTGACCGGCCGCTCCGTGAAACGCCGCATCGACCCGATTGACGCGCCCGCCCGCCCCCTGGGTGCCAAGCGTTCGGCACTGTTCGCCAAACGCGCCGACGCGGCCTCGTGGGCGATCAATCGTCCCCCTGAACCGGTCGCGGCTGGGGATACGCTGCTTTCCAGCTGTGATGGTTCCGCCTCCTTCCTGCTTCGCGCCACCACCTATGGCCTGCTGATGGAGCGCACACAGGGGCAAGCGACAGGCATACGACTTGTGCAGACCATGGTGTTCCTTGACCAGAAGAGCTTTGACCACTGGTGTGCAGTGGAACCCATGCGGTTTGAAGATGGCCTGCTGTACGGGAAGCTGGTGCGCTCCGGTCATGCAGCATTCGCAGACGAACGCTGACGCCGATTTTTTGGCCGGGCCATTGAGCGCTGCCGTGGCCGATGTGCGCGTCCTGGAGCTGCTTCCTCGAATCTCCGAGGTGACGTCCACCGGTGAGGTGATGTCCTTGTTCAGAGAAGCCGTGGCAGGCCTTGGCGCAGATGCTGGCTACTTCGTCAGCTGCCTAAGGGACGATGCGACCCGATCCTCAGTTCGGTCCCTGTGGTCCTGCGAACCGTCGTGGGCAGCGGACTACGCATCTCACCGCTGGTTCGAGCACGATCTCTGGTTGCGGTACGCATCGACCGATGCAGAGCCCATCCGATCCTGCACGCTGGTTTGCGCCTCCAACGAAGAAGAAGCATTCGTTCAAGCGGCGGCTGCGAATGGCTTCGCGTCCGCCCTGATCGCTCCGGCACCCAGCCCCGTCGGTCTGTCACGGGTCGGAGTCCTGTGCCTGGGGTCAGCAGATCCTGGGAGATTTGATGGTTCCCGCTATCCCTGGATACGGGTGCTGGCACGGGCGCTCGCCATGGAACTCCATCACTGGATCGCAAAATCGATGCGAGAGGAACTGCTCCAAGGCGTGCGCCTGACGGATGCCGATCTGGACCTTCTGCGCCACGAGGCCGCAGGCCACAGCAGCAAGATCATCGGCACGGCCATGAGTCTTGAAGCCAAAACCATCGACTGCCGGTTTCAGCGCCTCAATGCCAAGCTGGGTGCACCGGATCGAAGAACTGCCGTCCGCATCGCGCGTCTGTACGGTTTGCTGTAGTCAACGGTGCGATGTGGGGGGGCAGCTTGAGGCTGACAGCGGCCGTTGAGCAACGTCCGCTTTGCAGAACTGTCGCTATGGCAAGGTGTCGAAACGACGATGGCACGGATACCTCGTCCCATCGGAAATGCTATGGGGTTCGATGCTGAGATACTTCTGATACTGAAGAGAATCAGGAGGAAACATGGCCCGGGTCTGCCATCTCGATATCCAGAACTTTCGCTCGATTAAGGAGTTGGCATGGGCGCCGTCTGCTGGCATCAACTGTTTGGTTGGTCCCGGTGACAGCGGGAAATCGACCATCGTCGACGCGATTGACCTGTGCCTTGGCGCACGCCGCAGCTTGGCGTTTGGCGACACGGACTTTCACAACTTGGACGTCACGCGGCCCATCGTAATCTCTGCCACGCTCGACAACTTGCCCGACGAATTGCTAAACCTTGAGTCGTTTGGTGACTTCCTGCGCGGGTTTGACCCGGCGACCGGCCGCGTCGAGGACGAGCCGCGCGAAGGAATTGCCACCGTCCTGACGCTTCGCCTCAGCGTTGCTTCTGACCTTGAGCCCGTTTGGTCCTTGTACTCAGAACGCGCCGAGCGTGATGGCCTGGAGCGTGGACTTACATGGAAGGACCGTGCGCTGCTTGCGCCGGCTCGCATCGGGAGCTACGCCAGCAGCAACCTGTCTTGGTCGCGAAACTCGGTGCTGAACCGCCTGACGGAAGATCGCGCTGAACTCGGCGCGCAGCTGGCAGCTGCCGCCCGGCAGGCCCGCACCAGCTTTGGTGACCACGCGGATGCGCAGTTGGCTGACACCTTGACAGCTGTGACGCAGGTGGCCAATCGTCTGGGTGTCCCAGTCGGCGCGTCCGCAAGGGCCTTGCTCGACGCTCATTCGGTTTCGATAGGCGATGGCGCAGTAGCGCTGCACAACGCGTCAGGCATTCCCTTGCGCTCACTTGGTACTGGTTCATCTCGACTTCTTGTTGCCGGCCTGCAGCGCGAGGCGGCCGATTCAGCATCCATCGCCCTTGTCGATGAAGTCGAGTACGGCCTGGAGCCACATCGCCTGGCACGGCTACTAGACTCCCTCGGCGCAAAGGAAGATGCGCCAACCCTTCAAGTTTTCATGACGAGCCACTCGCCAGTTGCATTGCGAGAGCTGACCGCTGACCAAATATTTATTGTGCGGTCGCGTCGCGGCCGTCATGGCGTGCAGCGGGTCGGTTCGGTCGACGGCATTCAGGGAATGCTCCGCAAAGACGCAGAGGCATTCTTGGCCAATTCAGTGTTGGTATGCGAGGGTGCGTCAGAGGTTGGGTTTGGGCGCGGCCTGGACCAGTTCTGGGTTGGTGAAGGAGACAGCTCGTTCTTCGCGCTGGGCGGTGCTTATGTGGACACCGGGGGCAGCGAGCCGGACCGCTGCTTCGAACGGGGCAGGGCACTGTTGGAGCTTGGGTATCGGGTGCTGGTGCTTGCGGATTCAGACAAGCCCCCGACTCCTGCCGTGGTCAAGGCGTTTCATGACGCCGGCGGTGAATCGGTCGTCTGGCGACCTGGACGCGCCCTTGAAGATGAGCTGTTCCAGAGTCTGCCGGACGATGCTATTGACAGGCTGCTCACCAAGGCGACGGAAAATCTCGGACGGGATTTGGTCAACGAACACATCAAATCGAAATCGGGTGGAAAGGTGGACCTGAACGCCGTCGAGCTCGAGCGAATCCTTGACGGGTTCTCTGCCGAGACGAAGACCCTGCTCGGAATTGCGTCCAAGACAAAAGGCAACGGGTGGTTCAAGTCGGTGACCGCGTTCCAGGAAGTCGCGAAGGACGTTGTGGGACCGCACCTGGCCGCGGCAGACCCGGATTTCCAAGAACTCATCAACAAGCTCCGCTCCTGGATTCATGCCGCCTGAACTCGAGCTCCTGGGGGTTACTCGCGGGTCGGTAACAGCGCCGGCTGGGTGCGGGAAGACCCATCTCATTGCCGACACGTTGGCGCTGCACGCAGGCCTGAAACCCGTCTTGGTCTTGACTCACACCAACGCTGGTGCTGCTGCATTGCGGCAGCGAATGAAGAGAGCCGGCGTCGCTTCAGCGGCGTTTCGGGTATCGACGATTGACGGTTTCGTCATGCGCCTCATCTCGATGTTCCCGATGCGTAGCGCCATCGACCCGCGAGTTCTTGAAATCAGCAACCCGGGCAACGACTATCCCGCGATACGAGATGCAGCTCTTGGCCTTTTGCAGGCCGGCCACCTTTCCACAGCGTTGCGCGCTACGTATGCGCGAGTCATCGTTGATGAATACCAGGACTGCAACCTGGTTCAGCACAGCATCGTCGACGCACTCGCGAATGACCTGCCGACCGTGGTTCTTGGCGACCCGATGCAGGCCATCTTCGGCTTTGCTGGCAACCGGCTGGTCAACTGGGACAGGGATGTCGTACCTCGATTTCCGTCCATCGGCGAACTTGCGACTCCCTGGCGATGGATAAACGCAGGCATGGAAGAACTTGGACGATGGCTGCTGCAGGCAAGAGCAGAGTTACAGGCTGGCCGCGCGGTCGACCTACGGGCTGCTCCGGCCGGCATGCAGTGGGTCCACCTTGACGCTGCCAACGCCGAGGAGAGGCGACGCACGGCGGCGCACACTCGACTTCAGGACGGCGAGGAGACCGTTCTCATCATCGGTGATGCTCGTAACCCTCGGGGGCGGCATCAGTTCACCAGCCAGACTCGTGGTGCAACGTCTGTCGAGACGGTCGATCTTGGCGACCTGACCAGCTTCGCGCGTCGCTTCGACCTAGCCCAGGCTGACGCGCTTGAGCACTTGGTCAACTTCGCGGGGGACATCATGACCGGTGTGGGTCCAGCTGCATTTCTTGGTCGCGTCCGGACGCTTCAAGGTGGACGAGCTAGGACCCCTCCGACCCCGGCCGAAGAGGCAGCACTGGCGTTCGCTACGCGTCCAGGGCTAGATGCTGCCCTTCAACTATTGGAGCGGCTGGAAGGCCAGGACGGTGCCCGGGTTTATAGGCCGGAAATGCTGCACTGCTGCCGTTCGGCCATGCGTGCTGTCACCAATGGCCGCACCTTCTTGGAAGCGGTGCTCCTGACGCGCGAGCGGAACCGTCATCACGGCCGCCCGGTATCGCGCAGGGCAGTTGGGAGCACGCTACTTTTGAAGGGTTTGGAAGCTGACGTTGCCGTAATCCTCCAACCAGAGCAGATGGACCGTTGCAACCTGTACGTCGCGCTGACTCGTGGCGCCAAGCGGATTCTGGTCTGCTCTGAGCGCAGCATGTTGCGACCCTGATGCCCTGGCAAGCAGCAAAGCTTTTAGCGCGAGCGACGGCTTTTGGGTTGTGATCTCGCCAGCTCGACAGACGGCACCCGCTGCAGTGCGGTCTGTCCCGGCGCGAGGTCAAGAACCAGCCCTCCACGGCACAGTAGACGATCGACGTCCGTTGAATCAATAATGCAGCCGGGTCGGCCTGAACAGTCGGCCATCCTCCCTGAAAGTCGTGTCACAGCGACTTTGATTTGCCCGGCTTTCATGCCGGGTTTTCTTTTTCCAGTGGAGCCGATGGTGCCGATGCGTTGCAACGCGCAGATGCTGGAAAACAGCCCAAATCCAGCAGCAGAACCCGGCTCTCCCAGACCTACATTGACCTCACAGCACCCAGCGAGATGAAGTGACCTTCACCTACGGCGGATGCGGAAACTGTGAGGTGTCAGATGGTCATCATCCCTTCAAGGAACGGGCAAGCGCCCTCGCTTGGGAGCGAGGCCCAGTTGGTGGGCAAGGTCAAGAAGCTGTGCTCGGCGGGTGCAGCCATAGCTCTGCTATCCCTGAGCCTGTTCGCCCCCAGCGCCGCGCATGCAGTGGACGGTTGCCTGGTCTTGCTGTGCTTCGCCGCCCCCAGCTGGTCTTCGATTCCTCAGTGCGTTCCGCCGATCCGGCAGGTGTTGCGTGACCTGGCGCATGGGGAGCCCTTCCCCACCTGCGGCATGTCGGGTGCGGGCAACTCGGCGAGTCATGCCTGGGCACGGGCACCCGGTCGTTGCCCACCGCAGTACACCCGCGTGTACGAGCGCGAACACACAACGCTCTACCGCTGCGATTACACGGGTGTCATATCCGTCTCGATTGACGACAAGCCGTTCACGAAGACCTGGTGGAGCTTCTCCGGCGACACGGTGACCGACTTTAGTCCTGCAGCCAAGTCCCAGCTTGGCACCTGGGACACGCGGTATGACGACGAAGAGGCGGAATGGCGCCGTACGCATCCCTGAGGAGTTCGACATGGACGCTTCTACCTTCACGGCGTTGGTGCTGGCCTGTGCACCCCAGGTGCACCCGAGCACGGCACACGCCTTGGTGTCGGTCGAGAGTGCATTCAACCCCTGGGCCATCGGCGTCGTGGGTGGTGCACTGGTTCGTCAGCCGCAGAACCATGCGCAAGCCCTCGCCACAGCGCGGGCGCTGCAGGCCCTGGGGCACAACTTCAGCGTCGGATTGGGGCAGATCAACCGCGGCAACTTCGCTCGTCTGGGCCTGACCACCGCCACCGCCTTCGATCCCTGCCTGAACCTGACCGCCATGCAGGCGGTACTCGCCGAGTGCTTTGAACGGGCCAGGAGCGACAGAGAACCGACCCGTTCGGATCAGCCCGCTTTGCGCATGGCGCTCTCTTGTTACTACAGCGGCAACTTCTCGACTGGTTTTCGCCATGGCTACGTCCAGAGGGTGATGGCTGCAGCCCGCACGGTTTCCCGTCCCCAACCCAACCATGTCCCAAAGGAGTCGTCATGAACCACCAGAAGCTTTCGCCCGCCCAGGTCCGCGCCCTCAGTTTGTTGATGTTGCTGCCGCCCCGGCTGTGGGCACAAGGCTTCGACAAGGTGAACACGACGGTCACCAACGTCAACGCGATCCTGGTGACCATCTCCGTGGCCGTGGTGACGATCGCGATCATCTGGGCCGGTTTCAAGATGATCTTTCAGGGCGCTCGGCTGGCCGATGTGGCCAACATCCTGATCGGCGGAACCTTGGTCGGTGGCGCGGCGGCGTTTGCCAGCTACATCGTCAGCTGAACTCAGCAGGTACACGCCATGCAAGCCGAGACCATCTACAAGGGCGCGACCCGCCCGGCCATGAAGCTGGGCATTCCGCTGGTGCCGCTGGTGGTCCTCTTCGGCAGCGGAATGCTGCTGATGATGTGGGGCGGCATCCTGGTCAGCTGGTGGATCGCGCTGGGCGTGGTGATGTCCTTCGTACCCACCCTCTTCTGGATGCGCTGGGTGACGTCCCGGGACGACCAACGCTTTCGGCAGATCTTCATCGCATTCAAGCTGCGCCTGCACGACCGCAACCGTCGGTTCTGGCGCGCCCGCAGCTACTCACCCACCCTCTTCCGGGGAGCCTCCGATGTCTGGCATCTTTGACCGACTGGGCAAGGGATCGCGCCATGCGAAACGCCGCCCCAAGGCGGTGGGCCCGCAGCCGCGCCACTGGTCGCAAGCGCTAGCAGAAAACCCGTTGACACGGTTCGTGCCCTTCTCGTCGCTGCTCAGCAACCACGACGTGATCACCCGTGGTGGCGACTTTCTGAGGGTGTGGAGGCTCGACGGTGTGGCGTTCGAGTGTGCCGACGACTATCTGGTCACGGAACGCCACGAAGCGCTTTGCAGCCTGCTGCGTAACCTCTCGGGCGGCCAGTGGGCCATCTGGACCCACCGGCTGCACCGAAAGATTCAGGATGCGCTGACCGACCCAGCGGAAGACGGGTTTGCCAAAGACCTGTCACAGGCCTATCAGGCGCACCTGAATCAGCGGGCGATGATGAGCAACGAGCTGTACCTGACGCTAGTCTACCGGCCCACCACTTCCCGCATCAGTAGGGCTCTGCAGTCGCCGCAACGATCCAAGGCCGCCATCGAAGAGGCGCACGCGGAAGCCTTGCGCGTGATGGAAGAGCGAACGGCGTTTGTGCACCGGGTGCTGCGTGGCTTCGGTCCGCAGCTGTTGGGTGTGCGGGAACAGAAGGGCAGGCTCTATTCGGAAGTCGCCGAGTTTCTGGGCTACCTGGTCAACGGGTACTGGAAGCCCGAGCCTTTCACGGCTGGTCCACTCCATCGCACCCTACCCTCAACCCGCCTTTCGTTTGGTGGCGACAAGCTGGAGCTGAGAAATGGCGATCAGCGGCGCTGCGCGGCCTTGGTGGACATCAAGGAATACGCCGATTCGGTGGAGCCGGGCATCCTGAATGCCCTGCTGTACGAAGACAGTGAGTTCATCGAGACCCAGAGCTTTTCCATCCTGCCGCGCCGAGAGGCCACCCGCGCCCTGGAGCTGCAGCGCGACCAGCTGATCGCCAGCGACGATGTGGTGTCCAGCCAGATCGTGGACATGGACGAAGCACTGAACGAACTGGGTGACGGTCAGTTCTGCATGGGCGAGTACCACTACAGCCTGGTTGTCTTCGGCAACCCCGGCAAAGACAGCCTGGCCGACGCCGGCCGCCGTGCGGCACAGGCCATCGGTGCCGTAGGCGAATCGTCGAGCCTGCAGATGTCGCCGGTGGACCTGGTGGCCGACGCTGCCTGGTTCGCCCAGATGCCGGGAAACTGGCAATGGCGTCCGCGCGATGCGAAGCTGTCTTCCCGCGCCTTCGCGGCCCTGGCCAGCGGGCACAACTTCGCGCGCGGCAAGCGGGACGGCAACCCTTGGGGCGAAGCGCTGGCCTTGCTGCGGACGCCATCGGGCCAGCCGTTCTACCTGAACTTCCACAGCAGCCCCGACGGTGAAGACTCAGCCGATAAGAAGCTGCCCGGCAACACCATCATCATCGGATCCACCGGGGTCGGTAAAACCACGCTGGAGATGTTCTTGCTGACGCTGACGCGAAAGTGGGACCCGGCGCCCCGGCTGGTGCTGTTCGATCTGGACCGGGGTTGCGAGATCGCCATCCGGGCCATGAACGGTCGCTACTTCACGCTCGAAGCGGGCAAGCCCACGCACCTGAACCCGCTGCAGCGCGACCCCACGCCGGCCCGCATCCAGTTCTGGGAACAACTGGTGCGCACCTGCATCGCGACACCCGCCCTGCCCCTGCTGCCGGCCGACGAACGGGCCATCGCCGATGCCGTGAAAACGGTGGCGATGATGCCGACCGCCCTGCGCCGCTTCTCGACCATCCGCCAGAACCTGCCCAAGTCCGGCGAGAACAGTCTGTACGAGCGGCTGGGCCGTTGGTGCGAGGGTGGCGCCCTGGGCTGGGTGTTCGACCAGGCGAACGATCAACTGATGGACCTGCAGTCCGCCTCGGTCATCGCCTTCGACACCACCGAGTTTCTGGACCTGCCCGAGGTTCGCACGCCGGTCATGCTGTACCTGCTGCAGGTGATGGAAGAGTTGGTCAACGGCGAGCGGCTGATCTACGTGATCTCGGAGTTCTGGAAAGCACTGGACCACGAGATCTTCAGCGACTTCGCCAAACAGAAGCAGAAGACGATCCGCAAGCAGAACGGCCTGGGTATCTTCGACACCCAGAGCCCGTCCGATGTGCTGCGCCACCCCATCGGCCGCACCATGGTGGAACAGAGCGTGACCAAGATCTTCCTGGCTAACCCGGAAGCTGTGCGCGAGGAATACGTGGCCGGCTTCGGGCTCAGCGAAGCTGAATTCGCCATCGTGCGCAGCCTGGGCGCGCAGGACGGCCGTCGCTTCCTGGTCAAACAGGGGCACAGCAGCGCCATCTGCGAGCTGGACCTCAGCGGCCTGCAGGACTTCGTGACCGTGTTGTCGGCCACCACCGACAACGTTGCTCTGCTGGACACCGTCCGTGAACAACACGGTAACGATCCGCTTCTCTGGCTTCCCGTGCTCCTGCGCGAGGTACAGGATCGCAAATCCCGCAACTCCAGGAGAGCGTCATGAAGCGATATCACATCCTTTCCATCGTGCTGGCATTGGCCACTTTCAGCGCGAATACCAGCGCACAGTTCGTTAAAGGCAACGAAGCAGTACGCACATCGGCAACCGGTGAACGCTTGGTCGAACTGGCACCACTGCCCACCACCGGATCCATCCGCAAGTCCAAGCCTTGTCTGGCTCAGGCAGGGTGCTATGCAGGCCCCTGGCACATGGTGGATACACGCGACGGTCTGCAGGAGTGCACCGAGGTCTATGCCCGAGAAGGCACCTGCCGCCCATCCAGCTACGGAACCACCAAGCTCTCGCGCATCTGGGTGGTGAAGGTCAGCGGCCAATGGCTGCAATGCCAGTACCCCGATCCGGGCAGCAAGTGCGTCAAGGCCTTTGCGCCGCCTCCGACCAACCTGCCCTACCCGGCGGTGCAATAAGGGAGTCATGCCATGTTCGCCTGGGTCGGTTCTAACTTCGACGCGATTCTGAGCACTTACGTGCTCGGCGTGGTGTCGTCGCTCATGTCGGCGATCACGCCGATCGCGCTGTCGGCGATGACGGTGTGGGTGGCGCTCTACGGCTGGGCGGTGCTACGCAACGAGGTGTCCGCAACCGTGCCCACCTTCGTCTGGAAGGTCTTCAAGATCGGGCTGGTGCTGGCCTTTGCCCTGCAGTCGGGCTTCTACATCAGCAACGTATCGGACACCGCCAACGGCCTGGCCATGGGCGTGGCCAGCACCTTTCTGCCTTCGGGCGTGGACCCGGCCACCATCAGCTCGCCCTACACCCTGCTCGACAAGTTCAACGACGACGCCAGCGCCCAGGTGGCCGACATCATGAAAGAGGCCAGCGTGCTCCGGCTGGACCTGCTGCTGGCCGGCGGCATTTTCTCCATCGGCACCGTGTTCTTCCTGTGCATCGCACTCTTCGTCGTCACGCTGGCCAAGCTGTTCCTGACCTTCGTGATCGCCATCGGTCCGCTGTTCATCCTGTGCCTCGCCTGGAGACCCACCGCACGCTTCTTCGACAGTTGGTTGTCGATGGTACTGAACGCGGTGGTGCTGACGTGGTTCGCCTTCTTCGCGCTGGGCTTGAGCGCCTACATGGGCGCCGCCATGTTCAAGGCCATCAACGACGGTGGAGGCTTCCTCGGCAGCACCTTCAACGTGCTGGGTGAAGCCACGCGCTACTGCGTGCTCATGATCCTCATGGCCATCCTCTGCTTCCAGGCACCTAGCCTCGCATCGGCCCTGACAGGTGGCGCGGCCATCCAGCAAGGCGTGCAGATGATCCAGAACGCAATGATGGTCTCGGGCTTGCGCTCCGCTTCCTCGGCCCGCTCGGCCGCCACCGGCATGGGCCAGGGAGGCGTGATCCGTTCAGGTGCGGGCGCCACCGCCACAGCCGGTGCTGCAGTCGCAGCCACGGGTCGCTACGCCGGAAACATGGCCCGAAGAGGCTACGGAGCCGCACGGTCTGCGGCATACCGACTTGCCGCCCTGCGCGGCCGGTCCTGATCGTCCACTTGCCAAGGAGCACACCATGAAGTACCGCCTCAAGGTCGCCGCCGCCGTGTTGATTTCGCTGGGCGCCAGTCACGCGCGCGCCACCGGCATCCCCGTGATCGATGTTGCCAACCTGTTCCAGGCGGTGCAACAGGTGATCAACGACATCACCCAGATCAACAACCAGATTCGCCAGATCCGACAACTTCAAGCCCAGATCGACAGCATCAACGGAATGCGCAACCTGGGCGACGTGTTCAACAACCCGCTGCTCAAGAACTACATCCCGGCCGAGGCCTACACCTACCTCAATGCCATCAATACCTCTGGGTACGACGGCCTCAACGCCACGGCCAAAGCCCTGCGCGATGTCGGCATGCTCTACAACTGCCTGGACCGCAGCGGCGATGCGCGCACCGAGTGCCAGGCCGCCCTGGCGCAGCCCTACCAGCAGAAAGGCCTTCTGCAAGACGCGATGAAGTCGGCCGCCATGCGGCTGGAGCAGATCCAGTCTCTGATGACCCAGATCAACGCCACCGAAGACCAGAAGTCGGTGCAGGAGATTCAGGCGCGCATCGGCGCCGAGAACGCCCTGCTGGCGCACGAGACCTCACAAATCCAGATGCTGCAGGGCATGGCCGACAGCGAGGAGCGCATCGCCCGAAGCCGTGAGCGCGAACGCCAGTACCAGATGCTGGGTCGGACCGGCAAGGTCTCCGACTTCCTGCCGTAAGCACCACACCACCGGAGTCCCCCATGAGTGCCATCCTGATGTCGGGTGAGGCCGCCGCATGGCCGAAACAGCCCAAAACGCCCGTGCCGAAGCCTGAAACTCCGTCGCTGCAGGCCAATCGGGAGTGGGAAATCGACCGCGCGCTGATGCTGGAGCGCTCCGAGAGTCGGGCCTGGGCCGCCGCTGCCGCTGGTCTGGCGATTGGCCTGATCGGCATCGCGGCGGTCTTCGTGCAGGGGCCGCTGCGCAAGGTGGTGGAAATCCCCATCGTGGTGGACCGGGTGACCGGTGAAACCACCATCCAGCAGCGCCTGAGCGAAGAAACCATTCCCGCCATGGAGGCGCTGGACAAGCACAACCTGGCCATGTTCGTGCGTTCCCGCGAAGCCTACAGCTGGATGTTCCTGCAGCGGGACTTTGACCAGGTGGCCCGCATGGCAGTGCCCGCCGTCTTCGCGGAATACAACCGCCAGTTCGAGGGCGATGGGGCATTGCAGAAGAAGGTGGGCTCCACCGAAGAATGGCGCATCAACATCGTCGGTGTGCGGCTGCGCGCATCGGGGCGCAGCGGCAACCAGAGCGACGCCACCGTCACCTACGACAAGGTCGTCCGCATGACTGACCGCAATCTGCCGGATGTGACCACGCGCCACGTGGCCAGCGTGGTCTACCAGTACCAACCCAAGGTGCTGGCCAAAGAGGCGGACCGGCTGGAGAACCCCTTTGGTTTCGTGGTCACGGCCTACCGGTCCGATCCCGAGATCAACACCCCGACCGGAGCGAAGCCATGAACCTCTTGGTACTTCCCTTGGTACTGGTGCCATTGACCTTGGCCCCTCTGCATGCCTCTGCAGCCCAGCCCAACGACAAAGCCGACCCACGCCTGCGCGAGGTGGTCTACGACGCCAACGCGGTGGTCACCGTACCGGTCAAACGCGGCATGGTGACGCTGGTGGAGTTCGATCCGGGCGAAGTCATCGCCGAAGTGGCGGTCGGCCAGGGCGGCGATTGCAGCAAGACCGACGCTGCCTGGTGTGTGGCCGCCCAGCCGGGCGGGCGCCACCTGTACGTCAAAGCCAAGTCCTCCGCCGATGCGCCCAACAACCTGGCGGTGATCACCGACCGGCGATCACACACGCTGCGCTTCGTGGTGCTCTCGGACAGTGACCGCCAGCCGCCGGTCTATCGCCTGGCCATACGGTCTCCGAAGCCGGCGGCAGCCACACCCAGTCTCGCGGATCGAGAACAGGCCGCACTGGCAAACCTGCCCCCGATTCCTCCCCCACCGACCGCCCAGCAGATCGTGGCGGAGCGACTGGCGGCCAAGCCCTCCGTGCTCAACACCCAGTACGCGCTGGCCGAGGGCGCCGGATCGGCGGACATCGTCCCCACGCTGGTCTACGACGACGGCCGGTTCACCTACCTCCGCTTCCCAGGCAATCGCGAGGTGCCCGCCGTCTTCCACGTCCTTGGCGACGGCAGCGAAACCCTGGTCAACGCCCGCATGGAGGACGACACCCTGGTGGTGGATCGGGTCAGCCGCCGCCTGATATTGCGTGCCGGATCGGCGGTGGTGGGCCTCTGGAACGAAGCCTTCGATCTGGAGGGCTCGCCGGCCAAAGGCTCCACCACGGTGCCGGGCGTGCAACGGGTTCTGAAATCCGATGCCGCCGTTTCGTCGCCCTCAACGCTAGGAGCCAAGCCATGACCGAGCACACTCAAGGTTCGTCAGAGCCGAGCGAAGCGCCATCGCCACCGGAGAGTGGCAACACCATCAGTCCCCTGCCGGGCGAAGCGGGCATCCCCAACGTGGCCCGGCGGCAACCGCTGAACCTGTCCTGGAAGAACATCTCGGTCATCGGCCTGGTGGTGCTCATGGTGACAGCGATGTGCATCCTGTACGGGTACCGCTACTTCGCCAGCAACGGTGATGCGGAGAAGGACAAGTCGTTGCTGCGGGATCGCCCATCGGCCGCGGGAGCAGGCACCCGGCAACTGGACATGACCCAACCGGTCCAGCCTCGTGTTCCGGCATTGGTGCCTACACCCGCAGAGGCGGCCGACCCCATCAGCTTGAGGCATTCGGGCACGGCCGCCCCATCCGGACCCAAGACCCTGTCACCGGACGACGCGCCCGTGCTGGTGGTGTCTTCCCGCCCGGGTGGCATCCCTGGCAACAGCGCCGACACAACGCAGACATCCAACGATCCGGCAACCTCCACGTCTAGGCAATTGCAGGACTACCAGCGCCGGCTGCAAGGGCTTCTCGACAACTTGACCCAGGGCAACGCCTTGCCGGCCGGTCTGGGCGCTGCAGCCAATGCGTCTCCGCAACCGACAGACAACGATCTCAACCCACGATCGGCCGTCGCAGGTCTGTTCGGCGGCGAGCTGCAGGGCTCCGCCACACCACGCGTGAAAGCCTCCACCTTGGGCGACCGCAGCCTCACCTTGCCCAAAGGCACGGCCTTCAACTGCGCCCTCAAGACCCGGGTCATCAGTGCCACCTCGGGCCTGGTGGGCTGCCAGGTCCAGCGCGACGTGTACAGCGACAACGGCCGGGTGCTGCTGATCGAGCGCGGATCACACATGGATGGCGAATACCGCATCGCCTCGGTCCGGCCCGGCACGGTCCGCATCCCGGTGCTGTGGACCCGCATTCGGACGCCGAACGGCGTCACGGTGGACATCGACTCCCCCGGCACCGGGCAACTCGGTGAGTCGGGCATCGACGGTCACGTGGACAACCGGTGGGGCGACCGCATCGGCGCCGCCATGCTGCTCTCGCTGATCGACGACTCCGTCAAGCTGGTCATCCAGAACCAGATGCAGGCCCGCGAGGCTGACACCGTCGTCCTGCCGTCCACCACGGAAAACACCAGCAAGCTGGCCGAAAAGGTGCTCGACAGCACCATCAACATCCCGCCCCTGATCTACCAGAACCAGGGCGGCATCGTGGGCATCTACGTCGCGCGCGACGTGGACTTTTCTTCGGTTTACGCATTGCAGCCGGTGACGCGATGAACTCCGAGGTAGACCTCCTCTTGTCCTTCTTCGCGGACCCGCAGCCCGACGGCTGGTGCGGCGATGCGACTTCGGTCGTCGAGTTCCTGCGCCCGCTGCGCGAACAGCTGGACGCACCTGGCGTGCTGGAAGTGTGCGTGAACCGCCCCGGTGAACTGCAGGTGGAGACCGTGCAAGGCTGGCAGCGCGTGGAAGCGCCGGCCATGACGCAAGAACGCTGCCTCTCCCTGGCCACGGCCGTGGCCACCTACTGCGACCAGCAGATCAACCAGGAGCGGCCCCTGCTGTCGGCCACGCTGCCCAGCGGCGAGCGCATCCAGTTCGTCATTCCGCCTGCGGTGACGCGCAACACCGTGGCGATCACCGTGCGCAAGCCGTCCGACCTGATCAAGCGGCTGACCGACTTTGAAAGCGAAGGTCTGTTCAACAGGATCGGCGAGCGCGCCGCCTTGGGTGCGGAAGACGACGGACTCCAGCCGTTCCAGAAGCAGTTGCTCGCGCTGAAAGCGGCCGGTCGGTACGGGGAGTTTCTTCGCCTTGCGGTGCAGAAGCACCAGACCATCGTGGTCAGCGGCAAGACGGGCTCGGGCAAGACCACCTTCATGAAGGGACTGGTCGAGGAAGTCCCGCTCCATGAGCGCCTGATCACCATCCAGGACACGGCCGAACTCACCATCCCCCACCACCCGAACGTGGTGCACCTGTTCTACAGCAAGGACGCCCAGGGCACCGCGCGCGTGACGGCCAAGTCGCTGCTGGAAGCCTGCCTGCGCATGAAGCCCGACCGCATCTTCCTGGCCGAGCTGCGTGGCGAAGAGTGTTTCTCCTTCATCCGTCTGGCCGCGTCCGGCCACCCTGGCAGCATCACCAGCGTGCATGCAGGCAGTTGCGCGCTGGCGCTGGAACAGATGTCGCTCATGATCCGCGAGAGCGGTGCGGGTGGTGGCCTGCGACTGGACGAGATCAAGGGCCTTCTGGGCATCGTGATCGATGTCATCGTGCAGTTCAACCGGGATGAACGGGGTCGCTTCATCTCCGAGATCACTTACGAGCCGCGCCGCAAGCGTTTCACCACCGACGACAAGCGCTCTGGCAACGCAACCGATGAGCAAGCCGGCCTATTTGACGGAGCGCCGACATGAACGCGTCCTTGGCCCTTCCCATGGCGTCTTGGCCGACTGCGCGTAAGGTCGCGGCCGGTGTTTTCATGCTCGTCGGGATCGCTGCGCTGGTGGTCGCGGCGCTGTACCTGTCGGGCGTGCTGTTCCTGGTCTTCAGCAAGGCAAACCCCAGGCTTGCGGGCTGGAACAGCATCCTTGACTACTGGCAGCTCTATGCCGATGTGCCAGTGCTTCGGCGGCGGCTGCTCACGGCCATAGGCATGGCAGGCTTTGCCACGCTGATCGTGCTGCCGGGCACCCTGTGCGCCGCCAGCCGCCCGCGCCGCGCCTTGCATGGCGATGCCCGCTTCGCCTCCACCGCGGAAGTCAAGCGTGCCGGACTTCTGCTGACCGACCAGCAAGTCAACACCCCGCGCATCCTGATTGGCCGCTTCCGTGGCCACTTCCTGGCCCTGCCTGGCCAGCTCTCGGTCATGCTGTCTGCCCCCACCCGCAGCGGAAAGGGTGTCGGCGTGGTGGTGCCCAACCTGTTGAACTGGCCAGATTCCGTGGTCGTGCTCGACATCAAGGGCGAGAACCACGCCATCACCGCAGGCTACAGGACGAAGCACCAACAGACGGTCTACGCCTTCTCCCCCTTCGACGAAGAAGCCCGCAGCCACCGCTGGAATCCGCTCACTGCGGTCCGCACCAGCCCCTTGCACCGCGTGGGTGACCTGCTGGGCATCGGCCAGGTTTTCTACCCCAACGACGGCAGCGGCACATCGTCTGAAGCATTCTTCAACGACCAAGCACGCAACCTCTTTCTCGGTCTGGGCCTGCTGTTGCTCGAAACGCCCGAGCTGCCCCGCACGGTCGGTGAGATGCTGCGTCAGTCGTCCGGCCAGGGGCGACCATTGAAAGAACACCTCAACGGGCTGATCAATCAACGCAAGGAAGCCGGCAAACCGTTTTCAGATGAATGCCTGGATGCCCTGCAGCGCCTGTTATGCAACTCGGAAAACACGCTTTCCAGCGTGGTGGCTACCTTCCACGCGCCACTGACGATCTTTGCGGACGCTGTGGTCGATGCCGCGACCAGCGCCGACGACTTCGACCTCAGCCAGCTGCGTCGCCAGCACATGTCGGTCTATGTGCGCATCCCACCGCACCGGCTGGCCAGCGCCCGGCCGCTGCTCACCCTGTTTTTCTCCCAGCTGGTCAGCCTCAACACGCAGCAGTTGCCTGAGCATGACCCGTCACTCAAGTACCAGTGCCTGCTGGTCAACGACGAGTTCACCGCCATGGGCCGCGTGGGGATCATCACGTACTCGGCCGCCTTCCTGGCCGGCTACAACCTACGACTGCTCACCGTGGTCCAGGCCATGTCGCAGCTTGACGCGGTCTATGGCGACAAGGAAGCCCGCACCTTCGCCACCAACCACGGCCTGCAGATCCTTTTTGCCCCTCGCGAACAGCGCGACGCCGACGAATACAGCGCCATGCTCGGACACTTCACGGAGCGCGTCACCTCCCGGGGACGTAGTCGCTCCTTCAGCGGTCACGGGCACAGCTCGGTCAGCCGCAACGAGAGCGAACAGCGCCGGTCCCTGCTCTTGCCACAAGAGTTCAAGGAACTGGGCTCGGAACGGCTGGTGGTGATCTGCGAGAACTGCAAACCCATCCTCGGCGAGAAGATCCGCTACTTCCAGGACCCGGCGTTCACCTCACGTCTACTGCCTGCCCCAGAGATAGCCGTCATGAAGATGGACCTCCACCAGGCCAAGGTGCAGCAGCGCTGGCGATATGCAGACGACGAACTCGACGCGGAAAGCAGCACCCTCGATGTCGATGCGCTGGTTCACGACATTCATCTTCCCAAGGAAGCTATGAACGGCCCCGTCGACAAAGCTGCCGACGCCTTCCTCGGCGCCTTTGAAGTAGCGCCCAACGACCCATCTTCTGGTGGTTCCATCGAACCCACAAGCGATGAATCACCTTCAGGCCGGACTGCTGGAACACCCCCGGATGAAACACGCGAACTGACCACCTTGGGAGAACGCTCATGACCGACCAGATTTCTCGCCTCGTCCTGATCACGATGTACTCCGCAGCGCTCTGCGCCTGCACCTCGCCGCCCAAGCCACCCACCGTTGACGAATCACAGAAGCGGCCCGCCAACGCGCAGATGGCCATCGAGCTGCAGGTGTGCAAAAACGATCTGCAGAACACCCGCATCCAGGCCAACGAATCCGACCGCCTCGCCGAAACCACAACCGCCACGCTGGTGCACATGGCCGCGCGCCAGCATCTGATGGCGTCGATCCAGGAGAAAGCGCAAGCCAACACAGTTCGCATCGTGCACTTCGGGTTCAACAGCACCCGGGTGTCGATCCCCACCGAGGAAGCTTCGGCTCTGGTGGAAGAGGCCAAGGCCGCGCCGCTCGTGGTGCTGAGGGGTCGCACCGACGGCACCACCGACTCTTCCACCGAAAGCCGCATCGCGCAGGCAAGGGCCAACGCCGTGCGTGACTACCTGATCGCTGCCGGCGTGGACCACGCTCGCATCCGCACCACCCACCAGCCCAGTGGCGACCACCTCGCCGACAACGGTAAACAGCACGGCAGGAATCTCAACCGACGGGTCGAGATCGAGGTGTACCGGGTGCCACCGGTCTCCGTCCAGGCCCCTGCCCCACCCCAGCCCTGACACGCCCCTCGTGCTGGAAACAACCACCCAAGGAGACCACCATGGATGACGGAACTTCACCGGCCCGGCGCGTGGATTTGCCCACGGCAAACACCATTTCCACCCTGGGCGGCACAGTGGAACCAGTGGATCGCGCCGCCATCGCCATCCGGACCTTCCAGACACCCGAGCGTGAGCCGGGCGAACGGTACGAGTTGCGTGACCCGTTCGCCGAACTCACCTACCGCACGAACCGTTACGAAGACATGGTGGCCAAAGCCGACCAGCTCGGCGCCAACCGGTTCGTCGTCGTGGATGTGCGCGGGCAAAAGTCCTTCATTCACAAGATCGATGGCCAATGGCAGCGGGATCAAGCCCCTGATGTCCAGCCCCCAACGACCGACCCGCAAGCGAAAACGACAAACCCCGAAACGGTACGCCAGCCCGCTGAGTCGAAGATCATCCCCATGCCCGCCAAAGACAAGGGGGTCAAAGCCCCGGAAGCTTCCAGCCCGCAAGCCAGCGCCCGAATAGACGCACAGGCCGAGCGTGAAGCCCTCGTCGCACGGCTGGAGTCGGCACTGATGGACCGATACATCATCAAGCGCGCCCCGGTCACCCTTGGCGACGTCAGCATTGGCCTCACCGAGTACCGCTTCCGGGGTGACACATCACGCATCGCGTTCACCGAATCCACCTTCCGGCTGGCCACCGACACAAACAGCCCATCCGTTGCCAGATCTATGGTTGATGTCGCAGAGGCCCGAAACTGGCACTCCCTGCGCATCACAGGCAGCGAGGATTTCAGGCGCCTCGTCTGGCTGGAGGCCGCTGCACGCGGTGTCAAAACCCTGGGCTACGAGCCCAACCCCGCCGACCTGGATCGGCTCAAGGTGGAACGGGAACAACGCCTGAGCAACCGCATTGAACCTGCCCGGGAAGCCTCCACCGCACAGGACGCCAACACCGCTGACAAGCCATCCAGCCGTGGCGGCGGCGGACGCAAAACCGTTCTGGCAGCCATTGAAGCCATCCTGGTGGCCAATCGGATACCCGAGAAAAGGCGCGAGGCCATCATGGTGGCGGCAGCCGAGAAGCTTGCCCAGCGCACCCGCGACGGTCTGGTGCACAAGGTCAAGGTCTACGACAAGAGCGCTCCCTCCCAGCGTCCTGTCGTGACTCCTCGGCAAGAACCACAACACTCGCGTGAACGGGCGGCTCCCGCACGCTGAGGCTGGCGCGGTGGACGATCCCCCAGAATCAACTTCCACCTACTTGATAGGTGGTCGCAGCTGGGCAATGCATACGCCCGGATTCGCCCATGCCATTGCCGAGGCCTACGCGAACCACCAGCGCCCCCGCTGTTTGTGCCGTCCAGATGGCGACGGCATCGAGATGTACGTCGCCCGCTTGATGAACGGCTACATCGTCAAGCGCATGCCCAATACCGGGAGTCAGCATGCCACTGCATGCCCTTCCTATGAACTGCCTTCCGATCTGTCGGGCCTGGGCCAACTGGTCGGTACGGCCATTGTGGAAAACCCCTCGACGGGCGAAACGGCATTGAAGCTCGACTTCCCATTGTCCAAACTGCCCGGCAGGTCGTCCCAACCACCCGCCGCCAGCGCTTCGCCCAATATCGCATCCCAAGGTCAGAAGCTCAGTCTGCGCGCCCTGCTCCACTACCTGTGGGACCAGGCCGAACTGACCCACTGGCACCCGGGGTTCGCGGGCAAACGGAACTGGGCCATCGTCCGTCGGCACCTGCTTTCAGCCGCAGCGCACAAGTTCACACATGGCAGCGAACTGCAGAGCCGCCTGTATGTGCCCGAAGTGTTCTCGGTAGAGCATCGCGCCCCCATCAATGCGCGCCGCCTCGCCGAATGGACCAGCGCCTTGGCGCACCCCGGCAAACCCAGTCAACTCATGCTGCTGATCGGCGAAGTCAAAGAAATCGTGCCATCGCGGTACGGTTTCAGAGCGGTCATCAAACATATCCCCGATCAAGCCTTCGCCATCGACGAGCGCTTGTTCCGCCAGCTGGAGCGCCGATTTGCAGGCGAGCTGGCACTTTGGGGAGCCTTCGATTCCATCCATCTGGTCATGGTCGGGACCTTCTGCGTCAGCTATTCAGGGCTGCCCACCATCGACTCCCTCTCGCTGGTCACCTTCACCCCGGAATGGATTCCGGTGGACAGCCCGCAGGAGGCCCACCTCGTCCGATCCCTGGTCAGCTGCCGACGAAGCTTTGTGAAGACCCTTCGGTACAACCTGTGCGCGGGCACCGACATGGCCAGCGCCGTGCTCACCGACCTGGGCGAACCGGTCGAGCTGTACATCGCAACGGAAAGCGACTCCGGCGAAGAAAACCCGGGTTTGCCTTCTCAAGATCGTGATCTGCCCGTCCAGCGGTGGGAGTGGCACCCATCCCGACAGACCCTTCCCCCGTTCCCGACCGTCAAAAGGGAAGCCCTCGCGTGATCGGACGCTGCGCAATCGAATCGAGCGGCTTCGCCTTGGAACAGCCCCAAATGAATCCTGCTATCCCGGCGAATTCACACCGCGCCCACCAGCCCAAAGCGCCCAGGCCGAGTCCACTAAACTCAGCCGGAAACTGTTTCGCAACGTCTGCAGATTCCACCAACAAAACGACGGCTGAACATGCAAGGGAGCAAGCGTTCCAATTTCGATCTGCTCAAACCCTACGAGCAGCAGCTCTGGCGCCTCGGCGCCTTGGCGGAGCGGTACTTTTCAGACGATCCCAACACCAGTCTGCTCAAGCTTCGCCAGCTCGCCGAACTGCTGACCCAATCGGTCGCCGCCCGGGTCGGTCTGTACACCTCAGCCGAAGAGTCCCAATACGACCTGATCCGTCGCCTCCAGGCTGAGGGTTTCCTCCCTCGTGAAATCAAACAGCTGCTGGACCAGATTCGCGTGGCGGGCAATGCCGCCAACCACGCACTTGAAGGCAATCACGCCAAAGCTCTGGCGTCACTTCGATTCGCCTGGCAATTGGTACTCTGGTTTCACCGGACATTCAAAGAACCTGACTTCCGTTCCGGCCCGTTTCTGCCACCAACCCCTCCCGAAGACGAAAGCGCCGAACTCAGGACCCAGCTGGAAGGTCTTCGCCAGGCGGTGGTCGAATACCAATCCAGGCACGAGCAGGTTCAGAACCAGCTGACCCAGGCCCAGTCACAACTCTCCACCCTGGCAGAAGAGCGCACGGTGTGGGAACAGGTCGCCACCGAGGCCGAAGAAGCCAAGGCACAACTCGGCCAGCGCCTTGAAGCACTGCAGATTGAAGTCAAGGCAGCGCCTCAATTCAACAAGACCCAGCTGCTTTCGTTTGCCACCGCCGCCGCCTCGCAGGTGGTGCTGGACGAATCCCAGACCCGGCGCCTGATCGACGAACAGCTGCGCCAGGCTGGCTGGGAAGCCGACACCGAAGTCCTGCGCTACAGCAAAGGCACCCGTCCGGAGCGAGGCCGCAACATCGCCATCGCCGAATGGCCCTGCGAGGGTTACTCGGCCGACTACGTGCTGTTCCAAGGCCTCACCCCCCTGGCGGTGGTCGAAGCCAAACGCGAGGCTAAAGACGTATCAGCCGCCTTGCAGCAAAGCAAGCGCTACAGCCGCACCTTCGGCGCCAGCTCGGAGACCTTTCTCCACGAAGAAAACTGGGGCGAACGTGGTGAGTTCCGCATCCCCTTTGTGTTTGCCACCAACGGGCGCCCTTACCTGCGCCAGCTGGCCACCAAAAGTGGTATCTGGTTCTGCGACCTGCGCCGCCCGGAGAACCTCGCCCATGCGCTGGACGGCTGGTATTCGCCCCAGGGTCTTCAGGTCCTGCTCACCCGCGACGAGGCCCGCGCGGACCAGGAATTGAGCAACACTGCCTTCAACTACGGTTTCCCGCTGCGCCACTACCAGCAAACCGCCATCCAGGAAACCGAGCGCCGCATCAGCCAGGGCCAGCGCGAAATTCTGCTGGCCATGGCCACCGGCACCGGCAAAACCAAAACCTGCGTCGCGCTCATCTACCGCCTGCTCAAGGCCAAGCGCTTCCGCCGCATCCTGTTCCTGGTGGATCGTTCAGCGCTGGGCATCCAGGCCGCCAACGCCTTCAAAGACACCCGCATGGAACGCCTGCAGACCTTTGCAGACGTGTTCGGCATCAAGGAACTGGACGAGCAGATGCCCGACGAAGACACGGGCGTACAGGTCGCCACGGTGCAGGGCATGATGAAACGGGTGCTGTTTCCGGCCGATGGCGTGGCGCCGCCCACCGTGGACCAGTTCGATTGCATCGTCATCGACGAATGCCACCGCGGCTACACGCTGGACCGCGAAATGTCCGACACCGAAATGGCCTTTCGCGGGTTTGACGACTACATCTCCAAATACCGCCGGGTGCTCGACTATTTCGACGCCACCAAGATCGGCCTCACCGCCACCCCGGCGCTGCACACCACCGAAATCTTTGGCGCGCCGGTCTATTCGTACACCTACCGCGAGGCCGTGGTCGATGGCTTCCTGGTGGACTACGAGCCGCCCATCCAGCTCTACACCGAGCTGTCCACCCATGGCATGACCTGGCACGTGGGCGAAGACGTCAAGGTCTACGACGTCACCAAAAATCAGATCGACTTGTTCAAGGCGCCCGACGAGATCAAGCTCCAGGTCGAAGACTTCAACCGCAAGGTCATCACCCGCCCCTTCAACGAAGCGGTGTGCCAGTACCTGGCCCAGGAGCTGGACCCCAGCGGGCGCCGCAAGACGCTCATCTTCTGCGTCAGCAGCAGCCACGCCGATCTGGTGGTTGAAGTCCTCAAGAAGGCCTTCGAAACCCAATACGGTTCGGTGGAGGACGATGCGGTCATCAAGATCACGGGCGACGCCGACAAACCCCTGGAACTCATCCGCCGCTACAAAAACGAGCGCCTGCCCAACGTGGCGGTCACGGTGGACCTGCTCACCACCGGCATCGACGTGCCGGAAATATGCAACCTGGTCTTCCTGCGCCAGGTCAACAGCCGCATCCTGTTTGACCAGATGCTTGGCCGCGCCACCCGCCTGTGCGATTTTGACGGCGAAGCCAAAGACAACTTCCGGGTCATCGACGCCGTCCGCGTGTTCGAGAACATCGGGAACATGACCGCCATGAAACCCGTGGTGGTCAACCCCAAGCTCAGTTTCTCTCATCTGGAAGGCGAACTGCTTACCGTCGCCGACGATGCGGCCCGCGAGCTGGTGCGCGACCAGTTCCTGGCCAAGTTCCAGGTCAAAAAGCGCCACCTCCAAGGCAAAGACGCCCAGGACTTCGAGACCAAGTCCGGCATGTCGCCCGACGACTTCGTCAAAAGGGTCCGTGCCCTACCCTTGAACGAACTGGCCAAGTGGTTTGCCCAGCACCCTGACCTGGGCGAAATCCTCGACCGCAAGCACGAAGGCAACGGCCAGGGCATGTACGTCTCGGACCACCCGGACCAGCTGAAGAACGTCGAACGCGGGTACGGCAAGGCCACCCGACCCGAGGACTACCTCAAGGAATTCAAGGCCTTCATCGAGAGCCACGGCAACGAACTGCCGGCGCTACTGACCGTGCTCACCCGCCCGCGCGACCTCACCCGCCAGCAGCTCAAGGAACTGGTGCTGGCGCTCGACAAAGCCGGCTACACCGAGGCCCGCCTCGCCACCGCCTGGCGCGAACTCAGCAACCAGGACATAGCCGCCCGCATCATTGGCTATATTCGCCAGGCCGCCGTGGGGGATGCCCTGCTCCCCTACGCCGAGCGTGTGGACCACGCCCTGCAAAACCTGCTGGCGAAACCACCCGGCGGCGTTGCCTGGACCAACCCGCAGCGCGACTGGCTCAAACGCATCGCAGCGCAAACCAAAGCCAACCTGCTGGTGGACCGCGCCGCCCTCGACGACCCCGACCTCATCTTCAAACGCGAAGGCGGCGGCTTCAACCGCCTCGACAAAATCTTCAATGGCCAGCTCCAGCCCGTGCTGGAAGCCTTTAACGATGCGCTGTGGGCGCTGCCGCCCCAGTCTGCACAACGCTGAAACCGAATCCCATGTCCAACCCCAATGCCGCGCTCGACATCGGCGCCAAGCTCTGGTCGCTTTGCAACGTGCTGCGCGACGACGGTGTCACCTACCACCAGTACCTGAGCGAACTCACCTACCTGCTGTTCCTGAAAATGATGCAGGAGACCGGGCAGGAAGAACGCCTGACCGTGTTCAAGTCCCCCAAGAAGGGCGAGCCCAAGCTGCTGCAGCCCGGCGTGCGCTGGGCCGACCTGATCAGCGCCTCCGCGCCCGACCGGCTCGACACCTACAAGGAAATGCTGCTGGACTACGGCCTGCACGGCCAGGGCGCTGTGCAGGCCATTTACGCCAACGCCAACACCTTCATCACCAAGCCGGCCACGCTGAGCAAGCTCGTCACTGAAATTGATGCGCTCGACTGGTACAGCGTGCAGCGCGACGACCTGGGCGACCTGTACGAAAACCTGCTGGAACGCAACGCCACCGAGAAGAAAAGCGGCGCCGGCCAGTACTTCACGCCCCGCCACCTGATCGACAGCATCGTCACCGTGCTCAACCCCAAGCTGGGTGACGTGATCCAGGATCCAGCGGCCGGCACATGCGGCTTCCTCATCGCGGCCAACAACCACCTGCGCAAACACAACGACTTCAACAGCCTCAAGGAAGAGGCCCAGCGCCGCTACCGCCACGACACCTTCTACGGCATGGAGCTGGTGCAAGACACCCACCGCCTGGCGCTGATGAACATGCTGCTGCACGGCATTGAAGGCGGCGTGGACTACGGCGACACCCTGAGCGAGGACTACCGCAAGCTCCCGCCCGCCACGCTGATCCTCTCCAACCCGCCCTTTGGCACCAAAAAAGGCGGCGGCCTGCCCACCCGCACCGACCTCACGTACATCACCAGCAACAAACAGTTCGCCTTCCTGCAGCACATCTACCGCAGCCTCAAGCCGGGTGGCCGTGCCGCCGTGGTGCTGCCCGACAACGTGCTCTTTGAAAGCAACGTGGGCACCGACATCCGCCGCGATCTGATGGAGAAGTGCAACCTCCACACCATCCTGCGCCTGCCCACCGGCATCTTTTACGCGCAGGGCGTCAAGACCAACGTGCTCTTCTTCACCAAGGGCGAGAAGGACAAGGGCAACACCAAAGAGGTCTGGGTGTACGACATGCGCGCCAACATGCCCCAGTTTGGCAAGCGCACCCCCTTCACGCGCGACTACTTCCGCACCCCGGCAGACGCGCCCGCCAGCCAGCCGCGCGACAAATTTGAAGACGTGTTCGGTGACGACCCGAAAGGCGGCCCCGCCGCACTGGCCAAACGCGTGGACACCGGTGAAACCGGCCGCTGGCGCAAATTCACCCGCGAACAGATTGCCGCCCGTGGCGACAACCTCGACATCGCCTGGCTCAAGGACGACAGTGCCGAAACCGCCGAAGCCCAGCGCGACGACCCCGCCCTGGTGGCCCGGCTGCTGCAGCGCGAGCTGGGCGGCGCCATGGCCGAACTGCGCGCCCTGCTCGAAGAACTGGGCGAAGACCCCGACGCCGCGCTGGACGACCTGCTGATCGACGAAACCGGGCAAGAGGCCCAGGCATGAGCCAGCTCACGCCCACCCCGGTCGCCAGCCTGCACGCAGAGCTGCGCGCCCTCATCGCCAGCAGCCGCCAGCGGCTGGCGACCGCCGTCAACGCCGAACTGACCCGCCTGTACTGGACAGTGGGCCAGCGCCTGAACGCGGAAGTGTTGGGCGGCGAACGTGCCGGCTACGGCGCCCAGCTGCTCGACCAGCTGGGCAAGCAATTGTCCAGTGAGTTCGGTCGCGGCTTTGAATCCCGCAACCTGCGCCGCATGGTGAAGTTTGCCGAGGCGTTCCCCAGCGCCGAGATTGTGTCGACACTGTCGGCAAAATTAAGCTGGAGCCACCTGGTGGCCATCGTGGCCCTCAAAACCCCGGAAGCCCGCCAGTTCTACGCCCAACATGCCGCGCAAGACGGCTGGAGCGTGCGCGAGCTGAGCCACCAGATCGAGCGCAAAGCCTTCGAGCGCACGGAGATCGCCACCACCCAGGCGCCCGCGCTGCCGGCCACGCCGCTCCAGGTCTTCAAAGACCCCTACTTCCTGGACTTTCTGGGCTTGCGCCAGGGCCACGACGAAGCCGACCTTGAAGCCGCCATCCTGCGCCAGCTCGAAGCCTTCATCCTGGAGCTCGGCCGGGGCTTTGCGTTTGTCGAACGGCAAAAGCGCATGGTCATCGACGGAGAAGATTTCTACCTGGACCTGCTGTTCTTCCACCGCCGCCTGCGCCGCCTGGTCGCCATCGAACTCAAGCTCGGCCGCTTCAAGGCTGCCCACAAGGGCCAGATGGAGCTGTACCTGAAGTGGCTGGACAAACACGAACGCCAGGCTGGCGAAGAAGCGCCCATCGGCCTCATCCTCTGCGCCGAATCCAGCCGCGAACAGGTTGAACTTCTGCAGATGCATAAGGACGGCATCACCGTGGCCGAGTACTGGACCGAGCTGCCGCCCAAGGCCGAACTGGAACAGCGGTTGCACGAGGCACTGGTAGAGGCGCGTGAGCGCCTAGCGCGGCGTGGGTTGCTGTTGGAAGGTGGCAGCGATGAATGAACTGCCGGAAAGCTGGACCACTGCGCCGCTGTCAGCCATTTCAACCGACGTCACTCAGCGCGTGCCGGGAGAGACTGAGACTTTCACCTACATCGACATCGGGTCCGTAAACCGGGACACGAAAGCCATCACGACACCACAGGTGCTGCTTGGCAAAGATGCCCCGAGCAGGGCCAGAAAACAGGTCGCAAAGGGTGACACCCTGGTATCGATGACACGGCCCAATTTGAATGCGGTGGCATTGGTGCCACCCTCGTTGGATGGGCAAATCGCATCAACGGGCTTCGACGTTTTGAGGCCGCTCGACGGTGTCGATCCACGGTGGCTGGCATATCTGGTCCGGACAGAACAATTTGTGTCCGCCATGTCTGAGCTTGTGCAGGGTGCGCTTTACCCTGCTGTGAGAACAAAGGATGTCCGCGCCTTTGTTGCACCTATAGCCCCGTCTGCAGAGCAATCCCGCATTGCCGACCAACTCGATACCCTGCTGGCCCGGATCAACGCCTGCCATCACCGTCTCGACAAAATCCCCGCACTGCTCAAGCGATTTCGGAAGGCGGTGCTGGATGCAGCCACAACGGGTGCATTGATCGAGGACTGGCCAACGTCTGATGCGACGCGGTGGCCTATGGTCTCTCTTGGTGCGCATGCGAGCGACTTTTCGTATGGCACGGCTGCCAAATCCGAGAAGTCGGGTCGCGTGCCTGTACTGCGCATGGGGAACATCCAAGGATGTCGCCTGGACTGGGCGGATCTTGTCTACACCTCCAACGAAGCAG
This sequence comes from Hydrogenophaga sp., assembly GCA_016790705.1. Classification (GTDB taxonomy): domain Bacteria; phylum Pseudomonadota; class Gammaproteobacteria; order Burkholderiales; family Burkholderiaceae_C; genus Hydrogenophaga. The sequence continues at coordinate 45,115 of JAEUOT010000043.1, forward strand.
AAATCAAAAAGTACGAACTCAAAAAGGGTGACGTCCTGTTCAACCGGACTAACAGTCCGGAGCTGGTGGGAAAGACGGCGATTTACCAGGGTGAACAACCTGCCATCTATGCTGGCTACCTCATCCGCGTACGCTGCAACGAAGAGTTGCTGCCCGAGTATTTGAACTACTGCTTGGGAAGCACTGCGGGACGTAACTTCTGCTGGGCGGAGAAGTCAGATGGTGTGAGCCAGTCCAACATCAACGCCAAGAAGCTTCGAGCCTTCAAGTTCAATCTGCCGAAGCCAGAAGAACAGTGCGAGATTGTCCGGCGCGCCGAATCACTCTTCCGACTCGCTGACAGTATTGAAGCTCACTACCAAGCGATGTGCGTCCATTCACAACGTCTGGCTCCACAAGCGTTGGCCAAAGCCTTTCGTGGCGAGTTGGTGCAGCAAAACCCGCAAGACGAACCGGCCAGCATCCTGTTGCAGCGCATCGCCGGAAAACAGCCCGAAAAGCTGAAAACCACGCGCGGGCGACCACGGGTCAAAAAGCCGGAAACCGCAGAAGTCTTGCCGGTCGCCCAGCCCGACTGGTCCACCTTGCCTGCTGGCGCATGGGCAGCACAGGTGCCCGCCGACGAACACACGGCCACCGCCCAGCTCACCGCAGTGCTCAAGGCCTGGAACAAGCCCATGCCCCAGGACACGGCGCGCCTGGCCACCCTGTTATGCCTGCAGCCACGGCTCTTGACCGCTGCGCTGCCGGCAGACCACGCTGCGCAATGGCGCCGATTGGTGGGCGATGCGGCGGCCCCCTTGCCTGCACAGGTGGTCACCCTGCAACCCGCCTTCAACACACCCTGGCGCAACGCCATCAGCAAGATGCGGGCGCGCGAGGACCTGGTCGAATCCGGCCCCGGCGCGCAAGGCACTTGGGCGCTTGGGCCTGATGCAGCGCGGATAGACACCGCGGGTTGGCCCGATGGCCGTGCAGGCTGGGTGGTGCACTACTTGCAAATGCACGGTGTGGAGGCGGTGTTGCCGACGTTGGCCACCGAGGTACAGGAGTTCGTTCATGCGCGTGCAGCCTGAGTTGTTTGAACCCATGCCACTGTCCGTCCCGCTGCCCCCCGGTGGTGAACAACCAGCTCTCTGGGTGCGCCGGCTCACGATCTGGAAGGAACCGGGCAACCTGGTGCGCAGCATTGAACTGCGGCCCGGCCTGAACTTCATCTGGTCGCCCGACCCGGCCGACATGGGGAACCAGAGCGAAGCGGGTGAACTGGGCCACGGGGCCGGCAAGACGCTGTTTTGCCGGTTGCTGCGTTACTGCCTGGGTGAAGACCGTTTTGCGCCAGAGGATCAGAGACTCAGCATCGGCACGGCCTTTCTGAACGGCTGGGTGTCGGCCGAAGTGGTGCTGAATGGCTCGCCTTGGGCGGTGCTGCGTCCGCTGGGTGTGGGGCGCGGCCACTTTGCGGTGCAAGGCGTGATGCCAGAGCAACTGTTCGAGCGCTTGAACGAACCCACCGGCATGGCACCGCTGATCGATGCCATCGAACAGCACGTGATCACGAAGAACGTCACCGCCTTGATGCCCGTGGACCAGTTGCACGATGCCTGGCGCGTGGCGCTGGCTTGGCTGACGCGGGACCAGGAATGTCGGTTCGACCATGTGCTGGACTGGCGCGCGGCGGAGTCCAACTCGGAGTCGCCGACCCGCTCCATGTCGCGCGGCCGTCTGCAGGACTCGATGCGGGCGCTGATCGCCGCCATCTCGCCCGACGAGATGCAGTTGCAAGCCGAAGCCAATGCGCAGGGCGAAGAACTCAAGACCCAACAGAACGAGGCCGCCCGCTGGCAATGGTCCTGTGAGCACCTGCGCACCGATGTGTTGCGGTCGTTGGGACTGACGTCAACGGCGGTACCCGAAGGTCGCCTGGGTTTGGAAACACTCCGCCTGGTCGCACGCCAGAAGCTGGCGCAAGCAGCGAAAACGGACGATTCCGTGGACGTGTCCAACCTGGAGGCTTTGCGGCAACGTGCACGCGAAGCGGTCAAGGTAGTCACGGATCTGGAGCAGCAACTGGCGGTGGCAAACAGCAACCTGCCACTGCACAAGAGCCTGCTGAAAACCCTGCAAGCGGAACTGCCGTCCACCTCGGTGCAGGTACGGGACGCCGAGGTGCCCTCCTGCCAGATTTGCGAAGTCCCCATTGACCGCGCATTGGCCGAAGGCTGCAAGCTCTCACACAAACTGCCTGACCTCGACAAATTGCGCCAGCGGTACGAGGTGTTGCAGAAGCAGATCACAGAGAAGTCGGCCGAAGTTGACGCCACTCAGGCGAACATCAACAGTACTAGGCAACAGCTACCCGCAGCGCGCACGACGAGTGACACGTTGCAGCAGGCCGTGAAGAAGGCAGAGAGGCTGAGCGACAGCCGCTCGACAGCCTGGAGCCAGGGGAAAAAGAACCTGGACGACATCCAGCGCCTGGAGCACGACTGGGCATCGTGGGAGCAGGCGCAGGAAAAGGTCGCGAAGCTTCAGGAGCAGATCGATAACAAGCGCGAGCGCCTGGCAGCGTTCCGCGACCAGCAGTTCGAGGTGTTCTCTGGTCTGTCCATCTACTTCAACGCGATCATCAGGGCAGCTGTGGGGCCTACCGCTTCCGGCAAGGTCACGCTCGACGGCAACGGCATGAAGCTGGCGGTTCAGCTGGGCGGTGAGCGTTCCACCGCGGCGATCGAGTCACTGAAAGTGATTGCCTTTGACCTGGCGGTGATGTGCATGAGCATGCAGGGGACCACCCGCCTTCCAGCGTTTCTGCTGCACGACAGCCCCCGGGAAGCCGATCTGGGCCTGAGCGTCTACCACCGCCTGTTCGATGTGGTGAACGGGCTGGAGGGCACCTCGACCTCGGCTTTTCAGTACATCGTCACGACCACCACGCAACCCCCACCCGCATTCCAGCAGAGACCGTGGCTGCGCGAGGTGCTGCGCGGTGCTCCGCCGCAAGAGCGCCTTCTGCGCTGCGATCTGCCTTGAGCAACACCTGAAGGCTGGTGGGGCATTGGCACTCAGCGGGTCGGATGAATGTCGGTTGACGGTGTGGGTTGCTGGCGAGTTTGCCGTTGATCGGTTTGTGGCGTCGGGTGTTGCCTAGTCTCTTGCGGCCTCTCGGGTTTCGTCTGCGCATCGGCCGCCTTGTTTGAATCGGACACGCCCCTCACGAAGCTGGCGATGTGTTTCGCCAGTTGCCTGTCCGTCGCCTGCCCAGAGCCGGCGAGGGCCAGACCGATCTGCACCCAGGCATCCACCGCATCAGCCCTTGAGGCATGCAGCTTCGGCCCTTCGGTTCCGCTGGATCGGACCTTGCGCAAGCGTCCATCCTCTTGTGCCTTCAGTCGCCATAACTGATCGGGTTGGTGGAACTTGGCACGAGTGACTTGCCGTGTGGCCTCCGCCTCGACGCCGTAGCCTCGCAACTTTTCCGCGAAGGTTTCGCGCCAGCGGTGCAGGTCGTTCTTGCGTGGGTTGAGGCGCTTGCCCAGCCTGGACACGGCGCGCAAGCTGATGTGCACGTGCGGGTTGGCCTGGTGGTCGTGCAGCACCATGACGTATTTGTGGTCGGCCAGTTCGGCCTGCGCAAACTCCCGCGCGGCGCGTTGCACGATCAGCGGATCGGTGCCGCGCGGCATCGATAGCATGATGTTGAAGGCCTCGCGCCGCTGACCTGGCTCAGCGTCCTCAGGGATGCGCGCGCCGCCCAGGCGCCACTCATCGGCCAGGTGGTGCAGGCTGTCTTTGCCTTGCATGGTCTCACCGCGCTGGTCTTCGATCTCCAGCCGTCCGTTTTTGCTGATGTACCGAAAGTGCGCCGCAATGGCGGCCATGCTCCGCCCTCCCCCGGTGACCTTGACCATGACCTGAGGGGCACGCCGAACGACGGTGGCTTCGATGCGCTGGCGGATGGCGTTGGCACGATGGTGTGCGCCCGAAGCGCCCAGCTTGAGCTGGGGACGAACCTGGACGATGCGGTTGCCCGGGTAGAACAGGCGGTCGCCCCAAGTGATGAGGATGCCGTCAACGTCGGGGGCATGGGGAGCGCTGGTCAGGGTCGAGGGCATGGACGAAGTGCCAGACAAGGCAGCGCTTGGGCCGCCGGTGGGCTTTTTCATGGTCGGCTCCTTAGGGTGCGCGCCTGACTTCGTAGGGCTGTTGGTGAAGCGATAGGTCTGCGTGGCTGCAGGTCGGCCAAGGCACGCGAGACATGGTCAAGGTGGCGGCGCACGTCACGGGCCAGCGTTTCGAGCATGCCGACGTAGGGGCGGATGGGCTCCACATCGCCACGGCGCAACAACGCGTTCAGCTGGTAGAGGCGGTGACAGAAGTGGGCTAGTTCGTCCGTGGATGCAGTGAGCGCCTGCAAGGTCTGTGCGTGCCCTCTTCCGTCCAGCACTGCCGGCACGCCCGCCACCAGGGCAGCCACGTAGTCACCGTTGGCCATGCCCGCCCGCTTCGCGGCCTGCAGCGTCGCGGCGGCGTCTTCAGACCGCATGCGCAGGCACAGGCGTGTGCGAACGGCAGGATCGGTCTGGACAGGTGTGCGACAGGCCTCGGCGTTCTGCAGCGCAGGAAGCCCCAGCGCATCGACCAGCGCCTGGCGCACCAGTTGGGAAGGCGAGTGGCCGACGGCCTGTGCGCGCTCCATCAGCGTGGCTTTGAGGCCATGCAGGTCCACGCTGATGCGGTCACGTGACGAGGGTTCCATAACGAGTCTCCTGACGACGATTCCCCCCTGGGTGAGCGTGTCAGACAACCGGCGCCACCGCGCCTATCTCTGCACTCACCCATGAACCCAGTATTGGTCTGAATCGAGGCTCTGATGCCGCTGGATTTGGGTCCGAATCCAGCAGGCGAACAGGCGCCAGGCGGATTGAAGATGAGCACGTACCGATCAGCACCGCTCAGGACGTGAGCAGACAGCGCGAGCAGTGATCAGAAGGCAAACAACCACTGCACTAACCGATCAGCAATTGACGAACAACCGGCCAACGCCTGACCAGAAACTGAACGATGAAACTGGTTCCAACCGATCCACCGGGCAGAAGCTCCCGCAAGGCCAAGCGCTTCGCGCAGGACATGCGGGAGCTGCGCACCCAGGGCTACACCTTCGAGGCGATCCGCATGGCCTTGGCTGCGGTCGGCGTGCACGTGAGCAACGCGACCGTGCAGCGCGAAGTGGCCAGGGTCACCAAAGCAGCGTCCAGTGCGCAGGGCGCGTGCTCGGGTGTGCGCCCAGATGAATTGCCATCCCTCCCCAACCAGCCGCAGGTGTCGGCGGCCCCTCCACCAACCACCGCACCTCAGTCACCTCAGGTTGCATCCGTGGAACCGGACATTCGAAGCGGCAAAGAGATCGCGGAAGCGTTCGCCAGCAGCCGGATCACCAACCCCCTGGCCCGCGCCAGGCTCAACGCAAAGGACCCGTCATGAAAATCGCCGTCATCAACTTCTCGGGGAACGTGGGCAAAACCACCATCGCCAGGCACCTGCTGCTGCCGCGTATCGAAGGCGCGGAGCTGTTTTCTGTGGAGAGCCTGAACGCGGGTGACGGAGAAAGTCACGCGATGCGTGGCCGGCAGTTTGGCGAACTGCAGGAACTCCTGCAGACCATGGACGGCGCGGTGGTGGACATCGGGGCCAGCAACGTGGAAGAACTGCTTGATCTGATGCAAAAGTACCAAGGCAGCCACGAGGACTTCGATGCCTTTGTGGTTCCCACAGTGCCAGCCCTCAAGCAGCAGCAGGACACCATCGCCACTCTGGTCGACTTGGCGCGGCTGGGTGTGCCCCGGTCAAGGGTTCGGTTGGTGTTCAACATGGTGAACAGCGCCGCAGATGTCCCGGCGCACTTCGATTTGTTGCGGGCCTTCCTCAAAGCGCAGCCCATCGCCACAGAGAACATGGCCTGCTATCTGGGCCCCAACGAGGTGTACGGGCGTATCCGGGGCCGCAATGCCGACCTCGCCACCCTGGCCCGTGACGACACCGATTACAAGGCCTTGATTGTCAAGGCCGGCGACACCGCAGAAAAGCTCGCACTGGCACAGAAGCTGGCCACACGGCGGCTGGCGGTTGGGGTGTTGCCGCAGCTGGATGCCTGCTTTGCAGCGCTCGGTCTGGCCGAGAGCGCCGCCAGCAACGTGGTGCCGCTGGCACGGCAGGCACAGTGAGCGACCTGGTCACGGTCCGAGAAGAGCTGATGGCCGTGGCCATCGGCGATCTGGGCACGTTGCTGGATAGGTTTGAGAAATTGGCACCTCAACTGGAAGCGAGCCGCATGGAGTTGCAGAGTACCAGCACCGACCTGGCGGAGAAGGTCGAGGCGTATTCAAAACGCATGGATGAGATCACCGAGAACGCGAAGCTGCAGGCGGTGAAACACATCGCCCGCCGTGCTGACGAAATGGCACGGGGGACTGTGGACACACAGACCCGGGCCATGGAGGAAGCGGCACGAGTGGTGTTCCGCAATGAAGTCGGCCCCACCCTGCAGCGGGTGACCTTGCCGCTCCAGGAAATGGCGAATCTGGCTCGGAAAGGCGCACGCCCCTGGGAAGGGTGGCTGCTGCACGCAGCAACAGCGGTGCTTTCTTCGGCCATCAGCTGGGCAATGGCCGCCTGGCTGTGGCTTCGGTGAGAAGCCACCTTGGCCGAGAACGCGCGAGCCGGCGCCGGCCAGCGAGCGCGTTTCGGATTTTCCGCCCGGCTCATCACACCGCCCTGTGATGGGCAGTGTGATGAGGGATCAGTTCAAGCCTTGAGCTTGCGCATCTCTTCGGCCAGCACCCACAGCGCCCGGTTCAGGCTCACGCTGCGGTCAATACTGGCCACCGGCCGGGTGTGCATCCGCCGGCCCTTGGCGCCCCTGCCCGGCTGGCCACCCTTAAGCGCGTTCTCCTGCACCCGCTGGAACGTGGCCCACAGGCTATTGCCGCAGTCTTCCGGCCGGCGGGCTTCGATCAGCTGTTCGGCGGTCACCGGTGCGGGTGGTTCACCCTCCCCACGTTCACCGTAGCGCAGCGCCAGGGCGGCGGTGGCAAAGACCCGCTGTTCGTCGTACTGGAGGCTCAGGGCTTTCATGCCGTCGGTGCTGGCGTCCACGGCGTCGAAGTCATCCAGCACGCGGAACGCGCCTTCGATCACCTCGTCGCGGATGTTGCCCTTGTGCGGGATGCGAATGTCGTTCGCCACGTCACCGACCACCAGACCGTTGCAGCAGACAAACCGGAACTGACCCGCGAGCATCTGGTAACTGCTGGCGCCGTCGTGACTGTTGATCAGGATGATCTCGTTAGCCTCGGGCCGGGTGTTCACCTGCCCGGCGTGGCGCATGCGGATCATGTGCTTGGTGAACTCGGTCTTGCCTTCGATGCGGCTCTTGCTCTGGGCCACCATGAAGGGCTCAAAGCCTTCGTGGCGCAGACCGCGCAGCACGTCGATGGTGGGGATGTAGGTGTAACGCTCGGAACGGCTGCCGTGTTTGCCTTCGGCAAAGATGGACGGCGCGGCCCGGCGCATCTGGTCTTCGGCCAGCGGGGTTTCGCTGCGGATCACGAAGGTGTTCTGGCCGAATCGGGCGGCCAGACGCGGGGAATGGGCGGTCGAGATCATGGTGATGCTCCTGAGAACGTAAACAAGAAGAGAAGAAGGCCGGGCGGCCGAACCGCCCGGTGTGCTGCGTCAGGCGTGCGCCGGCTGGCGGTCGTTGCGGGCCTTGCGGCTGCTGCCCTGGGCGGCTGCAGGTGGATCACCCGCGCCCTCACGCGAACGGCGGGCTTCGCCTTCGGCCTTGCTGTCCAGGTAGTCGATTTCGTCCACGGTGAACGCCAGCCCGTAGACCTCGACGCCGTCACTGTCCTGGTAGTTGTTGTTGCGCACCCGCCCGACGATGTTCACGTGCGAGCCCTTGCCCAAGTACTCGGCCGCGTGTTCGGCCTGTTTGGACCACAGCGTCCACTGGATCGCGGTGGCCTCCTCGGAACGCTCTTCGCCGCTGCCCCGGCGGCTGTTGCTGATGGCGGTCAGCACCGCCTTGGCGACCTTGCCTTCGCGCCCGTTGACGAATTCGAGCTTGACGGCACCGGCCAGGTGCGCGTGACGCTGGATGACTTGAACATTGGCCATGGTGGAACTCCTTGCAAGAGCGACCAGCCGGACCCCGATCCGGGCTCCTCAAAACTGATCCTCTCGCTCGGACTCCCTCGCTCCCGCCCACGGGCGGGCGGGGGGTGGGCAAGGCCCCTTCCCTCGGGAAGGGGTGGGGGATGGGGACACCTTGCAGCACGAAACAGTGAGCCTGTCACCTGGCCCACCGCTGAAAGATCCCCCCACAAGTCCCCCTCACCTGTGGATGGGGGCGCCGTGGGGGGATTGCGGTGGGCCCAATGGCGCACGCGCTGCCCACACCTCTTCGGGCGACCAGCGCAGCGCAGGCGCCCGGCTGAACTGAGCAGCGGCGACTCTGCGGACGGCGTGACACCAAGCGCAGCGACTGGCGCGGCGTTCGAGCCGGTGCGATCACTCCAGTGGTTTACTGACTCCGACATTCCCAGCGGCCCGGCTTCGGGCATGGCGGGTGACCGGGGGGACGATCTGGCGGACGGGACGGGACCACAGCGCAGCGGCGGGAGTGGACCGACCGTCAGTTCGTCCAGCGGGCTCGTTCCCGCGCAGCGGGAAGGAAACCAGACTGCGATCCCTGGGCACGGGCAAGGGCCGCTGTCCAAGATCAGCCGGCGCTGCCGGCCATGCTCTGCCCTCCCCTGCGCTCGTGCGAAGCGCGCTGTTCAAGAACAAGAAAAATGGGGCCGAAGGCCCCAGGGGTTACGCAAGGCCGATTTCGGCCATCGAGCAGATAACGTCGCCAGCGACGATGAAATGGTCGAGCACCCGCACATCGACCAGCGCCGCCGCCTGCTTGATCGTCTGCGTCAGATGTTCGTCGGCACGCGACGGACGGGCCTCACCGCTGGGGTGGTTGTGCACAAGGACCAAGGCAGAGCTGTTGCGCAGCAGCGCATCGCGCACCACCTCACGCGGGTAGACCGATGTCTGGCTCACCGTGCCACGGAACATCTCGACGTAGTCCAGCACGCGGTTCTGCGAGTTCAGGTGCACCACGGCAAACACCTCATGCGGCAGGCTTCCCAGCCGGGCGCGCAGAAAATCCTTCACCACGGCGGGCGAGTCCATCAGGTCGCTGCCACGCACCTGGGCTGCCAGCAACCGCTGCGCCGCCAGCAGCACCTCGTCGGCCTCTGCCGGCCGGTACTGCCCGGTCACATCGCGGATAAGAAAGCCTCCCGCCCCAGCGGGCACCGACAGGAGGGAATCGAGGGAAGAGAACAGATCGTGCTGCATGACCAACTCCGGTGATCGGGCGGGATTGCCCGAGACCGGAACCGGCACGCCGCAGCGCAGCAGTCACAGGTTCGAAGACGGCCGGCAGGCCGCAAGCGCATGAAATGCGCGCAGACCTTGACGGCGAGAACGGTGTGCAAGGATGAAGGGAACAGCAAGCCAGCCCCACCACACCTGCAGGCGTGAGGCAGGCAAGCGCAGCGCGCAGGCCGGGGCATGCCCCCGGCCGGAGGCGTCAGCGATCGGCGCCCGACAGGGTCGAGACACCGGGACACGCGTGGCCTGGTGGCTTGATGCGCAGCACCAGAGCGCGGTCCGGCCGCGCCGGAGAGGCACAAAAAATCCCGGCTGAAGCCGGGATGTGGTGGTGCACGTCTGAACTTGTCGCTGTTCAAGTCGCCTGATGAGCGTCTGTCTCGTGCTCGCCCTGCCCTTCCACCACCTGAACAGGCTCGGTCAGCATCTGCGGCAGCCAGCCCGAGCCAGCGGCCAGCCGTTCGGCCTCGGCGGTGATCTGGGTCTTCTTGAGCTTTGCAAGCCGTTGCACCTCACCCGGAGCGAAAACCTGCACCCCTTCCAACGCCTTGGCCTTGGACACGTGGTCGAAGTAACCCGCTGCCGTGGGTGTCCACCAGCCGTGCATGTCCAGCCCCACCGCCTGTGCCAGCAGCGCGGCGGGTGCTTCGTCTTCGCGTTGAGCGATGGCCGACACCGTCAGGCCCACACACAGGGCCAGCAGCGACAGCAGTTCTTCCTGTTCCATTGCCAGCAGTTCGGCAAACAGGGCCTTTGGGTCCCCCGGCAACCGCGCTGCCCAGGCCTCGCGCACGGCGCGCAGGCCCTGCGAAGCCGGGGCCTCTGCAACGTCTGGAGCATGCTGCTCCAGCCGGTCCTGCGGTGTGGCGCTGATGTTGACCGGCGATGCACCGTAGCTACCCAGGATCACCCGCTGCGTCAACTGGTGCACCAAGGCGACCAGCGCGATGTTGGGATGACGGGCCACCTCGGCCTGCAGGGCGGCGGTGCGGTGCGCGCTCAAGCGCCGCACCAGCTTCTCTGACAGTCCGCCCCGGCTGGTGGTTGTTTCTGCTGACTCCACCTCGCCTTCTGCCTGTGCGTCCGTTGTCGGTCGATCCTGCGCTCGCAATGCCTTGACCTGTTCAACGCGCAACAGCCCGCGATGCACCACCACAGCCCCCATGGGGTCCACCGACACCACCGCGCCGGCCATGGACACGACGCCGGGTTCGTACACCACCAGGGTCTGTTCGATGGCGTCCAGTTCATCGCCCAGCCGGTCCAGTTCTTCGTGCAGAGCCTGCGCACCGTCGTCGCTCAGGTCGTCGTCTTCGTCATCGAGTTTGTCCTGGAGCCGCGCCTGCTCCGCCTCCAGTTTCTCGATACGCTTGGCTTCCGCCTTGCTGGGTTCCCGGCGCGAGCGCCGCGCCCGCTGGAAGGTGTGCAGTTCGGACGAAGACACACGCGGCGTGACATCCACCCAACCCCAGCCTTCGACCCGCACCGACTCGGCCGCATCGGCCAGCCGGTCACGGGCCAGCCTCTCCAGCAAAGCGGCATCGGTGAGGAACACCCCCTTCTGCTCGTCCGCGAACAGGTCGCGCCGGATGCCACCGCCCGCCGCTTCGTAGGCCTCCACCCCCACGAATCGCGCGAGCGCGTCGCGGCAAGCATCCACCTCGTCGCGGGTCAGGTGGTCCCGCAGGGATTCCGGACTGCGCTGCCACTGTGGCACCTCATAGAAAGCCGACACCTGCGCTGCATGGTCGTCGGTGATCGCCAGGGCCATCAACTGCTCCAGCGTGACCGCTCCCAGCTGGTAGTCCACCAGCAGCCGGGGTGCGACGTTGGCCAGCCGCAGCCGCCGCTTGACCACCAGCGGTGTGACTCCGAAGTCAGCAGCGATGTCTTCCAGCGACCGGCCTTCGGCCACCAGCGACTTCCAGGCAAACAGTTCGTCCACCGGGGACATCGCCTCACGCTGCACGTTCTCGCTCAGGCTCACGGTGCGGGCCGAGGCAACGGGCACCAGCAGGCAAGGCACCGGATGGTCCTTCGCGAGTTTGTGGCGCTTGACCAGCAGCTTCAAGGCGGCCAGCCGCCGACGCCCGGCCACCACCTCGGACCACTGACCATCGGGCGTGGTGACGACGGTCAGGTTCTGCAGCAGACCCACGCGGGCGATGCTCGCTGCGAGTTCGGGAATGGCCGTGCCGCCGCTCTGGCGCACGTTGCGGCTGGAGGGCCGCAGCCGCGACAACGGGATCAGGTGCAGTTCGTAAGGTGCGACCTCTGGCACGGTGACAGATTCGGCTGCAACTGCCGACTCGCCAATGGTCGCAGCGACGGCCACGGCGCTCAAGGCCAGGGTTTCGGATTGGGTAACGGTGTTCATGTGAAATCTCCTGTCCCACACGGGGACCTTGTTCAAACAATGGAAGACATCGAAAAACAGAGGGGAAGTCAGTCGGCGTTGTGCATGGGCGCTCTCCTTGGGTGTTGGGCTCCGCAGGGGCCGCGAAGCCCTTCGCGGCCATGGGCAGCAGCTGGGGCCGGCGCGGGTGCGCCGTCAAGGGAGGAAGCGAAGGCGCTGGCGCGGCCCGCAGGCGCAGCCGAGGACACGGGCGCCGCAGCGGCCCTTGACGGGAGGAGCGCTCGCAGAGGCCAGGCAAGCCGGCGAAGCTGGCGCGCAGGTGGTGCGAAGTCCGCTTAGCACCTCCGAAGAGAAAAAGGTCAGCCCTTCGGTCGAGGGCCAAACCCAGCCGAAAGGCCGTCAGCGTTCATAGGAAGCACAGACGGTGAAAGCGAAAACGGTGAGCTTGGATGAAGGGATCAGCAAGCCAGCCCCACCACACATCTAGGCGTGACGCACACAAGCGCAGGACCACTCGGCCGAAAGCGTCAAGGATTGGCGCTTCACGGCCAGGCCCTGTACGGGGAGTGGGGCAAAGCTTGCAAAGCCCGACGCCTGGACGACATTGCATTTGTGCGTTCCGCCCCTCCTTTCGCTCGCTTCGTGTCACAAAACTTTCATGGCGATCCGTTATTATTCAAATAACATTGAATCGTTGAAAGTTAGGAGTTCCAACCATGAAAGTCGGTATCAACGGCATGGGCCGCATGGGGCGGCTGGCCCTGCGCGCAGCCTTCGGCGCCATCGAACGCGAAGCCATCGACCCCCGCCAGGGCAACCGCCTGGAGGTGGTGCACCTCAACGAAATCAAGGGCGGCGCCGCGGCCACCGCCCACCTGCTGGCCTTTGACACGGTGCAGGGCAAGTGGCGCGCCGACATCGCGGCCGAAGGCAGCGACGCCATCCGCATCGGCGACCGCCGCCTGTCGTTCAGCGAGCACGCCACCGCCGCCGAAATCCCCTGGGGCGATCTCGGCGTGGACGTGGTGCTGGAGTGCACCGGCAAGTTCCTCACACCCGAAACCCTGCAGGGCCACCTGGACCGCGGTGCCAAGCGCGTGATCGTGGCCGCACCAGTAAAGGTTGGTGGCGTGCTGAACATCGTGGTGGGCGTGAACGACCACCTTTACCAGCCGGCGCGCGACCACATCGTCACCGCCGCCAGCTGCACCACCAATTGCCTGGCCCCGGTGGTCAAGGTGGTGCACGAAGCCATCGGCATCAGGCACGGCCAGATCACCACGCTGCACAACCCGACCAACACCAACCTGGTGGTGGACGCGCCGCACAAAGACCTTCGCCGCGCCCGCAGCGCCATGGTCAACCTGGCCCCCACGACGACCGGCAGCGCCACCGCCATTGCGCTGATCTACCCCGAACTCAAGGGCAAGCTCAACGGCCACGCAGTGCGTGTCCCGGCGCTCAACGCCTCGCTGACCGACTGCGTGTTCGAGCTGAACCGCGTCACCACGGCCGAGGAAGTGAACGCGCTGTTCGAAGCCGCCGCCAGCGGCCCGCTGGCCGGCATCCTGGGCTACGAGAACCGCCCGCTGGTGAGCGCCGATTACGCCCGGGACACACGCAGTTCCATCGTCGACGGCCTCTCGACCATGGTGACCGACGGCACGCTGCTCAAGGTCTACGCCTGGTACGACAACGAGATGGGCTACGCCACGCGCATGGTGGACCTGGCTTGTCATCTGGAATCCGTCGGCATCTGATGAACGCCGCCTCAACGACCACCGTCAGCCACGCGGTGCGCAACTACGCGATCGTCACCGCCGCCTACTGGGGCTTCACGCTCACCGACGGCGCGCTGCGCATGCTGGTGCTGCTGCATTTCTACAAGCTGGGCTATTCGCCGTTCACGCTGTCTTTTCTGTTCCTGCTGTACGAAGCGGCCGGTGTGCTGGCCAACCTGATCGGTGGCTGGCTGGCCACGCGCTACGGCATCCAGCGCATGCTGACCGTGGGCCTGGTCACGCAGATCACAGGATTCACCCTACTCTCTCTGCTCAACCCGGCGTGGACGGCGGCGATGTCGGTGGCCTGGGTGGTGCTGGCGCAGGGCATCTGTGGCGTGGCCAAGGACCTGACCAAGACCGCCAGCAAGTCGGCCATCAAGGTCACGCAGGCGCAGGCCAAGGCCGAAGACGGTGGCAACAACCAGCTCTTCAAGTGGGTGGCCTGGTTCACCGGCAGCAAGAACGCCATGAAGGGCTTCGGCTTCTTCCTCGGTGGTGTGCTGCTGCAGGCGCTGGGCTTCCAGCACTCGCTCTGGGCCATGGCCAGTCTGCTGGTGCTGGTGCTCATCGGCGTGGTCTCGTCGGTGCCGCCGATGATGGGCAAGGCCAAGGCGTCCAAGTCGGCCAAGGAACTGTTCGCCAAGAACGCCGGCATCAACGGCTTGGCCGCCGCGCGCGTGGCGCTGTTCGGCGCGCGCGATGTGTGGTTCGTGGTGGGCGTGCCGGTGTTCCTGTATTCGCAGGGCTGGAACTTCACCATGGTCGGCGGCTTCCTGGCGGCCTGGACCATCGGCTACGGTCTGGTGCAGGCGCTTGCACCTAACCTGGTCAAACGCAGCCCCGACGGGCTGAGCAGCGAGGTGCCGGCGGCGCGCGGGTGGTCGCTGGTGCTGGCGCTGATCCCGGTTGGCATTGCTGCTGCCGTGCTGCTGGAGTTGCCGAACCTGCAGTGGTGGGTGGTCGGCGGGCTGGGGCTGTTCGGCTTTGCTTTCGCGGTCAACTCGTCGGTGCACTCCTACCTGATCCTGGCTTACGCCGGCAGCGAGAAAGCGGCCGAGGACGTGGGCTTCTACTACGCCGCCAATGCGCTGGGCCGTTTCTTCGGCACGCTGATGTCGGGCCTGCTCTACCAGTGGGGCGGCCTGCTGTACGCGCTGGTGGGCTCGGCCCTGATGCTCTTTACCTGCTGGCTGCTCACGCTGGCGCTGCCGACCAAGCTGGCTTTGCCGGCGCCCCAAACGACCTGAGGAGACTGCATTGGAAGAAGCTCAAGTTGTCAAAGCGCTGGCCGCGCTGGCACAAGAGACGCGCCTGCGAATCTTTCGCCTGCTGGTGGTGGCCGGCGCCGACGGGCTGACCCCGGGATACATGTCGGAGGCGTTGGGCACACCGCCAAACGCCGTGTCTTTTCACCTGAAGGAGTTGAGCCACTCAGGCCTGATCGACGTCGAACGCGACGGTCGCAACTTGATCTACCGCGCCCAATTTGACCGCATGAACACGCTGCTCGGCTACTTGACCGAGCACTGCTGCGCAGGCCAGCCTTGTGAAGTTGCTCCCTCGACCTGCACCGACTGCGGGGACCCGGCGTGAACCTGGCCGAAGCGCTGAACCTCGGCTGCGCCTGTCAGACGCTGGAGACAGCGCGTCTGCGAGAACAGCTGGAGACTGAGCCTGCACTGGCTGGTCTGACCATGCGTCTGGCCGACAGCCACCCACATCTGTTCTCGCGCACGGCGGTCTTCCTCGATGCCCGTGTGATGGCGCAGATCACTGACGCGGTGGCCGCGCTGGAGCGCGTGATCGCACTGCCCGCCTGGCAACAGCGGGCCCTGGACCGCGCTCCGCAGATTGCCGGTATTGCCCACGGACCCGCCGGAGTCTTCATGGGCTACGACTTCCACCTGGCCGACGACGGACCGCGCCTGATCGAGATCAACAGCAACGCAGGCGGCGCCTTCCTCAACGCCGCGCTGGCGCGGGCACACCGCGCTTGCTGCGAGTCGTTTCAGCAGGTGTTCGACCCACAGGACCGGTTGCGCAATCTCGACGAAGCCTTCGTCGCCATGTTCCGAGCCGAATGGCAATCGCAACGCGGCGATGCTCCGCTGCGCAATGTGGTGATCGTGGACGATGTGCCTGACGCGCAGTACCTGGCACCGGAGTTCCAGATGGCGCGCGCGCGGTTCGCAGCACACGGCCTGATCGCCGTGGTAGCCGACCCGCGCGAGCTGCAGTGGCGCGATGGCGCGCTCTGGCACCCCGCCCTGCCCGCAGGCACGCCGGTGGACCTGGTCTACAACCGCCTGACCGACTTCTACCTGCAGGACAGTGGCCACGATGTGCTGCAACAGGCCTACCGGGCTGGCGCGGCCGTGGTCACGCCGCACCCCCGCACCCATGCGCTGTACGCCGACAAGCGCAACCTGGTCACCCTGTCCGACGCGGCGCTGCTCGAACACTGGGGCGTGGGCGAAGCGGACCGCGCCCTGCTGCGCCGGGTCGTGCCCGCGACACAGCGCGTCACCGCCGAAAACGCCGACGCGCTCTGGGCGCAGCGCCGAACCCTGTTCTTCAAACCTGCTGCCGGCTTCGGCGCCCGCGCTGCCTACCGCGGCGACAAGCTGACCCGACGGGTGTGGGACGAGATCCTGGCCGGCGATTACGTCGCCCAAACCACCGTGCCGCCCAGCGAGCGGCTGGTACGTGTGGGTCACGAGACCATGCGGCTCAAGCTCGATCTGCGCGCCTACACCTACCGCGGCCAGATGCAGTTGCTGGCCGCACGCACCTGGTCGGGCCAGACCACCAACTTCCGAACCGAAGGTGGCGGTTTCTCGCCAGTGGTGGTGCTACCGGCCACAGCCTCATTCACTGACATTTCGCCCTCGCAACCCTGAACGGTGACCCCGATGAAACGTTTCCACGTCCACCTCCACGTCAACGACCTGGACAAGAGCATTGGCTTCTACTCCGCCCTGTTCAACCAGGCCCCCACCCGCACCGAGGCCGACTACGCCAAGTGGATGCTGGAAGACCCGCCGGTGAACTTCGCCATCTCCACACGGGGTGAGCAGCCGGGCATCGACCATCTGGGCATCCAGACCGACAACGCTGAAGAACTGCAGGCCCTGAAGGACCGCGCCACGGCCGCCGACATCAGCTTGCTGGACGAAGGCGCCACCACCTGCTGCTACGCCCGCAGCGAAAAGCACTGGATCACCGATCCGCAGGGCATCGCCTGGGAACACTTCCATACGCTGGGCAACATCCCGGTGTTCCGCGAGAAGGCGGACGAGGCCTCGGCGGTGGCCTGCTGTGCACCCAGCGGTGCGCCCGCCACCCACTGCTGTACACCCGCCGCCGAAGCGGCCGGGTGCTGCTCGCCCACCCTCCCCGCTGCCGCTGGCGCCTGTTGTGCGCCCTCATCTCCCTCCTCCGCCTCCTCCTCAACCAGCTGCTGCTGAAAGGTTTTCACCATGTCCGTCTACAACGTGCTCTTTCTGTGCACTGGCAACTCGGCTCGAAGCATCATGGCCGAATCCATCCTCAACCATCTGGGCGGTGGCCGGTTCCGGGCCTTCAGCGCCGGTAGCCACCCGGCTGGCCAGGTGAACCCGCACGCCATCGAACTGCTGCAACGCAACCACTACAAGACGGACAGTCTGCGCAGCAAGAACTGGAGCGAGTTCGCGCAAGCCGATGCGCCACACATGAACTTCGTGCTCACCGTCTGCGACAAGGCCGCCGGAGAGGTGTGCCCTGTGTGGCCGGGCCAGCCGATGTCGGCGCACTGGGGCGTGCCCGATCCTGCCGAAGTCAAGGGTGATGATGAAGCGGCGAAGAAGGCCTTCGCCGACACCTTCATTGTGCTCAGCCGCCGTATCGCGCTGATGGTGAACCTGCCGTTTGAAAAGCTCGACCGGCTGGCCCTGCAGAAGGAACTGGTGGACATCGGACGGCAAAAGGCCTGACCGGGCGTTTTGATGCACACAGCCCGGTCGCTCAGGCGGTCGGGCATTTTTGCTTTTTGGGAGATTTGAATGGGTGTGTTTGAGCGTTACCTGACCGTCTGGGTCGGTCTGGGCATTCTGGCCGGTGTGGGCCTTGGGTTGGTGATGCCCAGCGTGTTCCAGGCCGTGGCCGCGATGGAGATCGCACAGGTCAACCTGGTGGTGGCTGTGTTCATCTGGATCATGATTTACCCCATGATGATCCAGATCGACTGGCACGCCGTGAAGGACGTGGGCAAGCGGCCGCAGGGCCTGCTGCTCACGCTGGTGGTGAACTGGCTGATCAAGCCCTTCACCATGGCGGCGCTGGGCGTGCTGTTCTTTCAGTACGTGTTTGCTGACTGGGTCGATCCGCAATCGGCCAGCGAGTACATCGCCGGCATGATCCTGCTGGGCGTAGCGCCCTGCACCGCCATGGTGTTCGTCTGGAGCCAACTGGTGAAAGGCGACGCCAACTACACCCTGGTGCAGGTTTCGGTGAACGACCTGATCATGGTGGTGGCGTTCGCCCCCATCGCCGCCTTCCTGCTCGGCGTAACCAACGTGACCGTGCCCTGGGAGACGCTGCTGCTGTCCACCGTGCTCTATGTGGTCTTGCCGCTGCTGGCGGGCATGGCCACGCGGCAGGTGCTGGTGAAACAGTCGCCCACCGCACTGGGCCAGTTCGTGGCGCGCCTCAAGCCCTGGTCGGTGGTCGGCCTGATCGCCACCGTGGTGCTGCTGTTTGGCTTCCAGGCCGGCACCATCGTCGAAAAGCCTGGCGTGATCGCGCTGATCGCGGTGCCGCTGATCCTGCAGTCGTATGGCATCTTCTTCATCACCTGGTGGGGCGCCAAGTGGCTCAAGCTGCCGCACAACATCGCCGGACCGGCCTGCCTGATCGGCACCTCGAACTTCTTCGAGCTGGCCGTGGCGGTGGCGATTTCGCTGTTCGGCCTGAACTCGGGCGCCGCGCTGGCCACCGTGGTCGGCGTGCTGGTCGAGGTGCCCGTGATGCTCTCGCTCGTGGCCATCGTCAACGCCTGGCGTCCCCGGACTGCCTGAACCCGCAGCGCACCCCATGTCCGACATCACGATCTATCACAACCCCGCCTGCGGCACCTCGCGCAACGTGCTGGCCATGATCCGCAACAGCGGCGTGGAACCCACGGTCATCGAGTACCTCAAGCACCCGCCCAGCACGCAGCAGATCCAGGAATGGCTGAGCACCATGGGCGCCACGGTGCACCAGGTGCTGCGAGAAAAAGGCACCCCCTACGCCGAACTGGACCTGGGCAACCCCAAGTGGACCGATGAACAGCTGCTGGCCTTCATCCAGCAGCATCCCATCCTGCTCAACCGCCCCTTCGTGATCACGCCGCTGGGTGTGCGCCTGTGCCGCCCTTCCGAGGTCGTTCTCGACATCCTGCCCTATCCCCAGCAAGGCCTTTTCGTCAAGGAAGACGGCGAAGTGGTCATCGACGCCAAAGGTCGCCGTGTCTGAATCCGTCGCCAAACCCCTGGCCGATCTGCCCCAGGTCATGCCCGAACACTTCCGGGTGCCCGATCCGGCGCGCCTGCTTCGACCGCACTCGGCCCATCCACCCCGCATCCTGCTGCTGTACGGGTCCTTGCGCCCACGCTCCTTCAGCCGTCTGCTGGTGGAAGAAGCCGCCCGGCTGCTGCAGGCCATGGGCGCTGAGACGCGCATCTTCAACCCCAGCGGCCTGCCCCTGCCCGACGACGCGCCGGACAGCCACCCCAAAGTGCTGGAACTGCGCGAATTGGCGCTGTGGTCCGAAGGCATGGTCTGGTGTTCGCCCGAACGCCACGGTGCCATGACCGGCATCATGAAAGCCCAGATCGACTGGATTCCCCTGTCGGCCGGCGCCGTCCGCCCCACCCAGGGCAAGACATTGGCGGTCATGCAGGTCTGTGGCGGCTCGCAATCGTTCAACGCGGTCAACCAGATGCGCGTGCTCGGGCGCTGGATGCGCATGATCACGATCCCGAACCAGTCGTCGGTGGCCAAGGCGTTTCAGGAGTTCGACGACCACGACCGCATGAAACCGTCCAGCTACCACGACCGGGTGGTCGATGTGATGGAAGAACTGGTCAAGTTCACCTGGCTCTCCCGCGACGTCTCGCCCTACCTGGTGGACCGCTACAGCGAGCGCAAGGAAAGCGCGGAAGAACTCATGCGGCGGGTCAACCTGCCCAAGGCGGTGTGACCTCCGGCGCCATGACTGACTCAGCATGACGCAAAGCGACGCATGAGCATCGAACGGCCACCCCAAACACGCTCGGCCCCGCAGCGCACCGCGCGGAGGGTAGCCCAGTGAGCCCTGAAGCCGCTTCTGACGGGGGTGTGGTTTCGGCCCGCCGGGCCGTGTTCTCGTTTCTGGTCGCGCTGGCGCTGTCGCTGGCTTTGGTCGCCTGGCTTCCCTACGAAGCCTCGGTCACCAAGGGCCTGTGCCTGCTTGTCTTCATCGGTGCGCTCTGGCTCACCGAAGCGATTCCCCTGCCGGTGACCGCGCTTCTGGTGCCGATGGGTGCGCTGGCGCTGGGGCTTCCGGGCCTGACCACGGCCAAGGCCCTGGCGCCCTTTGCCGACCCCATCGTGTTCCTCTTCCTGGGCGGCTTCGCCCTGGCCAGCGCCCTGCGTGTCCAACAGCTGGATCGCAAGATGGCCGGCTTCCTGCTGACGCTGTCCGGTGGGCATCTGGGCCGTGCCGTGTGGCTGCTGTTTGGTGTGACGGCGTTGCTGTCCATGGGCATCAGCAACACGGCCACGGCCGCCATGGTGCTGCCGCTGACCCTGGGCATCCTGGGGCCGCTTGACCCGCGGCGCGAACGGCGAACCTTTGCCTTTGTGCTGCTGGGCGTGGCCTATTCCGCCAGCATCGGGGGCATGGGCACACTGGTCGGCTCACCGCCGAATGCGATTGCGGCGCGCGCGGCGGGCATTGACTTTGCCCAGTGGCTTTGGATCGGCTTGCCCCTGGTGCTGGTGCTCATGCCCCTGATGGCGTTCACCCTGTGGCTGGTGCTGCGCCCGAACCTGGATCGACGCATCGCCATCACCACGACCGACGTGCCCTGGACCTGGCCACGGGTTCTGACGCTGGGCGTGTTCCTGCTGACCGCGCTGGGCTGGACCTTTGGGGCCGAGCCTCTCAAAAAGCTGGGCATCCAGAGTCCGGACACGGTGTTTGCGCTGGCCGCTGCCATCGCCGTGGTGACGCTGCGGTTGGCAAGCTGGCGGGAGGTTTCTGAACACACCGACTGGGGGGTGTTGATCCTGTTCGGCGGTGGCCTGGCGCTGGGCGAGGTGCTGGCCCTCTCGGGCGCCTCGCTGGTGCTGGGGCAGCAGGTGGCCAGCCTGCTGCAAGGCGCGGCGCCATGGACCATGCTGCTGGCGGTCGCCGCCTTCATGGTGCTGCTCAGCGAATTCGCCAGCAACACCGCCGCCGCGGCGCTGCTGGTGCCGGTGTTTGCCGCCGTCGCCAGCCAGATGGGGCTACCGGTGGAGACGCTGGTGGTCGTGGTCGCCCTGGCCGCGTCCTTCGGTTTTGCCCTGCCCGTGGCCACACCACCCAATGCCCTGGTGTTCGGCACAGGCCGGGTGCGCCAGCGCGACATGCTGCGGGCCGGCCTGTCGCTGGACCTGGTCTGTGTGGGGGTGTTGACGATCTGGGGGCTGCTGGTGCGCGCGTAGCCATTTCTGATCACGGTTTCTCAGTTGTGACACCCTGTGCGATCGACAACTGCGGCTACGACGTTGGCTGGATCAGCGCTACCAGCTCGCCCAGCGGTTTTTCAATCGCCTTCTGCGCCTTGAGCTCCACCGAGCGGTAAAGCTGGAGCACCTGCAGTCCCATGGGGGTCAGCGATGTGCCACCTCCGGCGGCCCCGCCGCGCTGCTTGATCACCAGTGGTTCCACAAAATCGCGGTTCATCGCATCGACCAGCGACCAGACCCGCTGGTAGCTCATGCCCAGGCGCCGCCCGGCTTCGGCGATGGAGCCGGTTTCGGCAATGCCCTGCAGCACGTCCGCCTTGCCGGGGCCGATGGCCACGGCATGCTTGATCTGGATGCGAAAGCGTGTGCGCTCCTCCAGGTCAGTGACGTTCAACGTGGGTTTCATGGGCCGAATGATAGCTGCGGGAAGTTTCGATATACTTTTTTGGAGATATCGAATTTGAAAGATATTGAACCGATCGTTCGCCTCAACGGACTGGAGCCCGTCAATGAGTACCACCCGTCGCTGCCTGCTGGCGCTGTCCCTGTCGCTGGGTCTTGGCGCCGGGGCGGCCCGTGCACAGGCTCCAGTCCCCACCGTGGCCGCAGCCGCCGACCTAAAGTTCGCCCTCGAAGACGTGGCGGCCCAATTCGAGAAAGCCACCGGATACAAGCTGCGGCTGGTCTTCGGCTCCTCGGGCAGCTTCTACTCACAGCTGTTGCAAGGGGCGCCGTTCCACCTGTTCATGTCGGCCGACGAGGGCTTTGTGTTCAAGCTGGCCGACGCCGGCAAGACGCGCGACCGTGGCCGTCTCTACGCCTACGGCCGGATCGGCATCATGGTGCCCAAGGGCTCCCCGCTCAAGGCCGACGGTGAGCTCAAGGACCTGGGCGCCGCGCTCAAAGACGGGCGGCTCAAGAAGTTCGCGATTGCCGCGCCCGACCACGCGCCCTACGGCATGCGGGCCAGGGAAGCCCTGCAGCACGCCGGCCTGTGGCAGGCCATCGAACCCCGGCTGGTGTTCGGCGAGAACATCTCGCAGACGGCCCAGTTCGCCACCTCGGGGGCCACCGAGGGCGGCATCATCGCCTACTCGCTGGCGCTGGCGCCGCAGGTGGCCAGGCTCGGGGACTTCGCGCTGATCCCGCAAGACTGGCACCAGCCCCTGGCCCAGCGCATGGTGCTGATGAAAGACGCCCCCGAAGCCGCGCGGGCGTTCTACGAATACATCGCCACGCCCGAAGCCCAGGCCGTCATGGTCCGCTACGGCTTCGCCATGCCCAAGCCATGACGGGCATGGACTGGACCTCGCTGCTGCTCTCGCTGGAGCTGGCGGCGGTGACCCTGGTCGTGCTGCTGCCCCTGGGCCTGTGGCTGGGGCGCTGGCTGGCGCGCTCGGACTTCAAGGCCAAGGCACTCGTGGAAGCCACCGTGGTGCTGCCGCTGGTGCTGCCGCCCACGGTGCTGGGCTACTACCTGCTGGTCTCCCTGGGCGCGGGGTCTCCGCTGGGGCGCTGGATGCTGGAGACCTTCGACATCCGGCTGACCTTCAACTTTCTCGGCCTGCTGATCGCGTCGGTGATCTTCAACATCCCATTCCTCGTACAGCCGGTGCAGCGAGCGTTTGAAGCCATACCCCCCAACCTCGGCGAGGCGGCGGCGGTCAGCGGCCTATCGGCCTGGCAGACCTTCACCAGGGTGGAACTGCCGCTGGCCTGGCCGGGCATCCTCTCAGGCATGGTGCTGACCTTCGTACACACGCTGGGCGAATTCGGCGTGGTGCTGATGATGGGCGGCAGCATTCCCGGCGAAACCAAGACGGTGGCCATCAGCATCTACGACCGGGTGCAGGCCTTCGATCTGCAAAGCGCCGATCGCATGGCCTTACTGCTGCTAGCCCTGTCGCTGGTGGCGGTGGCCGCGTCCTTCTTTGCCACAGCCCGCATGGTGAAGACACGATGAACACGGGCACGAAAACAATGGACTCAGGTGGGGCGCTGCAGGTCCGGATCGACCAATCCTCGCCCATGCCCCTACACGGCGAATTCGGCTGCCAGCCCGGCGAGCTGATGGTCCTGGTCGGCCCGTCCGGCGCGGGCAAGACCTCGATGCTGCGCTGCATGGCCGGTCTGCTCGAACCCACCGCGGGCCGCGTCGTGGTGGGTGGCCAGGTGTGGGTGGACACCGACGCCGGCATCTGCCTGCCGCCGCAGCAGCGCCACGTGGGGCTGGTGTTCCAGCACTATGCGCTGATGCCGCACATGAGTGCTCTGGACAACGTGGCGCTGTCGATGCTGCACCTGCCACCCGCGCCGCGGCGCGAAAGGGCGGCCCGCTGGCTGGACCACGTGCGCCTGTCGGCCGAGCAGCAGGCCCGCAAGCCCGTCGACCTTTCGGGCGGCCAGCAGCAACGGGTGGCGGTGGCCCGTGCCCTGGCGCGCGAGCCGCGCCTGCTGCTGCTGGACGAACCCTTCTCCGCCGTTGACCAGATGAACCGCCAGGGCCTCTACGACCTGCTGGCCGACCTGCGGCAGGACCTGCAAATCCCCATCGTGCTGGTGACCCACGACCTGGTGGAGGCGCGACACCTTGCCGACAGCCTGGTGGTGATGGACGGGGGAACCGTGTTGCAGCAGGGCTCACCGGCTCAGGTTTACCGGTCGCCCCGAAACGCCCGGGTGGCCGATCTGATGGGCGTGCAGAACCGCTTCAAGGGGTGCTGGCTCGGGACTCAGTCCGGGCAGGATGCGAGCGACCGCGCCGGCTGGCTGGAATGGCTGTCGCCCGGTGGCCAGGCCACGGGCGTGAAGCTGAGGGTGCGGGACAAGGGACGGATCGCTGCCGGGCAAGCGGTGACCTGGGTGATCCAGGGGGATGGTCTGCATTTGGGAGACGAGGCATACACGGCGCTCCAGGACACGACATTCGGGCAGGTGGAACTGCAAACCACCGTCACGTCGCTTCGCCATTTGGGCGAAACCACGCTGGCCACATTTACCGTCGAAGCGCTCGGCGGCGTCGTACTGCGCCTGATGCGCTCGGGTCCCTTGCGACAGCGTCTCGCGGTGGGCCAGTCCCAGCTGATGCGGCTGGCGTGCGACTGGGTGCACGTCATGCCAAGCAAGGTGTCCTGAAGTCGATCTCCGCCCGGACGCTTGCCCCCAAAGCTGCTGGAAAGAGTGACACGCGAGACCGTGGCTGATCGTTTGGCTGGCGGTTGATCCGCCGCAAACCATCCAACGAAAGGCTAGTCAGCAGTGGCGGCTATCCAAAAGTGGCGACGGCCTGAACACTGACTCGTGATTTCCCCAGCTCTGATGCCGATGTTCAGCCCCAGTGCTTCCTACCGTGGGGCACAGCCGCATCCTGTCGCGTTGTGACTCACCGCGCATGCGCTTCCAATAGCTGATTCACATCCACCTGCTCTGCCCCCCTTCCGACGTCTCCAGACCTGAACACTCCACCACAGTGCGGCAAAGGTTGCCATCACCAATAGCGCCACCAGTTCCAGACCGATCTGGACATTCACACCAAGCCAAGTCTTCAAACCCAGCGCAGCCGCACCCCCCAGCATCGGAATCGCCAGGGGAACGACGCAGCAGGCAGCGCAAGCTCCGGCCACGCCCAATATCGTCAGTACAGGTCTTTTCACAAGTTTTCTCCATTTGATTCACGCGGGTCGATTCCCGTTGCAGCACTCTAAAATCTCAAGCCACTTGAGATGCAAGACCCACCGTGAAAAAACCCGAGGTCCCCGCTGCCCCTTCCCCCGCGTTGCTGACCATCGGCACCTTGGCCAAGCGCGTCGGTTTCGCCGTCTCAGCCCTTCGGTATTACGAGGAAGTGGGTCTGATACCCCCGGCCATGCGCCGAGAGAGCGGCCATCGTGTCTACCCTGAGTCGGTGCAGGACGTGCTGATCCTCATCCGCCATTGCCGAGACCTGGGCTTTTCCATTGAACAGACCCGCGAATTGGTCACGCTCTCGACCAGCTCCGAACGCGACTGCGTGGAGGCCAGGGCGATTGCCCAGGCTCACCTCGCGGCCGTGCGGACCAAGATGGCGGAGTTGCGCCGTCTGGAGCGAAGCCTGTTGCCGTTATGTCCTTGCCTGCAGCGAGGGCTGTGCGGGCGGCCCGGCGCCCGACTGCAACATCCTGACCGACTTTAGTACTTGCGTGCCCATGCCGGACGGTGCAGCCAGATGCTGTGCCTGATCGTGCGCGC
Source organism: Hydrogenophaga sp. (assembly GCA_016790705.1). Lineage (GTDB taxonomy): Bacteria > Pseudomonadota > Gammaproteobacteria > Burkholderiales > Burkholderiaceae_C > Hydrogenophaga. Next base: position 70,666 of record JAEUOT010000043.1, read on the forward strand.
GCGGTACGGCACATTGCGAAACGACCTGGGTGTACTGCAAACGGTGCTGACCGTGTTGACACGGTTCCTGTTCGCAACGACCCTGTTGGCCAAACGCTTGCAGTTGTTCGGGTAGCGTGCGTCTGGGTGACACCCATGCACCTGTTCAGGTCAGGCGGCCCCGCCGACGGAACTCTGCAAAAGACAGCGCCACGCAGACCCAACAGCAATCACATCTCACAGCGGGTGGGGGTGACCGACCCCATGATTCGAGGCCAAGTCGCCATGGGGTTCAGGCTCTCGGGTCTGGTGAAAGGCGCCATACCAGTCGCCACAAGGCTGCGTGAACGGCATTTGCACCACCTGAAGGGTGGCATGGGTGATTTCAAACCGGTCGTGCAGCAGCTCGGTGGCCCGCTGGAGAAATCGATCATCAGCGTTGCCCTCAGGCATCACCAAGTGTGCCGTCATCGCCACCTGCGAGGTGTCCATGGCCCAGATGTGCAGATCGTGTACGCGGCTAACCCCCGGCAGTGAGGCCAAGCAGTCGTGCACCGCCTGTGGGTCCACGCCGTCGGGCACACCGTCGAACAGCAGGTGCAGGGATTGCCGGAACAGGCTCCAAGTTCCCCAAAGGATCACCGCCGCGATCAACAAACTCACCACCGGGTCGAGCCAGACCCAGCCCATCCAGAGCGTCAGCGCACCAGCCACCACCACCCCGGCCGACACCAGCGCGTCGGCGGCCATGTGCAAGAAGGCACCGCGGATGTTCAGGTCGTGCGCGCGCCCGCGCATGAACAGCAGGGCCGTCACGGTGTTGACCGCGATGCCGACACCGGCCACGGCCATGATGGTCAAGCCTTCGCTGCCCGCCATCGGCTCTGACGCCAACAGGCGGCCAACGGCCTCCCACGCCAGCGCGCCCATTGCCACCAACAGCAACAAGGCATTGGCGAACGCCGCCAGGATGCTGCCGCGTTTCCAGCCGTAGGTGTGACGGGCATCGGGCCGCAGCCTGCCGGCCAGGGCACCGCCCCAAGCCAGCACCAGCCCGGCCACGTCGCTGAGGTTGTGGCCGGCGTCGGCCAGCAGGGCCAGCGAGTTGATCTGCCAGCCGTAGAAGGCCTCGATGCCGACAAAGGCCAAGTTCAGCGCGATGCCGATGGCAAAGGCCTTGTCGAAGCTGGCTGGAGCGTGGCTGTGGTCGTGTCCGGCACTCATGAGGCTTTTTCCTCAGGCACGGCGCATGAGGCCGGCAAGATCGGTGCCCGGCGCCACGGTGTTGAACACCGTGCCGTACTTCTTAACGTTGTCGTGCAGCAGGTCAATGCGCCGATCCGTTTCATCGGTGTCCACGATGATTTGATAGCGGATGCTTTCCATCTTTGGTGGCACGTCCTGCCGGACCCCGTCCACGATCACCTGCACACCGCGCAACTCAAACTTGAGGATGGGCACCACGCGCTCGATGCCCTTGATCATGCAGGCCGACAGGGCGGCCAGCAGCAACTCGGCCGGGTTGAACGCCTCTGGGTTGCCGGCCAGGTCGGTGTCCAGGGTGATCCGGGCTGACTTGCACAGGGACTGGCTGTGATGTGCATCGATACGTTCGGATTCAACGTGAAAGCGCATCTTGGTGGGTTTTTCGGTCATGGCTGGTTTCCATTTTTGGCCAAATGCATTCCCAACACCGTACTCAACAGCAGCCTGTTGAGGAAGCTTGATCCGCAGGGGCGCTGCAGCAGCAGGACGACGAGGCCGCTGCGGGCACCTCAATGCGCTGGCCGATCACCGGGAAGTTCTTGCGCATCCATTTGAGGATGCCGCCCTCCATGTTGCTCACACGGGTGTAGCCGTGGTACTGCAGAAAGTAGGTGGCCTTGAGGCTGCGCTCGCCACTCTCGCAGACCAGCACCAGCTCGCGGTCTTTGGGCAGTTCGCTCCAGCGCTGTTCCAGCTCGGTGAGCGGGATGTTCACGATGGCCGGCACGTCAAAGGCCGTGCAGGCCACCTCGGTGCGTTCGCGCACGTCCACCAGCCAGGCACCCTCGCCCACCAGGCGGCGCGTGGTGGTGGGGCAGACCTGTTTCGCTTCTTCCAGCATGTTGTGTTCTCCTCTCAGGCGGCAAGCCACTGTTCGATCTTCTCGCGGCTGGGCACACCACCGGCGTGCACCACCTTGCCGTTGATGACCACACCGGGCGTGCTCATGACGCCGTAGCCCATGATGTCGCGCAGCTCCTCCACCTTCTCCAGCTTCACGGCGATGCCCTTGGCCTTCGCCACCTGGTCAATCAGCGCGATGGTGTTCTTGCAGTTGGTGCAGCCGGTGCCGAGTACCTTGATGTCCATGTTTCACTCCTGTTCCATTTCGAGATAGGTGCGGTTGGCCAGCTGGGGCAGCCAGACATCCACGTGTTTGAGGTGCTTGTACGGCGTTGCGTCGAAGCTCCTGATGGCGGTACTCATGTCGGTGCCTGCCTCCACCGCCTTGCCCATGTGGGACCGCAGGGCCTTGAGCAGATCGCCAGTGTCTTTCTGCGCCTGCGCCAGGGTGGTCACGCGGCCATGGCCGGGCACCACCACCGTGGGGTTGAGCGCCTCCAATGCCTTGAAGGATTCGACCCAGGTCTTGGTCTTGCTGACCGGGTGCAGGCCCAGGATGCGGTCCACATAGACCACATCGCCGGTGAACACCACGCCGCTCTGCGGCAGCCAGACCATGCTGTCGCCCGGCGTGTGGCCGCCCTGGCGATGCACCACCTGCACGATCACGCCATCCAGCTCCAGTTTCGTGTCGGCATCTTTGAGCCAGCGGGTGGGCAGCACGGCTTCGGTGCCATCGAGCTTTTCTTTGAGCACCGGCGCGTTGGCCTTGATGTGCTCCGGGCCGCGCGCCAACATGTCGGCTTCGGCATCGGCGTGGGCCATGATCTGTGCGCCCTGTGCCTTGAAGAAACCATTGCCCATCCAGCGGTGGTCCTGGCCGCCGGTGTTGATCACCCACTTGATGGGTTGCGGCGTCACCTTCTTCGCGGCCTCCGCGATCTGCCGGGCACCCTGGAAGCTGGCGCCGCTGTCGATCAGCAAGGCCCCGGCGGGCGTGACCACCAGCCCGATGTTGGCGTTGAGGGCTTCGTTGTCGTAGGTGCGCCCCTCCGTGTCACCCACGTAGGCGTACACGTTGGGTGCCACGGGTTGGAAGACGATTTCCACCGCCTGGGCGGACCAGGCCGCGGTAGCGGTCAGCCCCGCAGCCAGCAGGTGCTTGAGTTGCTTGGAAGAGATGGGCATCTCAGTGGGTCTCCGTTGGTTCCGGGAAAGATGGCGTCACAAAACGGCGTTGAACACAAAGCCCACGATCAGGATGCCGGTGGCGACAACGCCAATGAAAGTGGCAATCAACCGAACTTTGAGCACCTTGCGCAGGATCACCATCTCGGGCAGCGACAGCGCGATCACGCTCATCATGAACGCCAGAACAGTGCCCAGCGCCGCGCCCTTGGCCAGCAGCGCCTGCACGATGGGGATCACGCCGGCGGCGTTGGTGTACATGGGCACGCCGATCAGCACCGCCAGCGGCACCGACCACCAGGCGTCCTTGCCCATGAAGCTGGCCATGAAGTCCTGCGGCACCCAGCCGTGGATGCCCGCGCCGATGGCGATGCCCGCCAGGATGTAGGGCCAGACCTTGCCCACGATTTCGCGCACCGAGGCGAAGCCCGCCTGCACCCGGTCGGCCAGCGTCGTCTCGGCCGCCTCGTAGCCAGCCGAGAGCCGTGGCATGTCGCGCACCCAGTCTTCCAGGTGCGCTTCCATCTTCAGCCGGCCGATGACCCAGCCGGCCACGATGGCCACCGACAGGCCCAGGCTCAGGTACAGCGCGGCGATCTTCCAGCCGAACAGGCCGAACAGCAGCGCCAGCGCCACCTCGTTGACCATGGGTGCGGAAATCAGGAACGAGAAGGTCACGCCCAGCGGCACGCCGGCCTGCACGAAGCCGATAAACAGCGGCACGGCCGAACAGGAACAGAACGGGGTGACGATGCCCAGCGTCGCAGCCATCACGTTGGCCACGCCTTCCGTGCGCCCGGCCAGCAGCGCGCGCGTACGCTCGGGCGTGAAGTAGCTGTTGACCATGCCCATGACGAATACCACGCCGGTCAGCAGCAGCAAGACCTTGGGCGTGTCGTAGAAAAAGAACTGCAGCGCGCTGCCCAGATGGCTGCTGCGGTCCACCGGCAGCGCGGCGACCAAAGCCTCGGACACCGGGATCAGCGACTGGTACAGGCCCCACCAGAGGGCGGCGGCGGCCAGCAGAAACAGCACCGGCTGCTTCTGCGGCCAGCGGGTCAGGTTCGATGTGAGGGTGCTCATGCCTCAGAAGACGAGCAAGGTGCAAAAAGGATGCAGGAAAGACGATTCTTTTTAGCTAGGCGGTGTTCGCGGAACAAAATCGTCCACCCGCCCTCCACTGTCAAACGATACCCGGCACGCCGAGGTCATGCGCTCGCGCATGCGTTTGCGTGCACGCTGCAGACGTGACTTGACCGCGGGCAGGGAAAGCTGCCTTTGCCGAGCGAACTCGGCCTGCGTCATGCCCTGCAGGTCGCACAGCTCAATGACATCACGGTCCTGCGGATCAAGCTCAGAGAGAACACGCGGCAGGCAGGCCTGTGCCAGACCGTCCAGTGGGTGTTCAGACTCTACCGCATCCGGCAGCTCGTCCAGCCCGTCGGGCAGCGGCCATCCGTCGCGACGCGCGCGCAGACGATCGGTCAGGGTGTTGCGCGTCACCTCGAACAGCCAGGCCCTGGGCTGGTCCACCGCCGAAAGCGCCTTGCCCTGGCGTAGGACCTTGATGAACACGTCTTGCAGGATATCGTCCACTTCACTGGGTACGGGAACACGCGGCATCAGCCATCGGCGAAGCTCCGTTTCGTGACGGGTCCATAGCGATATCAGGTCGTTCATGTCAGGATCAAAGCAAGTGCGGCCAAGGTGAACGAGCGGCTTGTCACTCATGCGGAGATGGCGAGTCTTTTCATTTTCTCCCACAGGGTCTTGCGACTGATGCCCAGCACTTCGGCGGTTTTTCCAACACTACCTTCGCAATGCTGCAGCGCTTTCTGGATGTGGGAACGTTCCACGGTTTCGACCACACGTTGCAGGGTCACGATGCCGTCGCCTGAAGCCTCGACTGCTGCGGAGGACCAGGCGGGTTGACCTTCGGGAAGGTCCAGCATCCCGCCGTCGCTCAGCACCACGGCCTCCTCCAGGAACGAACGCAGCTCACGCACGTTGCCCCGCCACTCCCGCCCCATCAGGTCGCGCACAAAGGGTTCGGACATGGCCAGGGGCCGACCCTGCTCCAGCACGATTTGGGCCAGCAGCTTCTCGGTCAGCCAGCGGATGTCTTCCGGCCGCTCGCGCAGCGGTGGCAACTCGATCTTGATGACCGCCAGCCGGTAGAACAGGTCTTCACGGAAGGCACCCGCGTTCATGTCCGCGTACAGGTCGCGGTTGGTGGCGGCCAGGATGCGAAAGTCACTTTGAGTGGTGCGCTCGGCCCCCAGGCGGAAGAAGCATTTTTCCTGCAGCGCTCTCAATAGCTTGGCCTGCATGCTGGCGGGCAGTTCGCCCACCTCGTCCAGAAACAAGGTTCCCTTGTTCGCCCGCTCCAGGTAGCCCTTGTGGCTGCGCACGGCGCCCGAGAATGCGCCTTTCTCGTAGCCAAAGAATTCGGCTTCCAGCATGGTCTCGGGGATCGCGGCGCAGTTCACCGCGACGAACTCGCCCTTGCCCACTCGGGGGTCGAGGCTGTGGATAAGCTGGGCCGCCACCTCCTTGCCCACCCCCGACTCGCCCGTCAGCAGCACCGAAACGCGCTGACTGGCCACTTTTTGCACCATGGCCTCCACTCGGCGCATGGCTACCGACACACCGAGCAGCGCGTCGTCGTCGGGCGCCACGGACAGGTCCACCGCATCCCGGATCTTGGCCACCAGGCTCTCGATGTCGAACGGCTTGGTCAGGTACTCCCGGGCACCGGCGCGCACCGCCGCGACCGCGTCGTTGACGCTGCCATACCCCGTGAGAAAAAACCAGGGCAAGGCCCGGACCGTGGCGGGCAACGCCACAAACCACTCGGTGGCCAGACCATCGGGCAACCGGACATCGCTGACCACGGCATGGGGCAGCGTCGACAACGCATCGCGTGCTTCGCTGAGCCGCCGACACCAGCTCACCTGCAAGCCCTCCAGCTCGAAGCGCTGCAACAGCGATTCGCCCATGATGGGGTCGTCTTCGATCAACAGGATGGATGTCATGTCTGGCCTTCCGGCGCCTCCCGGTTCGGCACTTCGAACAGGAGGCAGGTTTGTGTAGTTTCGGTGGTGTCCAGCTCGAACCGGCCGCGCAGGTGGCTGGCCAGTTCCTGGCATACCCAGAGGCCAAAGCCGCGTGGGTCTTTTCCGCTTTCGGCGGCCAGTGTGCTTTTGAATTTGTCCTCGCTCAGCACCGGCCCGCTGTTGTTGATGCAGAAGCGCACCCGGGATTCGTCGGCCTGCAGGCGCGCGGACACCGTGCCGTTGTCTCCCGCCGCTTTGAGTGCATTGAGCAACAGGTTGAGCATGACCTGGCGCAGCGGCGCGGACGGCACCCGCAGGGCCGATTCCACATCGACGTGAATCCTGATTTCTGCATGAAGTTTTTCGGCGGTCGCCCTCACCAGGGTCACGATGTCTTCCAGGTCGCCAGGCTCCAGGGGGCGGTCTTCGATCCGGGCCTGGGGCAGCAGGGCCGCCACGGTGGTGCGGATTTGCTGCAGACCGCGGTCGAGCAGGTCGATGGTGCGCAGGCGGATCGCCTCGGTGCTTCCGTGCAGGCGCAGCGTCTGGGTGGCGGTTAGCATGCCAGCCAGGGGGTTGTTGATCTCGTGCGCGACGGCCGCCGTCATCTTGCCCACCGCCGCCAGCCGCTCGGCTGACAAGGCGCGTTCTTCCGCAGCCTTGCGACGTTCGAGTTCACCCATCAGCTGCGAAACGGCATCGCCAATGCGGCTGAGTTCGGGGTCGGTGGTCCTGGGCACCTCGTCGCGCAACACGCCGGGATCATCCCGCCCGATGCGTTCAATCACCGCCACCAGCCGGCCCACCGGACGGGCCATGCGTTTGCCCACCCACCAGCCCAGCGGCCCCAGCACCGTGACCGCCAAGACGATGCCGATCAGCGCTGTGCGGGCCAGCGAGGCCCAGTCGGGTGCGAAGGCGGCCGACTCCACCTCGGTGAACACAAAGCCCAGGGTCTGGCCGTCTTCGCTGCGGATCGGGTCGATCAGCACCACTGAACCATCAGGCCTGTTGAGCAAGGCTCGCCGTTCGATTTCCATCGCCGTCAACAGCGGCTGCTCGCGCCAGGCATCGCCCAGCACCTGTCGACCGGTTTCCAGCTTCACCGGGTCCGAAGCGGCGAACACCGCGCCGTCCGGCGTCAGAATGGCCAGCCGCGCAAGGTCCGCATCCGCCCCCGGCACCAGCTGCGCCGTGTCGCGCAGCAAGGAAAACACGCGCCAGGTGTCGTCGGCCGCGAGCAGCGGACGAACCTGCGCGATCACCAGCACCACCGCCCGGTCCAGCAGTGACAGGGTGTCGCGCCGCGCGTTCTGCGCCTGGACCCGCGCCGTGATGGCCGTGACCAGCACGGCCGCCAGCAGCACGGCCAGTGACAAGCCCAGCGGAATCTGCACCCGGTAGGGCAGGCGCCGGAGCATCAGCTGCCCACTCCGCTGCCCGGCACCTGCTGGGCCTGTCGGCGAATCGAGTCGAACAGGCTGGTCTGGCCCGGCGTGAATCCAGACAGGTTTAAAGAGGCCAGCAGGTCGCGACCGACCTTGTCGTCGCCCATGCGCAGCAAGGCCTGGCGCAGTGCTTCCATCTGCGGGTGTTCGCGCCCCTTGCGCGCGACCAGCGGCGGAAACCCGAACGGCTCCGACTTCCAGATCACCTCGGTCTTGGCGACGGCGGGCATGCCCTGGGCGCGCATGGTCTCCCACACATAGCCGTCGATGGAACCCGCCTGGGCCAGCCGGGCGGCCACGGCCTCGGCCACGTTGCGGTGACCGTGGGTGAAAAAGCCGCGCTTGAGTTCGCGTGTAGAGACACCGGCCTTGGCCAGCTGCGCCTGTGCCACCAGCCAGCCGGAGTTGGACAACGGATCCGAGTAGGCCAGCACCCTTCCCTTGAGATCAGCCCAGCCCTGCACCTCAGGGGCAGGCGTCTTGGAGCGGATCAGGTAGGCCTGGTAGAACGGCTGGCCCTGGTAAAGCGGCACCGCGAGCAGGCTCAGATCGCTCTCGAAACGCACGAAGGGGTAGCCACATATCCACGCCGCATCGATCTGCCCAGAGAACAGCAGGTCCAGGATGCTCTGGTAGGACTCGCGGGCCACGAACTCGACCTCGATGCCCACCCGGCTGCTGAGATAGCGCCCCCAGCGCGACAGGAAAGCGACCTGGTCGGCCAGGATCACCGGGGTCAAACCGATGCGAAGTCGATCCGCCCCCCAGCTGGGCAGGGGAACAGCGGCTGCGACGGCGCTGCAGAGGCCGGCGGCCAGGGTGCATCTTCGATTCACCATCGTGCGTGGGGTGTTACGTTTTCGTAACTTTGATTTTGATCACGGTTACGAAAAGTTCACAGCGGACAAACCCCAGTGTTGCAAATGCTTGTTTTTAAACACATCCACCCCTGGCACGGGCGTTGCAAAGAGAGGCCGCCTTTGTTCAAAACCAGGAGACAACATGGACGACGTCAAGATCGGCCGCCGCTTCTTTCTGAAGTCCGGTGGCGCCGCCGCAGCCGTAGCAGGGTCGGTGGTCATTCCCATCCGCAACGCAAACGCTGCCACACCGGCTGCCGCCAGCAGCACCACCCTGCCCTACCCCAAAAAGGCCGTCGGCTTAGCCAAAGGCATGCCGCTGAACCAGGCGGTGAGCTTTGCCTACCCCGATGACAGCTCAGCGTGTCTGGCCATCCGCATGGGCTCGCCCGTGCCCGGCGGCGTCGGCCCCAACGGCGACATCGTGGCCTACAGCTCGTTCTGTACGCACATGGGCTGCCCTGTCGGCTACGAACCCGGCACCAAGACCTTCAAATGCGGTTGCCATTTCTCCATCTTCGATCCCGAGAACGGCGGTCAGATGGTCACCGGCCAGGCCACCGAAGACCTGCCGCGCATCCTGCTTGAGTACGACGCCAAGACCGACAGCGTGCACGCCGTCGGTGTCGACGGCCTGATCTACGGCCGCCAGTCCAACATCCTGTAAGGAGCGCAGCCATGACCACCCAGATCAACGACCGCATTGCGCTGCCCCCAAAGGACGCGCAAAAGACCAACATGACCTGCCACTTCTGCATCGTCGGATGTGGCTACCACGCCTACAAGTGGGATCACAACACCGAAGGCGGCCGCGCCCCGGACCAGAACGCGCTGGGCCTGGACTTCCGCACCCAGCTGCCGCCGTTTGCCACCACCCTGACCCGGGCGATGACCAACACCATCACCGACAAGGGCGGCAAGAAGTGGAACATCATGATCGTTCCCGACAAGGAATGCGTCGTGAACAGCGGTCTGTCGTCCACGCGCGGCGGCAAGATGGCCAGCTACATGTACACGCACGACGGCATCGGCCGCGAGCGCCTGAAGCACCCTCGCATCAAGCGCGGCGACCAGTGGCTGGACACCAGCTGGGAACAGGCCCTGGCCATTTACGCCGGTCTGACCAAGAAGATCCTGGACAATGACGGCCCCGACGGACTGTTCTACGACTGTTTCGACCACGGCGGCGCCGGCGGCGGATTCGAGAACACCTGGGGCACCGGCAAGCTGATGTTCAGCGCCCTGAAGACTCCGATGGTGCGCATCCACAACCGTCCGGCCTACAACTCCGAGTGCCACGCCACGCGCGACATGGGGGTGGGCGAACTCAACAACAGCTACGAAGACGCCCAGCTGGCCGACTGCATCCTGTGCACCGGCGCCAACCCCTACGAGACGCAGACCAACTACTTCCTGAACCACTGGGTGGCCAACCTCTCCGGCTCCACGGTGGACAAAAAGAAAAAGTGGTTCCCGGGCGAAACGGCAGCTGCGGCCAAGATCATCATCGTGGACCCACGCCGTTCGGCCACGGTGGCGATCTGCGAACAGGTGGCTGGCAAGGAGAACGTGCTGCACCTGGACATCCAGCCCGGCACCGACACGGCACTGTTCAACACGCTGTTCACCTACGTCGTGCAGCAAGGCTGGACCGCCAAGGACTTCATCGCCAAACACACCAGCGGCTACGACGACGCGGTCAAGACCAACCGCATGAGCCTGGAAGACGGCGCCAAGGCCACCGGCCTGACCGTGGCCCAGATCAAACAGGCCGCCGAGTGGGCCTACAAGCCCAAGGCCAGTGGCCACCGCCCACGCACCTTCCACCCCTATGAGAAGGGCATCATCTGGGGCAATGACAACTACGTCATCCAGAGCGCACTGGTGAGTCTGGTGCTGGCTACCGAAAACGTCGGCCGCCGTGGCACCGGCGTGTGCCGCCTGGGCGGCCACCAGGAGGGCTACACCCGCCCGCCCTACCCCGGCAACAGCAAGATCTACATCGACCAGGAAGTCATCGCCGGCAAGGGCTTGATGTACACCCTGTGGGGTACCAACCCCTACCAGACCACGCTCAACGCCGAGCAGCATCGCCTGGTGCTGAGCAAGCGCGCAAAGATCGTGGACGAGGCGATTGCCCGCGCCCGTGGTGCGAGCACCGAGCAACTGGTGGACGTGATCTACAACGCGTGCAAGTACCAGGGCGGCATGTTCGTGGCGGCCATGAACCTCTACCCCACGCAGCTCGCGGACGACGCGCACCTGCTGTTCCCGGCCACCCACCCCGGAGAGATGAACCTGACCTCCATGAACGGCGAGCGCCGCATGCGCCTGTCCGAGAAATTCATGGACCCGCCTGGCTCGGCCAAGCCCGACTGTCTGATTGCTGCGGACATCGCCAACACCCTGAAGGCGATGTACCAGAAGGAAGGCAAGGCCGACATGGCCAAACGCTTCGAAGGCTTCAACTGGAAGACCGAAGAAGACGCCTTCAACGACGGCTTCCGCCGCGCCGGTCGCCCGGGGGTGGAACCGATCGACAGCCAGGGCGGCGACACTGGCTACCTGGCCACCTACGAACTGCTGCGCAAAGCCGGCAACAACGGCGTGCAACTGCCCATCAAGGAGGTCAAGGACGGCAAGCTGATCGGCACTGAAATGGAATACGCCGATGGCAAGTTCAGCACCAAGGACGGCAAGGCCCTTTTCAAACCCGCGCCCTGGAACGGCCTGCCGAAGATGGTGGCGGACCAAAAGGCCAAGTACAAGTTCTGGATCAACCAGGGCCGCGCCAACGAAGTCTGGCAGACCGCCTACCACGACCAGTACAACAGCTTCGTGCGCGACCGCTATCCGATGGCCTACATCGAGATGAACCCGGACGACGCCAAGGCACTGGGCGTTGTGGCCGGTGACGTGGTCGAGATCTACAACGACTTCGGCAGCACCTACGCCATGGCCTACCCGCTCAAGGCGCTCAAGCCCGGCCAGACCTTCATGCTCTTTGGCTACATCAAGGGCGTGGCCGGCGACGTGGTTACCTCCTGGGTGGACCGCAACGTGGTGCCCTATTACAAAGGCACCTGGGGCGGCATCAAGCGCGTGGGCACGGTCGACGACTACAAGAAGTCGATCTCGTTCAAGGACCGCCGGTTCGCTTGAGTGATGGCTGGGTTGCGGGCAGCCGGTGGCTGCCCGCCTTTTTTAGAAGAACGTTCGGAGACGACATGAATCGCAAGTTCGGTGCCGTGATGGCACTCGGTTTTTCTGCTTTCCTGCCTACCGTGGGCCACACCAGCATGGAGCTGGCACAAAAGAACGCCTGCATGGCCTGCCACGCGGTGGACAAGAAACTGGTCGGCCCCGCCTATGCCGATGTGGCCAAAAAATACGCCGGCCAGAAAGACGCCGAAGCCACCCTGGTGGCCAACATCAAGAAGGGTGGATCGGGCAAATGGGGCCCTATTCCCATGCCACCTCAGGCCGCGCTGAGCGAGGCCGATGCCAAGACCCTGGCCAAGTGGATTCTTTCCAGCAAGTGACCTGTCGAGAAGACCGTTGTTGCATCGGTCTTCTTTTTCTGGAGACAAGAACATGGGACATGTCGAGTTGGAAAGCACCCTTTCGCCGACCCAGCTGGCTCTGCGTCGCACCACAGAGCCACAAGCCAGTGCGTCTTCGTTTGCGGATGCTTTGATCACATCCCGCCAGAACATTTCCCCCAAGCGCCAGGTGGAGCCAGGCCCGAATGTGTCGCAGCTGGACCAGATTTTTCGCTGTGCCGCCTCGGCACCCGACCATGGATTGGTCAGGCCGTGGCGATTTGTCATCGTGCCGCAGGACAAACGCGCCTTGCTGGCCGAGGTCTTCGCACTGGCGCTGGTGGACCGCGACCCGGGCGCGACGCTAGAGCAGATCGAGACCGCCCGGGAGAAGGCGCACCGCGCCCCGGTGCTGATGCTGGTGGTGGCCCGGCTGGGCGCCTGCGAGCCACCCATCCCCGCGCTGGAGCGCATGGTGTCGGTGGGCGCGGCCGTGCAAAACATGCTGCTGATGGCGCATGGCCAAGGCTTTGGCAGTAGTCTCACCAGCGGCCAGGCCATGCAGTCCCCCCGCATGCGCCAGCTGTTTGAACTCGCCACAGGTGAAGAAGCGGTCTGCTTCCTGAACATCGGCACCGTCTCCAAACGCAAAGCCCAACGCCTTCACCCCGAAGCAAGAAGCTTTGTGAGCTCGCTGTGACCGTCTCGCGTCCGCAGAACCTATCAGCGTCTTTCACAACAATGGAGACATGCCATGGGTGAGCCTCTGCTGGCACGCGTCATTCCCCTGCTGGATCATCGCCAGTTCATCGAACGACAGTCGGCGCATTCGTTCGCGGAACCACTGGTCACCGGAGAAGTCCGGGATCGGCTTCAGAGACCCTTACGCGACTTGCGCATCAGCGTGACTGATCGCTGCAACTTCCGTTGCGCCTACTGCATGCCCAAGGAAGTCTTTGGCAGCGACTACCAATACCTCCCGCACTCATCGCTGCTCAGCTTCGAAGAAATCACCCGGGTGGCCCGACAGTTCGTCGCTTTGGGCGTCAGAAAGATTCGGCTGACCGGTGGTGAACCGTTGTTGCGCAAGAACCTCGAAGACCTGCTGGCGCAACTCGCAACGCTGAACACGCCCGATGGAGAAGCGATCGATCTGACCATGACCACCAATGGGTCGCTTTTAGCACGCAAGGCGGTGGCACTCAAGGCCGCCGGCCTCAACCGCGTGACGGTCAGCCTGGATGCGCAGGACGACCGAGTTTTCAAGTGCATGAACGATGTGGATTTTCCGGTGGCCAAGGTGCTGGAAGGCATTGAGGCAGCGCAAGCGGCCGGCATCACCAATATCAAGGTCAACATGGTGGTCCAGCGCGGCGTCAACGACCACGAAGTGCTGCCCATGGCGCGCTTCTTTCAGGGAACGGGTGTCACGCTGCGCTTCATCGAATTCATGGACGTGGGTTCCACCAACGGCTGGAACATGGACGCTGTGCTGCCCAGCGAATCGGTGATTCGCACCATCTCCGAACACATGCCGCTGGTGCGCCTGCAGGCCAGCGCTGCGGGAGAAACCGCGCAGCGCTGGGGCTACGCAGGACCGAACGGTCAACACCAACCATCTCTGGGCGAGATCGGCGTCATCAGCAGTGTGACCCAGGCGTTCTGTGGCGACTGCAACCGGGCCAGGCTGTCCACCGAAGGACGCTTGTTCACCTGCCTCTTCGCAGGCCAAGGCTTCGATCTCCGGCACATCCTCAGGGGCACGACCACGGCAGAGGATGAACAGCTAACCAGGGCCATCGCCTCTGTGTGGCGTGGACGCGCGGACCGCTATTCGCAGATGCGTTCATCCATGGGTCAACAACCCAACAGTACCCATCAGCGAAGGCCAGAGATGAGCTACATCGGTGGCTGAAAGCGACCGGCCAGCCATCAACAAAAAAGCCCGCCGAAGCGGGCTGAAAACCCACACAAACCAACTTCACGCCCCGATCAAGCCGCCGTCGTTCTTGGTGATGACGATGGTGGCCGAACGCGGGCGTTTGCCGGCGCCGTAGCCGGCGTTGGTCGGCCACTGGCTGGTGTATTTGGACGGGTCGTTCACATCCGCCATCGCGGTGTTCTCCCCCGGGTGCTGGATGTTGATGAACACAGCGCGGCCGTCGGGCGTTTCGCACCAGCCCGTGATCTCGCAGTCGCGGGGGCCGACCAGAAAGCGTGCCAGCGTAGTAGGCGTCGGGGTCTTGCCCACGTAGGTAGTGACTTCCTTGTCGCCCTGCTTCACTGTGCGAGGACCACCGTCGCCGAGCTTGCCGGGGATTGCGGCCAGCATCATGCAGTTGGTCTGGTCAGTGTAGGCGCCATCGTCGGTCTGGATCCAGCAGATGCCGGTGGCCGGGCTGAACACCAGGCCGTCGGGCGAGGACATGTCGTTCTCGTCGGTCAGGTTCGACAGATTGACGCTGGATTTGTCGGCGCCTGCCTCGGCGCCAAACACGTAGATGTCCCACTTGAAGGCGGTGCTGGTGGGCGATGTGTCGGCCATGCGCACGATGTGACCGTTGACGTTGCCCTTCTGCTCCTTGCTGCCCTTCATATCGGTGTAGACGCGCGGGTTGGCGGCGTCGATCTTCTCCAGCGTGCGGCTGCTGTTGTTGGTCAGCGTGCTGTAGAACTCGCCGGTCCGCGGGTGCACCCCACCCCACTCGGGGCGGTCCATCTTGGTCGCGCCAGCAGCATCGGCGGCCAAACGCGTAAAGATGGCAATGTCGGCATTGCTCCTAAACTCGAAGTACGAGCTGTTGGCAATCTTCGGGTTGTCCATTGACAGTTCCAGCCACACGCCGGTACCGTCGTCTTTGAAGCGGGCGGCGAACAGCGTGCCCTTGTCCAGGTACTTGTCACCTGCGGCCAGGCGGTTGGCCGGGCTGGCGTCCTTCGGGTCCCACTGGGCTGCGGACACAAACTTGTAGATGTATTCGTTGCGTGCGTCGTCGCCCATGTAGCAGACGATGGGCTGGCCCGCCACCGGCTTGGCAAAGGCCACGCTCTCGTGTGCGAAGCGGCCCAGGCCGGTGCGCTTGCGCATCGGGGCGGCGGTGTCGTAGGCGTCCACCTCGACCACATAGCCGAAGGTGTTCATCTCGTTGCGGTAGTCCTCTTTGGCCGAGGCGCCGATGGCGCTGTTGTTCCAGCGGGCGTACTGGTCTTGCGGGCCAGCGCTTTCCCAGCCGTGGCGGCTGGCGGCACCGGCGTTGCGGCCATAGCGCTTGAGGCCTTGCACCTGCTTGTCCTTCTTGCGTGCGTCGTCGTCTTTGGCGTCGCGAGAGAAGTAGCCGAACCAATTCTCTTCACCGCTGACAAAGGTGCCCCAGGGCGTCTTGCCGGTGCCGCAGTTGTTCAGCGTGCCGCGGCACAGGGTCGCGTCGGCGCTGAACTTGGTCACCAGGTGTTCGCTGCCGCGGGCCGGACCGTGGATGACGGCCGGGGTCATGGCGGTGATGCGGCGGTTGAACGGCGAGGTGGGCTTGTAGGCCCACTGTTTGCCGCTGGCCTGCACTTCGACGAAGGACAGGCCGTGAATCGCCAGTTCCTTGTCCACTTCCCCAGCGGGGCGGGGTAGCGTGGAGGCACCGCCGTTGGCGTGGATGAAGAAGGAGGCGAGTTTTTCGTCGGTGGTGGCTTCGTGGTTCACGCCCAGGATGCCGCGGCTGTTGAAGTTGTCAGAAGGCTTGCCCGAAGCGTCCAGTCCGAACCATTCCATGCCGTCGTGGTGGTCACCGGCGCGTTGCTCGAATTGCGCATCGGTACCGTCGTTCTTGTAGGCCGGCACGCCAGCGGCCAGCGGGTCACCCAAGGCGTAGATGATTTGGGCGGTGTAGCCCTCGGGGACGATCACCTTGTCGGCGGTGCTCTTGGCCACGGGCTTGAAGCCCAGGCGGTCCACAGAGGCGACGCTTCCGCCGCTGCCGGTGGTAGCGCAACCGGTCACAGCGGTCGCGCCCAGCGCGGTGGCGGCCAGGCCAGCGCCGCGGAACAGGCTGCGGCGGCTCAGGCGGCTGCCCAGAACTTCTTCAAAGTGCGGGTTGGCGCTGGTGTTGGAGTTCTCGTCGTTGAAGAGATCGCTGGGGCGTGTTGTCTGTGATTTCACAATGGTCTCTGAAGGGTTGAACAGTCCCTTGAACATCGACAACAACAGTGAAACTCTCGTGACGCTTTCGAGGCAGCTGTGTGTCCGACCCAGGCGCTCCCAGGCGCGTAGCCAGATATTGCGCCCGCCTACAGGTTCATGCCTTCTGCGTCGTGCGCCGCCGCGTCGATCTTCGCCTTGCCCCTGACGATGACCTCCCTCGCGGATTCCCCGCGCATCCAGCAATCCACCATGTCCGCCCATACCTGCATGAGGACTCGCCGAGGCCCGGACAAGCGAGCGTGGTTGTAGGCCGCTGCGACTAGGTCTTTTTTCTGGTGTGCTAGGCAGGCTTCCACCAATGCCTCCGGGAAAAGCGCGTCGTTGAGGCGTGACGAGAACGTTCGGCGTAGATCGTGCACAGACACTGGCAGAAACAGCTCCTGACTGGGTGTTCGATCCTTGTTGATCCGGTCCACCGAAGCGGCGATCGTCCGGTTCAGCGTGGCCTGGCTGATCGGCTCGGCGGAGTCATACCGGCTTGGATGGAGAAAGTCGCTCGACGGGAAACAGGTCCGAAGCGTTGTCAGTATGTCCAGGGCCTGCTCGGCCAAATACACCGTGTGTGGTTTGCCTGCCTTCATCCTCTCGGCTGGGATCAGCCACTGTGCCCGTTCCCAGTCCACTTCTGCCCAAGTAGCCCCGATGAACTCTCCTTTGCGCACACCCGTTAGCAGCAAGAACCTGACTGCCAACCGCAGTGTCGGCGCAGTCCCAGTCATCTCCAGACCGTCGAGCAACGTCTTGATTTCATGTCGATTCAAGTTGCGCTCGCGCGGGACAAACGTCGCGTAGGCCTTCCGAGCGAGCGCTTCCGCCGGATTGGCTTTATCGACGCCTTTGCCATTGGCAAACCGGTAGACCTGCAAAACCAGTTCCCTGGCGTGTACTGCTGGACCTGGGCCTCGTTCAGTCTTTACGCGGTCGAGCAACTCCCCCAGTGCAATCGGCTTGATTTCATCAAGATTCAGCTTCCCGAACGGACCAGCCAAGATGCGGTCATAGATCGATCGCCGTAGCGCCAGTGTGCTGTCGGCCAGCCGCTCGGCGCCGCTCTTAGTGTCGGACTTGAATTCAAAGTACCGCGCCACCCAGCGCCCAAAGCTCATGGCGTCGGCGACTTCGCTCCGCTGCTCAACCTTGGCACGAGCTGGCGACCGCCCAGAACTGACATCAACCCGCGCACGAGCCAGCAGCAGGCGCGCTTCCTCCAGCGTCACATCCATGCCATAGGCCAAGTGAGATCGCTGGGCATAGCGAGCAACCGGTTCATGGCGTCCGATGGTCAACGTCTCGCGTCGGCCGCTCAATCGATAGTCATAGCGGAAGGACCTACTGCCGCTGGGCGAGACCACGACGTACAGACCGTTGCCTCCGTCGCTGACCTTGTAGGCCCGTTCACCCGGCAGCAGTTCTCGCAGTTTTGCTTCCGTCAATCCATGGCGTGTTCTCGCGCTCGCCAGCCCAACCCGCGCCCGTTCCACCAAGGTGTCCATGAGGTCTCCGATCCGTTGCTTGTCGCAGGACCGAGATACCGTCATGGGGTCTGACGGTATCGCTGCAGGCCTGCCAGCTTAGGTGCCCGGATACCGTCAGGTCAACCGTCAGACCGCCTGGGACGCCCTGGGATTCGATGGGACGCTATGAAACGCTAAGTCCTTGTCCCTGCAGCGAAATCGGGTTTTCCTGGGATGTTCCGAAACACCTTGGGACGATCTTGACTCATTCCCACTCGATGGTCGCCGGCGGCTTGGAGCTCACGTCGTAGGTCACTCGGTTTATGCCACGGACCTCGTTGATGATGCGGCTGGACACCTTCTTGAGCAGCGCGTACGGCAGCTCGGCCCAGTCCGCCGTCATGAAGTCGCTGGTCTGCACGGCGCGCAGTGCCACCACGTAGTCGTAGGTACGGCCATCGCCCATCACGCCCACGCTCTTGACCGGCAGGAAGACGGTGAAGGCCTGGCTGGTCAGGTCGTACCAGCTCTTGCCGCTGTGGTGGTCGATGGTCGAGCGCAGCTCCTCGATGAAGATGGCGTCGGCCCGACGCAGCAGTTCGGCGTATTCCTTCTTCACCTCGCCCAGGATGCGCACACCCAGGCCCGGGCCCGGGAACGGGTGGCGGTAAACCATGTCGTGCGGCAGGCCCAGCGCCACGCCCAGCTCGCGCACCTCGTCCTTGAACAGGTCGCGCAGCGGCTCCAGCAGTTTCAGGCCCAGCTGTTCGGGCAGGCCGCCCACGTTGTGGTGACTCTTGATGGTCACGGCCTTCTTGCTCTTGGCGCCGCCGGACTCGATCACATCGGGGTAGATGGTGCCCTGGGCCAGCCACTTGGCGCCCTTGGCGCCGTCGCCCTTGAGCTTGGCGGCCTCGGCCTTGAACACGTCGACGAACAGGCCGCCGATGATCTTGCGCTTCTTCTCGGGGTCGGTCACACCGGCCAACTGGCCGAGGAACAGCTCGCTGGCGTCCACGCGGATGACTTTGGCGTGCAGCTTGCCGGCGAACATGTCCATCACCATGTCGCCTTCGTGCAGGCGCAGCAGGCCGTGGTCGACGAACACGCAGGTCAGCTGGTCGCCGATGGCGCGGTGGATCAGGGCCGCGGCCACTGAAGAATCCACACCACCGGACAGGCCCAGAATGACCTCCTCGTCGCCCACCTGCTCGCGGATCTTCTGCACCGCTTCCTCGATGTGGTCGCGCATGATCCAGTCGGGTCGCGTGCCACAGATCTCCAGTACGAAGCGCTCCAGCAGCGCCCTGCCCTGCACCGTGTGCGTGACTTCGGGGTGGAACTGCACCGCGTAGTAGCCACGCGATTCGTCGGCCATGCCGGCGATCGGGCAGGCATCGGTGCTGGCCATCAGCTTGAAGCCCGGCGGCATCTCGGTGACCTTGTCGCCATGGCTCATCCAGACCTTGAGCATGCCGTGGCCTTCGGGCGTGGTGAAGTCGGCGATGTCCTTGAGCAGGGCCGTGTGGCCGCGGGCACGGACCTCGGCATAGCCGAACTCGCGCGTCTTGCCGGCCTCGACCTTGCCACCCAGTTGCTGCGCCATGGTCTGCATGCCGTAGCAGATGCCCAGCACGGGGATGCCGAGTTCGAACACCGCCTCCGGAGCCTTGTCGTCCACCTCGTAGACGCTGGCGTGGCTGCCCGAGAGGATCACCCCTTTGAGTTGGCCATCGGCGGCGAACTCACGCACCCACTCGCTGCTGACATCGCAGGGATGCACTTCGCAATACACGTGGGCTTCGCGCACGCGGCGGGCGATCAGCTGGGTGACCTGGGAGCCGAAATCGAGGATGAGGATTTTCTGGTGCTGCATGGCGTTGGAATGGGCTGCAGGGAAAAGAAAAAGGCCGTCTCGGTGGACGGCCTGAGGAGCGGGACCGGTCAGTCCGCGCGGTAGTTCGGTGCTTCCTTGGTGATCTGCACGTCGTGCACATGGCTTTCGCGGATGCCGGCCGAGGTGATCTCGACGAACTCCGCCTTGGCGCGCATGTGCTCGATGGTCGGGCAGCCACAGTAGCCCATGGAGGCGCGAAGGCCACCGGCCATCTGGAAGATGATTGAAACAACCGAACCCTTGTAAGGCACGCGGCCTTCGATGCCTTCGGGCACCAGCTTGTCTGCGTTCGGGTTACCGGTGCTGCTTTCCTGGAAGTAGCGGTCGGCGCTGCCCTGCTGCATGGCGCCAATCGAGCCCATGCCGCGGTAGCTCTTGTAGCTGCGGCCCTGGTACAGCACGATCTCGCCCGGCGCCTCTTCGGTGCCGGCGAACATGCCACCCATCATCACGGTGTTGGCCCCGGCCGCGATGGCCTTGGCGATGTCGCCGCTGTAGCGAATGCCGCCGTCGGCAATCATCGGTACGCCGGTGGTTTGCAGCGCGGTGGCGACGTTGTCGATGGCCATGATCTGCGGCACGCCCACGCCGGCGACGATGCGGGTGGTGCAGATGGAGCCGGGGCCGATACCGACCTTGACGCCGTCGGCGCCGGCTTCGACCAGCGCCAGCGCGGCGCTGCCGGTGGCGATGTTGCCGCCGATCACATCCACCTGCGGGTAGTTCTTCTTGACCCAGCGCACCCGTTCGATCACGCCGGCGCTGTGGCCGTGCGCGGTGTCGACCACCAGCACGTCGACGCCGGCGCGCACCAGCGCCTCGACCCGCTCCTCGGTGCCCTCGCCCACGCCGACGGCAGCGCCGACGCGCAGCTTGCCCTGGCTGTCGCGCGCGGCGTTGGGGAAACTGGTCTGCTTGGTGATGTCCTTGACCGTGATCAAGCCCTTGAGCTCGA